>NZ_JBDIVE010000004.1:0-342178 GCF_039631295.1 Uliginosibacterium sediminicola | reverse complement strand
GTGCCACCATTTCCATCGCTCACCGTGACCGTGAAGGAATCGGTCGTGTTCGCCGTCAGCGCATTGATCGCTGTGGCATTCGGCGTGTAGGTGTAGGCGCCCGTACTCGTGTTGACGCTCAGGCTGCCATAGGTCCCCGCCAGCGTGCTCACGCCGGCACTGACCGTGCCGCCCTGGATGCCGTAGCTCAGCGTCTGGCCCGCGTCACGGTCCGTACCGGCCAGCGTGCCCGTGTCATTGCTGAAGCTGTCGTTGGCCGAGGTGTCGGTGTAGCTCGCCGCCGTCGGCGTGCTGAGTGCCGGCGTGTCGTTCGCGGCGATCAGGTTCACCGTGTAGGTCGCGGTATTGCTGCCACCGTTGCCGTCACTGACCGTCACGGTGAAGGTATCGGTGGTGTTCGCCGTCAGTGCATTGATCGCCGTCGCGTTCGGCGTGTAGGTGTAGGCGCCCGTACTCGTGTTGACGCTCAGGCTGCCATAGGTCCCCGCCAGCGTGCTCACGCCGCTGGCAACACTGCCACCCGTGATGCCATACGTCAGCGTCTGACCCGAATCGCGATCCGTAGCGGCCAGCGTGCCCGTGTCATTGCTGAACGTGTCATTGACCGAGGTGTCGGTGTAGCTTGCTGCTGTCGGCGTCACCAGGGTCGGCGTGTCGTTGGCCGCCGTCAGGTTCACCGTGTAGGTCGCGGTATTGCTGCCACCATTACCGTCACTGACCGTGACCGTGAAGCTGTCGGTCGTGTTGGCCGTCAGCGCATTGATCGCTGTGGCATTCGGCGTGTAGGTGTAGGCGCCCGTACTCGTGTTGACGCTCAGGCTGCCATAGGTCCCCGCCAGCGTGCTCACGCCGGCACTGACCGTGCCGCCCTGGATGCCGTAGCTCAGCGTCTGGCCCGCGTCACGGTCCGTACCGGCCAGCGTGCCCGTGTCATTGCTGAAGCTGTCGTTGGCCGAGGTGTCGGTGTAGCTCGCCGCCGTCGGCGTGCTGAGTGCCGGCGTGTCGTTCGCGGCGGTCAGGTTCACCGTGTAGGTCGCGGTGTTCGTGCCGCCATTTCCATCGCTCACCGTGACCGTGAAGCTGTCGGTTGCGTTGGCCGTCAGCGCGTTAATTGCCGCGGCATTCGGCGTGTAGGTGTAAGCGCCCGTACTCGTGTTGACGCTCAGGCTGCCATAGGTGCCAGCCAGCGTGCTCACGCCGGCACTGACCGTGCCGCCCTGGAGGCCGTAGCTCAGGGTCTGACCCGAATCGCGATCCGTAGCGGTCAGCGTGCCCGTGTCATTGCTGAAGCTGTCGTTGGCCGAGGTGTCGGTGTAGCTGGCGGCTGTCGGCGTGCTGAGTGCCGGCGTGTCGTTGGCCGCCGTCAGGTTCACCGTGTAGGTCGCGGTGTTGCTGCCACCGTTGCCGTCACTCACCGTCACGGTGAAGGTATCGGTGGTGTTCGCCGTCAGTGCATTGATCGCCGTCGCGTTCGGCGTGTAGGTGTAGGCGCCCGTACTCGTGTTGACGCTCAGGCTGCCATAGGTCCCCGCCAGCGTGCTCACGCCGCTGGCAACACTGCCACCCGTGATGCCATACGTCAGCGTCTGGCCCGAATCGCGATCCGTAGCGGCCAGCGTACCCGTGTCATTGCTGAACGTGTCATTGGCCGAGGTATCGGTGTAGCTCGCCGCCGTCGGCGTGCTGAGTGCCGGCGTGTCGTTCGCGGCGGTCAGGTTCACCGTGTAGGTCGCGGTGTTCGTGCCGCCATTTCCATCGCTCACCGTGACCGTGAAGCTGTCGGTTGCGTTGGCCGTCAGCGCGTTAATTGCCGCGGCATTCGGCGTGTAGGTGTAAGCGCCCGTACTCGTGTTGACGCTCAGGCTGCCATAGGTGCCAGCCAGCGTGCTCACGCCGGCACTGACCGTGCCGCCCTGGAGGCCGTAGCTCAGGGTCTGACCCGAATCGCGATCCGTAGCGGCCAGCGTGCCGCTGTCATTGCTGAACGTGTCACTCGCCGAGGTGTCTGTGTAGCTCGCCGCCGTCGGCGTAGCGAGCGTCGGTGTATCGTTAGCGGCGGTCAGGTTCACCGTGTAGGTCGCGGTGTTCGTGCCACCATTTCCATCGCTCACCGTGACCGTGAAGCTGTCGGTTGTGTTGGCCGTCAGCGCATTGATCGCTGTGGCATTCGGCGTGTAGGTGTAGGCGCCCGTACTCGTGTTGACGCTCAGGCTGCCATAGGTGCCCGCCAGCGTGCTCACGCCGCTGGCAACACTGCCACCCGTGATGCCATACGTCAGGATCTGGCCCGAATCGCGATCCGTAGCGGCCAGCGTGCCCGTGTCATTGCTGAACGTGTCATTGGCCGAGGTGTCGGTGTAGCTCGCCGCCGTCGGCGTGCTCAGTGTTGGCGTGTCGTTCGCGGCCGTCACATTGACAGTGAGCGTCGCGCTACTGGTCAGCGGCGATGCATTACTGTCGGTGGCAGACACCGTGAAGCTTTCGGAAACATTGCTCGTCAGCGCATTGATCACGCTTGAGCTGGGCACGTACGCATACTTGCCCTTGTCTGCGCCAGTGCTCACCAGATAGAGCGTGCCGTAAGTCCCCGCCTTCGAGAGATCGTAAGTCACGCCGCCAATGAGCATCGTGCCGCCCGTGGTCGCGCCGCTCAGCCCGTAGGAGGCAATCCCATCGACATCGGTGGCCCCGAGACTTCCACTTTGATTGCTCAGCGTGTCATCGGCAGCCGTATCGACCACAGTCAATGTCGGGCCGGTCAAGGCCGGTGCCGCCGCATTTTCCACGGCATCCAGAACATTGATCGTCACCGTCTCGCTGCTGGATGTATTGCCTGCCGCATCCGTCGCGGTCACGCCGAGGTTAAAGGCGTTCGGACTGGTTTCATAATCGCGCGACGCCGCGCCACTCGCCGCACCAGCCGTTGTCAGCGTGATCACCCCGTTGGCGTCGATGGCGAAGAAGCCATCCGTATTGCCGCTGGTAATGGCGTAACTCACCACACCATTGGTATCGGATGCGCGCACCTGGCCGATGACAAAACCTGCCGTCATATTTTCCGGCAGGTTAAAGCCCTGACTGGCCGTCACCGTCGGATTGGTGGTATCCCGTGTGTAGACATCACCATTGGTAAAGCCGGTAGTAATGGCGTTACCCGCAATATCCGTAATCCCGGTACCGCTGGATTTGAGGTCGATGCTCAGCGTGCCCGAACCGGTCACGTTGCCGACCGTCACGGTGTAAGTACTGCCACTGCCGCTCACGGAGATATCCGAAGACCCATTGGTGGTGGACACACCCGTGGCGTCGAGCACGAAATCGTCCGCCGTCACCCCGGTCACTGACTCAGCGAAGCTGATCGTAAAGCTGACCGAACTGCCGTTTGTGACGGCTGCGCCGTTGCGGTTGATGGCGCTCACGGTCGGTGCCGTATTGTCGACCGTGTACAACTGCCCAACCAAGCCACCGCTGATGGCGTTGCCTGCCGTATCGACAATGCCGGTAGCACTGGATTTCAGGTCAAGCCCGAGGGTGCCGTTGCCACTCACGCCACTCACGGTCACCGTATAAACGCTGCCCGAAACCTGAGTCACGGTGGCGATGCTCGCACCACTCGTTGCTGTACCCGTCAGCGTGAAATCGTCGGTCGTCACGCCACTCACTGCTTCGCTGAAAGCAACGGTGAAACTGGCGGTCCCGGTACGCATCGGATTTGCGGATGCGCGAACGATGGCTACGCCGGTCGGCGCCGTCTTGTCGATGACGAAGGTTTCGCTGGCTCCCGCCGCCAGTGCGTTGCCAGAGGTGTCCTGGATCGTTCCCGTGCTCAAAGTCAGGACATACGTGCCGGCCGTCGTCGTCACACTGGACAAATCGAGGGTGTACAAGCTCCCCGAGCCGCCCACGGTCAAGCCGGAAATATCGACGGAATTGCCATCACGGGTCAGCGTGAAATTGCCGATACCCAGATTTTGTACCTGCTCGCTGAAGCGGATGCTCGCCGTACCCGCGTTGGTCGATGCAGGATCAGCCAGGTCGACGATGGTGACCGTCGGCGCCAGCACATCCGTGCTGCCCGTTGTGAAGTTCAGCGTGCTGGTATCGCTGATCGCGGCAACACTACCCGCCGTGCTGCTGATCACGCCCGATGCAAACTGAACGGCATACTGGTTCACACTCAGCAGATCCGTTGTGGGATTAATCGTGACGGTACTGCCGCTGATCGTCACCTGATTGCTGGTCACATCAATCGTGCGGGTATCCGCCCCCGCACCGGTAATGTCGTACAGCACGATATTGCCAGTACCTGCAACAACATTGCCATTAAAAGTCAGCACGATGTTGCTGCTTGAAGCGACACCCGTTGCATTGTCAACCGGACTAGCAGACGTCAGGGAGGGTGGTAGAGACAACACCAGATCATTACCCGTGCCACCGGCATAACTCAGGCTTGTTGCCACGCCATTGACGGTCACCGCAGCACCTTCTGCCAAACTGTTGAAGGTGCCGGTGAAGGTATCTATCAGATCATTTTTGATCAGAGTAATGGTGCTACCACCGGGGATGGTGTAGTTGTTGGTGGTGCTGACCGACAAATTGGCACCGGATACAGCCACAGCACCCGTGATATCAAGTTGGTCGTAACCCGTGCCGGCGGTGTTGCCATTAACCTGCATCGCCAAATTTGAGCCGGATGCCAAGGTTAAGCCACCGCCCAAGGTCAGTTTGCCGACACCCGCAACGCCGGGAGCCAGCGTTGCACCACTATCGACGGTGACGGCCCCCGCGATGGAACCGGTGCCACCCAGCGTACCGCTGGAAACAATCGTCGTCCCAGTGCGAGAATCCGTGCCGTTGATATTGACGGTACCACTGCCCACTTTGGTCAGGGCGAAGTTACCGGTGATATTGCCGGTCAAGGTCAGGGAATCCGCTGCGTTGTACGCGCCAATATAGGTATTGCCTGCCAAAGTGATAGCGCCGCTCACGGTCGCAGAACCGCTACCCTCATTGATTTTCAGTGCACCAAACTGACCGCTACCAATCCCGATACCGCTAAGGGTCAAGTCTTCAGCGATGGTCAGGCCATTACCGATGCGCAGGGTGGCACCGCTAGCCACGGTGGTTTTTCCGGTACTGTTCCCCAAGGCGTTGTTATGCGTGACGATGATCACGCCTTCACTCAAACTGATGTCGCCGGAGAAACTGGCGCTGTCGCCGCTCAGGGTCAACACGCCCGCGCCTGCTTTAGTCAAAGTTCCAGCGCCCGAAAAGATACTGGAGAGGGTAAGCCCCCCGGCATTGGACAGCGTAGCGTTAGCAGCAACCTCAATGCTATTGGCGAAGCTTGTAGCGCCACTGATGACCAGTGTGCCTCCGCCCAGCGTCACCGTGCCATAGCCAAGACTTTCACCCGTTGACGTGGCATTGAGTGTGCCGTTGTTGATCCTGACCCCGCCCTCAAAAGCATCATTGTTGTTGGACATCGTCATGCTGCCGCCACCTGCTTTGGTCAGCAGTCCATCACCGGCAACCACGTTGCTTAGCGTCAGGTGCCCACTCCCGCTTTGATTGAAGGTGGCGCCGCCGGTTTCAATCGCAAAGGTATTATTCAGGGTGAGCGTATTCGATAACGTGGTGAAAACTACACCACCGCTCAAGGTCACATTGCCTGTACCGAGATTGCTGGCAGCGCTGATCTCCAGCGAGCCCCCGCTCGCGCTGGTCGTCCAATCGCTACCGCTGTTGGTGCCAGAAAGGACCAGTTTGCCAGCGCCGGTTTTACTGAGCTCGCCATCGCCGGAAATTGTTGACGAAATCGTCGCCGTATCGCTGCTGCCATTGGTGATGGTCAACCTCGCACCGGTTCCAAGGGCGATCGAACTGCCGGCAATTGTTACGCTTGATGCAGCATCCGTGTTAATGGTCAGATTTTCAGCAATCGACAACGCAGAACCCAGGGTAATGGTCTGACCGTTCAGCGCACTGCTCAACACAATGGTTTGGCTACCGCTGGTATCGGCCAGGGCAATGGCCACCGCTTCGCGCAAGCCCACGCCATCCGCCGCCGCAATCGTCCCGGTATCCGAGGTGTTGGTGACGTAGATGGTGTCGCTGGTCACCGTCATATCAGCCGTGGTGCTGGAGCCGCCGCCGTCGGCCAGGGTAAAGCGGATCGTTGCATCCCCCGCCGGCGTGTCGTTGCGATAGGTCACCCGTTGCATCACATCCTGAACCAACGCCTTGCTGGCATCCACACCCGAATTGGCAAAGCTGATCGTCAACACGCCGCCAGTGGTCGTGAACGTGGCAAAGGTGTTGCCGCCGGACTGCAGGTTCGATCCGCTGACGGTAAAGCTGGCGCCGGTGGTGTTGAAGCCGAACACATCGTTGGCCGTGGCATCGGCGCTACCGCCGGTCACGCGGTTCACCGTCAGGCTGGCACCGTTCCAGTTCGTGGCATCGTTCTCCGTGTCGGCGATCGTCAGTGCCGTGCCGCTGTCCAAGTTCACCGTCTGGCCTACGCCTGCCCAGGCGACGCTGTCGCCAGCCAGGTTGGCAATGGTCGGCGCGGTGTCGTCATCGACGATGGTGACGGTGACCTGCTGGGAGCCACTCTCGGTGGCACCACCTCCGCCGCTCACGCTGGCAATATCGATGATCACCGTTTCATCGGCTTCGTCGAGCGTGTCCTGCACCGCCGTAATCGTTGCCGTTCCCGTCGTCTGACCGGCCAGAATGGTGATGGTGTTGCTCGACAAGGTGTAGTCGGTACCGCTACCGGTCGCCGTGCCGCTCGCACTTAGCGTGATGACGGTGTCGGTGCTGGCGACAGCACTCAGGGTGGCGGTGACGGTCGCTGTTCCAGCCGCCTCGGCCACGGCGCTTTGATCAACCGCCAGGCTGACCGTGGGTGCAGCACCTTGCGCCGACGGAACGGTGATGGCCGTCGCGGCATTGATGACAAAGTTGTCCAAATAGCCACTGAGCGAGCTTCCAGCGCCACTGAGTCCGGTGATCCGCACTTCATCCACGTTGGTGAACTCGTACGAGAGCACGACCGTCATTCTCTGCGTGCCTGTGCTCAATACCGTGGCGTCGATATCCTGCGTCGCAACCACGGCGCCATCCCGCATGCCCACCACAGAGAATGCCGATGTGTTTCCATTGTAGTCATACCAGTCGAAGCTGAGAAACTCAAAATTCCCACCCGAGCTGGAAGCGATGGCCAAGGATTTAGGGGAGGTCCAATTTGAGTCCAGCGTGAAGCTGACTGTCGCGCCGATGTCCGTGGTGCCGTCCATCATGAGCGAAGTGGCGGAGTAGCTGGCCCCATACGCGTTGGCGTCATAGGCCAAGGCCAGGCTGGCAAAGGCGGTAGACTCCGGGTCGTCGGTGAGCTTGAAGCTCAAATCACCGACCGAAGAGCCCGTGGGCAGCGTGAACGCACCGACGTAGGTGCCGTCATCGGGCAAGCCGCTCGGTTTGGTGTCGAAACCCAGAACCTGATACTCGTTCAGGCTGTGCGAGTTATCAACGTCCAGCAGCCGAATGGTGGTGGATGCGTAATCTGGATAATGTGCGCTGCTTTCGCCGTCGCCCGATACCTTGAACGAAATCACGCGTGTGCCGTACAAGTTATTGCCAGTGGCAGACGTTGAAAACGTCACGGTTCTTAGCGCGCTCTGGAAATCAGCGTCTGTTGTGCTGGAAGTGCCGGTGAGCGTCAAAACACCTGTTGCGCTGTCATAGCTGCCAGTGATGGAAGCCGTGTTGGTGAAGTGCAGTTGATCGCCAGCCTTGAAACCCAGGATGCTGACCGAGGCCGACGACACCAGCGCATCGTCCAGATGCGACACCACCAAATCGGGGTTCGCCGTGATGTGATTCGCCGTGTTTGAAAAGTCGGTGTCGATATCAACGACGTGCTGGTTTCCACCGCCACTGACCACGGGCGCCAAGTCGGTGGTGAACAGTTGGAACGCGATGGTTGTATCTGAGTACTGATATGCTGTGCTCGCGTCCTCGATCACTACACCGAGGGCGCTCACGGTATTGGTGCTGGCGTCAAGCTTGTAGAGTTTGACAACAGTGTCTGCCGCACTTTGGGCTGCAAAATAAACATTGTTGCCGTCGACAATGCCTCCACGCCCCCAGCCATTGTTGAGCACCCATTTCAAATCAAGATTGGTGATCTTGGTGGCGCTGTTGGTGCTGTTGAATTTGTACAACTCCACCTGATTGACTGAGGAATCAGGGGAGAAGAAGTACAAACTGCCATTCGCAATAAAAATGCCTGTGCTGGGGTTGCTTGTGACAGAGGCCGTCGAGTCGTATTCCTTGGTGATGGCGTTGGTGCTGGTGTTGAGCGAATAGAGCGCAGCGTTGGACGAATTGCCGCCGCCTGTGGAATCTACGGCCGTAAAGTATACTTTACCCCCCAACACGGTCAGGTTTGTGATGTAGTTGTTTCCGGTTCCCAGTCCGGGGATCTGCACAAGCTGGGTTGAGTTGTTGCTTGTGTCGTAGATCAGGATGTCGCTGAGTGCATACCCATCGTTTGAAATGGCCGCATAAATTTTGCTGCCCACAACCACTGCATCGCCAAATCGACTGGATGCCTGCGGGTAAGTAAAAACCGTAGTCGTGCGAGTCGCGATGTCATAGGTAACGATTTTGGCGGCGCTTGGGCTATATCCATCGCTTCCGCCAAAATACAGCTTCCCATTGATCTCAAAGATTTGATCTGAATCACTGATGTCGACGCCACCCGCAAGCGTGGTTTCCTGGGTCAATGTGCCGCTGGTGATGCTGTATTTGAAAAGCTGCCAGTCGGCGGCGCCAGAAACTCTTGCTCTGAAGAAAATTGCATCGCCAACGACGATAGTGGCCTTCGGCGTCAGTTGATATTGCGTTTCGGAGAATTCGACCAGCTTCTCAACCGTGACCCCATCGGTGCGTCCGAAAAATGCAACGCCGTTGTACGCGTTGCTGACATCGAAAGCGCCATACACATACCCGCCCACGGTGACGGTTTCTCCGCGCAAGCCAGTGGACCCGATGGAGCCCTCCAGGGCCAGACCCAAGCTGGCGCCGCCTGGGCGGTTGGCATCGTAGGCGTAGGTTTCAGACACCCCATTGGCGTCGATGTGCGTGACCAACAGAACGCTGTGTTGGCTCATCACCCCCTCAAACCCGGTCGCCTCGATACTGCTTGCTTCAATGCTGCCGACGTCGCGCTCCAGCTCCCAATCCCCACCCAACCAGCTCGCTCCGGTCAGGTCGTCAGACGCCGCCACATCAGCCCCAGTGGCCGCAGCCAAGGCGTTGATGAAGCTGGTGCCTGCGTCGCCCTGGGCCACATCGCAGCCGTAGATCAGGAAGTCACCCGTCTCGGTCAGTGCGCTGCCCCAGGCCGCCAGCATGTCGGCTTGGCTGGCCAGCGTGGCTGAAGAAATGGTTTCCGCACCCAGGTAAATCGCCCCCGCACTGCCGTGCGAGATCAGGTGCACGGCACTCAAGCCGCTGTACTGCGCCAGGATGCTGCTGATCTGGGCGGTGGCGCTGGTTTTGGCGTCCAGCAGCCACACATCCACGCCGGCGCGGATGTTGGCGGCAATCTGCTCGGCCAGGCCCGGCACGCGGCTGTCGATGATCACCACTTCAGTGGCTGTGCCATCAGCATCCACCAACTGCAGCATGCCGTCGCGGTTGGCACCAATCAGGGCGTCCAGCGCGGCTTGGTCGAGCGCGCCTTCATTCAACAACGTGCCGCCGATGGTGTAGGCCTCGCCGGCCGTGAAGCTGGTGCTGCCGGTCTGGTTGAGGCTGTCGCTGACAGACCCGGTGTAGCTCAGGCCCAGGGTCTTGCCCACACTGTCGTTCACGCCGGCCACGGTGACCTGGATCACCTTGCCATCGGCGCTGCTGACGCTGACCGCGCCGTGCGCTGCGTCGCCCGTGACGGTGAAGTCGCTGGCCGAAATGCCGCTGACCGCTTCGCTGAATTCAACGGTGAACACGGCACTGGTCGACGTGCTGGCGGCAATCTGGTTGACGCCGGCACGCGTAATGGCCGTGACGGTCGGTGCCGTGGTGTCGACGGTATAGGTTTCGCTGAGGCTGGGGAGCACGCCGGCAAAGGCATTGCTGCCGACATCCGCAATATTCTGGGTGCCGGCATAGCTCAGGCCGAGCGTGCCGTTGCCGGCGACGCTATTGACGGTCACCGTATAAGCACTGCCCGAACCGCTGACCGAGGCAATGGTGCCGCTGGCCGTGCCGGTCAGCACGAAATCATCGGCCGTGACATTGCTCACCGTTTCGCTGAACACCACGTCGAAGCTCAGGGTACCGCCCGTCGTCACCTCGGCGCTGTTGCGCAGGATGGACACTGCAGTCGGCGCCGTGGCGTCGATGGTGTAGCTCTCGCTGATTGAGGTGCTCGGCGTGGTCGCCACCAGGCTGTTGCCCGCTGCATCGGTAATCGTCGGCGTGCTGGCAAGGGCAAGCCCGAGGCTGCCGCTACCCGTAATGCCGCTGACCGTGACAATAATGGCCGGCGAACCATCGCCGCTGACCGCAGAGATCGTGCCGCTGGCGCTGCCCGTCAAGGCGAAGTCGGCGGCTGTCAGGCCTGTCACCGGCTCGCTGAAGACGGCGATGAACTGCACGCTGCTCGCATTGGTGATGCCGCTGTCGGACGTCAGGCGCGTCAGGGACAACAGCGTCGGTGCCGTGCGGTCCACGTTGTAGACCTCGTCGTCGGCCGGATCACCGTTGGCCAGGGCATTGCCGGCGATGTCGGTGATGTTCTGGGTGTTCTTGAAATTGAGGCCCAGCGTGCCCGTTCCCGTCACGCTGCTGACGGTCACGGTCAGGGTGTCGGTGCCAGAGCCACTCACGGCGGTGATGCTGCCGCTGGCGTCACCCGTGCTCGAGAGTTCGAAGTCCGCCGTGTCGGCGGCAGTGACGGCCTCGTTGAACTTGACGGTGTAGGTCAGCGTGGTGGCATTGGTGTTCTCGCCCGCCGTGCGCTGGATGTACTGAACCACAGGCGCTGCAGAATCGGTCGCGCCGGTGGTGAAGTTGAAGCTGGTGTTGTTGCTGATGCCGGCAAAGGCGTTGTTGGCCGTGTCCTGGATGGCCGTTGTCGCGATCTGCACCGCGTACTGCGTGGCCTCGGCCAGATTGGCAAACGGGTTGAGCGTCAGGGTGCTGCCAGAGATGCTGGCCGACCCACCCGCACTGCCCACACCGGTGGCGATGTTGAAGGTTTCGACGGTGGCGCCCGTCGTCACATTGATCAGGGTGATGTTGCCGGTGCCGGCCGCGATGTTTTCATTGAAGACCAGCGCGATATTGGCTGATGGCGCAATGGAGAGCGCATCGTCAGCCGGTGTCGAGCCGGCGGCATTCAGCAGCGGCGCCACATCGTCCGTGACGGTGATGGTCACCGCTTCTTCGTAGCTCAGGTTGCCGGTGCCGTTGTCGGTGGCGCGCAGGCGCAGGTGATAGGTCCCGGCAGTCAAAGCCGAAGAGCCAATCTGCAACGAGGTGCCGCTGATCGTGAACGAGGCGTTGTCGGTATCACCCGTGCCGCTCACCAGGGTGTAGGTCAGGGTGTTGTTTTCCGCATCGGTGCCAGACAAGGTCGCGACCGTGGCATTGGCCACTGCGGCCGACTGGGCCACCGAACTCGCGCTCAGCGCGATGTCGGTTGGGCTGTCGTTGGCACCCGTCAAATTGACGGTGAAAGTCGCCGTATTCGTGCCGCCGTTGCCGTCACTGACCGTGACCGTGAAGGTGTCGGTGGCGTTGGCGCTCAGGGCATTCACCGCCGTGCGTGTGGGCGTGTAGGTGTAGGCACCGGTGGTCGTGTCCAGGCTCAGGATGCCGTAGCTGCCCATCTTGATGCTGGTGCCCACGCTGACTTGGCCGCCGCTGATGCCGTAGACCAGCGTCTGGCCCGAGTCGCGGTCGGCGCCGGCCAGCGTGCCGGTGGTGCTGGTGAAGCTGTCGTTGGCGGCAGTGTCGGTGTAGCTGGCCGCCGTGGGTGTTGTGAGCGTCGGCGTGTCGTTAGCGGCGGTGATGCTGACCGTGAAGGTAGCTGTCCCCGTAGAAGATGCATCCGCCGCGGTTACGGTGAAGGTTTCACTGGTATTGGCCGTGCGCCCTTCAATAGCGCTGGTGCTGGGCGTATAGGTATAGGCGCCCGTCGTTGTATTGACACTCAAAGTGCCATAGGTGCCAGCCTTGGTGCTGACACCTGCGTTGACCGTACCGCCAGAAATGCCGTAGGTGATGGTGTCATTGTCGCCATCCACGGCCGAGAGCGTGCCGGTGGTGTTGGAGAAGCTATCCGCTTCGCTGGTGTCGGTATAGGTCGCCGTCGTTGGTGTGCTCAGCACCGGTGTCTGATTGGTCGCGACACGAACGCCCGTCGTGCTGGCCACCGAATTCAGCGTGAGCGTGGCGTCATTGCCGGCAGTATCTTTGATCGTGCCGCCGTTCACGTCCAGGCTGCTGGCCAGGGTAACGCCGTCGCTGTCGTTGTCACCGGTTTGCGTGGTGTAACGGAACAACAGCGCCGTCGAGCCGCTGCCCGACACATAAGTGGCGTAGCGCGTGGTACTGCCCACGGTCAGCGCGATGCGCGGTGTGCCGCCCGTGGTGTTCACGGTCACGGTCTCGCCGAAATTGACCGTGAAGTCCAGATCGGCGCTGGCGCCATAGGTGCTATTGGCGGGCACACTGACCGAGGTGGTGGCCGGGGCGATGCCGTCGATGACGATGGCCTTGTTGGCACCCAGCGAGGTTGCAGCACCCGGCGTAGCGAGGGTCAGCGTGGCGGCCGTGCCGCCCGAAGTCGCCACGATGCTGCCGCTGTTCAGCGCAAGGGCCGCAGTGCTGGCGTAGTCCAGGTCGCTGGAGGTGTCTCCCGCCTGCACCGTGTAAGTGAAACTCAGCGTGCTGCTGCCACTGCCGCTGGCGTAGTTCAGCACGCGGTCGGTCGTGCCGGTCTCCAGAGTCAGTTGCGGCGTGCCCGTCACCGTCACCGCTTCGGAAAACGCCACTTGCACCGTGATGACATCGCCCACTTTGTAGGTGGCGTTCGATGCGCTGGAGGTCACATTGCTGATCGTCGGCGCCACACCGCTGGCCGTGATCGCATTGCTCAGATCAGCCGTGTTGCTACCGGTGACCGGTCCATTCCAGTCGTCCAGTGCGGCCAAATTATAGGGCGAACCAGCGGACGAATTCGTGCCGTTGGCGTTCAACCTGGCATTCACTGCAGCCTTATCCGTACTGCCTAGCGTTACGGAGAAGGATGTCGATGAGGTGATTTCAACCTTGTTGGTATTACTGGTCAGCCAGTAGGTACCGCCCAGCCCCTCGACGCTGAGCTTGGTGACATCGATGTCGTTGGCGCTACCTGGCTGCTTGACGAAGTTGGTGCCGGTCACCGTCAACACACCGGTGCTGGCGTTATACGTTGACGAGGTGATGGTGGGCGTTTGAACGTTGGAAACGGTGATCGTATTACCCGTGGTATCTGCGTCCGTGGTGCGCGAGGTATCCCAGCTGGCCGCCCCTGCCAGATTGAAGGTGGTGGCGCTGCTTGCCGAGGCGGTGCCGGCCTTGTTCAGCAGGCCTTCAATATTGATCTGGTCGGTGGCGTTCAGCGTGATCGAGAAGCTGGTCGCGCTGCTTGCCGTGACGTTGGTGGTTTCCGTCAGGGTATAGGTATTGCCGCCCTCGCCGGTGATGGTCAGCTTGGTTTCATCGATGCTGTCACCCGTGGTCATGCCGCTGGCGGTGACGGTCAGCACATTGGTGCTGGCGTCGTACGTTGCGCTGGACAATGTAGGGCCTGAGGCACCACAAAGGTCCGGAAACATCGCGTTGAAAGCCGCAAGCGTGGTTGGCGGGTTGCTTGTGTAGCCGTTCTCGTACGACGCCCACATGTACTTGCCCACCCACGAGGAGTATCCTGAGGGTGCGGATGTCACCTTCATGTACGCCCCATCGTGATAAACCGTAGAGTTCCCGTTTTTGTCAAGGATCAAGAGGCCGGTACCAGATCCCGTCATTCTGTCGAAGGTAACAACGGTATTGCTCAGCGTACAACCCAAACAATGGCTGATGTCCTGCATGCCCTGCAAGGTAAAGGGGAGCACGGTTTCAATATCGCCCGTGTGGTATTCCAGATCCCAGTCGCCACCCAAGGCCGTGGGGCCGGTGCGGTCGTCTGAGGCAGCAACGTCGACATCGTTACCGATGGCTTTGGCCAGGTCATCGATGAATTTCTGACCGTCGGCATTACCCGCCACCGAGCAGCCATACAGCATCAAATCGCCGCCGGGTTTCAGCGCGTCGCCGATCGCCTGCAGATAAGGTGAGGCCGCTTCAAGATCACCCGACCACAGGGCTTGCTGGCCCAACAAAATGGCGCCGGTGCGGCCTTCGGTGACGAGGTGTATCGCGTCCAGGTTCTGGTAACGCGACAGCACCTGGGCCAGCATTTCAATCTCGCCCATGCCGGACGAATCCGGCCGCAGGATGATGATGGGTATGCTGGGGTCGATGCCGGCGATGAGCGTCTGGTAATCGACCACCGTGCCGTCGACCACCACGATTTCGTGTACATCAGTCGTGGCCGTCGTCGACAACACAGCGAATGGGGCATCCACGGACTGCTTCTCGGTGCTGGTGGTCTTGGCCGCATCAGAGGCCGCAGCCGCGCTGCCACTGGCCTGTGCGGCAGCGGCTGCGTCGGCGGCATCGGCGTGGTCCACCGCGTCAGCCACCGCAGCACCGTCAAACATGAAGCGCTGTTCCAGCGCCAAAGGCATCATCAGCGAGCGCAAGGCGCTACGCGCTGGGCGCGCGGGCGCGAGTGTGCTCTCCAGCCCGGACATCAGGAGCGCCTGCTCGCTGCGCTCGGCACGCTTGCTCGACTTTGAAGACTTGCCACGCCCTTTGACGCACTCGGCCGCTGCCACATAGGTGCGGGTGATTTCGTTCCAGACGGTACGGTAGATGTGGTTCATCATTGCGCTCCTGCCTCAGCGGCGGGTGTGGCTTGGGGGAGTTTCAATTCAAGCGGGAATTCCGCAGTGTTTGGAATATTGAGCAGCACGCGGTGCTTGTCAGGCTCACTGAAACCCGGTGTATAGGGACGCTTGATTTCAGGCAGAAAGGCCACGTCATAGAGCTCGGTAATGCCTTCGATGGTCAGCCAGTGCTTGATCTTGCCGGTGCTCAGATCGACCACCAGCAGGCCGCAGCGCTGCTCGATGTGTTGCGATTCCAGGCGTTCCTTGATCGGCAAACCCGAGGCAAAGGTATTCGGGCGCAGGCGCGAGAGTGCGATCACCGCGTCATTGCCAATGATGGAGAGGCCACGGGCAAAGCCGGGGCATAGCAGGATGGGCTCAAACTTGCCAGTCGCCGGGTCCACATAGCCGAAATCGCCATTGCCGGAATTGAGCATCCACACCTTGCCATCGTGCCAGCGCGGCGAATGCGGCATGGCAAAACCCTCGGCGATGATTTCATTGGCCTGCACGTCGATGAGCACGCCGCCGCCATTTTTAGAGTCTCTCCAGGCGCCGGGTTCGTCGGTGCGGGCGCAGGCCGTCACATACGCCAACTGGCCATCCTTGGCGCCCATGCCATTGAGGTGGCAGCGGTCACCGAGACCAATGCTGCTGATGAAGGGCGGCTTCCAGACCGGTACGAAGTTGTAGTGGCCATCGATGCTGGCCACGCAGTTGAAGTTGGTATTAACGAACAAGAGCTCGTAATTGCGCCCAGCGTGCTGGGTTTGCGAGAGCAGATCATGGGTGTCGCAGGGGCCGAGGAAAATGCCCCAGCGCGGCATGAACACCGCATCAAACTCGGTGATGGCAGGCGCCTCTTCTGTGCCGGTATTGATTTTGCGCGGCCCAATGTTTGAAAAGCGCCAGGCCTGTTGTTGATTGCTGATCCACAGCTTGTCGTGGTCAACCGCCAGGCCCATGGCCGAGCCGACGATGCGCTCTTGCGCCACGGTCTTGCCCTGGTCGTCAGCCGACAGGAAAAACACCCGCGCACTTTGGTAGGTGCTGAACACCAAAGAGCCGCCTTGTGCCTTCAGCCATTCACCCAAACCGGGAGACGGCAGCAGTTGCGGGCGCGCGGCGGTTTTCTCTTCTTGGGCCTTGATGGACTTGAGGCCAACATCTGTCATTGCGGTTACTCCATTTTCTGTTTGGCCGTGGCGATCAGCTGTGCCACAGCTTCGGCGCTCAAGCTTTTTTGCTGTAATGGATCATGGGTTCAGACGCCTGCGGCAAAGCCTTATTTGCTTGCCCGCTCGGCCGGCACCATCAGCACCTGACCACTCATACCTGAGATCAACTCAGGAAATCTGCCGTCGATCATTGCATTCAGTTTGACCGACTGGCTGACCGGATCAACACGCGCCGCAATACGCTGCACCTTGGCTGGATAGGTCTTGCCGGTTTCGTCGATCTTCACCTGGAAGCCGCTACCCACTTTGAGCCAGGCCAGCCACTTGCTGGGCACGATGAATTCCAGTTCCAACGCGCTGTCATCGATGATTTCAAGCAGGGCCTGACCGGGCTGCACGTATTGCTGCTCTCGCACCTTCTGCTCTGCGATACGACCGCCAAAGGGTGCGGCGACGCTGCACTTGCCGAGCACGGCGTTATTCGCCGCGACTTCCGCCTGCGCCTTGAGCACTTCAGCTTCCGAGATATCCAGCTCAACCTTGCCAATCGAATTGAGATCCGCCAAGCGCTTGTTGGCCTGCCAGGTTTTATCTGCACCGGCCAAAGCGGCCTTGGCTTTGCTGAGCTGGGCCTGCTGCAAGGAGCAATCGAACTGGATCAGCACTTGCCCGGCCTTGAATGCGCCGCCCTCGGGAACGGGCAAACGATTGATCTTGGCGCCGATTTCCGCCGCCAAGGTGGTGAAACGACGCGGCGCCAACTGGGCACGGATTTCCCGCGTCTCCAGCGCACTGGCGGTCGCGGCCGGAGCAGGTGGGGTCTTGGGCAGCGATGTTTGTGCACTGGCCGCCCCTGCAGCCATCGCGATGCACACGACAAACAGATTCAAGCGCATGGGTCGCTCACCGGGCTGTGGCGGTAGCCGCCTGTTTGGCATCAGGCAATTCACCCAGCTGCCAGGCGGCCAGGGCCTTGGTGACGGCGGTCGTCAAATCGCCCAGCGAACTGTCGGCAGGCGCCTCGACGACCGGCTCCAAGCCCAGACTTGCCTGCAACTTGGAGGCAGCGGACTGCGCATTGGACAAGGCCTGATAACGGCGCAGCTGGGCCAGCACGTAGGAGGTGCTTTGCGATACGCGATCGAGCTTGCTTTGCTTTTCGGCCTCGGCCTGATTCTTGGAGTGCTCGGTCATGCGCGATTCGATCTTGGCGATTTCATCCGCACGCTCGAACTGCTGAATGGCATTGGCGTATTGCAGACGCGCGATATGCAGCTGGCTGAGTACGGCCATCTGCGTCACCAACCGTTTTTGGTCAGCCAGCGCAACGCCCGCTTCGCTCAGGCGCATCTGAGCCGGCGCGCTGAGCAGGTTGAACAGATTAAACGAGATCTGCAGCCCCGCTTCGTTCCAGCTCTGGTTGATCAGGTAGCTATCATCGCTCTGCTTCATCGCGTAACTGAACGACAGGCCGGGAAACAGCTTCAGCAAGGCACGACGCGTTTCCAGACTTGCGATACGGCTGTTGTACATGCCCTCGCGCAGGTCTGCATTGCGGATCAGTGCGTGCTCTTCCAGATTCCCGATGGGCTGCTGAAGCCAGGCCTTCTGTAGTTCCGCAGCAGGCGCCTGCACCTTGATGCTCGACGACAGCGGAACGTTGATCAGGCTGGCGAGCTCGGCCTTGGCCGTCGACAGCTCTTGCTGCACGGTTTCCAGCAGGCGGATGTTTTCCAGCACCTGACGCTGGAAGCGCAGCGGCTCCAGCGGGTTGCGCAGCCCCTCTCGTTCGATCTGGCGCGCGTCCTGCAGTGCAGATTCGGCATCGCGAATCCCCTGCGTCACCACCTCACTGAGCGACTGCGCCGCCACCACACGCCAGTAAGCCGTGCGCACATCCTGCACCAGCAGCTGCAGGGCTTTGCGCTTGCGTTCCTGCGCAATCAGCACACGGTCAGCATTCTGCTTGGCGGCGTAATAACTCTGGCCGAAATCGAGCAGGCTCCACGACAGACTCAGATCACTGGTCATTGCCGAACGACTGCTGGAAATGAAGGGATTTGCCAACGAAGGCGCGCCAGTCACCGAATCCTTGCTGCGGCTGATCTGGTCATTGTCCCGCTCGCGATAGCCTGCCGAGGCGACCAGCTTGGGCAGCAGATCATAGCTGCCGACATCCAGATTGCCCTGCGCCAGCGCCTCTTCCATGATCCGGTAACGCCGCTCGGCATTGAACTTGATCGCCCGAGCGATAGCCTCTTCCAGCGACAGGACCGCACCCAGCGGCGGAACATTCTTCTTCAAGGCTGCTCGGTCAGCCTCGACTATCTTGCTGATTTCAGCAGGCTGTAAGGTCTCCGGCTTGAGCGAAGCACACCCGGAAAGAAGCACAAGCCCCAATACGCCAGCGCCAAGCACAAAAGCGCCAGTAAAACGCTTCCCATCACTTTTTCTGTTCATGACTTCACCGACCCGTATGGTTTTTCATGCCAACCAGATATACCAGTTGCGCTTTAAATTAAGTGCTGGCTTTCTTGCTTGCATGGCTGTTTTGCAAACCCGATGCAAACCCGAAGCAAATTTTTTGATTCACAACAAACTCTATCGTCATCAACCATGAAGCACTCACGCCATAAACGGCATTTGCCCCTCAAATCTTGAGCTTTCATTACATTGATTTTATGCTAAAGACTTGTCTTTACCCATTTAGGCACTTGACAAATAGCACAAATCAAAGAACCAAAACCGCGCAATTCGCCACGCAAAAAGAAAGACCAGCCGAAACGCATAGCCTCAGCGCGAAAGACGCGTTCGAACACTAGGGGATACGATTGGAATAAAACTGCTTGGGCTTATGCCGGTGCTTTGCGCACCGGCAGTCATTGGCAAGCGGGCCGCGTCGGGAGCCGCTCTCTTGCGACAAAACAAGAATCTACGGAGATAAACTTGCCAGCGAAATGCGGCGCCGAAAATGCAAAAAGCCCGACTCAAATGAATCGGGCTTTTGCAAAGTGCGTCTGAACGCGAATTCTGGTGGGGGCAGTAGGATTCGAACCTACGACCTACTGATTAAGAGTCAGCTGCTCTACCAACTGAGCTATACCCCCGGGCACTGCACGTCTTGCGACGCTTTCACTACTTTCACCGCACGCTGCCGAGTCAATCACAGACCAAACCGTGGTGGGTCGGGCGAGACTCGAACTCGCGACCAACGGATTAAAAGTCCGCTGCTCTACCGACTGAGCTACCGACCCTTCTTGCTCGAATCTAGCGATTCAAGCCCGTTGATCCACACACAACATCGCGTGAATAAAATCTCGGTGAAGGGCAGTATTCTAGTCGGGCTTCGCGCGCGAGTCAACTTGTTTTGAACGATGCGGACGACCCAGCTCGCTGGCGAGGCTGTCCCACCAGGTGTGATCGTCCAGCGGCGGCGCCAGGGGTGAGAGTTGCGGGTTGCTCAGCTCGAAAACGCGGCGCCCCGACAGCGACACATCGGCCAGCACCAGCTTCTTGTAGGCGCGGTAGCGGCGCTCGAACTCGCCACTGGCGACCAGACGCCGCAAGCCATCCTCAATGCGCGCCGCCATCCGCTCGCCTGCAGCGGTGCGTGGCACAAAGAAATAGCGCGGCAGCGGGTAGTGCAGCATCAGATGCCGCTCGATGGCCAGACCCGGCACGGCATCCTTGTGCGTCTGCCATTCGGCGGCGATTTCATTGATGCCGCGTGAAAACAGCGCAAAGCGCCCGGCGCCGAGCATCTGGAACAAGCCTTCATAGTTGGGCGAGAGCTCCAGCTTGAAGCCATTGCCGGCGAGAATGCCGGCGTCCGTCCAGCTGGGCGACTGGCCGATGGAGAACTGCTTGAGCTCGTCCAGACTGCGCAGCTTGTCGAGCGCCGCCTGCTTGTCCGCCTTGATCAGCAGCAGGCGGTAACCGAGCAAGCCTTTGTCGAGCGGCAGGGGAATCGGCCGCAGGCGCGATTCCAGATCGCGATTGGTGGCGCGTGCGACGATGTTGACGCGGCCGTCGCCCTGCTCAAGCTCGGCCTCGGCGCGCGCGAAGCTCATCGCGCTGCGATAGGGCTTCAACACGTAGTCTCCATACTGCCGGCGATTGCTGCGCAGGGCTGCGTCGAGCAATTCCCAGTAATACGTATGGCGCCGATCCGTGGCCGACTCGGGCGGCGGATAGACGAACTCCATGGTTTCAGCCGCACGCGCGCAGCCCGCAGCAAGCGCGCAGAACAAGGCAAGCAGCAGGACTCTCAAGACAAGGCTCATAGCCACCCGAGGAATGGGCTTGAGCTCACCCGCAGCGCCGGAGACTGCACCCTGAACGCCGCACAAGGCCGATCCACACGGTTCAGACCAGGGAAAACCTGCGGCAAGCCTGCACTTGCCTGTAAAATCAGCGTCTTTGCTTTTTTCAGCACGTCTGAAAGTCTGACCATGAGCGCCACACCTACTTTCCAGGACATCATTCTGCGTCTGCAGAGCTATTGGGGCAGCCGGGGCTGCGCCCTGTTGCAACCCTATGACATGGAAGTCGGCGCCGGCACCAGCCACACCGCCACCTTCCTGCGCGCACTCGGCCCGGAGCCCTGGCGCGCCGCCTACGTACAACCTTCGCGCCGTCCCAAAGATGGCCGCTACGGCGAGAACCCCAACCGTCTGCAGCATTACTACCAGTTTCAGGTGGTACTCAAGCCGGCGCCGGACAATATTCTTGAGCTTTACCTCGGTTCGCTCGAAGCGCTGGGTTTCGACCTCAAGAAGAACGACGTGCGCTTCGTCGAGGACGATTGGGAGAATCCCACCCTCGGCGCCTGGGGTCTGGGTTGGGAAGTCTGGCTCAATGGCATGGAAGTGACGCAGTTCACCTACTTCCAGCAAGTCGGCGGCATCAACTGCAAGCCGATCACCGGCGAGATCACCTACGGTCTGGAACGTCTGGCAATGTACCTGCAAGGTGTCGAGAACGTCTTTGATCTGGTGTGGACCACCTGGGAAGAAAACGGTAGTACACGCGTTCTCAAGTACGGCGACGTGTTCCACCAGAACGAAGTCGAGCAATCGACCTACAACTTCGAGCACAGCGACGCCGACTTCCTGTTCACCGCCTTTGCCGCGCACGAGAAGCAGGCCAAGCACCTGATGACGGAACAGCTCGCCCTGCCCGCCTACGAGCAAGTGCTCAAGGCGGCGCACAGCTTCAACCTGCTCGACGCGCGCGGCGCCATCTCGGTAACCGAGCGCGCCGCCTACATCGGCCGCATCCGCGACCTCGCCCGCAGCGTGGCGCAGAGCTATTACGAATCCCGCGAACGCCTCGGCTTCCCGATGGCGCCGCGCGAATGGATCGCCCAGCTTCCGAAAAAGGAGGCTGCATAAATCATGACTACCCAGAATCTGCTCGTTGAACTCTTTGTTGAAGAACTGCCGCCCAAGGCTTTGAAAAAGCTGGGCGAAGCCTTCTCCTCCGTACTCGCCGACAGCCTCAAGGCACAAGGTCTGGCGCCGGCCGATGCCGCCGTCAGCGCCTACGCCTCGCCGCGCCGGCTTGCCGTGCACGTCTCCGGCGTCGCCGCGCAGGCAGCGGACAAGGCCGTGCAAGTCAAACTCATGCCGGTCAAGGTTGGTCTGGATGCTGACGGCAAGGCCACGCCGGCCCTGCTCAAGAAGCTCGGCGCGCTGGGCGCGGACGCCAGCGTGGTGCCGCAGCTCAAGCAGCAATCCGACGGCAAGGCCGATGTGCTGCTGCTCGACTCCATCGTCACCGGCGCCACGCTCGCCGACGGCCTGCAAAAGGCGCTCGATGAAGCGCTCGCCAAGCTGCCGATCCCCAAAGTCATGGGCTACCAGCTCAAGGATGGCTGGAGCACGGTGAACTTCGTGCGCCCGGCGCACAAGCTGGTCGCCTTGCACGGCGCCGACATCGTGCCGATTGCCACGCTGGGCCTCAGCGCAGGCCGTGAAACCCTGGGCCACCGCTTCGAGGCCAAAGTCAGTCCCGTTGTCATCCGCGATGCCGACAGCTATGCCGCGCAGCTGGCGGACGAAGGCGCGGTCATCGCCAGCTTCGCCGAGCGCCGCGCCGAGATCGTGCGCCAGCTCACGGCCGCCGCTGCGGTGGCAGGTCTCAAGCCGATTGAAGACGAAGCCCTGCTCGATGAAGTCACCGCCCTGGTCGAACGCCCCAACGTGCTGACCGGCCAGTTCGAGGCCGAATTCCTCGAAGTGCCGCAGGAATGCCTGATCCTGACCATGAAGGCGAACCAGAAGTACTTCCCGCTGCTCGATGCTGCAGGCAAGCTGACCAACAAATTCCTCATCGTCTCCAACATCTCGCCGGCCGACCCCAGCGCGGTGATCCAGGGCAATGAGCGCGTGGTGCGCCCGCGTCTGGCCGATGCCAAGTTCTTCTTCGACCAGGACCGCAAGAAGTCGCTGGAAGCGCGCGTTGCCGGGCTAGACAAAGTCGTCTATCACAACAAGCTGGGTTCGCAAGGTGATCGGGTTAAGCGCGTGCAAGCCATTGCGGAATTCGTCGCAGGAAAAATTGGCGCCGATACCCATTTGGCAGGGCGTGCCGCGCTCTTGGCGAAAACCGACCTACTGACAGACATGGTGGGCGAGTTCCCCGAGCTGCAAGGCATCATGGGCGGCTACTATGCGCGTCATGACAAAGAAGACGAACAGGTTGCAGATGCCATTGCCACGCAGTATTTGATTCGCCGTGAAGAAACCCAGGTCGCAACTAACCTTATTGCGGAAGCGCTCACCATCGCTGATCGCGCCGAAACGCTGGTAGGTATCTGGGGTATTGGCCTGATTCCGACCGGTGACAAAGATCCCTTTGCCTTGCGCAGGCACGCGCTTTCCATCATCAAATCTTTCGAGCTGATCGCTGCTTTAGGCGGTCCCTACGCCATACGCTGGGACAGGACCAATTCTGCTTTTGAGTTGAAGATCGAAGCTCTTTTGCAGGAAGCTTTTTCGCAGTTTCCTTCTGGGCTTCTACGCGCAGACACCGTCAATGAACTAGTGACGTTCATCTACGAGCGCTACGCCAATCAACTCGCCTCAACGTATGGCACCTCGACGGTTGAGTCGGTAACGCATGCTCTAGAAATTATTAAGCCAGCAGTGGTGTTGCAAGAGGTTGTACCGCGAGTAAAAGCAGTCGCTGAGTTCTTAAAACTACCTGAAGCGCCTGCGCTCATCGCAGCAAACAAACGCGTCTCAAATATCCTCAAGAAGTCTGACACGCATCTTCCCAGTGATATTGACCGAGACTTGCTAAAGGAAGAAGCCGAAATTTCGTTGAACAATGCACTTGGCGCATTGCAAATCGAAACCTTACGACTGCTTGATCAAAACGACTTCACGGGTGCGCTGCTGGCGCTGGCAACACTGAAAACGCCTGTCGATGCATTTTTCGATAAAGTCATGGTCAATGTTGAGGACGAAAGCATCAGAGCGAACAGACTCTTGCTGCTAACAGGGTTGCGGTTGGTTCTGAACCAAGTCGCTGACTTGTCCAAGCTTTCAGCTTGATGGCACTATGCGGAGAGGCCTCATTGCGCAAAGCTCGCGCGACGAGGCCTCCCCCCTCATTCCGCGCCCCGCACACACCATGAAATTCATCATTCTCGACCGTGACGGCGTCATCAACGTGGACTCCGCCCAGTTCATCAAGTCGCCCGATGAGTGGAAGGCGATTCCCGGCAGTCTGGATGCCATCGCGCGGCTCGATCAGGCCGGTTACCGCATCGTCGTGGCGACCAACCAGAGCGGCGTGGGGCGCGGCCTGTTCGACATGGACACGCTCAACGCGATCAATGACAAGATGGTGCGCCTGGTCGCCCAGGCCGGCGGCAGCATCGACGCGATCTTCTTCTGCCCACACGCGGCCGACTCCACCTGCGAGTGCCGCAAACCCAAGCCCGGCATGTTTTTGCAGATTGCCGAGCGCTTCAATATCGACCTCGCCGGCGTGCCCACCGTGGGCGACAGCCTGCGCGACCTGCAAGCCGGCGTGGCGGTCGGCTGCACGCCTTATCTGGTCCTCACCGGCAAAGGCACCAAGACGGCGCTGTCACCGGACCTGCCGGTCGGCACCAAGGTGTTTGCCGATCTGGCTGAAGTCGCCGATTACCTCCTGTCCGCCAAATAATCTCTCGAAAGTCTCGCCGTGATCCTGCTGCGCTCCCTGCTGTTCTTCATCCTGCTGACGCCTTTCACCATCGTCTATGGCGTGTTCTCGGTGTTCACCTTCCCGCTGCCACGCCAGACGCGCTACGCCATCATCACCAGCTGGGCGACGATTGCGATGTTCCTGATCCGCCATGTGCTGGGCATCCGCCACACTGTGATCGGCCGCGAAAACCTGCCGGAGGTGCCGGCGGTGATCCTCTGCAAGCACCAGTCGGCCTGGGAAACCATCGCGCTGCAACGCATCTTTCCGCCGATTGCCTTCGTGCTCAAGCGCGAGCTGCTGCGCATTCCCTTCTTTGGCTGGGGTCTGGCGCAGATGCCGATCATCTCGATTGACCGCAGCGCCGGCAAAGACGCGCTCAAGCAGGTCGTCGACCAGGGCCGCGAGCGCCTCGGCGAAGGCTTCTGGGTCGTCGTCTTCCCCGAGGGCACGCGCGCGCCGATCGGCAGCGCCAAGCGTTACAAGATCGGCGGCGCCAGCCTGGCCACCGCCGCCAGCGCGCCGGTGGTGCCGGTGGCCCACAATGCCGGCGAGTTCTGGCGCCGTAATGCCTTCCTCAAGCGTCCGGGCCAGGTCATCGTCAGCATCGGCCCGGTGATCGAAACTGCCGGCCGCACGCCGGAAGAGGTGAATGCGCAGACCGAGGCCTGGATCGAGGCCGAGATGCGCCGCCTGTTCCCGCACCACTACAAGCACGCGCCTGCGGCCGCCGCCACGGCAGGCGCCGAGGCCTGATCACGCCACACTGCGATGGCTGAGCAGGGCGAAGCGCGGCAGATCCGCCTCAAAGGCCAGCTTGTCGAGTACAGCCTGCAGCGCCGCGCCCGCCGCACGCTCGGCCTGCGCATCGATGCGCGTGGCCTGGTGGTCAGCATCCCGCAGCGCGTGAGCATCGCCCAGGCCGAGCTGTTTCTCGTCGAGCGCGCTGACTGGGTGCTCAGCAAGCTGGCCGAATGGGCGACACGGCCCAAACCCGCCAGCTTCGACGTCGCCGACGGTATCCACTTTCCGATGTTGGGCCAGCGCTGCAGGCTGCAGCTCTCGCACGGCCAGCCCGGGGCCGACTGGGTACAGGGCATCGATAGCCGCGAACTGCATCTGCGCCTGCGCGCCCGTGAGAATCCGCGCACGGCGCTGCTGCGTACCATCCAGCACTACGCGCTGGGCTATTTCGGCGGCCGCATCGAGGAATACGCCTGGGCGCTGCAGCAGAGCGTGCCGGGCATCCAACTGCCGCGCCTGGCACTCACCAATGCGCGCACGCGCTGGGGCAGCTGCTCGCGCATCAGCGGCATCCGTCTGAACTGGCGCCTGATCCACCTGCCCAATGCGCAGATCGATTACGTGGTCGCCCACGAGCTGGCCCACCTCGTTGAAATGAATCACTCGGCGCGCTTCTGGCAAGTCGTCGAACTGATGTACCCTGACCACCGCGAAGCCCAGGCCGCGCTGCGCGAAGCACACAAGATCATTCCGGCCTGGTGAGTCACATTGGCCCCTGCGGGCGGCTTACCGCGAAGGCGCAAAGAAGGACAAGGAAAGGGCCGCAAAGAAAATCTGGCAGCGCCACGCTATCCGCGTAGCAATGCCGGTGTGCAACTTCTTGCCTTGCCCTTCTTGGCGGCCCTTTGCATTCCCTTGGCGCCCCCTCGACTCGCGCGGGACAGGCTTTGCGGTGAAGCTTTTTAGTAACGTGTATTCAAGGAATCAAACATGCGCATTCTTCACACCATGATCCGCGTCGGCAACCTGGATCGTTCGATTGCCTTTTACACCGAAGTGCTGGGGATGAACGTGATCCGCACATCGGACTACCCGGAAGGCAAATTCACCAATGTGTTCATCGGCTACGGCGATGAAGCGGATGGCGCAGTCATCGAGCTGACCTACAACTACGGCGTCGAGCAATACGAGCTGGGCAGCGGCTTCGGCCATATCGCCCTCGCCGTGCCGGACGCCTACAAAGCCTGTGCCGACATCAAGGCGCGCGGCGGCGTGGTGACGCGCGAAGCCGGGCCGATGAAGCACGGTACGACGGTGATTGCCTTCGTGCAGGACCCGGATGGCTACAAGATCGAGCTGATCCAGCGCGACTGATCCGGCAGCGCTAAGTCGCTTCCGGCGCCACCGGCAGGGTGGTCGAGGCGCGCATCACCCGATTGCGCCCGGCGCGCTTGGCGGCGTAGAGCGCTTCGTCGGCGGCGACGATCAGCTCGGCCATGCTGCCGTAGCCGGGATAGCCGGCCACCCCGGCGCTGAAGCTGACGCTGAAGCTGCCGCCGTCATAAGCGTGCTGCACGCTGGAAAAGATCTGCCGCATCTGGTCGAGCTTGTGGAAGGCGTCTTCCAGATGACTGTCGACAAACACCACCACGAACTCTTCACCGCCGTAGCGGCCAACCACGTCGGCACGGCGCACATGCTGTTTGAGAAAGCGTGACAGGGCGCGGATGACCTTGTCGCCAACCGAGTGGCCATAGGTGTCATTGACCACCTTGAAGTGGTCGATGTCGAGAATGGCGTAGCTCAGCGAGGCCTTCTGGCGATCCGCCATCAGCAGCGATTGCTGCAGCAAGGCCTTGGTCTTGACGTGGTTGTAGAGGCCGGTGAGGCTGTCTTCCACCATCAGGCGGCGCAGGCCGCGATAGCGCTCGGCCTTGCTGATCACGGTATTGGCGAGCTGCGCCTGGCTGATCGGCTTGGTGAGGAAGTCGTCACCGCCATTGCGCATCGCTTCGAGCTGCACTGATTCGCTGGTGTCTGCCGTCAGATAGACGATCGGCGTGGATTCGAAGGCGGCGTTCTGGCGAATGATCTTGGCCACTTCCAGACCATTGCAGCCATCCATGTGGAAGTCCAGCAAGAGCACATCGGGCGAGAAGTCCTCCATCGCATCGAGCACGCCGGCCGGCTGCCCGAGGGTGCGTACATGGATATTGGTGAAGGGTGTCAGCGCCTTGCGGATCGACGCCAGCACGGTCGGTGAATCGTCGAGTACCAGCACGCGGTAAGGCTCTTCCTTGACCTTGAAGGCCAGCGGATCGATGGCATCGGCCAGCATGGTGGCGCTCAGCGGCCAGGTGAAGAAGCCCTGCGCGGCATGGCGCACCGCGTGCAGGCGCCGTGCGAAAGTCCCTTCGCGATCCAGCGCAAACCATTTGGGTCCGTAGCGATTGAGTTCGTCGACCAGGTTCATCACCACCGTGTCATCGACCGTCCCCAGTTCCACCACCACGGCCACGGCGCGCTGGGTGATCGCCGACTGCATGCCAAGACGATAATTGGAGAAAATGCTCAGGCTGTAGCCCAGCTGTTCCAGCTGCGGCACCAGTTCCAGCCACTGGCGCGCCTCGCGCACCAGCATCACCACACAGGGCAGGCCGTGGCTACGCTCGGCATCGTCCTTGTGGTAATGATCGCTGCATACTTCGCGCACTGCAGCAAACACATCGGGCAGCAAGCGATCCACCGCCGCCATGCTCTCGGCGCCGGGCGTGGGCGTGTCGCGCAGCAACTCGCACAAGGGCATCAGCTCGGCCTCAAGGCGCACCAAGCCCTGCTGACGAGCCAGCACCAGAAGTTTGTCGCAGTGCGGCACAAATGCCGCCCAGCGTTGGCGCTCTCCCGCGTCTTGCCAGACCAGTTTCCAAGCCTGAACCAAGGCGGTCCACAGCGCGTGAATTGCGAGTCGATTGACCATTGCTCAAATCATAGTTGGCCCGGTCGGGCCTGACGGACTTAACGACATCGCCAGACAAAGCTGGAGCCTTGAGTTTGCCGGCGCTTTGTCGCCCGACAAATGTATGGCGCTTGGCGATGATAACGAGCCGGGCGCAGCGCCCCGCTTTGTAAGAGATAAAAATGAATAGGCGGCGCATATCGGCCTTGTGTATTAGTGAATTAATACACTAAGATTTAGCCATGCCGACCCCCGATTCAGCCCTCTCGCCCAGCCTGTTCCACCTCGACCCGCACCAGGCCGAGCCCATCTATCGCCAGCTGATGGCGCAGGTGCGGCGCCTGATTGCGGCCGGTCAGCTGGCCGCCGGCGACGAGCTGCCCTCGGTGCGCGCCCTGGCCGCCGCCCACGCGATCAACCCGATGACCATCTCCAAGGCCTACAGCCTGCTCGAAGCCGAGGGCCTGCTGCAGCGCAATCGCGGTGCGGCGATGTCGGTCGCGGCTGCGGCGACCCAGCATCCACATAGCAACGACGAGCGCCTCGCCCTGCTGCAACCGGCGCTCGCACGCGTCGTCAGCGAAGCACAGCAGCTCGGACTTGAACCCGATGCCGTGCTGCAAGCCCTGGCGGCACAACTTCAACACACCACCCCACCTGAGGAGAACAGCAATGAGCAAGCCGATTGAAGTGAGCCAGCTGCAGGTCGAACGCGAGCACCGCGCGATTCTGCGTGATGTCTCGCTGCAACTCGAAGCGGGCGCGACCATCGGTCTGATCGGTCGCACCGGCGCCGGCAAAACCACCTTGCTGCGCTGCATGCTCGGGCTGGCCTTTGCCGACGCGGGCAGTGCGCGCGTATTTGGCGAAGTGGCGACCGAACTGTCCGCCGCCAACAAGGCGCGCCTGGGCTACGTGCCGCAAACGCCCGGCCTGCCCGGCGAATACACGGTCAAAGGCCTCGTCGATCTGATCGGCGGCTGGCAACCCAAATGGGATAAGGACTGGGCGCGCGAGCTGCAATTTCGCTTCCGCCTGCCGCAGGACACGCGCATCAGCAAGCTCTCCGGCGGCGAACAGCAGCTGCTGGCGCTGGTCCTCGCCCTCGGCCACAAGCCGGAACTGCTGGTGCTCGACGAACCCGTTGCCAGCCTCGACCCGGTGGTGCGCCGCACGGTCGCCGCGACCATTGCCGAGCTGCAGGCCGAGCGCGAAACCTCGATCATCTTCTCGACCCACATCCTCAGCGACCTCGAACGCCTCGCCAGCCACATCGCCGTCATCGAAGATGGCCGCATCGGCCTGCTGCGCGAAGCCGACAGCATCCGCCAGGACGTCCAGCGCTGGCAGATCCGCAGCAACGCAGCGAACTTGCCGGATCGCCTGAGCGACGCTGGCGTGCTGCATTACCGTTGTCATAGCCGGCGTGAAGCCACTGCACTCGTCGATGTCACGCAAGCAGCCCCTGCTGCGGCGCTCGCCGAAAAACTCGGCGCGCACATCGACTGCCAGCCGCTGGGGCTCGAAGATTTCGTCGTGGAGTACCTGCAATGATTGCCTGGCGCCATGGCTGGTGGCTGGGTAACGCAGCGCGCCAAGGCCTGCTCGCTGTATGCGCAGCACTTGCTCTGATTGGCTTGCTGCTCGTCTGCGCAGATATAAAACGCTTTCACCAGATCGCAGTAGTGCTTGAACTTCCGCTGACGATCTGGCTGCCCGTCTGTCTGCCCGCCATCTTCAACAATCTGGCCAATGTTCAGCAGTCTGAAGCCCTGAGCTTGCTGCCGCAGCGCAGCTGGCATCTGCTACACGCTTACCTTCTGACACTGTTGCTTGGCGCCATCATTGGGCTTCTGTTCTGCCTTGCTTTCCGCAGCCCATGGCCGCTGTTGATCGCCGTGCTTACAATGGGCGTGTTTGCAGGCATCTTCTGGTCCCGCGATGAAAGGCACTGGTATGGCGCTTTAAGTGCCATGTGCTTGAGCTTCGCAACGATAGCGGCAAGCAAAACGTTGGCATACATCGAACCAAGCCGTAACCAGGCGATACTGATTGCAAGCGTGCTGGCCTGTTTACTGGCGCTGCCGCTGTGGCTGCGCGGCTGGCAACTGTCACGCCCGCTGCGGCTTGCGTCACGGCGTACCGTGCGCTGGCCCAAGCTCGAATTCAGACTTCAGCAAACGTCCGGGCTTCTGCTTGCCATCATCATGCCGCTCTTTCTGCTGCTGACGACCTGGCGCTTCTGGCGGGGTGAACTGGCGACCTACATGGCCAGCCTTGGGCTGATCGCAGGCTGCAACGGCATGCTTGCCGAGAACTGCAAACGCCTGCATGCAGGCTTTGCCCGCCGCTGGTTGCTGGGCCTATCACGCGCCGCCCTGCTGCGAGAGACGGCGCTGACCTTGCTGCGAACACGCGGCGTGTATTTCGTACTCTGCCTGATCGTTATCGCGGGCATACAGATCTGCAAGCCCGTGCTGTCAGCGAGCGATTTCATCCTGGTCATTACAGCCGGCCTGTGCAGTCTTTGCGCCTCGATAACGGGCCAGCTCGCCGGTTTATTGAGAGGACGTCATCACGACGCGACGCGCGGGATCTTGCTCCCGAGTCTCTACTTCACAGCGCCTGTTGCTGCGCTATGCGCGGGGCTGGCTGCCGTCTTCAGGTTGCCCAGCGTTGTGGTCATCGCTGTGTTCTGCGCCTTGTCGCTAGTTTCGACCTGCTTGTTCATCCTCTACCTGCGCCGCAGCTGGGCGCGTATCGAGTTCTAAGGAGCACGGCATGAACTCTCGCTTCTCCCTTTCGCGTGTGGACTGGTGGCATGGCCGCTGGATGTTTTTCGTACTGACGCTGTGCGCTTTTCCCGCCGTGCTGCAAGTCGTGGCGCTGTATGCAGGTAGCAAGCCACCGGCAATAGCGTCCTACATCTGGAGGCTAGCCAGCTTCCTGTATGGCTGCACCTTGCCTTTCGCGATCAGCGCATTAGGCTGGATGCGTCGTGCCGAGTTTCTCGCCACGCTGCCAAACCTGACACGCAAGCTGCGCCAGGCCTTTATCGGCCTGTTGCTAGCCACGCTGGTTCTCGGCGCCACACAAGCCATGCAGCAGGGCAACGCGCTCCCCATGCTGGACTTCATCGCTTACCTGGGGCTCTGCTGCGTGTGTGGCTGGCAATTCAGAGGCTTTATCTGGGGAAATGTGAATTTTCGTGATCGCTGGGTATGGATCGGCGGCGCGGCAGGCCTCCTGCCTCTACTGATCGTGTTGAGCCACGACCATTTCAGCTTGCAGACTCGCAACCCCGGTGTGCAAGCACTCAGTCTGCTGCTTGCTTGTGCGGCCATTATGTGGCGTTGGCATTCTTTGCGCGGGCTTGTCCGCGTCCCTGATCTTGCGTTGCGCTGGGCGCGCTGGCTGATCAATAACGAGCTGCTGAGCACGAGCTTGCCAGTCGCGATCTTGGCCGTTGCCAGCGCAGTCACCAACAGCCACTATTTCATCTTGATGATGATGCAAGCACTCGCCTTGCACCGCTTGCGCCGCGAGCAACTGCTGGCGCCCTTGCGACTGCGCTGGTTCGCCGGCGTACCGCGTGCGCGGCTGTTCTATGTTGCCTTGCGCACGGCCGGTGGCAAGATGCTCAGCGATCTGAGCCTGATGCTCGCAGTTTTCACGCTTGCCGCAAGCCTCGGCTACCTGACTTGGTCAAACGTACTTGCGCAGCTCTGGCTGCCGTTCGTGATCTACCTCTTTACGCTACGCGTTCAGTTTGGGCGCATCTGCGACGATCAGACCGCCGCAGAGCCATCCGACTTGTCGAGCCTTATCGTTAAATGGCTTGGAGTTTTTTTCGCCGTGGCTCTATTGCTTGCAGGCATGCTCAAAGCTGCATCAAACCAGCTTCCTGGCGATCTGGACATGGGCCAAATTTTGGTCTGGATAATGCTTCTCTTTGCGCTGTGCTGTGTGCTCGAACTCTTCATCCGCCAGCGCCGCCACTGGTCTCGGCTGGCGCTGTAGATGACCGAACGTAATCACGCCTGGTTCAGCCACAAAAGACGACTCGAAGCGCAACACGATCCACTTACCTCAAACAAGGATCACGCAGCATGCCCCGCCCGCTCATCGAAATCCGCAGCCTGCAATACCGTGCCGGCAAGAAATTGATCCTTGAAGACGCCAGCTTGCGCCTCGATGCTGGCGAGACTCTGGGCCTGATCGGGCGCACCGGTGCGGGCAAGACCAGCTTGCTGCGCTGCATGCTGGGCCTGAGTTTCGCCACGGCGGGTGAGGTGCTGCTGTTTGGCGAGCCGGCGACGGCGCTGAGCCGTGCCAACAAGGCACGCCTGGGCTATGTGCCGCAGAGTCCGGGGCTGCCCGCCAGCCAGAAAGTCAGCGCGCTGCTGCAGCTGGTCGCCAGCTGGCAGCCCAACTGGCAGGCGGATTGGTGTGCCGGATTGCTGGAGCGCTTCCGCCTTGATGCGGAGCAGCGCGTCGGCAGCTTGTCGGTCGGCCAGCAACAATTGCTGAGCCTCGTCATGGCCATCGGCCACAAGCCGGAGCTGCTGGTGCTCGATGAGCCGGTTGCCAGTCTGGACCCGGTGACGCGGCGCGACGTGGCGGCGACGCTGGCGGAATTACAGGCCGATGGCACTTCCATCGTCTTCTCGACGCATATCCTCAGCGAACTCGAACGCCTGGCCAGCCATGTGGCGGTGATCGAGGACGGACGCATCGGCCTGCACTGCGAGAGCGATGAGATCCGCCTCGCCCTGCGGCGCTGGCAGATCAGCAGCCCCGCAGATCAGCTGCTCAGCCTGGCCATGCCGGCGCAGCTGGATGTTCCCGGCCTGCTGCGCTACCGACGCATCGATGCGCGCCACGCCAGCCTGCTGGTCGACACGCGTCAGGGCGCCGACAGCAGCCGCATGCCGGGCCTGGTCAGCGAACAGGCCCTGAATCTTGAAGACTTCGTCGTGGAGTATCTGCAATGAGCGCCTTTCGCCAACAACTGGCGGCCCAACTTTGGTGGCGGCCGCAGCCCGACATCACCCTGCTGAGCGTCAATGCCCTGTTCCTCACGCTCGGTGCTGGCGTCATGTTGTGGCTGCACACACCGCTGGGCAAGCTTGGCTTGATACTACTGCTGGGTGCTACCGCCCTGCTGATTTTCCTCAGCGTCGGCCGCATTCCCGAGATCGCGCACAGCGAAGCCTTTGCGCTGCTGCCGGCACGCACGAGCCGGCTGCGCAGCGCCTTGCTGACGCTGATTGTCATCGCCGCGCTGGCATGCACCGGCATCGGCTTATTCAGCCAGCGCTGGCAAATGGCCATCGGTTTGTTCCTGACGGTCACCATCATGCTGACGGCTTTCAGCGTGCTTTCTCGTCAAAAGCGTGGCGCCGAAGCTTGGCGGCTGTGGCTGATCTTGATGGTGTTCGGCGTGCTGCCTGTCATCGGTATCGGCTTCGCGGCCAAGCATCACCATCAGGCACCCGGACTCATTGCCCTGCTGCTGACGTGTGTGCCATTGGTTTACGCCCTGTGCCTGCTCACTTGGCGCATGCATGCACTGGGCCGCTGGCAGGTGCCACGCGGCGGCGCCCCCAGCAACTGGCTGCTAGGGCTCAATCTCAATAGCCAAGCCAGCTTCGTCTGCTTCAGCCAGCTGATCCTGTGTGCCTTAATAATGAGTCGCAACTCATTTGGCTCTTACTACCTTGTAAGCATACTGCCAACACTTACCCTGTCTCTCGTCCAACCGGCCATGCTGCGCGACACGATGAGCCGCCACTGGCTCGGCGGCATGCCGCGCGCGGACTTGTGGCGGCCGGCTCTGCGGCTAGCCTGGCAGCTTGGTGCCACTAATCTCGTGCTGCTGCTCGCAGGCCTTGAGCTGTGCAAATGGCTACCTTGGGCGCATGCGCAGAGCCTGCTGTTTGGCCAGATTGCCTTGCTGTGCGGCTATCCTCTGCTAGTGCTGTGGCAGCTCGTGCAACTGGGCTATGCGCCCAGAGCACGCGATGCGTACTGGTGGGGTTTCAACACGGCGGAGCTGCCCGGCTTTGGCCCCGTGCGCACCACGCGCAGCCTGCGCCGTTTGCTGTCAGTCGATGGGCTCGCCTATTTCGGTGGATCACTGTGCACGCTCGGCTGGATTGTGGGCAGCACCGCCTGCATGGCGATCTGGGGGGACGAACCCGGACACTTTGCGCTGGCGATGTTTGCCTACAGCGCCCTGTTAAGCCTGCTCGCCCTGCCCTTCCTGCGCAGCAGCCTGCGCCGCATCGAGCTCTGATCAGGTCTCGGCTGGCGCGGGCGGTTGCAGGGCAATCGACAGCGCGGCGAGTTTGCGATGCGCCGGCAGGGTGGCTTGCGGCAACAGGTTGGTGAGGTCCCCGATCTCGAAGCGCGAGAGGTCGAGCACGCGACCGTTGGCAAAGCTTATATCGAGGCAACCCGGGCGCAGGCGTGTCATGCCCAGCAACAACAGCATGGCTAGCGGATTGCCCTCGCGCGGCAAGCTGCCGTGCAGGGAGTCTTCGTTGAAGACGAGAAAGGGCTGGGCGACACTATCGTGGCGCACAGTCCACAGGTGTTCGCGCTGGTCCAGACGCGAGACGAAGCGCGTTGCGGTATTCCAGGTTTCGAGTACGGACTCGGCGATGGCTACCAGCTCGCGCCAGCTCAGGCGCGTGCGCCAGCTGTATGAATCATGTCCCCTCATGTTTGACTCCTGTCACTGATCGAGAACTTAACGGCAGCAGGAGCGCTCGACTGGAGCCTTGCCGTTCGTCGGCCAGCTGTTACATTGAGCGCGCTCGACCGTTATTGCACAGGCGCAAGGTGGTTCACAGCGCCAGACAAGAGGAGACTGAACGTGTCGCACACATATCGTCTGGGTTTACCCGTGCTGCTCGCCTTCATCCTGGCGGGCTGCGTCAGTGCTCCACAAGGGCCGGCCGAACTGCAGGTGCGCACACCGACACCGGCCGCCTATCGCTACCCCGCGCCAAGCGCTAACGAGGCCTCGCGCTTCCTGCAGCAGGCAAGCTTCGGCCCGACCCTGGGCGAGATCGAAGCGCTGACCCACAGCAGCTACGCCGACTGGATCGACACACAATTCACCCTGCCGCAAAGCCGCCTGCTGCCGATCATCGAGCCCGAGCACGCCAAGCTGGAAAAGGGCAAGAACCTCAACCAGGAACTGTTCTTCCGCGCCTTCTGGAAAACCGCCGCCACGGCGCCCGACCAACTGCGCCAGCGCATGGCTTTTGCGCTGTCGGAGATCTTCGTGATCTCCATGGATGGCATGCTCGATGTGAAGATGCGCGCAGTGTCGTCCTACCAAGACATGCTGGCGCGCAACGCCTTCGGCAACTTCCGCACGCTGATCGAGGATGTCGCTCGCCACCCGGCGATGGGCGTGTATTTGTCGCACCTGAAGAACCTCAAGGAAGACCCGGCCAAGGGCCGCGTGCCGGACGAAAACTTTGCGCGCGAGGTGATGCAGCTGTTCACCATCGGCCTCTACGAGCTCAATCCCGACGGCACGCCCAAGCTGGTCAATGGCGAGCCGGTGGAAACCTATAGCAACGACGACATCACCGGCTTGGCCAAGGTGTTCACCGGCTTTTCCTACGCCAACCAGGAACTCACCGACGCCAACTTCTACAACCAGAACCGGCAGCCGGATTGGGAGATCCTGCCAATGGTCGGCTATCCGCAATTTCACTCGAAAAGCGAGAAGCGCTTTCTCGGCGTGACGATTCCGGCCAGCCTGGTGGCCGACCCCGAGGGCGATCTGAAGATCGCGCTCGACCGCCTCTTCAATCATCCCAATGTCGGGCCGTTCTTCGGCCGCCAGCTGATCCAGCGCCTGGTCACCAGCAATCCCAGCCCGGCCTATGTGGCGCGTGTCGCGGCCGCCTTCAACAACAACGGTCGCGGCGTGCGCGGTGACATGCAGGCCGTGGTACGTGCCGTACTGCTCGACCCCGAAGCGCGCCGCCCGCTCAATAGCCAACAAGCCAGTGGCAAGGTGCGCGAGCCTATCCTGCGCCTGTCGCAATGGATGCGCGCCTTTCACGCCACCTCGCCATCCGGCGACTACCAGATGTACAACACCGACAATCCCGGCACCTCGCTGGGCCAGAGCCCGATGCGCTCGCCGACGGTATTCAACTTCTACCGGCCCGGCTTCGTGCCGCCCGGCACCGCGCTGGCGCGGCAGAACATGGTGGCGCCGGAAATGCAGATCGTCAGCGAGAGCTCGGTCGCCGGCTATGCCAATTTCATTCAGAGCACGATCGATGCGGGCGTCGGCAAGAACGTCAACGGCAAGCGCGACATCCAGCCCGATTACAGCGCGCAGCTGGCGCTGGCCGATACGCCGGACAAACTCGTCGATCAGCTGGATGTGCTGCTCACCGGCGGCGAGCTGTCGACGACTTCGCGACAGCGGATCCGCGATGCAGTGGCCGATATCCGCATCCCCGCCAACAACCCGGCGCAGGCCGACAACGCGCGGCGCAATCGCGTCAAGCTGGGCATTCTGCTGACCATGGTGTCACCGGAATACCTGGTGCAGAAGTAAGCCCGACACAGCAGCGCTTTCAGGAACACCGTGCACGAGGTGCCAAGATGAGCCAACACAATCGCCGTGAATTCCTCCGCCGCAGCGCCGCCCTCGCCGGCCTGCGTGTCGCCACGCCCTGGGCCCTGCAATTGGCCGGCATCGGTGCCGCCGCTGCGGCCAGCCAGCCCGATGATTACCGCGCCATCGTCTGCCTGTTCATGCGCGGCGCCAATGACTGCCACAACACCGTGGTGCCCTACGACAAGACAAGCTACGAGGACTACGCGGCGGCGCGGCGCGACATCGCCTTGCCGCACGAAGCCTTGCTGCCGCTCAAAGCTGGGGCGGGCGACGGCCGTAGCTTCGGCCTGCATCCGGCGATGGCGCCGCTGCAAGCGCTGTTCAACGGCGGGCAGGCGGCGATCCTCGCCAATGTCGGGCCGCTGGTGGTGCCGATCAAGGATGCCGCCACCTTCAAGAACAGCAACATCGCGCGCCCGCCCAAGCTGTTTTCGCATAACGACCAGGAGGCGATCTGGCAGGCTTTCTCGCCCGAGGGCGCCAAAGTCGGCTGGGGCGGCAAGCTCTGCGATCTGCTTGCCGACATGAACGGCAAGCACACCTTCACCGCCATCTCCACCGCCGGCAATGCCGTGCTGCTGGCCAGCGACAAAACCGTGCAGTACCAGATCACCAACAGCGGCGCGGTAGGCATCAATCGCCTCAATGCCAAAGACATCTACGGCTCGGGCAAGGCCGCCGATGCGCTGCGTGCGCAGCTGATGGCCGCAGCCGGGCGCGACGAAGTGCTGCAGCAGGAATACGGCAGCGTGGTCAATCGCTCGATCGAAGCGCAGGCGCTGGTGTCCACCGCGCTGGCCCAGCTGCCGGAGAACGATCCGCGCATTGCGCTCGGCGGCGAGCTGGAAAAGGACCGCCTCGCCCAGCAGCTGCGCATCGTCGCGCGCCTGATCGGTGTGCATGCCGACAGCAATATGCAGCAGCGCCGGCAGGTGTTCTTCGTCTCGCTCGGCGGCTTCGATACCCACGACAACCAGCTCGCCAAGCAGGCCGAGCTGCTGAACTCGGTGGCGCAATCGGTGGCTTACTTCCAGGCGGCGATGCAGGCCCTGGGCCTGGCCGACAAGGTGACCCTGTTCAGCGCTTCGGACTTTGGCCGCGCCCTGCTCAACAATGGCGATGGCACCGACCACGGCTGGGGCGGCCACCACTTCATCGTCGGCGGCGCGGTGCGCGGCGGACAGATCTACGGCCAGTTCCCCACGGTCGCGCTGAAGACCAGTACCGATGTCGGCAATGGCCGCCTGCTGCCGACCACCGCGGTCGACCAGTACGCCGCCACCCTGGCGCGCTGGATGGGCGTGGCCGCCAGCGATTTACCAAGCGTGCTGCCCAATCTCGGCAACTTTGCACAGACTGATCTGGGCTTCATGGCCTGATTGCGGCGAAAGGTATAATCGCGGGCTGATACCACGACGTACGGCCCTTGATGACACCACACCGCCGCCTGCACATCGTCCACACCGAAGCCTCTTGCGGCTGGGGCGGGCAGGAAATCCGCATTCTCGAAGAGTCGCGCGGCCTCATTGCGCGCGGGCATCGCGTCACGATTGTGGCGCCCGCCAGTTCGAACATCTTCAAACGCGCTGCGCAATGGGGTGTGCCCGCCGTCGCCCTGCCGCTGACCAAGAAACGCCTCGGCCCGCTGCTGGCGCTGCGCCGCTGGCTGGCCGTCCACGCGCATGACATCGATGTGCTCAATACGCACAGCTCGACCGACAGCTGGCTGGCCGCGCTGGCCGTGCGCATGCTGCCCGGCGCAGCGCGCCTGCCGATCGTGCGCACCCGCCACATCTCGGCGCCGGTGCATGCCAGCGCCGCCAATCGCTGGCTGTATGCACGTGTCGCCCGCCATGTGGTGACCACCGGCGAACAACTGCGCCGCGAGCTGATCGACAATCTGGGCGTCGCCAGCGAAGCGGCGACCAGCATTCCCACCGGCATCGACACCACGCGCTTTGCGCCCGGCGACAAGCTCGCCGCCCGCGCCCAGGTGGGGCTGGCGGCGGATGCGTTCTGGGTCGGCATCGTCGCCACGCTGCGCTCCTGGAAAGGCCACAGCTATCTGCTCGAAGCCCTCGCCGCGCTGCCGGATTCGATTCGCCTCGTGATCGTCGGCGACGGCCCGCAACGCGAAGCGCTGCGGCAGAAAGTTGCTGCACTGGGGCTGGAAGCGCGTGTCCATTTCGCGGGCGAACAGAAAGATGTGGCGCCCTGGCTGCGTGCGCTGGATGTCTTCGCCCTGCCTTCCTACGCCAACGAAGGCGTGTCGCAATCGGTGATGCAGGCGATGGCCAGCGGCTTGCCGGTGGTGACGACGGCCGTGGGCAGCATGCGCGACATCATCGACAACCGCCACACCGGCCTGCTGGTCACGCCGAAAGATGCGACGGCCCTGGCCGACGCCATCGCCGCCCTGCATGCCGACCCGGCGGCAGCGCAGCTGCTCGGCGAGCGCGCCCATGCCTTCGCGCTGGAGCGCTGCGGCCTGTCACGCATGCTCGACCGCATGGAATCGATCTTCATGAGCGCTGCCCGCGCCCGCTGACATGAGTCGCCTGCCCTCACGCCTGCTGCAACTGCCGATGCTGGCCCTCGGTTCGATCACACGCTTGCTGGGGCCACGCGGCTACCCGCCGAATCCGCGGCGCATCCTGCTTGCCCATCATCTGCTGCTGGGCGACACGCTGATGCTCGCCGCCCTGCTGGCCAAGCTGCGCCAGCAGCATCCGCAAGCCGAGATCGTGATGAGCTGCCCGACCGCCATCGTGCCGCTGTTCGCTGCGCAGCCCTGGGGCGTGCGCGCCCTGCCCTACGATCCGCGCAAGGCCGCCACGCTCAAAGCGCTATGGCGCGAACGCAGCTTCGATCTGGCCCTGGTCGCCGGCGACAGCCGTTTCAGTGCTCTTGCGCGTGCGCTCGGTGCGCGCCACATCGTCGCGCTGGCGGGCGACACGCCCAACTACAAGAACTGGTTCGTCGACGAACAGCGCGCCTGGCCCGAGCAGCCCACGCCGCTGCCCGAGATCTTCGCCTCGCTGGCTCGTGGCGCCGACGCTGCAGGCTATACGCCCGCCGACTGGCCGCTCGCCGAGAGCAAGTCGTTCAGCCTGCCGGCCAAACCCTATGCCGTGCTGCACCTGGGCGCCAGCAGCGCACTCAAGCAATGGCCGGCCGAGCGCTGGACTGCGCTGGCGGCGGCGCTCAGCGCGCAAGGCATCACGCCGGTGTGGAGCGCGGGCAAGCACGAAACCGCCCTGGTCGTCGCCGTCGATCCGCAGGCGCGCTACACCAGTTATGCCGGCATGCTGGACCTGCTGCAGCTCGCACAGCTGCTGGCCGGCGCCCGCCTGCTGGTCAGCCCGGATACCGGCGTTGCGCATCTGGGCCGCATCACCGCCACGCCCAGCGTGATCCTGTTCGGCCCCGGCTCGGCTATGCTGTGCGCCGACAGCGCCTTTTTCAGCGCCAGCCCGGTACGCGCCCTGTCGGCCGCTATCGCCTGCCGTGATCAGAAAATCCTGTTCCGCCGCCAAATCAGCTGGGTGGAGCGCTGCGGCCGCAGCCGTGGCGACGGCGCCACGCAATGCGCCCGCGCCCGCTGCATGGAAGCCCTGTCACTGCAATCCGTCCTCGACGCCTGCCAATCACTGTTGAAAGCATCATGAGCACATTCATCCAAGCACGCGAAATCCTGGCTTTTCACGACCGCTGCGTCGCCGAGCGCAGCTGGGCCAAGCAAGCGCCGGCGCAGTTCGCCGAAGGTCTGTGGCAGTTCATCGAGCTGAACCACCGCTTCAACAACCTGCTCTGGGACGAGGAAGACCTGGCCCGCCGCAAGGACGTGGCCGACAGCGAGATCGCTGCCAACAAGCGCGCGATTGATGGTTACAACCAGAAGCGCAACGATGCAATCGAGCGCATGGACGAGGTGATCCTCTCCTCGCTCGCCGCCGTCACCCCGGCAGCCGATGCGCGCCTGAACAGCGAGACGGCCGGCAGCATGATCGACCGCATCTCGATCCTGTCGCTGAAGATATTCCATATGGGTTTGCAGACACAGCGCAGCGACGCCAGCGCCGAACACATCGCCACCTGCCAGGCCAAGCTCGCGCGCCTGGGCGAGCAGCGCAATGATCTGGCCGCCTGCTTCGAGGCCCTGCTCGCCGACTGCGCAGCCGGCCGCGCCTATTACAAGGTCTATCGCCAGTTCAAGATGTACAACGACCCGACACTCAATCCCTACCTGTACGGCGCCAAGCAGGCCTGATCAATCGATCAGGCGGGCCAGTTTGTCGAACACCGCCTCGTCACTCAGTTCGGCCACCGCTTTGTCGGCTTCCAGATAATGCGCCCGGGGTCCGATCGGGCCCCATTGCGCCGGCGAGGGCGAGATGGCGGTTTCGGCGAAGAAGCCGAGCACGCCACCGGGGCTGGCGGCGGCAAAATGCATCAGGCCGCTGTCGGGGAAGATCGATGTGCGCGCCGACCAGACCAGGGCGATGGCTTCCTTGAGCGGACCACGGAAGGGCAGGATGTACGGGCTGTTGGCGGCGAGCACCGGCTCGGCCACCTCATCGTCACCGGGATAAAGCGGATTGTCGCTCTTGCCCGGCGTCCACATGAACAGGGTCTTGAGCCCCCAGCGCGCATGGATCTGCTCGGCCCAGCGCAGCACCTGTTCGGTCGAGGGCTGCTTCTTGGCCCGCCGCGCACCCAGCCCGAGCACGACGTAGCCCTGCGCCTGCACACCATTGCTGGCGAGCCATTGTTGCGCAAACGCCCGCCCCGACTCGGGCAGGATGTACAGCGGCGCGGGCAGCGCCTCAGGCAGCTTGAGGCCGATCACCTCGGCCAGCGCAGCGACACTGCGGCTCTCGTGCATGCCGCGTGGCGCCGGCAAGGCATGGCTCAGGCGCGGCCAGTCGGCAGCCGACTTGCAATACGACACGGTGTTGCGCCCCTTGACCGACAGCCCGCGCTCGATGGCGCGCGGTGATTCCTCCCCATTGCCGACGATCACCCAGTCGTAGTGCTCGCGGCGCATCTGCCAGATCATCCGCGCGGTCTGCAGCGCCGCACCGATGCGCAGCTTGCCGGCGTGGCGCACACGCGGCAGCACCCAGACCTTGTGCGGCTGCGTATTGCCGTCGAGCACCCAGGCGTTGTAGTCATTGGCCAGCACATCGATCTGCGCCTGCGGCAAGGCTGCACGCAGCCAGGCCAGCATCGGTGTGGTGAGCAGCAGGTCGCCGAGTTTGTCGCGTTTGACGATGAGGATTTTCATGAAGCGTGATCTGCAATCAGTTTGAGATATTCGCCCGCGACCACCGAGGCTTCGAAGCGCTGCAGGCTGGCCACATCGATGGCCGGCGGATGCGCATAGGACTCGCGCAGGCGCGCCGCAAAGGTGGCCACATCGCCGGGCGGCACCAGCATCTGCGGCATGCTGGCGAGAATCTCCGCCGGCCCGGCCGGGCATGCGGTGGCGACCACCGGCGTGCCGAGCACCAGGGCTTCGACCAGCACATTGCCGAAGCCTTCATACTCGGAGGAGAGCGCCAGCAGGCGCGCATGCTGGATCCAGGGATAGGGATTTTTCTGGAAGCCGGCGAACAGCACACGATCGGCGACGCCACAGCGTTCGGCGATGGCGCGGATCTTCGCTTCGTCGCGGCCCTTGCCGAGCAGCACCAGGGTGCAGCTCAAGCCTGAAGCGGCAAAAGCCTCGATCAGCAGATCCTGGCGTTTTTGCTTGAGCGTGAAGGCGCCGATGTGCAGCACGTAATCGGCCACCGGCGGTTTGAACGGTGCTGCGGCAAGCTCCTGCAGCTGGTCAAAGTGAAACGGATTGTAAATGGTGCGCAAGGCCGCCGGACGAACCTTAACGTAATCCACCAGATCTTCACCCACGCCTGCCGACACGCCGATAATCTGCCGCGCGTCATACATGCGTTTGGCGTGCCAGATGCGCGAGAGCTTTTTGCGCCAGCCATTCTTGCGAATGCCATTTTGCAGCGACAAGGCATTGTGGATGACATGATGAATGCGTGGATCGCGGATCCGCGACAGGATGCGGTCGATGCGCGGCAAAGCCGAGAGGATCAGCCCGACCGGTCCTTGCTCGCGCTCGATCTGCGCCAGCAAGGCCTTGAATCGACGCACATTATCGCGATCCGTCAGCGCACTGAAGAGACGCAGGCGACCGCGCTGCGCCGGCTGCAGACGATGGATGCGAATGCGTGGGTCGACGGCGAACTCGACGATGTCTTCATAGATCACGATGCTCACGGCGTGACCCAGCGCAAGCAGGGCCTCGGCCAGATTAACGACCACTTTCTCGGCGCCACGCCCGGTCAGCGAATCAATAGCCAGCAAGACATGACGGCGGCTCGGTTGCATCGGTTTCCTGCACGTTCTGAGGGAATCGGGAGAACAATTGTAAGCGAGGCTGCACGCATTCCCTGCGCTATCATGGCGGCGAATACTACCTAGTGCACATCCTTATGACTGCCGACCACCGCCGCAGCTTGTCCCGGATCGAATTTGTCCTGCTCTGCCTGTTCGCCATCGCCTTACCATTGGTGGAAGCACCCAAGAATATCTTCTGGGCCTTGTTCGTGCTGGTGTGGCTGGGCGGCAGCATCCGCTCCGGCAATTTCGGTCAGCTCGCACGCAGCTGGGATCTGCTGTTCGCCGGCTTGATCATCGCTCCCTTGCTGAGCGTGGTGCTGTCACCCTACACACCACAATGGAAGGAAATCGGCGATATCGTCGGCTACATCTCGCTGGGCTGGATCCTTGCGCGTAGCCGCCTCGAAACAAAGCAGATCATCGGCTTGCTGACCTGCCTGATCGCCGCCACGCTGGCTGGCGTGGTGCAAGGCTACTGGATCATGCAGACCGACCCCAAGCGCGTCTGGCTGCAACTGAACTCGGTCGGCCACGTCAATCATTCCGCACTCTACGGTGCCGGCATCGGCATTCTGGCCAATGCGCTGGCGGCCTTTGGTGCCCAAAGGCTAGGACAGCGCCAGTGGCAGCTCGCCGTTGCCAGCGCAGTGCTGATGTTCGGCGCGATGATTGTCTTTGCCAGCCGTGGTGCTCTGGTCGCCTACCTCGCCGGCAGCTTGCCGGTCCTGCTGGTACTGCCGCACGCACGCCTGCGTCGCCTGCTGCCCGCGCTGGGGCTGTGTGCCCTGATCGGTATTGGTATCGGCCTGGCCGGCAACAAGCTCATCCACAACGCGGAAAACCATAGCCTCATCGAGAAAACCGCCATCGGCATCGAGTCCGGCAACCTCTCGTCTTTCCGCCTGCAAGCACTCAACACCGCCATCGAGCTGATGCGCCAGCATCCGCTCACCGGCGCCGGCGCAGCAAGCTTCAACGCGGCCTCACCGGCACTCGTCGAACAATGGGTCAAAGCGCGTGGCGAGGTTTTCGTGCGCGAGCGCTACTTCTTCTCCAGCCACGCCCACGGCCTGTATGCCAATACCCTCGGCGAACGCGGCGTGCTCGGCCTGGGCGTCTTGCTGATCCTGATGGCCAGCTGGTCGCTGGCCCTGCTGCGTCGCTGGCCACGGGCGGAGCACGATACCCGGGCTCATCTGAGCTGGGCGGCCGGCGTTGCGGGCTGGTCGGTTGTCTTCGTCGGCGGCCTGTTCAACACCACCCTGCATCATGAGCATGGCATGCTCGCCATGGTAGGCCTGGGTCTGCTGCTCAGCGGCGCATCACTACGCAACAAGGCGACGGCGTGAAGATCCTAATCATCCGCCGTGACAACATCGGCGATCTGGTGTGCACCCTGCCGCTGATCCGCCGCCTGCGCGCACATTACCCACAGGCCTGGATCGGCGCTCTGGTCACCTCGTACAACGCTGAAGTCCTGCACGGCAATACCGATCTCAATGCCGTCTTCCGCTACACCAAGGCCAAGCACCTGGCGGCCGGCGAGAGCGCGCTTGGCGCCATGTGGGCGCGCCTGCGCCAGCTCTGGCAACTGCGCCGCATGGGCATCGATCTGGTCTTGCTCCCCGCCAGCGGTACGCAGGCCAGCGCACGCCGCATGGCCAGCCTGCTGGGCGCCAAACGCGTGATTGCGCAAGACGACATCCCGGCCGATCCCGCCGCCGAACATGAAGTGCTGCGCGCCGCCAATCTACTGCGCGCCATCGATGTGCCGCGCGCCGATCTGCCGCCCGCACTGATCACACCGCGCAGCGAACTGCTCGCCGCCGCGCAGGAGAAGCTCGGCACAGGCGCCGTGCTGGGCCTGCACATCAGTGCGCGCAAGCCCTCGCAGCGCTGGCCGGCCGAGCGTTTCATCGAACTCATCAAGCAGCTGCACGCAGCGCAACCGCAACTGCGCTTCGCGCTGTTCTGGGCGCCCGGCGCCGCCGACAACGCCCTGCATCCCGGCGACGACGCCAAGGCGCAGCAGATCATCGAAGCCTGCGCCGGCCTGCCGATCACGCCGATGCCGACGCATTCGCTGGCCGAGCTGATCGCCGCCCTCGCCGCCTGCTCGCAAGTGCTGTGCTCCGACGGTGGCCACATGCATCTGGCCGCCGCACTGGGCAAGCCGATCACCTGCCTGTTCGGCAAATCCGACGCCGCACGCTGGCACCCCTGGGGCGTGCCCTACCAGCTGCTGCAGCCGGCCAGCCTGGATGCGAATGACATTACGGTGGATGATGTCCTGGCTGCGCTGGGCCAACCCTCATTGCAGCCTTGAAAGTAAGGTATTTTTGCATTATGTTTTAATGCATCAATCAAGACGAGGACACCGCCATGGCCACATTGACCGTCACCTCCCGGGGGCAAGTGACCTTCAGAAAAGAGGTGCTGCAACACCTCGGCATCAAACCGGGGGAAAAGATCGAGCTGGATCTGCTGCCCGACGGTCGTGGCATGCTCAAGGCGGCCCGGCCGGGCGGAAGCATTGACGGCTTCGTCGGACTGCTCGCCGGCAAGACGACCAAAGTCGCCACCATCGAAGAAATCCACGATGCCACCGCGCAAGGCTGGTCTGCAAAAGAATGAAGGTTTGCGTGGACACCAACGTCCTCGTGCGCGCCGTCGTGCGTGACGACCCTGCGCAAGCGAGCGCGGCCGCCAAGGTGTTGACCGATGCCGAATTGATCGCCGTTGCGCTGCCGTGTCTGTGTGAATTCGTTTGGGTGCTGAGCAGGGTTTACGGCTTTCAAACCGCTGATGTAGCCGCCGCGATCCGCGCGCTACTGGCTGCCTCAAACGTTGAAATCAACCGACCTGCCGTAGAGGCCGGCTTGGCGGTATTCGAAGCGGGCGGCGATTTCGCCGATGGCGTGATCGCCTACGAGGGTAATTGGCTGGGCGGAGACACCTTCGTCTCCTTCGACAAAAAGGCGGTCGCGCTACTCACCACACAAGGCCAGTCCGCGCGATTGTTGTGAGTGTCATGGCTGGGTGCTGCGCAGCGAAGTCCAGGGCGATCGTGGATCAACGCAAAGCCCCCGGATTTCGGTTGTGCCTGCCTTCACCGCATCCCCCAGAACACAGCCCGACGTAGGGCGGAACGCAAAGCGGTTCCGCCAATTCAGCCTCGCACGGCCTGATGCCGATTGCCGCCCTGTGGGCGGCTGGCGGAACCTCCTGCGGAGTTCCGCCCTACCCCACCTGACACGCCAAGCCTTTGAGGTACTCGCCTTCCGGCACCGCCAGGCCAATCGGGTGATCGGGCGCGGCGCTCAAGCGGTGGATGATGCGGGCGTCTACACCGGCGTCCGATGCGGCACCGGCGACGATGCTCTGGAACAGCTCCTGGCCGATGCCGCCTGAACACGAGTAGGTCATCAGGATGCCGCCGGGATTGAGCAGGCGGAAGCCGTGCAGGTTGATGTCCTTGTAGGCGCGTGCGGCGCGCTGGGCGTGCGCGGCGGAGGGTGCGAACTTCGGCGGGTCGAGGACGATGAGGTCGAACTTGCGGCCTTCGGCGTACAGCTTGCGCAGGCTGTCGAAGACATCAGCATCGCGCCATTCGGCACGCGCCGGATCGAGCTGCGGGTTGTGGGCGAGATTGCGTGCAGCAGTGGCCAGCGCCGGCCCCGAGGAATCGATGGACAGCACGCTGCTGGCGCCACCGGCGAGCGCTTGCAGGCTGAAGCCGCCGGTGTAGCAGAAACAGTTGAGCACGCTGCGACCCGCTGCGAGCGTGCGCGTGAGCAGGCGGTTATCGCGCTGGTCCAGATAGAAGCCGGTCTTGTGGCCGCCGACGACATCGACTTCCATGCGGATGCCGCTCTCGTCGATCATCAGCGCGCCCTCGGGCAGCGCGCCGTAGGCGACGCCGGTGCGCGATTCGAGGCCTTCCATGCCACGCACATCCGAATCGCAGCGCTCATAGACCGCAACACAGCCAGTGGCCTGCACCAGGCCGGCAATGATGGCATCGCGCCACTTCTCGGCACCGGCACTGGTCAGCTGCACGACGACGACATCGCCATAGCGGTCTGCGATCACGCCGGGCAAGCCGTCGGATTCGCCATGGATCAGGCGCTGACCGCTTTGCTGAGCGAGTAGCGGATGCGTGGCGCGGCGGGCGACGCTGGCGGCGACACGACGCTTGAAGAAGCCGTGATCGATGCTCTCGGCGGTGTCGAAATTCCACATCCGCGCGCGGATCTGCGAGTCGGGCGACCAGGCGGCACGGCCGAGCAGCTTGCCATCGTGGGTGTGTACTTCAACCGTGTCACCGGAGCGGGCGCGGCCTTCAAGGCGGTCGACGGAGCCGGCGAAGATCCAGGGGTGACGGCGCAGCAGTGAGCGCTCCTTGCCTGCTTTGAGAATCAGTTCAGCCATCTTCGCACCCTGCATGTAGAAACGGCCGACATTGTAGAGCATCGCTTTGGCAGATACGCTCCATCAGGCAGGCCGCTGAATTTTCGGCGGAATGCCCTATAGAATGCCGCTATGAGCGCACCGGCCATCATTGATATCGAAGCATCGGGCTTCGGCAAAGGCAGCTACCCCATCGAGGTCGGCTTCGTGCTGCCCGATGGTCGCAGCGAGTGCTGCCTGATCAAGCCGGTCGAGGGCTGGACGCACTGGAGCGCGACGGCAGAGGCCACCCACCACATCAGCCGTGAGGCCTTGCAGGCGCATGGCAAATCGGTGCAGGAAGTGGCCGATCTGCTTAACCGCCAGCTGCGCGGTCTGACCGTCTATTCGGACGCCTGGTCGCACGATTTTGTCTGGCTGGCGACGCTGTTCGACGCAGCGGATCGCATACAGAACTTCCGCCTCGAACACCTGGTCACGCTGATGAGCGATTACGGCGCCGATCACTGGCACGCCGTGCGCGACGAAGTGGAACACGATCTGCAGCTGGGCCGTCACCGCGCCAGCAATGACGCCCGCGTATTGCAGACAACCTGGCTGCGTCTGCACCAGGCACGCGCTGCTTGAGCGCAGCGCCTGCTCAGTCCTTCAGAACCGGCAAGACTATCCGCATGCAGAAGCCGCCGCCCGGCAGGTTCTCGGCGACGATGCTGCCGCCGTGCAGATTCACCACGTGCTGGGCAATCGCCAAGCCCAGACCATGGCCATCGCCGCGCACGGCGGTATTGGCGCGATAGAAGGGCTGAAAGATGCTGGCCAGGGCTGACTCCGGCACGCCCGAGCCCTGATCGCTGATGCGCACCTGCACCTTGTCCGCCGCAATGGCGTCGACGTCGATGCGGATCTCGCCCTGCTCGGGCGAATGCTTGATGGCATTGCGCAAGATGTTTTCGAAGGCGCGGTGCAGCAGTTCCGAATCGGCCTCGATACGCGGTTCGCCCTGCTCGCTGAAATGGAGGCTGCAGCCACGCGTTTCAGCCTCGATGCGGGCGTCATCAACCAGATTGCTCAGCAGCTCGTTGAGCAACACCGTTTCGCGCGGGCCGTCGGACATGCCCGACTCCAGCCGCGCCAGGGTCAGCAATTCCCTGACCAGACCATCCATGCGCACCGATTCACGTTCGATGCGATCCATGGTTTCCGCCGCGCGTTGCGGCTGCTGCCGCGCCAGGCCGATGGCGGCCTGCATGCGTGCCAGCGGCGAGCGCATCTCGTGCGAGACATCGTGGAACAAACGCCGCTGGCCATCGACCAGAGACTGCAGGCGCAGCGCCATGCGGTCGAAATCGTGCCCCAGATCAGCCAGTTCGTCGCGACGGCGGCCCATCAGCTTGCCCAGGCGAACTTTCAGATTGCCTTGCGCCATCGCGTCGAAAGCGCTTTTCAGATTGCGGATCGGCTTGGCGAAGTACCAGGCCAGCAGGGCCGCACAGACCAAGCTGAAGGCCAGCGTGGTGAGCAAAGGCAGTAGCGGGAGAAGTGGCGGCGGCGGGCGGCGGCGCTCGTCCTGGGGCCAGCAATCCGGTGCCGGCGGCTTGTCTGGCGCATCATGAGCGGACTGCGGGGGCGGCGCCCGGTCTCCCGGCGCAGGACGGCAAGGCGCAGGCGGCATCCGTCCGTCGCGCTGCGCATCGGCCTGTTCCTGGCGTGTTTCACGGAAATGCAGGCTGAACAACACCCCCACGCTCAGCACCCCGAGCGACTGCACGAGGGCCAGAACGAAGAAGATTTTCCAGAACAGGCGTCCCGTGCCCAGGGATGTCATACGCGAATGAGCTGGTAGCCTTTGCGATAAACCGTCTGGATGCAGGAGCGGCCGTCCGGCAGCAAGCCCAGCTTGTGGCGGATGCTGCTCATGTGCACGTCGATGCTGCGGTCAAACCGCGTCAGCGGCCGACCCAGGGCCTGTTCGGAAAGGCTTGCCTTGCCGACCGCCTGACCGGCATTGCGCGCCAGCACTTCGAGCAAGCTGAATTCGGTACTGGTCAGTTCCAGCGAGCGGCCTGCCCACTCGGCGCGGCGTTGTTCGGGCCACACCGACAGATCGCCGACACTGATCACATTGCCGCCGGTATTGCTGCTCTCCTGGCGGCTGCGGCGCAGGATCGCGCGGAGGCGCGCGGCCAGCTCACGCGGCGTGCAGGGTTTGGGCACGTAGTCGTCAGCGCCCAGTTCAAGGCCCACCACGCGGTCGGTATCGTCACCGCGTGCGGTGAGCATCAGCACCGGCATGCTGCTCTGGGCACGGATGCGGCCCAGCGCCTCGATGCCGGACATGCCGGGCATCATCACATCGAGTACGGCGATGGCGTAGCGGCCGCTGAGCGCCTCAGCGACGCCACGCTCGCCATTGTTGGCGATGGCGACATCAAAGCCATCGGCTTCGAGGTATTCCTTGAGCATGCCGATCAGTTCGGCATCATCATCAACAAGCACGACTTGCGGGTTCATAGGGTTAGGCAATTTTAAATCAAACAAAAATGAAGCAGTGTCATGGTAGTCAAGGCCTCCCTGCGCCAAGACCAAGCTTTAAGTGTTTTACGTCGATTTGCAAATCTTCACAATTGCCATCGAATGCAGTTCAGACCGACACCGACAGCCCCGTACTGGACGTCTTGCTGCGGCTGTCATAGGCCTGTGCCAACTGCAGGAGCTGCTGCAGCATGCGCGCCTGCGAATCGCTGGCGGAAGCATCGGCGGTCGTCAGCGTCTGACTCGTGCTGGCTGTTTTCTTGCTGTCCGCGTAGGCCATGGCCTCCTTGATCGTTACCTTGCCGTCGTGATCAGCGTCGGCCTTGTCAAAATTGGCGGCCAGATCGCTCATCAACGAGGCGCGCTTGCTGTCGCTCACCGACAATTCCTTGGCCATGCTGCCCAGTTGCGCCTGGGTCAGTCCGCTATCCTCCAGCGCCGTCCCGGATTGTTGCAAACGCGCGTTCATGGCCTGCTGATCGAGCGAATCCGCCAGCTTCTGCAGAAGATCCGAGAATTCGTTCTTGCTCACCTTGCCATCGCCATTGCTGTCGAGCTTGGTGAACAGTTCATCAACGCTGCCGGTGCTACTGCTGGTGGCACTGGCACTGGAGACCGCGTTCTGCAGGTCACTTTTATTAATGTAGCCAAGCCCCTTGCTGTCAAGCTGCGCAAAGAGCTGGGCTGCGAGTTTGCTGGTATCCGGTTTGTGACGAGACATCTGCACCAGCGATGCAGACGCGCTGCTTACATTACTGATGCTCATGATCATCCCCTTTAACAGGTTGGCCTGGATCGAAGCGCCGACATGTTCTGTGGCAGCTTCACGTCATCCCTACAGCAAATCTCTGGCCAGAATGCCTGCATACCGGCGCGCCATTTGGGTAAATAAGCGTTAAGAACGGTTAGAAAAACCTCCATTCACCACGCTCAGGCGCTCAGCCAAGAGGCGTGGACGCTGAATCAGCGGCGGCTTTTGCCGCCTTGCCGCGCCCGGCAAAAAACGCCACACAGGCTTGCACAAAGGCTCTGCGCCCGGCACACACAGGCGCAGCGGCAAACTTTGCCGGGCAAGACTGCAGAATCGCCGCTAAAGCTCACCTGTTTCAGGCCGAAATCTCTGGTGTCCAGCCCATGCGAGAGAAACACCGTGATGCGTCCCCTCCTGTCTGCCCTGCTGATCTGCCTGTGCCACGCGGCCTGCGCGGCTGACTGGCTGACCGTCGCCAGCGATGCGCAGCGCCGCGTCGAACTCGACCGCGCCAGCATCCTGCCCTCCGACGCTGGCAGCAAGGTCGCCTGGGGCCGCATCGTGCTCTCTGACGAACAGGCCAAGATCTATGGCTATCGCAGCGTGCGCGCGCTCAATCGCTATGACTGCCGCAGCCACAGCTTCATGATCGTCAAGCGCGTCTATCTGTCGGACGACGAGCGCACCATGCGCGAGGACCGCATCGACGCCACCTCGCCGAGCGCCGTGAAGACCGGCACCATCGACGACCGCTTCTTCAACGAAGTCTGCAAACCGGCCAGCGCCACCGATCTGCGCAAGGTCGCCAAACAGGCGGTGGAGCAGATGGCCCGCGCCGAACTCGAAGACAAACCCAGCTTGCGCCGCGCCAATATCCGCCTGGCCAAGGAGGAAGTCGCAGAAAAACCGGCCAGCGAGGCCAAGGGCAGCCTGAGCGCCGCGCCGGGCGCCAGCAGCCCGCGCAATAGCGCCGAAGAAGCGCCTGCCTTGCCGCGCCGCGTCACCCGCGAGGAAATCCCGCCGCCCGCACCGCTGGTGGTGCCGCCGCGTGCGCGTGACCCGGCGATCATCCGCCGCAGCACTCCCTCGCGTACGAACAGCGTCAACCCGGCACTGGCCGCGGCGATTGCTGCGGCACGCTCCAGCACCACGCCGCACAGCTCGCACGATCTGCACTGGAGCTACGAGGGCGAGAACGGCCCGGCCAACTGGGACAAGCTGGACCCGCAATTTGCCACCTGCGCACGCGGCACGCGGCAATCGCCGATCGACATCCGCGACGGCATCAAGGTCGACCAGGAAGCGATCCAGTTCGACTACAAGCCCTCGATGTTCCGCATCGTCGACAATGGCCACACCATCCAGATCACCTACGGCCAGGGCTCGCGCCTGAGCGTGATGGGGCGCAGCTACGATCTGGTGCAGATGCACTTCCACCATCCGGCGGAAGAACGCATCGACGGCAAGAGCTTCGAGATGGTTGCCCACCTCGTGCATCGCGACAGCGAAGGCCGCCTGGCGGTGCTTGCCGTGCTGTTCGAAGTCGGTGCCAGCAATCCGCTGATCCAGACCCTGTGGAACAACCTGCCGCTGGAAAAGAACGAGGAATACGCGCCGCGCGTCAGCATCCAGATCGCCGACCTGCTGCCCGAGAAACGCGCCTATTTCAGCTACATGGGTTCGCTCACCACGCCGCCCTGCAGCGAGGGTGTGCTGTGGCTGGTGCTCAAGCAGCCGGTGCAGCTGTCGGCCGAGCAGCTGAACGTGTTCTCACGCTTCTACCCGAACAATGCGCGGCCGATCCAGCCGGCTTCCGGGCGTGTGATCAAGGAATCGCGCTGAGCGGTCGGCGTAGCAAGCCTGTCATCTGAGGGCGGCAGACTGCGGCAGATCTTTGTGCCCACCGGTCTGCCATGAACTACATCGACACCAACGAACTGCAGCAACGCATCGCCCGCGACCTGCTCGACAGCTACGACGAAGAGCTGGAACTGGAAATCGAGGATCGCTCACTCGATACACTCGTCGATCAAGACCCGGCCCACGCCCAGCTGGAGAAGGAGCGCCGCCAGCGCTACTTCCGCGAGCTGTTCCGCCTGCAGAGCGAGCTGGTCAAGCTGCAGGACTGGGTCGCCACCACGCGCCACAAGGTCGTCATCCTGTTCGAAGGGCGCGATGCCGCCGGCAAGGGTGGCGTCATCAAGCGCATCACCCAGCGCCTCAATCCGCGCGTCTGCCGCGTCGTCGCCCTGCCTGCGCCGAATGATCGCGAACGCACGCAGTGGTACTTCCAGCGCTATGTCGCGCATCTGCCTGCAGCGGGCGAAATGGTGCTGTTCGACCGCAGCTGGTACAACCGCGCCGGCGTCGAACGCGTGATGGGCTTTTGCTCAGATGAGGAATACGAAGAGTTCTTCCGCTCGGTGCCGGAGTTCGAACGCATGCTGGTGCGCTCGGGCATCCAGGTCATCAAGTACTGGTTCTCGATCACCGATGATGAGCAGCACCTGCGCTTCCTCGGCCGCATCCACGACCCGCTCAAGCAGTGGAAGCTCTCGCCCATGGACCTCGAATCACGCCGCCGCTGGGAGGACTACACCAAGGCCAAGGAGGCGATGATCGAGCGCACGCACATCCCCGAAGTGCCGTGGTGGGTGGTGCAGGCGGTCGACAAGAAGAGCGCGCGCCTCAACTGCATCCATCACCTGCTCAGCCAGATGCCTTATCACGAGATCGAACGCGAAGCCGTGGTGCTGCCCGAGCGCGTGTACAACCCCGAGTACATCCGCCAGCCGGTGCCCGAGAGCATGATGGTGCCGAACGTCTTCGAATAAGCCGCGGCAGGCTTCAGCGTGCGGCCATGGCGCGGCGGCCCTGCGCTTCGGCCGCCTGCAGTTCCTCGGTGCCGAGAAAGTACGCCGGATTGTCGGCCAGACGTGCAATCGCCAGATCGATGAAGGCACGCACGCGGGCCGGCTGGGCCTTGCGGCTACCGTAGTAGATATACACGCCGTAGTGCTCGGAGACATGCTGGATGAGCAGCGGCACCAGGCGGCCCTCACGGATCGCGGTGGCTGCCGAGGTGTTGGTGAGCAAGCCGATGCAGTGACCCGACATGACGCTGGCCACTTCGACCTCGGCATCATTGGTGGTGAAGGCCGGCGAAATGTCACGCTGCACGAAGGTGCCGTCGATGGTGAAATACCAGGGCATCAGTGCGCCACTGGCCGGGTGGCGGAAGGCGGAGCAGTGGTGGCTGGCCAGCGCCTCCAGTGAGTCCGGTGCGCCGTGCGCCGCTAGGTAAGCCGGACTGGCGCAAATGATCATCTGCAGCGGAAACAGGCGGCGCGCAATGAGCCCCTCTTCGGGTTGGCTGCTGAAGCGGAAGCCCACATCGACCTGATCGCGCACCCAGTTGCCGATGCGATCATCGAGCAGCACATCGGGTTGCACGCCGGGATACTGCTTGCAGAATTCGTCGACGACGGGCCACAACACCGGCAGGAAGCATGAGCGCGGACCGACGATGCGCAGCGTGCCCTGGTCTTCATCCTTCGCACTGCGTGCACGTTGCACGGCACGCTCCAGCGCAGCCAGCGCGGGCTGGGCGGATTCGAGGAACTGGCGCCCTTCGCTGGTCAGCGCAATATTGCGCGTGGTGCGATGCAGGAGACGCACACCCAGATGGGCTTCAAGCTGGGCCAGCGCCTGACTGGCCGCTTGTGGCGTCATGTCCTGGGCTGCGGCAGCCTTGCGCAGGCTGCCCAGCTCCACCGCCTTGGCCAGGGTGGAGATGGCACGTAGTTCATTGATCGGCATCCGCTGAAAACCCCGCCCCAAAATCTGATTATCAATAATTACTTGATACTGGTGCAAGGCTTTTACGGCTAGTGACGCGACATCGCGACGCCTACAGTGTCGGCTGCGCACAGAGCCGCGCATCACGACAGGGAGGATTGAGCATGCAGCAACGCGTACTGGGCAAGAATGGATTGGAAGTCTCGGCCATCGGCCTGGGCTGCATGGGCTTCAGCCACGGCTACGGCCCGGCGCAGGACAAGGCGGCGAGCATCGCGCTGATCCGCCGCGCTTATGAAATGGGCGTCACCTTCTTCGACAGCGCCGAGGTCTACGGCCCCTATGTCAATGAAGAACTGCTCGGCGAAGCGCTGGCGCCGTTCCGCTCAAAGGTGGTGATCGCCACCAAGTTCGGCTTCCGCATCGGCGCCGGCAGCAATGGCGTGGCAGGCGTGCTTGGCGGCGTCGATAGCCGCCCGGAACACATCCGCGCCGTAGCCGAGGCCTCGTTGCGACGCCTCAAGACCGATGTGCTCGATCTCTTCTACCAGCATCGCGTCGACCCGGCCGTGCCGATTGAGGACGTAGCCGGCACGGTGAAAGATCTCATCGCCGAAGGCAAGGTGCGCCATTTCGGCCTCTCGGAAGCCTCCGTGGCGACGATCCGCCGCGCGCATGCCGTGCAGCCGGTCACCGCGCTGCAGAGCGAATACTCGCTGTGGTGGCGTGAGCCGGAAGACAGCGTGCTGCCGGTGCTCGAAGAGCTGGGCATCGGCTTTGTGCCTTTCAGCCCGCTCGGACGCGGTTTTCTCACCGGCGCCATCACGGCGGACACCCAATTCGATGCGAAAGACATCCGCGCCAGTGTGCCGCGCTTTGCCGCCGAGGCGCGTGAAGCGAACCAGCGCCTGATCGATCTGCTCGGCGAGATTGCTGCCGCGCGCGGCGTGACGCGTGCGCAGATCGCGCTGGCCTGGCTGCTCGCGCAAAAGCCCTGGATCGTGCCGATTCCGGGCACCACCAAGCTGCATCGCCTGACAGAAAACCTTGGTGCGGCGAATGTCTCGCTCGGCGCCGAGGATCTCGCCGCGATCAGCGCCGCACTCGCTGCGATCCAGATTGAAGGCGAGCGCTACTCGCCCGCCATGCAAGCCATGGTCGATCGCTGAGCGCGCCCGCCCACGCATTCCACGCGCAGCCTGCCTGCCGTTTCCAGTACATCGGTCATTCAAAGGGAAGATCATGAGCAACAATGTTCGCGCCTACGCGGCCACCTCCACCACCAGCCCGCTCGGCCCCTACACCCTGGCGCGGCGCGCACCACGCAATGACGATGTCGTGATCGACATTCTCTACTGCGGCGTCTGCCATTCCGATCTGCACTTTGCACGCAACGACTGGGGCTGGACCAGCTATCCGGTCGTGCCGGGTCATGAGATCGTCGGCCGCGTGATCGCCGTCGGTGCCGGCGTCAGCAAGTTCAAGGTGGGCGATGCGGTGGGCGTCGGCTGTCTGGTCGATTCCTGCGGCCATTGTGTCGCCTGCGAGCAGGGCCAGGAGCAGCATTGCAAGGAAGGCCCCACCTTCACCTATGGCGGCGTCGACCGCATCGATGGCACGCCCACCCATGGCGGCTATTCCGAGAAGGTGGTGGTGAAGCAGGACTTCGTCGTGCGCGTGCCCGACAATCTCGACCTCAAGGGCGCCGCGCCCCTGCTCTGCGCCGGCATCACCACCTGGTCGCCGCTCAAGGATGCCAATATCGGCCCGGGCAAGAAGGTCGCCGTCGTCGGCCTCGGTGGCCTCGGCCACATGGCGCTCAAGCTGGCCAATGCGCTCGGCGCTGAAGTCACGCTGTTCACGCGCTCGCCGGGCAAGGAAGCCGACGCCCGCCGCCTCGGCGCGCATCATGTGGTGCTGTCGACGGACCCCGAACAGATGGCAGCAGTGGCCGGGCAGTTCGATCTGATCGTCGACACCGTGCCCTACGTGCACGACCTCAACCCCTACATTCCCACGCTCACCTTCAAGGGCAAGCTGACCCTGGTCGGCTACCTCGGCCCGCTGGAGCCGGCGCTCAACACCATGCCGATGGTCGTCTCCGGCCAATCACTGTCCGGCTCGTTGATCGGCGGCATTCCGGCGACACAGGAAATGCTCGACTTCTGCGGCGTGCACAACATCAGCTCCGACATCGAAGTGATCAAGATGGAAGAGATCAACGATGCCTACGAGCGCCTGCTCAAGGCTGACGTGAAATACCGCTTCGTCATCGACATGGCTTCGCTCAAGCAGGGCTGAGCAGGCATCTCAGGCTTCCCGCTCAGCAATCGGGCGGGCGGGAAGCCGGGCGCAGCTCAGCTGGCAGCCAGACTGAGCACCACCGGCGCATGGTCGGAGGGCCGCTCAAGCTTGCGCGGCGCCTTGTCGATCAGGCAGCCGGTGACGCGCGCGCGTAGCGCGTCCGACACCAGCAGGTGATCGATGCGCAGGCCGATATTGCGGCGGAAAGCCATCATCCGGTAATCCCACCACGAGTAGAGCTTGTCACCCTGCTCGAACATGCGGAATGCATCCGTCAGCCCCAGTGCCAGCAGCGCGCGAAAAGCTTCGCGCTCGGGCACCGAGACGTGGATCTCATCCTGCCATTCAACTGTCGCATCGCGGTCTTCGGGCGCGATGTTGTAGTCGCCCGCCAGCACCAGCTGCGCGTGCTGCGCCAGCTCACTGCGCAGCCATGTGGTCAGCGCCTCAAGCCATTGCAGCTTGTAGGCAAACTTTTCAGAGCCGACCGCCTGACCATTCGGAAAATAGCCACACACCACGCGCACGCCGTCCACCGTCGCCGCGATGATGCGGCGCTGCTCGTCAGCAAAGTCGGGGATGTTGCGCACGACGTCGGTCGCCTCGCTGCGCGAAATGATCGCCACGCCGTTATAAGTCTTCTGACCATTGAAAACCGCGTGATAGCCTGCCGCTTCGATCTCGGCGAGCGGGAAAGCCTTGTCCTCGCACTTGAGCTCCTGCAGGCAGACCACGTCGGTCTGCGTCGTCGCCAGCCAGTCGAGCAGATGCGGCAGGCGAACCTTCAATGAATTGACGTTCCAGGTAGCGATTTTCATGGGGCAGATTCGTTCGTATTCTCGGTGCCCCCGAGTTTAAGGGAGAGTTGATGCGCTGGCTTACTGTTCTCTGCAGTCTTCTCTGGGGGCTCGCCGTTTCGGTCGCCCAGGCCGCACCGCTGTGGGCGCCCTCCGCCGACGTATCGGGCGCCCTGCAAAGCTCGGTCGATGCGCGCTGGCAGCGCTACTTCGCCGGCGGCACGCTGAAAAACGGCACGACTTCGCGCGAGCTCATCGCCCTGGCCCTCGACGGCCTCGCCAGCCATTACGACGACGCGCGCATCGCGCAAAGCCTCACGGCGTTGGCCAGCATGCAGGATCGCGATCCGGCCAGCCGCAGCTACGGCAATATGCTGTGGTACGCGGGCGACACGCAGATCACCGACCGCAATGGCATCGAATTCGTCATGCGTCACGCCACACTGCTGTGGCTGCTCTACGCGGATCGCCTCACACCCGCGCAGCGCGCGCCGCTGCAGGCCATGCTGGAACTCGCACGCACCGGGATCACGCGCCACAGCGTGAACATCAGCTACACCAATATCTACCTGATGAAGGCCTGGAACCTCGTCGCGCTGGGCCGCTGCCTTCAGGACACAGCGCTCATTGCGCAAGGCAAAACCATGCTGCGCGACTGGCTGCGCTACACCGCGCGCGTCGGCATTACCGAGTATCTGAGCCCGACCTATTACGGCGTTGATCTGGACAACCTCGCCCTGCTGCGCAATCTGGCGCCCGACCAAGACACCCGCGCCCTGGCGCAGGCCGGGCTGGACGCGGTATGGAGCGATATCGCCCTGCACTGGTACGCGCCCGCAGCCCGTCTGGGCGGCACGCACAGCCGTGACTACAACCGCCTGTTCAACGTCGGTGACATCAATGCCTTGGTGGCCCGCGCCGGCTGGTTTGACAGCGCCGGCAACACGGCGCCCAAGACCCCGTACAACGCGTATGCCTTTGCCATGCCATCGGCGAATGCCGTGAAGTGGCTCAGCGCACCGCTGCCGCGCTTCATCGAAAGCCGCTGGGGCGAAGGACCGCAGCAGCGCCTGAGTCATTACCTCGGCAAGAATCTGTCGATTGCCTCGGCGCAGGCCAATTACTACAACATGGACACCGCACCGCTGGCGATCAGCCTCGGCAGCGGGCAGGACGTGCCGGTAATCAGCTATCTCATGGAGGGTCGCCGCGATTACTACGGCACGCAGCGCATCGTCGAACCCGGCTCGGGCCACCTAAAGTCCCTGCACCTGCGGCCCTTCCTCGCCAGCGTGCAGCGCGAGCGCGAGGTCTTGTTCGCCGCCAGCGGCAGCAATGACAGCAACTTCAACAGCGCGCTGGAATCAGTCCTCATCCTGCCTGCCGATGCCAGCTTCTGGCTCGACGATCAACGACTGGATTTGTTCACGCAGACCAGCCAATGGCGCTTTGAGCCAGCGCCAGACGGGCAGGCAACGCAGATCAGCATTCACCGCGAGCAGGCACAAAACATCCTGCGCCTGCGCGATCAGGACGGCAGCAAAGGCCTGGGCGTATCACGCAACTTTCCGGTGAAAGCGGGCGAACGCTACCGCTTCAGCGCGCGCCTGCGTGGTGGCGAGATCGCGCTCTACCTCAACTTCTACGACGCTGCACATCAACTGATCGGCAGCGAACATATCGAACGCATCAAGGGCGGCGCCGACTTCAGCACACACGACTTCGAACAGCGCGCACCAAATGGCGCGGTCAGCGTGCGCGCCTGGCTGTACTCGACGATTGCCGGCCAGACCGAGATCGAGCTGGCCGCGCTGGATTTTGTCGCGCTCGATGCGCAAGGCGGCGTCGCACGCACGCTGGGCCGCTTCGACTTTGCGCCCTTCGTTGCACAAAGCATCAGCATTGCCGCAGGCCAGACCCTGTTCGTGCAGCGTGAAGATGTCGCGCTCGCGCTGCGCCCGCTCGGCGCCTGGGACACCCGCAATCAAGCCGTGAATCTGCAGCTCATCAACGATGGTCTCGCCAACCAGGCCGTGCGCCTTACTGCTACCCACAGCACCACGCCAAGCACGGCGCGCGGCACATTCGCGATGTGGGTCAGCGCGGCGGAAGCACTGCACGATGCCCGCGACTTCGCACGCTTTCGCGCCGCCACGCTGGCAACGCGTAGCCAAATTGCATTCGACGGAAAAATACTGGATCTGAGCTCAGCAAGCGCACACGGAAAACTGCATCTGCAGCTTGATACCGCGCGCAATCTGGTCCTGCAAAGTGAGGGCGCAGCAAGCATCACCGATCAGAGCGTGCGACGCGTCAATGGCGTCGAAGCCAGCTTTGTGCCGGATATCCCCTGAGCATGCCTGCAGCGCCGACGCCCCCACCTGCGCGGCGGGAGCGTTGCGGCTGCGCGCACAAGCGCTCAGTAGATGCGCGCCTCAGCACCGTAAGCGGGCAGCTGAGGCACGGCGGGAGCCTCACTGACGCGCTGGCCACCGATGCAGGGCCAGTGCTGCAGCAAGGCCTTGAAGAGCAGCGATTCGCCGCGATGCAGGGTATTGTCGGCATCGATCACGCTGACCACCAGACGCGCAAGCTCGGCCTGCAGCAGCGGGTGATCGATGTCGGCGAGCAAGCGCTCGACGATGGCTGGCGAAACTTGGCAGTGCGCGTCCGCATCGACCTTGGCGCTGCTCAGCAGATCGCTGCAGAACTCCTGCAAGACGCGGTCGAAATCCTCGGCGCAAAGTCCGAGCCGGGCAGCCACCTGCGAGCGACGCAGGGCTTCAAACTCGCGCGCCTGCAACTGCCCATCCGCGAGCACGGCCAAGGCCACGATGCGCGTAGCCGCCTGCAAACTGTTCTTGGGGTAATGTCTCATCGTCGTCTCCTCAAACACGTCCATCCGTCATTGCCACATCCAGGCTCGCCTGGCGCACGCGCTGCAGTGAGTGACTGCGCTCGATGCGCTTGGTGACGACGCGCCCGGCACGCGCCAGGGCGCGATCGAGCAGCACATACACATCGGCATCAGCTTCCTCGACGATGACCGAGGGGGCCGAGCGCAGATGAACCTGCACGCTGCAGCGCTTGTCGATCCCGCCACGTGGCCCGTTGATGTCGCTCAGATGGATGGCGACGCGGCGCACGCGATCCTGCACGCGTGAGAACGCAAAGCCGGTTCGACGATCGATGTACTCGCGAATGGCTTCACTCAAGCTCAAGTCAGTCGTATGAAGTTCAATCTGCATGATGGTCCGCTCCATTAGGTGTGAAGACTGGGTATGTCCGCAAGCCACTGCAGGTTTCTGCGATGACTGTGGACAGCCCCTAATCTAGCGATGATGGACTGCGGTGAAAAATCGAATTAATGTTCACAAAGCATCGACTTTTTCGAAGTGAAAGATGAACTACAAACATCTGCATTACTTCTGGACCATCGCCAAAGCGGGCAGCATGGCGCGCGCCAGCGAGAAGCTGCACATCACACCGCAAACGCTCAGTGGGCAGATCAAGCTGCTCGAAGATCGACTGGGCAAGGCGCTGTTCCGCAAGAGCGGGCGCAAGCTGGAGCTCACCGATGCCGGCAAGATCGCCCTCGCCTATGCCGATGATATTTTCACCCTGGGCGCCGAGCTGGAGAGCGCGCTGCGCAACGACACACCGCAAGGTCTGGCGATCGAGTTCCGCGTCGGCATCGCCGATTCTGTGCCCAAATCGGTCGCCTACCGCCTGCTCGAACCCGCCACGCAATTGCCCGAGGCGGTGAAGCTGGTCTGCCGCGAATGGAAGCTCGACAACCTGCTCTCCGAGCTGGCCATGCACCGGCTGGATCTGGTCCTCTCCGACAAGCCAGTGCCGCCCGGTCTGCGCGTCAAGGTCTTCAATCACCCGCTGGGCAAATCGGGGCTTAGCTTCTTCGCCGCTCGCAGCCTGCGCAAGCAAAGCAGGAAGGCCTTCCCGGCCTGCCTGAACGACTTGCCCTTGCTGTGCATGGGTGACGACGCTGCGCTGTGGGGCGATTTCCAGGCCTGGCTGGAAAAGCATGGGCTGCATCCGCGCGTGCTCGGTGAATTCGACGATGGCGCGCTGATGAAGGCCTTCGGCCGCGAAGCGCGCGGCGTCTTCGCCTCGCCCAGCGTGCTGGAGGCGGAAACCTGCGCCCAGTACGGTGTCGAAGTGATCGGACGCAGCAACGAACTCTCGCAGGCTTTCTACGCCATTTCGGCCGAACGGCGCATCAGCCACCCCTGCGTCGTTGCGATCACTTCGGCCGCGCGCGAAGAACTGTTCCTGCCGGGCTGAGCAGATTCTGCGCCGCTGTACGAAGCAACACCGCGCACCGCTATACTGCGCAGTCACCCGAGCCTGCGCGGCGCCGTCTGCCACAACGCAGTGCTTGTCCGGCCCCGCGCAGAGGCGACGCCGGCTACCCTATTGTAATAATTCTGGAACATCGACAATCATGGCAAACATCATCCGCTGGGGCATCATTGGCTGTGGCGAAGTCACCGAAGTGAAGAGCGGCCCCGGCTTCCAGAAAGCCGAAGGTTCGCAGCTGGTCGCGGTGATGCGCCGCAATGGCGAACTGGCCGCCGACTACGCACGGCGCCATGGTGTGGCGCGCTGGTACGACGACGCGGACGCGCTGATCAATGACCCGGATGTCGACGCCGTCTACATCGCCACGCCGCCCTCGACGCACAAGGACTACGTGCTGCGCTGTGCCGCGGCCGGCAAGCCGATGCTGGTCGAAAAGCCGATGGCTTTGTCACACGCCGAGAGTGTGGACATGGTCGAAGCCTGCAGTGCCGCGCAAGTGCCGCTGTTCGTGGCCTATTACCGCCGCGCGCTGCCGCGCTTCGTCAAGGCCAAGGCGCTGATCGCCGAAGGCGCCATCGGCCAGGTGCGCTTTGCCAGCGTACGCCTGCATCGCCCGCCGCTGGCTTCTGACCGTGACCCCAAGCTGGCCTGGCGCATCGATCCGGCGATCTCGGGCGGCGGCCATTTCTTCGACATGGCAGGTCACCAGCTCGATTTCCTCGATGATCTGTTCGGTCCGATCAGTGCGGTGCAGGGCTTTGCCGGCAATCAGGCCGGGCTCTACAAGGCCGAGGACATCGTCAGCGGCAGTTTCCGTTTCGCCTCGGGCGTGCAAGGTGTCGGTCAGTGGTGTTTCTCGACCGGCGACAGTGTCGACGAGATCGCCATTCATGGCAGCGAAGGCATTCTGCGCCTGAGCTGTTTTGACGATTCAGCGCTGCGCCTCGAAAACGCCGAGGGCGCACGCAGCATCGCCATCGCCAATCCGCCGCATGTGCATCAACCGCTGATCCAGAGCATCGTCGACCAGCTGCGCGGCCTCTCACGCTGCAGCAGCGACGGCGCCAGCGGCGCACGCACCGCCTGGGTGATGGACAAGCTGACCGGGCGCCTCAGCGACTAAGCGACTAAGCGACTAAGCGAGGCTCGCTTATTTGGGATAGCCCGCAACATCGATGGCGCTGCCCCAGCTGCCTGGCGCAAAGCCTTCGATGTAGCGCGTGCCGACTTGCAGGGTCGGCACCTGCGGCGTCTGCTGGCCGCTTTGCCGGCTGAAGGCGGCTAGCTGCTCCGGCGTGGTAATGCTTTGCTCGCTGTACGGCAGCTTGCGCTTCTTGAGGAAGTCACGCGCCTGCGTGCACAGCTCCTTGCAATCGGCGCCGGTGTAGAGCGTCAATGGCGCCATTTGCGCCGCACGGCGCGTCTCGAAACTCTCGCCATCGGCGCTGACACGGTTCTTGACCAGATTGGCCGCCTTGGCGTCAGCTTCCGGTGGTGGCTGGTCGCCGTAATGCACCTTGCCGTTCTTGTCGGTCCAGCGAAACACCTCCTGTGCGGAGGCGCTGGCCAGCAGGGCGCAGGCGATCAGGCAGACCAGCGCTTTCATCACACCGTCTCCTCGACCATGCCGCTGTGACGCAGCAGGGCGTCAACCTGCGGTGCCCGGCCACGGAAGGCGGTGAAGGATTCCAGCGCGCTGCGCGAGCCGCCCACCCCCAGCACTTCCTTGGCAAAGCGCTCGCCGGTGGCGCGATCGAGCACGCTGCCATTGCCGGCCTTGGCGGCTTCTTCAAAGGCGGCAAACGCATCGGCCGACAGCACTTCAGCCCACTTGTAGCTGTAGTAACCGGCGCTGTAACCGCCCGCGAAGATGTGGCTGAAGCTGTTCGGGAAGCGATGCCAGGCCGGCGGAATGATCACCGACACTTCTTCGCGCACCTCGGCCAGCACATCGAGCATGCGCTTCTCGCCACCGGGCTGGTAGTCGTGGTGCAGACGCATGTCGAACAGCGCAAATTCGATCTGGCGCACCGTCTGCATGCCGCTCTGGAAGTTCTTCGCGGCAATCATCTTGTCATACAGCGCGCGCGGCAGCTTGGCGCCGGTGTCGACGTGCGAAGTCATGTCCTGCAGCACGTCCCACTCCCAGCAGAAGTTCTCCATGAACTGGCTGGGCAGCTCGACCGCGTCCCACTCGACGCCGGCGATGCCGGACACCGGCAGCTCGTCGATGCGCGTCAGCAGGTGATGCAGGCCATGGCCGCATTCGTGGAACAGGGTGATGACATCGTCGTGGCTGAAAGTGGGAGCCTTGCCATCGACCGGGCCGGGGAAATTGCAGACCAGGTAGGCCACCGGCGTCTGCACGCCGCTGCTGACACGGCGCCGGGTGATGGCGCTGTCCATCCACGCGCCGCCGCGCTTGGTGTCGCGTGCGTAGAGGTCGAGATAGAACTGGCCGACCAGCTCACTGCCGTTCACTCCCTTGCGCTCGATGCGGAAGAAGCGCACATCCTCATGCCAGATCGGCGCCGTGTCGGCCGTGATGCTGACGCCGTAGAGCTGCTCGATGAGCTTGAACAGCCCGGCCAGCACCACCGGCTGCGGGAAGTACTGTTTCACCTCCTGCTCGGAGAAGGCGTAGCGCTGCTGGCGCAGCTTTTCCGAGGCCCAGGCAATGTCCCAGGGCTGCACGTCGGCAAGGCCCAGCTCGCTGGCGGCGAAGGCACGCAGTTCCTGCAGATCGCGCACGGCGAAGGGCTTGGCACGGCGGCCCAGATCGCGCAGGAAGTCGAGCACCGCCTCGGGCGAATCGGCCATCTTGGGCACCAGGGAGACTTCGGCGTAATTGCGGTAGCCGAGCATGCGCGAGGCCTCGGCCCGCAGCGCGAGGATGCGGTCGATGTTCGGCGCATTGTCCCACTCGGGGTGGCTGCTCGGGCTCACGCCATCCGGCGCGAATTCCGAGGCGCGCGTGGCGTAAGCGCGGTACAGCGCTTCACGCAGCGGGCGGTGGTCAGCGTACTGCAGCACCGGCAGGTAAGAGGGCATCTGCAGGCCGAACTGCCAGCCGCTCTTGCCCGCCTTCTCGGCGGCGGCACGCGCCGCGGCGCGCGCATCGTCGGGAATGCCGGCGAGTTCGGCCTCATCCGTCACCAGCAGGCTGTAATCATTGGTCGCGTCGAGCACGTTCTCGGAGAACTTGGCCGCCAGCTTGGACTGTTCTTCAGCAATCGCCTTGAAGCGCGGCTTGTCCGACTCGGGCAACTCGGCGCCCGACAGGCGGAAGTCGCGCACCTCGTTATCGACGATACGCTGGCGCACCGCATCGAGCTGGGCGTAGGCCGGGCTTTCGCGCAGCGCCTTGTAACGCGAGAACAGCTTGAGGTTCTGCCCCAGCTCGGCGAAATAGGCCGACACCGCCGGCAGCTGGGCGTTGTAGGCCTCGCGCCATTGCGGCGTATCCATCACGCTGTGCAGGTGGCTGACCACGCCCCAGGCGCGCGAGAAGCGCTCGCTGGAATCGATCAGCGGCGCCACGAAGTTGTCCCAGTCGGGCGCCTCGGTGGCGGCCTCCAGTTGGGCGACGAGGGCACGGTTTTCGTCGAGCAAATGCTCCACCGCGCCGGCAACATGTTCGGGAAGCACCGCGTCGAAGCGCGGCAAACCTTGAGTTTCGAGCAGGGGATTAGTCATCTGTGCCATCGCTGGTGAGTCGGGGTTTGAATCTGCATTGAAGTTACACGGCCCTTGTGCCGAAAACAACTATGCCCTTGATAGAGGAATACGCCATGAGCAGCCCTGAAGAACGCCGCGCACAGTTTGCCGCCGACCTCGACCGCGAACTCGCCTCCGGCGAACTGACTTTCCCCACCAGCATGCAGGCAGCGCTGAAAATCCGCCGCGCTCTGGAGGAGGAGGACGCCAGCATCGCCACCGTGGCGCGCATCGTCGGTCTCGAACCGCTGGTCTCGGTGAAATTGCTACGTATGGCCAACTCGGCGTTTTACAACCGCCAGGGCGAAGAAGTCACCGACGTGCATCGCGCCCTGATGCGCATCGGCCTGCGCAACACGCGCATCATCGCGATGGCGGTGATCGGCGACCAGATGGCCACTGCCGCCGAGTTCGCGCCGGTCTCGCGCCTGGCCGAACAGCTCTGGCGCCACACCCTGGATGTCGCCTCGCTAGCCTATGCCATCGCCCTGCAGCTCGATGACGACACCGTGACGCCCGACACCGCCCTGCTCGCCGGCATGGTGCACGACATCGGCCAGTTCTTCCTGCTCGGCCGCGTGCACGCCTACCCCGAACTGCTGCAGGAGCAGGACGAGATGTCCGAATTCATCCTGCTCTGGCACCACAAGGTCAGCCAGCAGGTGCTCAGCGCCCTGGGCACGCCGGAATTGATCGTGCACGCCCTCGACAACCAGGACGCGCCCAGCGGCAACTGGCCGCCCAGCTCGCTGTCGGACATCATCTACCTGGCCAACAGCGCTGCCGGCACGCCGAATCCCTTCAGCATCCTGTCGCTCGAAGAGCTGATCGTGCGGCGTCAGGACGCCTTCAAGGAAGTCGCCCGCGAACAGCTCGACCGCCTGCTCGACGAGGCCCGCGTGCAGCGCGCCGCCGCCTTGTCGATGCTCAGCGCCTGAGCGCCGGGGAGCGGGCCCTGCGGGCGTTGACGCAAAGGGCAGCGAAGCATTGATTCGGCCAAGCGGAATCAAGGTCCGTGCGGCCTGATTGCGCACCTTTCAAGCGCTCAAAACAAACCCGGTCGCATCAAACAGGTTTCCTTTGCGACCCTTTGTTTTTCTTCGCGTCCTTCGCGTCAAAATTCATCGGCCGCCAATATTCCACAAACCAAAATCGTGAGCAGCCCATTGCCTCTCCGCACCACGGCCTCGCGCCCTGGGCGCAAAATGGCGGCATGAAGATCCATCCCGCTGAAGTTGCCACCCTGCTGCACAGCGCCGAGCACGCCACGCTCGCCACCCAATCGCAGCAGCTGCCCGGCTACCCTTACGCCACCGCCGTGCCCTGCGTGACCGACGCGGCGCACTGCCCCATCCTCTTCGTCAGCCTGCTCGCCGAGCACACCCGCAACCTGCTGGCCGATGCGCGCAGCAGCCTGTCCCTGGTCGCCCCCGAGCACGGCAGCGTGCAAGCTGCGCCGCGCCTGAGCCTGATCGGTGACTGCAGGCCCATCGACGCGCCGCCCCTGCTGGTCGACCGCTATCTGCGCTACCAGCCGGAGGCCGCGCAATATCTGGCGCTCGATTTCCGCTTCTTCCGCCTGCAACCGCTGCGCCTGCGCTACATCGGCGGCGTCGGCCGCATGGGCTGGCTCGAAGCAGACGACTGGCAAGCACTCGATACGCTCACGCTGGAAGACGAAGCGCAGCTCTTGCGCGCCCTCTCAGCGGAGCTGCCCGAGCACATCCGCCTGCTGGGCATCGATTGCTACGGGCTCGACTGCAGCCTGCACGGCCAGCGCCAGCGGCATCGCTTTGCGCTGCCCAGCACGCAGCTTGAGGAGCTTGCTCAGGCAGCGAGGCAGCTGCTGGCGCGCCTCAGCGCGCGCTAAGGCAAGGCTGATTGCGCCCCGCCACAGAAGCAGCGCACGAGACTGCGCGCTGAACGCGTACACTGCAGCGTGTACGTAAATCAGGAACGCTGAATGGATTCGGTTGAGGTTGTTCTGGCCATGTTGCTGGCGGTGGTGGCCAGCGGTTATCTGGTGCGCGTCCTGCCCCTCTCGCTGCCCTTGCCCCTGGTGCAGATTGCGCTGGGCGCCCTGATCGCCGCCTTCTCCACGCATGGCGTGACGCTGGACCCGTCGATCTTCTTCCTGCTGTTCCTGCCGCCGCTGCTGTTCCTTGACGGCTGGCGCATCCCCAAGGACGGCCTGTTCCGCGACAAGGGCACGATCATCGAACTGGCCCTCGGCCTGGTGCTGTTCACCGTGCTCGGCGCCGGCTATTTCATCCACTGGCTGATTCCGGCCATGCCGCTGCCGGTCGCCTTTGCGCTGGCGGCCATCGTCTCGCCGACCGATCCGGTCGCCGTCTCCTCAATCACCGCGCGGGTGCCGATGCCCAAACGCCTGCAGCACATCCTCGAAGGCGAATCCCTGCTCAACGATGCCACCGGCCTGGTGTGCTTCCGCTTTGCGGTGGCCGCCGTGCTCACCGGCAGCTTTTCGCCGGCCAGCGCTGCGCTGTCCTTCCTCTGGGTGGCGCTGGCCGGGCTGGCCATTGGCGTTGCCGTCACGCGCATCACCACCTTCGCCCAGCACTGGCTGGCCGATTATGTCGGCGAAGAGAACGGCTCGCCGATCCTGATCAGCCTGCTGATTCCCTTCGGCGCCTATCTGCTGGCCGAGCGCCTGCACGCCTCGGGCATCCTCGCGGCGGTCGCCGCCGGCATCAGCATGAGCTATGTCGAGCTCTCCGGCCGCGCCCTGGCCAGCACCCGCGTGCAGCGCACCGCCGTGTGGAACACCATCCAGTTCGCACTCAACGGCACCATGTTCGTCCTGCTCGGCGAGCAATTGCCCGACATGCTGCGCAGCGCCGCTGACTCGGTCGAGCAAAGCGGGCATCTGAATCGCTGGTGGCTGCTGATCTATGCACTGGCCATCACCTTCGGCCTGACCCTGCTGCGCCTGGTCTGGGTGTGGGTCTCGCTGCGGCTGACCTTGTTCGCGGCACGCAAAAAAGGCGAGCCGATGCAGACGCCGCACTGGCGCCTGGTGCTCGCCACCTCGCTGGCCGGTGTGCGCGGCGGCCTGACCCTGGCCGGCGTGATGGCCCTGCCGCTGGCGCTGCCCGACGGTTCGCCCTTCCCGGCGCGCGATCTGGCCATCTTCCTCGCCACCGCGGTGATCCTCATCTCCCTGGTGATGGCCGGCATCGGCCTGCCGCGCCTGCTGCAAGGCCTCGCCCTGCCCGAAGAACCTGCCGCACAACAGCAGGAAGACCACGCCCGCCACACCGCTGCGCTCGCCGCCATCCACGCCATCGAAGGTGCCGAACGCAAGCTGCTGCTCGAATCCACCGATGCCGAGATCTACCAGCTCGCCGCCACGCGCCTGATCGCGCTCTACCAGCGCCGCCTCAACGGTAGTCATCACGACCACAACGAAGCGCAGATGCTGCGCCAGGCCGACAAGATCGAAACCCGCCTGCGCCTCACCGCCATGCAGGCCGAGCGCGAAGCCATCTTCCGGCTCGCCCGCGCCGAAGAAATCTCCGACGCCACCTCACGCCGCCTGGTACGCGAAATCGACCTGCTCGAATCACGCTACCGCTAGTTCAGCGTGCAAAGCCCGCTCAGTGCCGCGAAAACAGATCGTGCAACTTGCAGAACACGGTGGTGATGTCAAAGCGCTTGTCCGGCAGCGCCTCGCCCGCGATCACCCGCGTCACCGCCGTCGCCGGATCGGTCTCGCCGGTCAGCAGCACATCGGTGCCGCGCTTGTGCATATGGCGAATGAAACCATCGCCCGCACTGCCCGCCACGATCAGCCCCACACCATCGAGCGGATGCGGGCCGTCATCCTTGAAGTAATGCGGCAACTGCTCCTTGGACAACTCCACCCGCCCCGGCTGCGGCAACACCTGCCCCGCCGCGTAACCCGCCAGGTCATACACCAACCAATGATGCGCCTGCCCGGCATGGCCGCTGACGGTGAGGTAATCCTGGGTGGGAATGGCAATCTTCATGGCGCGCTCCGGAAGGGTGGGATGCGGCTATGGTGGCAGAGGGGTTACGTGGGGGTTATGCGTTGGAGCAAGCTTGCGCGGGGCTTGTATGGGCGCTGCCAATCAAAAGTCTGCATTTTTCAGGCTGCTTGATATTCCATTTGAAATACATCAACATGAACTAACTAGCATTTCGATAATTATTTAATACGTTTTGGGAGTGGCCATGATTTTCTCTGAAAAATTTCTGGAAGACCTAAAGAATGATCCCTTGCATGGCATGATCATTTTGATAAACGTTGCACGAGAAAACTTAACCAAAAACACAGCGGAGTGGACAGAGCAGGACTACCAAGTATTACTTGAAGCGTATGCCTTAATTACTGAAATAATAGAATCAAAACTACTCGACATTACTCCACCAAATTTCGCAATTAGCGGAAATAGAGACCAAGACTGCAAACTAACCTTCGCCTATCTAAACTCTCAAGAAGAGTACTGTATTGCTGAATCATCTAAGCTAAAGATTACGTCACTCAGGTCGCACTTCAGAACCGCTCTTAGCTCAGGTTTTTCCTACGAATTCTCTCAGGGCGACCTAGAAAGAGTTCAGTTGCTGATCAATCAAATTAGAGAGCTTATCTCTCAAACAGTTAGCCTTGAAAAAGACCATCAACGAAGACTGTTGAGCAGACTTGAAAAGTTGCAATCGGAAATGCACAAAAAAGTCTCCGACCTTGATCGATTTTGGGGGTTGATAGGTGATGCTGGTGTTGTACTCGGAAAATTGGGTACAGACGCAAAGCCGATTGTTGATCGTATTAAAGAGATTGCAGACATCGTTTGGCAAACACAGTCCAGAGCAGAGGAGTTACCCAGTGGAACCAGCGTTCCTCTGCTAGCCAACAAATCAGCCGCTGACAGCGGGATGGACTAAGCAGCAAGTAGCCCGAATGCAGGCAGATGCCGGAATCCGGGAACTTTCTCGAATTAAACACCGCTCCCGGATTTCGCTGCGCTGCATCCGGGCTACGTCTAGGCCTCGACTCTGGCCAGAAACATGGACATTACCTTCCTCCCCGCCACCGCCGAAGACTTCGAATCCCTGCTCGCGCTGCGCATCGCAGCGATGCGCGAGAGTCTGGAGCGCATCGGGCGGTTTGATCCCGAGCGGGCGCGGGCGCGCTTTGCGGCGGGCTTTGTGGCGGCGGCGACACGGCATGTTGTGGTGGATGGCCTGCGCGTCGGTTTTGTGGTCAGCAAGCGCGAAGCGGCGCATGTGCTGCTCGATCATCTCTATATCGATCCGGCCCAGCAGCGCCGGGGCATTGGCGCGGCGGTGCTGGCGCAGGTGTTCGCCGAGGCGGATGCCTTGCTGCTGCCGGTACGCGTCGGCGCGCTGCGGGGCAGCGAGGCCAACCGCTTCTATCAGCGCCACGGCTTTGTGCTGGTCGAGCAGGCGGAGTTTGACAACTATTACCTGCGCGCTTTCAAAGCGCCGACCTAGAACGCGCTTTCCCGATTCTGCTACGCTGCCTGCGAACAGCGCCGTGCCGGGCGCTTTGACTCGCCGCCTCTGCAAAGGGAAGAAAATCGCTTTTCTTTGCGAAACTTTGTTTTCCCTTCGCGCCCTTCGCGTCTGAGCATTGGCGCGTAAAAATGTAATTTGCCTGAATTGGCTCTATGAGTGCCTGCCTGGAGGAATCGTGATGCGCTTGAATCGTGTGTGTAGTGTTGCGGCGCTGGTTGCTAGCTGCCTTGCTGTGTCCCACGGCGCGCTGGCGCAGGAAGCCGTGCGCGCGGCCAGTGATGTAGAGGCGCTGTTCCACAGCGCGGACCCTAAGCTTGAGCGCAACAAGCAGGCGGCGTATCACATCGTCCGCGATCTGCTGGAGGCCAATCACTGGGAGCTGGCTGATCAGTACCTGACCGAGCGCTACATCCAGCACAACCCGAATGCCGCCAGTGGCCGCGCAGCGGTGGTGAGCTTCTTCAAGGATGTGCTGAAGAGGCAGCCCTCGGCGATTCCGACGAAGATGAAAACGCCTGTGGTGTCGGTGGTGGCCGAAGGCGATCTGGTCACAGTGGCCTTTGTGCGCGAGGTGAAAGACCCCAGCGGCAAACGCCCGCCTTACACCACGACCTGGTTCGACATGTGGCGCTTTGTCGATGGCAAGGCCGACGAGCATTGGGATGGCGCACTGCTGCTGGGCGCTCAGTAGCCCTCGCACGACCGCGCATCGTGGATCGCGCTGGCCAACGGCCGCCTAGCCGGTTTGGCCCTTGTGCTTGGCCGGCGCGGCGGGAAACAGCCAGGGCTTGAGCAAGCGGGTCAGCTGCGGCGCCACGCCCCAGGTCATGATGGTCACTACCAGCACCGTCAGGAGCGAGATGCGCGCCAGCAAAGTCCAGGGCGCGAGCAGATTGCCCAACAGCAGGAACAGCAGGTACACCGTCGGGAAGATGCCCAGCCAGGTGACGACCGCGACTTTCCAGCGTGGCGGCTGAGTCGGCTTGGCGCTGCTCGGCGCTTGAAACCAATGTGCCAGCCCGGAGATGCCGCGCACCGTCTCCGGTCCTTCGATATAGGGCGCAATGGCGGCCAGGCCTGCAGCGCGCTCGGGGGAGTTTTGCCAAGCTGCCAGGCTGCCGGGCTGATCGAAGGCCAGCAGTGCGTGGTAGAGCATGTCGTCCACGCTGGCGTCATCGCCCGGATGGACCAACTGCGCGCCAAGACAGCCCGGATACGCCTCGGCGTGGGTGATGAACTCCGCCATCAGCCATTCGAACGCGGCCTCATGCTGCGGCTTGGCACGGCGGCTGACCAGCATCAGTACAGGATGGGTTTGCGATGGGTTCATGGGGCCGTTCATAAGCGAGGACGCCTTGCCGGCCAGGTCAGCCAAGCTTTGAAGACGCTGATTATTGATTGTATTTTTCGCTACAGTTAATGACAATCAGGCTAAATTTCGATTCTCTGTTGCAAATACGCACCAATGAGCCTACCTGAGCTGAACGACTTGTCGTACTTTGTGAGCGTGGTCCGCCATCAGGGCTTCACTGCGGCCGCGCGCGCAAGCGGCGTCGAGAAAACGCGCCTGAGCCGGCGGCTGGCCGAGCTGGAGCGGCAACTGGGCGTCCGCCTCCTGCATCGTTCGACACGCCGTGTGGAGCTCACCGAAGCAGGTGCGCAGTTCTATGAACGCTGCCTGGCCGTGCTCGAAGAGGCAGAAGCGGCCTATGAAGGGCTCGCCAATCTGCGCAAAGAGCCCGCCGGCACGGTCCGGATGAGCTGCCCGCTGGTGCTCGCGCAGACCTATCTGGCGCCGCTCTTGCCAAGCTATCTGGCGGCGCATCCGAAGGTGAATCTGCATATCGACCCGACTGATCGTGAAGTCGACCTGATCGGCGAACGCTACGACCTGGCCTTGCTGGCGCGCCCGCAGATCGATGCGATGCCCGGTCTGGTCGTGCGCCCTCTGGGCAGCGTCAAACGCATCCTGGTGGCGGCACCGCAATTCCTGGCCAGCGCGGGTCGGCCGGCCAGCCCGGAAGACATTGCGAATCTCGCCACCCTGGGGCGAGTCAGCGATCTTCGCGACAGCACGGTGCGCTGGGAGCTGTTTGACCAGTCGGGCAAGGCTTGCTCGGTCAGCCACATCCCCCGGCTGCAAACCCATGATTTACGCCTCCAGCTGGAGGCGGCGATCAGCGGCCTGGGGCTGGCCTTGCTGCCCGAAGCAATTGTCGCGACGAGCATCAAAACCGGCTTGCTGGAACATGTGCTGCCCGCCTGGGCCGCCGCCGCCAATAATCTGTACCTGGCCTACCCGGCGCCGAGAGGCATTCTGCCCTCGGTCAGAAGCATGATCGACTTTCTGTCGGCACAGCTCCCGGCCAGCATTCAAGTCCGCAGCGTGGTGGCCGACACCCGCTAGGGCGCGTTCATTTTGCCGCTTTGCTGCGCGCTTGTTCGATCAGCAAACGTTCCTCGGCACCCGCACGCAAGGCATCGAGTTGTACGTTCAGCCCTGCCGCATCGACGAGCGGATGGGGATCGCCGGGCTTGCGCGTTTTGAGCAGCTCTTTCGCTTCGGTCAAACCATTGCTGAAGGGATGCGCCGTCAGGTGCACCACGACCGGGTTTTGCGCTGCGTTGACCATGCCCTTGATGCGATCGACGCTGGCGATATAGGCCTCGACCTGCTTGGGGCCATCAATGGCATTGAGCCCCAGACCGCCAATCGTCATGGCACGGTAGGTTTTGTTGCCGTCCTTGACGTCCAGCGCATAGGAGGCGGTGCCCCAGGTATGGCCGGGCGTGGTGTACACATAAAACCGGGTATCCCCGACGGTGAGTACATCACCATCCTTGACCGTCACATCCGGTCCAGCCGGCATGCTCCAGGCGCCGGCTTTGCCTTGCGACTGCTGCGCGTCATGCTGCGCTTCAGCCCAGCCCTCCTGGGTCATCACGAATTTGGCCTTGCTCAGTGACTTGAGCTTGGCGACTCCGCCAACATGGTCAAAGTGACCATGGGTCAGCAAAACCATTTTGAGATCGGCCGGCTCAACGCCGATTGCGCGCAGGTTGGCGACAAGCTGATCGGTGTAGGGCTCGTATAAGGTGTCGATCAAGACCGGTCCCGCACTGGTCTTGATCAGCCATGCGGACACCCAGCAGATGCCGACGTAATACACGTTATCAAACGCCTGGTAGGGCGCCATCAGCTGTGCCTTGGGGTCATTGAGCCAGCGCTTGAGCTCGGCCGGCATTTTGCCGCTGCGACCGAACTCTTTGAACTGCGCGTCGATGGCGGGCGATGGGCAGCCGCTCAAGGCCGGCGTCGACACTGCTGTTGCCGAGGCTGGGGTTTGCGCCTGAACGAGCCCTGCCATGGCAAACGTCGATAGCAGCGAAACAACAAGGAATTTGGCCAGCATTCAAGAACTCCGTTGATGGGACATGAATCCATTCTGGCGCTTCGCTGTGCTGAAAAGAACCCTACAATGAACACTTCTTTGTTGCATATTCCGAGCATTACAGCGCGCAATGGATCAGTTCAAAGCAATGCAGGTGTTTGTCGATGTTGCCGATTTGGGCAGCTTGTCCGCCGCCGCCAACAAGCTCGATATGTCGCGCGCGATGGCGACGCGCTATATCGCTTCGCTGGAGAAGACGCTGGGTGTGCGGCTGCTGCATCGTTCCACACGCAGCCTGGGCGTCAGTAGCGCAGGCAATGCGATGCTGCCGTATTGCCGCCAGATCCTCGGGCTGTCCGAGAAAATGCATAGCTCGGTGGCGCAGAAAGACACCGAACCTCAGGGCCTGATCCGCATCGCCAGCAGCGTCTCGTTCGGTCAGTCCTATCTGGCGGAGGCCGTGTGGCGCTTTATGGACATGTTTCCGAGCGTCAGCGTAGAGATGGTGCTGACCGACCGCTCGATCAAGCTCATTGAGGAGCGTATCGACTTCGCGATCCAGATCACCAATGAGTTACCCCCGACGCTCGTTGCACGCCAGCTGGCGCGCAACGCCTCGCTCATCTGCGCCTCAGCCGCGTACCTGCAGCGCTTCGGCAAACCCTTGTCACCGGCTGACCTGGCCCACGCCAACTGTCTGGTACATACGCGCTTGGGGCGTGACTGGATTTTTTACCCGCAAGGAAGTAGCGCAGGCGCCGAGCCGGAAGTTGTCTCGGTGAGCGGCAACTTCAGTTCCAATGACGTCACGGCGCTGCTGCACGCCTGCATGGCGGGGCGCGGAATCGCCTGCCTGCCTGCCATCCCCATTGCTGCGCAGATCCGCTCGGGCGCCTTGATCAATTTATTCCCGCAGTATCGATTGAACGATTTAGGCATTTACGCCCTGAGCGCCTCGCAACGCAGTCAATCAAGTGCCAGCCGCGCGCTGCAGGACTTCATCACCCAGGACCTGGCGCAAAAGCATAGCTAGATCAGTATCTTGCGCAAATATCGGTACTTCTTTGTTGATCGGCGGCACGGCGCGCACTCGCTCAAGTCTTCAGCCAGATCAAGCAAATAGCCCGAATTTGTCAGACAATGTTGATCTCTTATAACGAGGAGGAGATCTCATGAGCGACCCTGTCGTCCTGAATATTGAAACATCCGAACAGCGCCTCGGCCTGATGCCCGAACTCGGCGGCAGCGTGGCTTACTGGGAAATCAGGCGCGATGGCGAGTGGAAAGCGCTGTGGCGCCCCTATGCGCCGGAAGTCGATGGTCGCCGCTTTGTCGGCAACCTGCCCCTGGTGCCGTTCTCCAACCGCATCACCGGCGGCGGCATCACGGTCGATGGCGTGTTCTACCCGATGGCGCCCAACCGCTTTGATCCGGTACCGATCCACGGCACCGGCTGGATGCATACCTGGGACGTGCGTGAGCATTCGGCGCAGGCCATCGAGCTGAGCGTCACCTCGCTGAAGAAACACGGCTATCCCTGGGAGTACGCATCGACCCAGCGCTACAGCCTGACCGAAGACAGCATGACCATGCTGCTCGAAGTCGAACACCTCGGCGACAAGCCCCTGCCCTACGGCCTCGCCTGGCACCCCTTCCAGCTGCGCGGTGACGATCCGCAAGGCCCGCGTCTGCAGTTCAAGGCCGATGGTTACTGGGCGTCCACGCCGGAAGGCATCGCGGCCGAGCACATCAAGGGGCTGCCGGAAGGCTGGGACTTCAATACGCTCAAGCCGCTGGGCCACGGCAAGATCGACAACAACTTCTCCGGCTGGGACGGCAAGATGATCATGGAGCGCGATGACATCGACCTGCACCTGGAGTGGGAAACGACGCAGCCGGCGGGCCTGGAAACCTCGATCCTGTTCCGCCCCGAAGGCCAGCCCTTCTTCTGTTTCGAACCGATCACCCACATCACCGACGCCTTCCACCGCCCCGGCATGCCGGGCTTGAAGATGCTCGCCAAGGGCGAACGCATGACGCTGGAAGTGGTGCAGAAGCTCTCGCGCATCAAGCGCTGAGCTTGGCCTGCCTTACAGGCTGGGACGCTGCGGCGCCCGCCTGGGCAGGCAATTGGAGGCGAGCTTGATGGCCGGCGTGGCCAGCGCGCGCAGCCTTGCCGACTCGCAGCGCGCACGATCCGGCGCATAGAGTCGCACTTCCTCACCGGTATCGGTGACCATATCGATCACATGGGGCCAGTCGGACTCGCTGGCCACGCAGTGCAGATTGCCTTGCTGCGCCCACAGCGTGCGCGCGCGCCATTGCTGGCATGCTTCGGCCGAGCGGAAGGCTAGCTCGGCGCTGGGCGCGCCAGCCATCACGGTGTGCAGGAAGCGCTCCGGCGGCGGGCTGGCGCAGGCGCACAGCCAGAGCGCCGGAATCAGCGCCAGGCGCTTCACGCGTCGATGCTGCGACCGGTCAGGCGCTCGTAGGCTTCGACGTACTTGGCGCTGGTGCGCGCCACCACTTCGTCCGGCAGATGCGGGCCCGGCGCGGTCTTGTTCCAGTCCAGGGTTTCCAGATAGTCGCGCACGTACTGCTTGTCGTAGGACGGCGGCGAGATGCCTTCGGCGTAGCTGTCGGCCGGCCAGAAGCGCGAGGAATCGGGCGTCAGCGCTTCGTCGATGATGTGCAGGGTGCCGGCGGCATCGAGGCCGAATTCGAACTTGGTGTCGGCAATGATGATGCCGCGCGTGGCGGCGTAGTCGCGCGCTTCCGAATACAGGCGGATCGCCACATCACGCACTTGCGCGGCCAGCTCGGCACCGAGCAGGGCGCTGGTCTGGGCGAAGTCGATATTCTCGTCGTGGGTGCCCAGCTCAGCCTTGGTCGAGGGCGTGAACAGCGGTTGTTCGAGCTTGGCGGCCTGCTTGAGGCCGGCCGGCAGCAGATGGCCGCAGACCTGACCGGTCGCCAGGTAATCCTTCCAGCCGCCGCCGATGATGTAGCCGCGCACCACGGCTTCGACCGGCAGGGGCTTCAAGCGCTTGACCACCAGCGCACGACCGACCACCTGGTCGCGCTCGGCGGCCGTCACCACGTCTTCCGGTGCAATGCCGGTGAGCTGGTTGGGCAGCACATGGGCCAGACGTTCGAACCAGAACAGCGCAGTCTTGGTGAGCACCTCGCCCTTGCGCGGGATGGGATTGGGCAGGATCACGTCGAAGGCCGAGAGGCGGTCCGAGGTGACGATGAGCAGCTTGTCCTCATCGACGGCGTAGATGTCGCGTACCTTGCCGCGCGCGAGCAGGGGCAGACTGGTGATGGCAGATTCGAACTGGGGCTGGCTCATCTAGGGCTCCGTGAAAATAAACAGGCCGTCTCCCGGACGGCCTGTGTGCAATTGTAGCGGATTCGCCGGATCAGGCGCTCGGCGGCACGTAACCCTGGGCGGCATCGGCGCCACCGCCGAAGAAATGGCGCTCCATCTGTTCCATCAGGTACTTGCGCGCCTTCGGGTCCATCATGTTGAGGCGGTTTTCGTTGATCAGCATGGTCTGGTGCTTGAGCCAGCCCTGCCAGGCCTCCTTAGAGACGTTCTCATAAACCTTTTTGCCCAGCTCACCGGGAACGGGCGGGAAATCGAGACCATCGGCTTCTACGCCGAGTTTGATGCATGTGACGGTACGGGCCATGGCGATGTGCGTCCTGAAAATGAGATTGCTGGCAGCCCGTATTCTACTGCGTGGCGGGCGGCGCTTGCAGCGCCACGCACACTTGATTGCGCCCTTGTGACTTGGCGCGATAGAGCTGCACATCAGCTTGCCGCACGACGTGCTCCAGCGTCGCCTCGTCGAGCTGGCGCGCAACGCCCATGCTCATCGTGATGCGCAGACCCGGCTGGATGCTCTCCCAGTCGAACTCGGCAATGCGCTGGCGCAGCTTCTCGCAGATCAGCCGCGCCTGGGCAATATCGGTGTCGCGGAAGGCGATCACGAATTCCTCGCCGCCGTAGCGCGCGACCAGATCAGACCCCCGCGTATTGCTGGCCAGAATGCGGCCGACCTCGCGCAGCACGGCATCGCCCACGGCATGCGAGAAGCGGTCATTGACCTGTTTGAAATGATCGATGTCGCCAATCATGATCGACACCGAGGCCGCGTGCTCCGGACATTTTCCAAGCGCGCTCAGCTGCTCGTCGAAATGACGGCGGTTGTGCAGCTGGGTCAGGCCGTCACGGATCGCCAGCTCCTCCAGCTTGCGGTGCGAGCGCTGGATCTCGTCGCGCTTCTGGGCGATCTCCAGGCTCATCTCATTGAAGGCGCTGACCAGGGCGCCCACTTCATCTCTGGAGACCAGCTGCAGCGGCTTGCCGAAATCACCTTTCTGCATGTTCTGGATCGCCTGGGTCAGGCGGCGCAACTTGGCCGACACGCGCGCACCGAGCAACAGGCCCAACGCAACAGACAGCAGCGCCGCAATCAACGAGCCCAGCAACAGGGATTCGCGCAGCGCCGTCAGGATGCTCTCGACTTCCACACTCAACTCGCTGGCCAGCTCATCGCTGAGCCGGCGCGCCACCAGATTATGCGATATGAATGCCACCAGATTGATGGCCATCAGACTGGAAAACAGGAGCGCCAGGATCATTTTCATGCGGATTGACATGGGCATTCCTCTGTAGAAAGCACGGTAAAAAGACTGCATCGACGTAGCGCCGTGCCCGTATTACGGCCACAAACAGATCAACTTTACCCGCAGCGCGCTAGGTGCATTCCCTAGACGCACGCACTCGGGCCACCCCGATACGACGTATGAATCACGACAAAGCGGGCGCGGCGATTCAGCGCCCGCATGACAGACAAGAAAAAGCCCTCGACCAGCGAGGGCTTGCGGGTAAGTGCTGGAAGCGCTTACTTGACCATCTGCGCCAGCTCGCCGCTCTTGTACTTGGCCGCGATCTTTTCCAGCGGAATCGGCTTGATCTTGCCAGCGTTGCCGGCCGAGCCGAAAGCTTCGAAACGTGCCTTGACGATCTTCTTGGCCGCTTCGCGCGCGGGCTTGAGGTAGTCGCGCGGGTCGAAAGCGCTGGGGTGTTCGACGAAGTGCTTGCGGATCGCGGCGGTCATCGCCAGGCGGATATCGGTGTCGATATTGATCTTGCGCACGCCGTACTTGATGCCTTCGACGATCTCTTCCACCGGCACACCATAGGTTTCGCCGATGTCGCCGCCGAATTCGCGGATGATCGCCAGCAGGTCCTGCGGCACGCTCGACGAACCGTGCATCACCAGGTGGGTGTTGGGCAGGCGCTCGTGGATCTTCTTGATCAGGCTGATGGCGAGGATGTCGCCAGTGGGCTTGCGCGTGAACTTGTAGGCGCCGTGGCTGGTGCCGATGGCAATCGCCAGCGCGTCACACTGGGTGCGCTTGACGAAGTCGGCGGCTTGCTCCGGATCGGTCAGCATGGCGCTGTGATCGAGGATACCTTCAGCGCCGATGCCGTCTTCTTCACCCGCCTTGCCGGTTTCCAGCGAACCCAGGCAGCCCAGCTCGGCTTCCACCGTCACCCCGATGCTGTGCGAGAACTTCACCACTTCGCTGCTCACGGCGACGTTGTACTCGTAGTCCGAAGGCGTCTTGCCGTCTTCGAGCAGGGAGCCATCCATCATCACCGAGGAAAAGCCGGACTTGATCGCTGCCATGCAGACCGCCGGGCTCTGGCCGTGGTCCTGGTGCATCACGACGGGGATGTGCGGGTAGGCTTCCACCGCGGCCTCGATGAGGTGGCGCAGGAAGGCTTCACCGGCATAGCGGCGTGCGCCAGCCGAGGCCTGCATGATCACCGGGCTGTCCAGCTCGTTGGCCGCTTCCATGATGGCCGTGACCTGTTCGAGGTTGTTGACGTTGAATGCGGGCAAGCCGTAGCTGTTTTCTGCAGCATGATCGAGCAGCTGGCGCATGGAAACGAGTGCCATTGAAAATCTCCGTCTGAAGGTGTTGGGCGGTGGGTTCGAATTGTTCGGAATGTCGATTGTATCGCGATGCACAAGTCGCGCACATCCTGATGATCTCCGCAATGTGCACAATGCGCGCCGCCAGCCATGAAATGCAAAAGGCCCCCGCTTGTGGCGGAGGCCTTTTGCCGGTGCGGACGGAAGATGCGGGTTATCAGCCGCCGACGCGCACGATCTTCAAGCTGTTGGTGCCGCCGGACTGGCCGAGCGGTTCGCCAACGGTAATGACGATGATGTCACCCGGTTGCACCAGCTTGTTGCGCAGCAGGGTGCGCTCGGCTTCCTGCAGCAGGTGGTCACGGCTGTCGGTGATGTGCGGCACCATCATCGGATGCACTTCGCGGAACAGCGCCATCTTGCCGATGGTGTCCTGTTGCGAGGTCAGCGCGTAGATGGGGATGCCCGAGTGCAGGCGGCTCATCCACAGCGCGGTGGAACCGGATTCGGTCAGCGCGACGATGGCCTTGGCGCCCAGGTGGTGTGCCGAGAACAGCGCGGCCATGGCGATGGACTGGTCGATGCGCGTGAAGCTGCGGTTGAGGAAGTCCTGATCCAGGGTCACCGGGTAGGACTTTTCAGCTTCGCGGCAGATGCGGGCCATGGTCTCGACCACTTCGACCGGGTACTTGCCGGCGGCGGTTTCGGCCGACAGCATCACCGCATCGGTACCGTCGAGCACGGCGTTGGCAACGTCCGACACTTCGGCACGCGTCGGCACCGGGCTGGAGATCATCGACTCCATCATCTGCGTGGCGGTGATGGCGAGCTTGTTCATCTCGCGCGCCAGCTTGATCATCTTCTTCTGCAGGGCCGGCACAGCCGCTTCGCCGACTTCGACGGCGAGGTCGCCACGCGCCACCATCACGCCATCAGACGCTTCGAGGATTTCGCGCAGATTGTCCGGCTCAACCGCTTCGGTACGCTCGATCTTGGCGATGGTCAGCGCCGAGCTGCCCGCTGCACGCAGCAGGGTGCGCGCCATGTACATGTCGGCAGCGTTCTTCGGGAAGGAGACGGCGACATACTCGATGCCGATCAGCGCGGCCGTCTTGAGGTCTTCCATGTCCTTGGCGGTCAGCGCCGGTGCGGTCAGGCCGCCACCCTTCTGATTGATGCCCTTGTTGTTGGACAGCTCGCCGCCGTAATGCACGACGGTGAAGATTTCATTGCCGATGACTTTTTCAACTTCGAGCACGATGGCGCCGTCGTTGAGCAGCAGGATGGTGCCTTGCTTCACGTCCTTGGGCAGATCCTTGTAGTCGAGGCCGACGCGTTCATCGTTACCGAGCTCACAGTCGGCGTCGAGGATGAACTTCTGGCCCTTTTCGAGGAAGGTCTTGCCGTTTTCAAACTTGCCGACGCGGATCTTCGGACCTTGCAGGTCGGCGAGAATCGCCACCGGCTTGCCCACGCGACGGGCCGCTTCGCGCACGATGTTGGCACGGTTGATATGGTCTTCCGCCTTGCCGTGCGAGAAGTTCAGGCGAACGACGTCGACGCCGGCGCGAATCAGGCGTTCCAGCACATCCGCATCATTGGAAGCCGGTCCGAGGGTGGCGACGATCTTGGTGTGGCGTTGCATTGCTTACTCCTTCATGCGATGCATTATTGTTTAGAGGGATTCATTGTCTGCCGCTGATGTGACGGCAATATCGAACTTGCAGCACTTATTGGTCAGACAACTTGTGTGTAGTCAAAAAAAGCGCCGGGAGGATTTGATCAATCCGTCCCGGCGCGCATTTATCAGTTACTGGCACGCTGTTCCAGGGCTTCCACCGCTGGCAGGGTCTTGCCTTCGAGGAACTCCAGGAAGGCACCGCCTGCCGTGGAGATGTAACTGATGCGCTCGCCCAGGCCAAATTTGGCGATTGCGGCAATTGTGTCACCGCCGCCAGCCAGAGACATTGCGCTAGATTCAGCAATCGCTTCGCCGACGACCTTGGTGCCATTGGCGAACGCTTCGAATTCAAACACGCCGAGCGGGCCATTCCAGACGATGGTCTTGGCGGCCTTGAGCAGGCCGGCGAGCTTGGCGGCGGTCTCCGGACCGACGTCGAGGATCATCTCGTCCGGCTGCACATCCTTGGCGGACTTGACGACGGCCTTGGCGGTCGGCGAGAACTCGGTGGCCACCACCACATCGCTGGGGATTGGCACCACGGCGCCGCGCGTCGCCATCTTGATGATGATGCGCTTGGCTTCTTCCACCAGATCGGCTTCGACCAGGGACTTGCCGACCGGGAAACCAGCCGCCAGCAGGAAGGTATTGGCGATGCCACCACCGACGATGAGCTGGTCGACCTTGTCAGCCAGGCTGTCGAGGATGGACAGCTTGGTCGACACCTTGGAGCCACCGACGATGGCGATCAGCGGGCTCTCGGGCGCCAGCAGGGCCTTGCCGAGGGCTTCCAGTTCAGCGGCCAGCAGCGGGCCGGCACAGGCCACCGGTGCGGCCAGAGCCAGCGCCTGAGTCGTCGCTTCAGCGCGGTGCGCGGTGGCGAAAGCATCGTTGGCGTAGATGTCACAGAGCTTGGCCATCTTGGCGGCCAGTTCAGCGCTGTTCTTCTTCTCGCCCTTGTTGACGCGGCAATTTTCGAGCAGCACGACTTCGCCCGGCTTGACTTCAAAACCACCGTCGACCCAGTTCTGGATCAGGCGCACCGGCTGACCGAGCAGCTCGCTCATGCGGGCTGCCACCGGCGCCAGCGAATCGGCGGGCTGGAAGTCGCCTTCGGTCGGACGGCCAAGGTGGGAGGTCACCATGACCGCAGCGCCCTTGTCGAGTGCCAGACGAATGCCGGGCACCGAGGCGCGGATACGCGTGTCATCGGTGATGGCGCCACGGTCGTCTTGCGGCACATTGAGGTCGGAGCGGATGAACACGCGCTTGCCGGCCAGATCGAGATCAGACAGTTTCTTGAATTGCATGGGTCAAACCCTTTCACCACAGAGACGCGGCGGCAAGGAGAACGCTCCCCTGTGCCGCCGTGATTAACAGAAGTGCGCAGACTTACTTGGCGACGACCTGAACCATCTCCAGCACCTTGTTGGAGTAGCCCCATTCATTGTCGTACCAGGAGACGACCTTGACGAAGGTCGAATCCAGCGCGATGCCTGCATCAGCGTCGAACACCGAGGTGCGGGCTTCGCCACGGAAGTCGGTCGACACGACCTTCTCGGTGGTGTAGCCGAGCACGCCCTTCATGGCGCCTTCAGAAGCAGCCTTCATGGCGGCACAGATCTGCTCGTAGGTGGCGTCCTTTTCCAGTTCGACGGTCAGATCGACCACCGAAACGTCGGAAGTCGGCACGCGGAAGGACATGCCGGTGAGCTTCTTGTTCAGCTCGGGGATCACCTTGCCGACGGCCTTGGCTGCGCCAGTGCTCGACGGGATGATGTTTTCGAGGATGCCGCGGCCGCCGCGCCAGTCCTTGTTCGACGGGCCATCAACGGTCTTTTGCGTTGCCGTTGCAGCATGCACCGTGGTCATCAGGCCGCGCTTGATGCCGAAGTTGTCGTTGAGCACCTTGGCAATCGGGGCCAGGCAGTTGGTGGTGCAGGAAGCGTTGGAGATGATGGTCTCGCCAGCGTACTTGTCGTGGTTCACGCCGTACACGAACATCGGCGTGTCGTCCTTGGACGGAGCCGACATGACAACCTTCTTGGCACCTGCGGTCAAGTGTGCGGAGGCGGTCGCGTTGTCGAGGAACAGACCGGTCGATTCGACGACGATGTCAGCACCGACTTCATCCCACTTCAACTCGGCCGGGTTCTTCACGGCGGAGAGGCGGATCTTCTTGCCATTGACGATCAGGGTGTTGCCTTCCACCGACACTTCGCCCTTGAACTTGCCGTGCACGGAGTCGTGCTTGAGCATGTAGGCGAGGTAATCGGGTTCCAGCAGGTCATTGATACCGACGATCTCGATCTCGGGGAAATTTTGCACTGCTGCGCGGAAAACCATGCGGCCGATACGGCCAAAACCGTTGATACCTACCTTGATTGTCATCTTTATTCTCCTGATTCGAGTTTCGATTGTTCTTCAGCCTGCGGCTAGGGGCGCCCGGCGGAAAGTCTTACTTTACAGCAGGCTTTTGAGGGTTTCAGCCACCCGCTCGGCCGTGAAGCCGAATTGCTTGAACAGCGCCCCGCCCGGACCCGATTCGCCAAAGCGATCCAGGCCGACCACGGCACCTTCAAGCCCCACATACTTGTACCAGCCATCTGTGACACCCGCCTCGATGGCCACGCGCGGCAAAGCCTTGCCGAGCACGGCGCTCTTGTAAGCGGCGTCCTGCAGATCAAACAAACGCGTGCAAGGCATCGACACCACCTTGACCGCCACACCCTGTTCGGCGAGCAGCTTCTGCGCGGCCAGCGCGACACCCACTTCGGAACCGGTGGCGATCAGCACGCCTTGTGCGTCCGCCGCGTCGGCCAGCACATAGCCGCCCTTGCGGATATCGGCGAGCTGCTGCGCGCTGCGCTGCGTGAAGGGCAGATTCTGACGCGTCAGCGCAAGCACCGTCGGGCCGTCATGGCGCTCGATGCCGTGGGTCCAGGCCACCGCCGTCTCGGCCGTGTCGGCCGGACGCCAGACATTCAGATTGGGGATCAGGCGCAGCGAAGCGGTGTGCTCGATCGGCTGGTGCGTCGGACCATCCTCGCCCACGCCAATCGAATCGTGCGTGAACACCAGCACCTGGCGGATGTTCATCAGCGCAGCCATGCGGATCGCGCTGCGGCAGTAATCCGAGAACACCAGGAAGGTCGCGGTGTAGGGAATGAAGCCGCCATGCAGGGCCACGCCGTTGGCAATCGCCACTTCGGCAAACTCGCGCACGCCGTAATTGATGTAATTGACGCCTGCCGCATCGGCCAGCGAACCGGGCGGCAGTTCCTTGCTGCCCGACCAGTGCGTCAGATTGGAGCCGGCCAGATCGGCCGAACCGCCGAGCAGCTCGGGCAGGCTCGGCGCCAGCGCTTCGATAGCGTTCTGCGAAGCCTTGCGGGTGGCAATGCTTTCAGCCTTGGCTTGCACCTTGTCGAGCAAGCTGTCGGCAGCTGCCTTGAAACCGCTCGGCAGCTGGCCGCTGAGGCGACGCGTGAATTCGGCAGCCAGCTCGGGGAAAGCCGCGGCGTAGGCAGCAAACTGTGTGCTCCACTCGCCTTCGGCGGCAGCACCAGCGGCCTTGGCATCCCAGGCGGCGTAAATGTCGGCAGGAATTTCAAACGGCGCGTGGTTCCAGCCAATGGCCTCGCGCACCAGGGCGATTTCGGCAGCACCGAGCGGCGCGCCGTGCGAATCGGCCGAGCCGGCCTTGTTCGGCGAACCTGCGCCAATGGTGGTGCGACAGATCACCAGGGTCGGGCGCTGCGCATCGGCCTTGGCTTCCAGGGTTGCCGCCTGCAGCGCCGCGCTGTCATGGCCGTCAACCGGACCGATGACTTGCCAGCCGTAGGCTTCGAAGCGCTTCTTGGTGTCGTCGGTGAACCAGCCTTCGACCTTGCCGTCGATGGAGATACCGTTGTCATCGTAATAGGCGATCAGCTTGCCCAGGCCCCAGGTGCCAGCCAGCGAGGCGGCCTCGTGGCTGATGCCTTCCATCAGGCAACCGTCGCCGAGGAAGACATAGGTGTGGTGATCGACGATGTTGTGGCCGGGCCGATTGAAATCGGCGGCCAGCAGCTTTTCGGCGAGCGCGAAACCCACTGCATTGCTCAGACCCTGACCGAGCGGGCCGGTGGTGGTCTCGACACCCGGCGTGTGGTGCACTTCCGGGTGGCCGGGGGTCTTGGAGCCGATCTGGCGGAAGTTCTTCAGCTCGGAGATCGGCAGATCGTAGCCCGTCAGGTGCAGCAGCGCGTAATGCAGCATCGAACCATGGCCATTGGAGATCACGAAACGGTCACGGTTAGCCCACGCCGGGTTGGCCGGGTTGTGGCGCAGGTGCTTGCGCCAGACCACTTCGGCGATCTCGGCCATACCCATCGGCATGCCGGGGTGACCTGAATTGGCTTGTTGGACGGCGTCCATGGCCAAGGCGCGAATGGCGCTGGTCAGGGGCTGGAAAACGATGGAATTCTGCGGGTTCTGCATACGATTTGAGTGCACGTGGCCATGGAGTCATTGATACCCCGCCGCAACAGCGGGAACACGCGATTATCCGTGAATTTCTCCACTAATGGGCGCATGTACAGCACTCTGCACCTGAGCATGGCCTTTATAAGCGTATACCCTAGCACGCGATGACAAGGCCAGATTGATGTACCGCAAGCCCGGCAAGTGTTGTCAGCCCTGGCTGCTGGCCACCGTCGGCAGGTAGATCGTAAAGCAGCTGCCCTGCCCCGGCGAGGACTCGACACTGATCCGCCCACCCAGCAAATTGGTGACCAGGCGATAGACGATCGACAGCCCGAGCCCCGAGCCCCCCTGACCAAGGCGGGTGGTGAAGAAGGGGTCGAAGATCCGGCCGATGATCTCCGGCTCGATGCCGCGCCCGTCATCGCTGACGGTGAGCTCCAGATTGTTCTCATCGATGCGACGCATGCCGACATGCACGCGGCCGGCCGTGTTTTCCCGCAAGCCATGCAAGAACGCGTTCTGCACCAGATTGCTGATCACCTGGCCGAGCGGCCCCGGGTAGCTGTCCATCTGCAGATCGGGCACCAGGCTGCAGTCCAGGGTCCACTCCGGCTGGCGCATGCCGGCGCGCATGGTTTCGCAGATATCCCACACCAGCTCGTGCAGGGCGAAGCGGCGGCGGCGCTCCGAACTCTGGTCGATGGCGACCTGCTTGAAGCTGGCCACCAGATGGCTGGCACGCGCCAGCGAGAGCTCCAGCAAACCTGCGGCACGCTCAGCGTCCGCCACATAGCGCTCCATTTCAGATTTACGCAGCGTGCCGGAGCGAAAAGCTTGTTCGAGCTGGTGGATGTCCTGGCTGAGGGTGGAGGCCAGCAAGACCGAATTGCCGATCGGCGTGTTCAGCTCATGCGCCACGCCCGCAACCACCGAGCCCAACGAGGCCAGCTTGTCCGACTGCACCAGCTCTTCCTGCGCGCGCTGCAGATTGGACAGGGCTTCGCTGAGGCTGGCGGTACGCTCCGCGACGCGCACTTCGAGCTCGCTGTTGAGCTGTGCCAGTGCCGTCTCGGCCTGCCGCAAGGCAGTGACGTCCACAAAGGCCGCGAAAATCGCCAGCTCGCCGTCGTAATCGATGCGCTCGGCGCTGATCAGGAAGTCCCGCACACTGCCATCGCGCATGCGGAAACGTATCGGGTAATTGAACAAGCCCTCGCTGGTGTTGGCCGCTTTGGCGAAATTCTCGCGATCATGCTCGCCGACCCAGAAATTCATGTCGATCGAGCGCCGCCCCAGCGCTTCTGCGCGCGACCAGCCAGATAGCCGTTCCCAGGCGGGATTGACGTCGATATAGCTGCCGTCCTCGACACGCGAGATGCTGATCGGCATCGGATTGACATTGGAGAGCGCGGTGAGGCGGTCACGCGCCTGCTTGAGCTCGTCGAGCTGCAACGCCAGCTGGGCATTGGCAGCGCGGTTACGGGCACTGGCGCGACGGCTGGCCTCGGCAATGTGCACCGCCAGCAAGGTGGCCAGACCGCTACCGAGCACCAGGGACAGCCAGTTGTAATAGATATGGCGCGGCACCTGCACCGGCCACCAGCGCGCATCAAAGATCGCCATCACCGACACGCAGATCACCGTGACGCCCAGCGCGATCAGCGCATCCTTGCGCGCGCGCATCCAGCCGACCAGGATCAGCAAGACCGGAAAGATCAGCGCGATCGGCGAGCGCAAACCGTTCAGCGCAAAGCAATGCAACAACGCCGCCAGAAACAGCCCCCATTGCAGCAAGCCTATGGCCAGCACAGGCCGCCCCTTGCGCAGGCACCAGCGCATGCCCAACATGATCAGCAAGGGCGCCAGGGGCATCCAGGGCCAGGTCGGCGCCGGATTGAAGACCTGGTTGAGCAAGGTGCTCGGGAAGATGACGAAGAGCAGGAACAGATAGATGCGTCGCAACAGCTCGATGGTCTGCGCATCGAGCTGAATCTGCTCTTCATCAATCAGGGATTCGGCCGGCAAATCGGGCATGCGGCGCGCGACAGCATCACGCGCAAATTCAGATAAGTGGTTGATTTTATGACTCGTCAAACAATCGATTCAAGTGCCACGCCGTTCCATCAGGCTAAGAATATGCGGGGTGAGGATGATCTGGATCGCCAGGTCGAGCTTACCACCGGGCACCACCAAGGTATTGGCGCGGCTCATCCAGGCGCCGTCGAGCATGGTCAGCAAATAAGGGAAATCTACCGAACGCGGATCACGGAAGCGGATCACCACCAGGGTTTCATCGGCGCTGGGCACTTCGCGCGCGATGAAGGGATTGGAAGTATCGACCACCGGAACGCGCTGGAAATTGATGTGCGTGCGTGAGAACTGCGGCACGATGACATTCACGTAGTCATCCATGCGCCGCAGAATGGTGTCTTGCACCGCTTCGACCGAATAACCGCGCATGTGGGTATCGCGGTGAATCTTCTGGATCCACTCCAAATTGATCGTCGGCACCACGCCGACCAGCAGATCGACATGCTGCGCGATATCCAGATCAGCCGTCACCACGCCGCCGTGCAGCCCCTCGTAGTAGAGCAGGTCGGTGCCTTCCGGCAAGGGCTCCCAGGGCGTGAAGCTGCCAGCCGGCAAGCCGGCAGCCAGCGCTTCGGCTTCTTCGTGCAGGTATTGGCGGCGTTCGCCGGTACCGTGCTCGCCGTACTCGGCGAACAATGCCTGCAAGCGATCAAGATGATTGGCTTCAACACCGAAATGGCTGGGCCCCCGGCGCTGGTTGCGCTCGGCCTCTTCGATCAGCTGCAGCATGGTGGCGCGGTCATAGCGATGAAAAGCATCGCCCTGCACCGCGGCGGCATTAATGTGCTCGCGCCGGAAGATCCAGTTGAAGGACTTCGAGACCGTCGAGGTGCCTGAGCCGGAAGATCCTGTGACAGCAATGACCGGATGCCGTGCTGACATGGCGCGACCTCGTGAATGATGTGGGGTTCAACGCATGCTACGGGCAGCGCCCGTCCTCTGCAAGCGACACAACACGCCCTCGGCTCAGTTCTTGGCCAGCAGCCCCGCCAGTTCGACGGCCGAACGCACCGCCATCTTGTCGAAGATGTTGGAGCGGTGCACTTCCACCGTGCGCATGCTGATCTGCAGGATGTCGGCAATCTGCTTGTTGAGCTTGCCATCGAGAATCAGGTCCATCACCTCGCGCTCGCGCGGACTCAGCTGGCGCAGGCGCTCGCCGAGCTGGTTGCGCGCGTCGTAGCTTTCCTGGATCTCGATATCGCGTTGCAGCGCCTCGCGCACGGCCGCCAGCAGCTGCGCCTCATGCGGCGGCTTTTCGATGAAGTGGCAAGCGCCGGCACGCAGCACCTCGACGGCCAGCGGCACATCCCCATGGCCGGTGAGGAAGATCACCGGCATGCGGCAGCCACGACCACGCAACACGTCGAAGCATTCCGGGCCGGTCATGCCGCTCATGCGCACATCGAGCACGATGCAGCCACGCATGCTGTCGCGGTAGTCGAGCAGGAACTGCTCACCACTGTGCCAGCAACGGTTAGCCAGACCATGGGTGCCGAGCAGGAAGCTCAGGGCGTCGCGAATCGCCTCGTCGTCGTCAACAATATGAACCAGCGCAGTCATGAATGGGACTCTCGGGGCAGCGAAAAGCGGAAGATGGTACCGCCTCCGGGGTTGGCTTCAAACCACAGGCGGCCGCGATGCCACTCGATGATCGAGCGGCAGATGTTCAAGCCCATGCCCATGCCTTCGGCCTTGGTGGTGAAAAACGGCGAATAAAGCTTTTCGACCGTCTCCGGCGTGAGGCCGCAGCCACGGTCAGCAATGCTGATTTCCATGCTCGCTTCCAGGGTGGTGACACTCACCCGCAGCTGGCGCTCGGCGAGCACCACATCCTGCATGGCATCCATGCCGTTACGCATCAGATTGACGACGACCTGCTCCAGCAAGGTGCCATCGCCCTCAATGCTCGGCATGTCGTGGGCAAAGGCCAGCGCGATGCGCACCTGGCGCTTGTGCGCGCTGCTCTCCAGCAAGGCCGCCGCCTCGCGCACCACGCGCGCCAGATCGACCTGTTCATGCCGCGGCTCACTGCGTCGCACGAAGTTCTGGATGCGGCGGATGATGTTGCCGGCGCGCTGCGACTGGTGCGAGATCTTCTGCAGCGCAGTAATCAGCTGCTCGGAAGGCATGTCGTGCTGCAAGCCGCTGATGCAGCCACCGGCATAGGTCGAGATGGCAGCGAGTGGCTGATTGAGTTCGTGCGCCAAGGTCGAAGCCAGTTCGCCGGTGGTGACCAGGCGCGCCGTGGCCTGCAGGCGCTCCTGCTGTGTCCGCGCCAGGTCCTCGGCGCGCTTGCGATCGGTGATGTCGAGCACCGAGGCCATCCAGCCGAAGTGCTTGCCCTCGGTATCGATGAGCGGCGCCTCGTAGATGAGGGCATCGAAAATCTCGCCGTTCTTGCGCCGGAAGCGCAGTTCGATGCTCTGGTGCGAGGCCTTGCCGGCAAGCACGCGGCGGTGCGTATCACTATTGGTCTCGTAATCCTCGGGCAGCCAGTAGGGCATCGGCGAGCTCTGCCCGAGCAGCTCTTCGGCCGACCAGCCGACCATCTCGCAGAACGCGCGATTGACATAGGTCGTGTTGCCGTCGAGGTCTCGCGCACGCAAACCGGTATGCAGCGAGTCCTCCATCGCGCGGCGGAAGTTGTATTCGCGCTGCAAGGCCTGCTCGGCCTCATGACGGCGGCGCACATGGCTGGCCAGCAGCCACAGGCTCCACAGCAGGGCCAGCGCGAACAACACCACGGCCGCCGCAAACAGCAAGGGCACCACGCGTGAGCCACTCTTGTAGGTATCGACATGCAGCATCAGCCCGTTGCCGGGCGGATCGAAGGGCACTTCGTAGGACAGCTCAGGGTGCAGCGCCGCCACGCGCGACTTGCTCGCGACTTCATGCCCCTGCTGGTCCTTGATGGTCAGCCGGTAGCGCTCCGAAAACCACCACGGCACCTGGGTGGCCAGCAGCTTCGACAACGGATAGATGCCGATCAGCATGCCACGCAGCTGTTCACCGTCGAAGTAGGGCACCGCCACGCTGATCGCCGCACCATCGGCTGCGTCGAGCAGCGAACCGTAGGCCGGCTTGCCGAATGCGCGCGCCTTGCGCAGCACCGCGTCCAGCGCCTGCTGCTGCGCCTGCGCCAGGCGCAACTCCTGTGGCGGTAGCTCACCACGCTGGCGGCCATCGGCGTCCAGCCAGATCAGCCGGGCAATGCCACTGTCCTTACCGATGCTCTGCCGCGCACGCGCCATGGCAGTTGCGTCGGGCCGCCCCACCTGCAACAGCTCCGGCGCCAGGCGTTCGAGCTGCTCCTCGTTGCGCTCGAACTGGAAGCGCAGGTTCTGCTCCAGCCACAGCACATCCGAGAGCATCGCGCCGCGCTGCTCTTGCTGATCCTGGTGCAGGGTCAGCATGACGAAGCCGGCCACACCGGTCAGCAGGCCAAGCACCACGATGGCTGGCAGACGCCAGAACCACGGACTGGCATGCGATTGAAATGATTTGAGCATGCTGTTTGCAAACCTGAATGGGCCGATTGTGGAACTCCACAATGGAGTGCCACCCTCTATTTCTCTATAAATCCTCCACCAAGTACGGGCTGGGAGCCCGACACCCCCAAGAGGAGACATACCATGAATCGTCGCATTTTTTTCGGCGCCAGTCTGTTGGCGTTATTGCTGAGCGCCCTGCCAGCCGCCGCGCAGACCCCGATTGTCATCAAGTTCAGCCATGTGGTCGCCAAAGATACGCCCAAAGGCCTGGCGGCTGATTACTTCGCCGATCTGGTCAACAAGCGCAGCAACGGCAAGGTGAAGGTCGAGGTGTATCCGAACAGCCAGCTGTACAAGGATGGCGAAGAGATGGAAGCGCTGCAGCTGGGCTCGGTGCAGATGCTGGCGCCCTCGCTGGCCAAGTTCGGCCCGCTGGGCGTGCCGGACTTCGAAGCCTTCGACCTGCCCTTCATCTTCGACAACTATGACGAGCTGCACCGCGTGACCACCGGCCCGCTGGGCAAAAACCTGCTCAAGAAGCTCGAACCCAAGGGTATCGTCGGCCTGGCTTACTGGGATAACGCCTTCAAGGATTTCTCGGCCAACAAGCCGATCAAGGCGCCGGCAGACTTCAAGGGCCTGAAGATGCGCATCCAGTCCTCCAAGGTGCTCGACTCGCAGATGCGCTCACTGGGCGTCAATCCGCAGGTGATGGCCTTCTCCGAGGTGTATCAAGCGCTGTCGACCGGCGTTGTCGATGGCACCGAGAACCCGCCGTCCAACTTCTACACGCAGAAGATGCATGAAGTGCAGAAGTACATGCTGCGTTCGCAGCACGGCTACCTTGGCTATGCGGTGATCGTGAACAAGAAGTTCTGGGACGGCCTGCCTGCCGACATGCGCAAGATCATTGATGACGCCATGGCCGAAGCCACGGTCTATGCCAACAAGATCGCCAAGCAGAAGAACGATGAAGATGTCGAAGCCGTGCGCAAGTCCGGCAAGACCACCATCATCGTGCCGACCGATGCCGAACGTCTGGAACTGAAGAAAGCCATGATGAAGGTGCATCGCGAGCATGAAAACCGCATCGGCGCCGACCTGATCAAGGCCATCTACAAGGAAACCGGCTTCGACCCCACGAAGCTCTGAGCGTAAGCAGAAGGGCGGCGCTGCCGCCCTTTTTCATTTCTTTTCATAACAGAAGAAAAAATCATGAAATTTCTCGACCATATCGAGGAATGGATCATCTCGACCCTGATGGGGCTCGCCACCCTGATCGTCTTCGTGGCCGTGATGCACCGTTACCTCTCGGGCTACAACATTCCCGTCGTACAAGACTGGCTGATCTCGCTGAACACCAGCTGGGCACAGGAGCTGACCATCATCATGTTCGTCTGGATGGCCAAGTTCGGCGCCGCCTATGGCGTGCGCACCGGCATCCACGTCGGTGTCGACGTGCTGATCAACCGCCTCTCCGAAAAGAACCACAGAAAATTCGTGCTGTTCGGCCTGCTCGCTGGCGCCACCTTCACCGCCATCGTCGCCACCCTCGGTGGCAAGCTGGTGTGGGACGGCGGCATGCACTACTTCACCTTCAGCTCGCTGGGGATCGCCACCGATGCGCTGTCGGGCGGCAATACCAGCGATCTGGACTGGCCCAAGTGGGCGGTCTATCTCGCCATTCCGCTGGGCTCCAGCCTGATGTGTTTCCGCTTCCTGCAAGTGGCCTTCAATTTCTACCACACGGGCGAACTGCCGCATCACGACCACGGCCACGTCGATGGCCTTGAAGAAGAAGCCGAGGTGCAAAAATGAACGGCGCCATCATTTTCGGGCTGCTCATCGCCCTCATGCTCACCGGCATGCCCATTTCGATCTCGCTGGGCCTGACCGTGCTGACCTTCCTGTTCACCATGACCCAGGTGCCTATCGAGGCCGTCGCGCTCAAGCTGTTCACCGGCATCGAGAAGTTCGAGATCATGGCGATCCCCTTCTTCATCCTCGCCGGCAACTTCCTCACCCACGGCGGCGTGGCGGCGCGCATGATCCGCTTCGCCACCTCGGTGGTCGGGCATCTGCCCGGCGGCCTGGGTCTGGCCGGCGTGGTGGCCTGCGCGCTGTTTGCCGCCGTGTCGGGCTCCAGCCCGGCGACCGTGGTGGCCATCGGCTCGATCCTCATGCCGGCGATGGTCAAGGCGGGCTACCCCAAGGGCTTCGGCGCGGGCGTCATCACCACCTCCGGAGCACTGGGCATCCTCATTCCGCCCTCGATCGTGATGGTGATGTACTCGGTGGCGACCAATACCTCGGTCGGTGCGCTGTTCATGGCCGGGGTCATTCCGGGCCTGCTGCTGGCCACCCTGCTCGGGCTCACCACCTGGTATCTGGCGCGCAAGCATGGCTACCCGCGGGTCCAGATGTTTGCCGAGCGCAATACGCTGCAAGCGTCGATCGGCAGTGCTTTCGGTGCCTTCTTTGCGCTGATGTTCTCCGTCGCCCCGCCGCTGATCATCGGCAAACTGCTGAGCATCTGGCTTGATGGCGGCCTGCCCTACGTGGCTGCCAGCCTGCTCTGGCTGGCACTGGCGCCCTGGGCAACCAAGAACAAATGGGCAACCCGTTTCGTCTACGTCGGCCTGATCGTGGTCGGCCTGCCGATCTGGGTCAGCATCAGCCTGGTCGGCGCCTTTTCGGTGTCCGCACTGGCACCCGCCATCGCCATCACTGGCGCCGTGATGCTCGGCTGGATCATGCTGATCCAGGCTTGCGGCAAGTACACCAAGATCGCACCGACCTTCCGCTTCGAACTGATGTGGGAATCGCTCGAAGTCTGGCGTGCCTACTGGGAAAGCGTGTGGGGCCTGCTGCTGATCGTGGTGGTCATGGGCGGCATCTACAGCGGCGTGTTCACGCCGACCGAAGCGGCGGCCATGAGCGCGGTGTATGCCTTCATCGTCGCGGTGTTCGTGTACAAGGATCTGAAGATCAGCGATGTGCCGCGCGTGCTGCTCTCCTCGGCCAATATGAGCGCGATGCTGCTGTACATCATCACCAATGCGGTGATGTTCAGCTTCATCCTCGCCAACGAGCAGATTCCGCAGCATCTGGCCGACTGGTTGCTGGCGCAGGGTCTGGGCCCGATTGCCTTCCTGCTGGCGGTCAACATCATGCTGCTGGTCGCCGGCAACTTCATGGAGCCCTCGTCCATTGTGCTGATCATGGCGCCGATCCTGTTCCCGGTCGCCATCAAGCTGGGCATCAACCCGGTGCACTTCGGCATCCTCATCACGGTGAACATGGAAGTGGGCATGTGCCACCCGCCGGTCGGGCTCAACATGTACGTCGCCTCCGGCATCGCCAAGATGGGCATCACCGAGCTGACCGTCGCCGTCTGGCCATGGCTGCTGACCATGCTGGTGTTCCTCGGCGCAGTCACCTACTGGCCGGCCATGTCGCTGTGGCTGCCGCAAACCCTGGGCATGATCAACTGAACTGATTGATCCCCCAGCGCGCAGGGCGCAGTCTTCGCACACGCGAAGCCTGCGCCCTTCGCTATCATGGCAGGCGATCCGCATACACCCGCCGGGCTCAGCCATGAACGCAGTCGAAATCCGTCAGATCTTCTATTCCGCCCAAACGCAGCAGGAAGTCGCCCGCAGCGGCTTCACGGGGCTCGACAATCTGCGCAACGAGCGGCCGGACTGGCGTGAATACTGGCCGATGCGCAATTTCCTGCTCGCCAATACCCTGCAGGAGGATCACTACTACGGCTTCTTCTCGCCCGCCTTCGGCATCAAGACCGGGCTGGATGCAGCCAAGGTACACGCGCACATCGCCGCCCATCCAGACCAGGATGTCTATCTGTTCTCACCGATGTGGGATCTCTCCGCGCTGTTCCTCAACGTCTTCGAGCAAGGTGACTTCTTTCACCCCGGTCTTGGCGTACTGTCGCAGGAGGTGCTGGCGGCGCTGGATTACAGCGTCGATCTGAGCGCGCTGACCATGGACTCGTCCAGCACCGTCTTCTGCAATTACGTCGTCGCGCGCCCCGCGTTCTGGCGCGAATGGCTGGCGCTTGGCGAAAAACTCTATGCGCTGGCCGAAGACAGCAGCCATCCGCTGCATGGCCGGCTCAACGCCACGGCGCCCTACATCAAGGATGATGTGCAGATGAAGGTGTTCATCATGGAACGTCTGGCGCCGCTGATCCTCGCCAGCAGGCGCTATTCGACCAGCGCCCTTGACCCCTTCAGCATCCGCAGTTCGACGACGCGTTTCAACGCCTTCAGCATGGAAGCGATTGTCAGTGATGCGCTCAAAACGGCGCATCTGGCCAATCCCTATCCCGATTACCTGCGCGCCTATTTCAGCATCCGCGATGGCATGCGCAAAAGCATGCGCGGCTGAGGCGGATTACTTGAGCCACACCGCCTGCTCAGGCAGAACCTGGGCGGCATAGTCCGCATTGGCCGGTATCTTGCGGCGGAACTCGCTGTAGCGGTCGCCATCGAACTGCCGCAAAAAGCCGCTGAACGGCAGAATCTCTTCGGCAAACTGGTTCTCGAAGCGCTTGTGGTCAGTGTCCGACAAGAGCTTCATCGTCGCAAACTGATCGGCACAGATCACCTGCAGAGCCGTCTCCGCGCAGTTGTAGCGCGGACACCAGCCCGCCCACCAGCCCTGCTCGATCTTGCCCAGCTCACGGAACATCTTCTGGCTCAGCACGTAGAAGTCCGATTCCGCATGCACGATGCGGTCGCAACCCAGATGCTGCGCCACACGCAAAGCACTGAAGAAACTGCGCCACCAGCCCGGATACACCGTCAGCGCCTGACGGCCCAAACGCTCGGGGAAGCTCAGCATGAAGGGCCTGGCCACATTGAGCGGAATCTCATCCAGCGCCATGTAGCGCGACAGCGACTTTTCCGGCGGCACAAAGGGTGAAGCATCATCGATCATGCACAGCAGGTAATGCCCCGGCGATGCCTGCCGATAGTGCTCAAGCCAGCGCTTGTAACGCTGCTGCCAGGCCTGCTGATCAGCGATGTAACTCGTACAGAACAACAATGTCTTGCTGGGCATGGGAATCCTTGTCGCGCCGGGCCGCCGTCAACTAAAGGCTTGTTGGGCGCGATTCTAACAGCGCCCAGGCAGCTGCTCAGACGGGCTTAGGGCGGGCTTAAGGTGGGCTTAAGGCAGCAGGAAAAAACGGTAGCGCATCGGCAGGCTCTCGCGCAGCTGCATGTTTGAGCCTTTGAGGATGCGCGCTTCCTCGCGGGTATAAACCTGCACCCGCTCAGACGGCAGGGTCAGCAAGCCGTCGGCGTCGCACATGATCGCTGCGCCCTGCATCTGCACACTCTTGCAGCCGCGGAGCCAGGCCGGCGCATTGGCCGGCAAGGCGGGCGAAGCCGGCGGTGGCGGCGCTTGCACCGACAAGGACAGCGAGGACGAGGACGCGTTGCGCTTGTCGAGCGGCACCACGGCCGCCTTGCTGGACGCGGCCGATGCCGCAGCGCTGCTGCTGGCACTGCTCTGCAAGGCCAGCAATTGCTTGCGCACTGCCGCCTGACCCGCAATCGGCGCGGGGCGGTCTTCCAGCTCTTCGCGTGGCACTTCGCTGCGGGGCGGCTGGCTTGAGGCCGCAGAAGCCGAGGCAGCGGCGGCGGCCAGCGGCGCCGAGACAGACTCCGCCGAGGCTGCAGACACCTCGGCTGACGCGACCGAGGTCTCCGGGGCCGCTGCCGCAGCGCTGGCCGACTCGGGCATCGACGCCTGATCCGCAACACCCGGCGGCGACTGCGCCAGCGGCCCGGATTGGGCGGCCAGCTCGGTATCGGCCGCTGAAGTCGGCTCGGCGGGCTCCGCAGCGGCGCCCAGCATGCCGCCGAGCAGGGCCAGCAAGAGCGCAGGCATGGCCAGGCGAGCGGGTCGCACAGCGCTTGCGACGGACATCAGGTCTCCAGCTTATGGTTGAGTTGTGCCGATATGCTACGTCGATTTTGATGGTTTTGGCAGACTGGATGGCTCGCCAGCCTGCCCTCGCAAGCGCCTCCGGCAGAGTCGGCCCAAGCCCTGACGGATGTCACACCCGGCAGCGCAGCGCTTGCCTCATCAGGCGCTTTTCAGTAAGGTGGCACGATTCGCCAGGGGTCTGTCTGAAGTGCCACGACAGTGAGAAACACCCTCCGAACCTGATCCGGGTGATGCCGGCGTAGGGAGGCGAGACACCTGCCCAGCCCGGGCTGGATGCCTCTCCGTACGCAGCCCCAAACAGAGGACATCCATGAACGCCAACGAAAAATTCATCGCTTCGTCTGCCCACGTCGACGAAGCCGCCATCGCGCCGCTGCCCAATTCGCGCAAAGTCTTCATCGAAGGCTCCCGCCCCGACATTCGCGTACCGATGCGCGAGATCACCCAGGCCGACACGCCCACCGCGATGGGTGGCGAGAAGAATCCGCCGATCTACGTGTATGACTGTTCCGGCCCCTACACCGATCCGGCCGTGAAGATCGATGTGCGCAATGGCCTCTCGCCGCTGCGTGCGCAATGGATCGAAGAACGGGGCGACACCGAACAGCTCGATGGCATGACTTCGGAATACGGCCGCGCCCGCGAAGCCGACAAGAGCCTCGACGAGCTGCGCTTCAACCTGCAGCGCAAACCGCGCAAAGCCAAGGCCGGCCAGAACGTAACGCAGATGCACTACGCACGGCAGGGCATCATCACGCCGGAGATGGAGTTCATCGCCATCCGCGAGAACCTCAACCGCGCCGCCTACATCGAATCGCTCAAGGCCACCGGCCCCAACGGCGAGAAGATGGCCGCCTTCATGGGCCGCATCCACAAGGGCCAGAGCTTCGGCGCCGCGATTCCCGAAGTGATCACGCCCGAGTTCGTGCGCGACGAAGTCGCCCGTGGCCGCGCGATCATCCCGGCCAACATCAATCACCCGGAATCGGAGCCGATGATCATCGGCCGCAACTTCCTCACCAAGATCAACGCCAACATCGGCAACAGCGCCGTGTCGTCGAGCATTCAGGAAGAAGTCGACAAGCTCACGTGGAGCATCCGCTGGGGTGGCGACACGGTGATGGACCTCTCCACCGGCAAGAACATCCACGAAACGCGTGAGTGGATCCTGCGCAACTCGCCCGTGCCAATCGGCACCGTGCCGATCTACCAGGCGCTGGAAAAGGTGAACGGCAAGGCCGAAGACCTGACCTGGGAAATCTTCCGCGACACGCTGATCGAGCAGGCCGAGCAAGGCGTGGACTACTTCACCATCCACGCCGGCGTGCTGCTCCGCTACGTGCCGATGACGGCCAACCGCATGACCGGCATCGTCTCGCGCGGCGGTTCGATCATGGCCAAGTGGTGTCTGGCGCATCACAAGGAAAACTTTACCTACACGCACTTCGAAGAGATCTGCGAAATCATGAAGGCCTATGACGTCAGCTTCTCGCTCGGCGACGGCCTGCGCCCCGGCTCGATCTGGGACGCCAATGACGAAGCCCAGCTCGGCGAACTCAAGACGCTCGGCGAGCTGACGCAAATTGCGTGGAAGCACGACGTGCAGGTAATGATCGAAGGCCCCGGCCATGTGCCGCAGCAGCTGATCAAGGAGAACATGGACCTGCAACTGGAATGGTGTGACGAAGCGCCGTTCTACACGCTGGGCCCGCTGACCACCGACATCGCCCCCGGCTACGACCACATCACCAGCGCGATTGGTGCTGCGCAGATCGGCTGGTACGGCTGCGCCATGCTCTGCTACGTGACGCCGAAGGAACACCTGGGCCTGCCGAACAAGGACGACGTCAAGGCCGGCATCATCGCCTACAAGATCGCCGCCCATGCCAGCGACCTCGCCAAGGGCCACCCGGCCTCACAGATCCGCGACAACGCGATGAGCAAGGCGCGCTTCGAATTCCGCTGGGAAGACCAGTTCAACCTCGGCCTCGACCCCGACACCGCGCGCAGCTATCACGACGAAACCCTGCCGCAGGAAGGCGCCAAGGTCGCCCACTTCTGCTCGATGTGCGGCCCGCACTTCTGCTCGATGAAGATCACGCAAGATGTGCGCGACTTCGCCGCCGCACAAGGCGTGTCGGACGACGAAGCGCTGAAGAAGGGCATGGAAGTGAAGTCAGTCGAGTTCGTGAAGACCGGCGCCAAGGTTTATCACAAGGTGTGAGCGTCATTCCCGTACGCGGGAATCGATCGCCTTGTGTGCAAACAAACAGGCCGCTCATTGTGCAAATGAGCGGCCTGTTTTTGTGTAGCGCCATAGTTTGGAGCCTTTGTTTGGAGCCTTTGTGTGGCGCCTTTGTATGGCGGCTTGGCGGGAAACAGGATCCCGACTACTTGCCCCACGCCTCGATCTGCTCCAAGGCATCCACTGGTGAGCGTATCGCAAGGCCAGACACCACCTGCAGATCCAGCAAGTCTCGATCACCACTCACCAACATATCCGCTGCACCCAGCAAGGCCGTGTGAATGAACGTGTCATCGCCTGCATCGCGGCTATGACGCACAGCCGTGACCTCAGGCTGTTCATCCAGCTCAATCCAGTCTGCCACCGCATTGAAATCGTGCAGCAAGGCCTGACGCATCTCCATCGTCAGGTAACGATCAAACTTGGGGCGCCACAGCCGCGTCTCCAGTTCAGCGAAAGTTTCGCGTGAGAACAGGATGCGTCCGTGTTCAAGAAAATACTGTGTGACCCGTGCCGGAACAGAGCCTGCCGACAAGGCAGCACTGATCAACACATTCGTGTCGATAACAACGCGCTTAACTTTCATCGGCCAACAGCTCGGCCAATTTCTCCGGCGTCAGCCCCTGCGCCTGCGCGTAGGCCGCGCTCTGCTCAAGCTTGTGTTGCAGACGATCCGCGTAGAAGGTGCGCATCGCCTCGTAATCGCTGGCCGACACCATCACCCCCACCACCCGGTCGCGCCGCATCACACGGACGGGCTCTTTCTGGGCGAGATCGATGAATTCACCAAAGCGGGTCTTGGCCTCATTGGCGGAAAAGGTTTGCATGGCAGCGCCTTTCTAAACGAACGGTTCGTTCATCTTAGTCGAATCGTTCGATTCGCTCAAATCGTTCGTAGCGGGACGGAGTGCTGGCGGCGCTATTGGGTTTGCTAGGGTGGCGTAGCCGCGCCTTTTGCGGCGTAAGCCACCGCTTGGCCACGTCAGTGGCCAACGGGAAGACGCGTTACGGATGCGGGCAAGAAAGCCATCCATGCGGATGGCAAGTGGTGGGTTAGGCCTGCGGCTAAGCCACTCTACGCGCTGAGATGCGATGAGATGTGACGCAGGCCCGCAGGGGGCCGCGTTTTCCCCTCTCCCGCCAGCGGGAGAGGGTGGCGCGAGAGCGCCGGGAGAGGGCTGCCAAGCGGCGCACGGACGGTCGAGAAATCAGAAGCAGACCGTGACAGCGGTAGGTCGGAAAAGCCACAGGCGCCTTCCGACGTTTGTGTCATTCAATTCATGCATTCGAAACAAATCATTCTCGAACGTCGGAAGGCGCTTCGCTTTTCCGACCTACCTCCGTGTTTTCAATCATTCCGACTTACGGCCTTGGGCCCCATGCTTTTGTGACAATGTAGTCTTGCTTTTTGTCGTCCCATCGAGACTCCATGCCGACGACGGCAGAAGAATCATTGCCAAATACGCGGAACAACTGCAAGAGATCTTCGATTTGAAGTTCGTAGGCCCACTTGTGGCGCTGGTAGTCGGAAAACACCAGCATAGAAACAAAAGATCTATTTTCTGACAAAGTTTGCATCCAGTAGTAATGAATGAGTTGGTTGCAAACATCAAGTATGGAAAGTGTGGCGGCCTCAGGATGCTCCATATCAAACCGCTCATGAGGCCAGCCCGCGCCTGTGGCCGTAAATGGACGGTTACCGGTTTTCTTGTAACGCAAGACCGACATGCCGGTGCTGCGGGCTTGATCGTTAACTTTGGGCCGTTCCAGCAGTGACCGGATCTGAAAAGCCACGAGCATCAACTTTCGCTCGAAGAGGACTTGTTGCTTCTCAGACCACCTGCGATATGTCCGGTGGGTTTTGAGCCAGGCAAGGTCGGTCTTCAACTCGGCACGCCAGTAACTTGACTCGATCATATTTCGACGGCTAACGTTTGACGTGAGGGGCGGCCGGAGCCGCGAAGCGGCGGAGGGTATTTGCAAGCGCAGCTTGCAAACCGTCCCTCTCGACGGAGCTGTTAGGCAGCATATAGGTTGCGCTGAGTTTAGCGGTCCGATACAGTTTCGAGGCGCGGTTAGCCCCATTGCCCTCGAAGAGTAATGGCGTATCGGACTTCTCAACCGAGTTTCCGCTCAAGTCTTGTCCGGCTGTGGTAAGGCGACCGCGCACCTCACATTGCCTGATGTGTTCCACGGCGAAGCTCATAGACAGAGTAAAACCAGATCTTTTCCCGTTCTTGCCATTTGTTGGCCGGCGCGACTAAGCGGCTGCGTTTTAAAACGACCTGCACCACTGATTGATGGCGGTAAGGGAACGTGAAGATTGCTCGTAACCCAAGGTAATCCTCGATGACGCTGTTGCCATCTTCAAAGGTCGTGCGTTTAGCATGCCCAAGGTTGTAGACATCCTCGGAGCTTGAAATCAGTTTCTTCGCTGCGCCAAGTAGCAGCCAAGATTGCACAATGCGTTCGGGAAGGCGGCCGCGGCGGGTGATGTGTTTCCATCCAACACGGTTGACGAGAATTCTTCCTAGAACGGGGTTGTCTCGGCTAATGTCGTCGTCGCGCCATGCTTTATAAAAACTCCAAGCATCATCTCGCAGAGACTCCGTTTTTCCCAAACTCGGCAGAACAGTTTCATCTCTGTTCAGTGCGTAAACTTCCAATCGGCGGTCGTGAGTGCCACTACCGCAGAGGCGATGAAATGCCCCCTTGGTGTGATGGGCGAAGCGCTGCAGTTTGGGTATCAGGATAATTCCGGCGTTTGTCGTTGAGTACGCTGCAGGGTCACGAAGATCAACCCACCACGCAGGCGGATTCATTTTGTCTTTCGTATCGTCGACAAAGACGAGAACCGCCGGTCCGGGCACGCGCTGCCAGCGAGCGCGATGAGTAGTGATGTAGTTTGCACCTAGCGCAATGCACAAGTGATCAGGGTGCTGCTTCTGATCTTGTCTGTACCCATTCCCACCGCATTTGACTTGGACGAACACAAGGCCACCTGTGTCCGTTGGTTGAGCACTTCCTTTGCGCAGCAGAATAACGCCGTCAATGGCATCATCATTTGACGCGTCGTACTCTTGCCAACCACTTTCCCACGCAACTTCAACTGTGCGTGAAACCGCATTAATACCGATACGTTCCTTTACTCGATTGCTGGTCGCCATAACAAATGGACTGCCTAACGAATGAAAGGGACTTCCCCGTCCCGAGGCTGCGGCGGAAGCCGCATGATGGAGTTTCCACGCTTCATCGTGCCACTAAGAAAGGGGAAGTCCATGAGCATTATTACCGTTGGGATCGATCTCGCCAAGAATGTCTTTGCAGTACATGGCGTCAATGAGTCGGGTAAGGCGGAGCTGGTCAAGCCGCGCGTGGCGCGCGATCAGCTTCTGAAACTCATCTCTAAACTGCCGCCGTGCCTGATCGGCATGGAAGCGTGCTCGGGTGCGCACCACTGGGCGCGGCTGTTTCAGGCTCAGGGCCACACGGTACGCCTGATCGCGCCGAAGTTCGTCGTGCCCTATCGCCTCTCGGGCAAACGCGGCAAGAACGACGCAGCGGATGCAGCCGCCATTTGCGAAGCGGTGACGCGCCCGAACATGCGCTTTGTCCCGATCAAGGACGAGCACCAGCAAGCGACGCTGTGCCTGCACCGCACACGGCAAGGCTTTGTTGCCGAGCGGACAGCGACCTACAACCGCCTACGCGGTTTGATCAGCGAGTTCGGCATTGTTGCACCACAGAAAGTTGAACGGCTGCTACAGCACATTCCGGCGCACCTGGAGGCGCTGCCTGCGTGGGCCCGGCGTTGCGTAGAAGATTTGCTGGTGCATGCTCGCGATCTGGACAAACGCATCGACGACTACGACAAAGCGATCAGTCAGGTCGCACGGGAAGACGCCCGCAGTCGCGCCCTCATGCAATTACCCGGCATTGGCCCGGTAAGCGCCAGCGCCTTGCTCGCCAGCATCGGAATCGGGCACGACTTTAAAAGCGGGCGCCAGGTTGCCGCGTGGATCGGACTGGTACCTGGCCAATACAGCAGCGGCGGCAAAGCGCGGCTGGGGCGGATCACCAAAGCCGGAGATGCCTACCTCAGAAGCCTGTTGGTACTGGGCGCCCGATCCATTCTGGCTAGTCTGGGCGAGAAGCAGGATAGATTCAGTCGCTGGGCACGCGAGCTGGTTGAACGGCGTGGCTACTGGAAAGCGGTGATCGCGATTGCGGCCAAGAACGCCCGAATGGCGTGGGCGGTGCTGCATTACGGAGAAGACTTCCGGCTGACGCTAAACATCGAGGCAGCCTGAACGCTGCAAAAGCAGTCAGCAGGAAGACAGCAGAGGAGCACCACGATCATGCGGTAAACAGAGTTCCAGCAGGGGCAAAGCAGCGTTGATGTGAAGAGCGGTTGGACCCGCGCGAGGTATGTCTGGTCACGTCTAGGGGTTGAAGTTAAACCCGACTAACGAATGAGACCCTCGCGCGCGTCTTTCATCAGGGTCCGGGTTGAATGCAAAAAAGCATCGAGCCCAACATGACCGGTTGTAGTTTCGCAGTCCTTCACCTTCATCACACCACGCCGCATACGCGCCTGCGCAAAGCAGAAAACCAATCACGTTATTTAGCTATTGCAAATGACGGGGAAGCCCTTGTAGTTTGACGTGAGGGGCCGCCGTAGCGGTGAAGCCGCGAAGGGAACCCACAAGCGCAACTTGTGGGCGGTCCCTCTCGACGGAATTGTTAGACATCGCTAGCCCAGCCGCCTGCGTAAGGAGATCAACTGTAGGACCAGCACCCACATATAAACCGCAAGTACAGCGGAAAGTATTGTTACGAAACAGTAAGCTGTTTTGACGGCATCGTACTGATTAATAAGTGCTGCATATCCACTCTGCGTGTAATAGAGCCATGATTCTTTGGCGAGTTTGATGGCGTCTGGTAGGAAAATTAGCGACACCGCCAGTGCCATTATTGCGACCGGCAAGGCTTTACCGAAAAGTATGGCTGTGACGGACTTTCTTGCTGCTACGTTGTCCTCTCTATGAGTTTTGGGCTCGGTTTCAAGTGCTTTCGAAATGTCCGCATACCAAAGGCTAAAGAGTATCGCCGCGATAGCCATGAGTAAGCTTGACGCTGAGAGTAGATCGCTCATTGTGATCATGGGTTCGGCTGGACGCCGAATTTCGTGCAAAGACGGTTGTACGATGAGGGAGATATCTCATAAGTAGATACGCTGCCCTTCTTCTTTCCTACCGGTGAGAGGCTGCCATCAATGTCAGCAAGTGCCTTGTTCAATTCGTCCACTACGTTCTGGCTGTTGATTACAACTGTGTAGTCTTGGGCGTTGTTTTGTCGGATTGCAGCCGTCAGTGATGCGCTCAGCGTTCGTTCGACATGAGACCTTAGCTGATATTGATACTTTGAAATCACCGCACGAATGAGTGAACGGCTTTCCGTCAATGTCGTTTGGAACAAACTACTGACGGTTCTTTCGTCGGGTATTACTCCGCCGAATGCGGTTTCAATAAGGAGTAGCAAACGATACTCAAGCATATCGCTGCCACGCTTAAAAACCCGCTGCCCGCGAAACATAGCCAAGTACTCGTTGATTGAGGCGCCGAGGCATAAGTTGAGGCGAGTGTTTAGTTCTGCTGCAGGACAGCCAAGGATTGCGGATATTTCCGCCTCTTCAGTTGCTGTGAGATTTAGCGTGGCAATGATTTGCAAAGCAGTCTCCTTGTTATGTCTAACGTAGAGCTAACCGGCGCTGCGCGGCTTTTTCGCGCAGCGTCCAGCGACCGAAGGGAGCGAGGTTGAGCGCAGGGTTAGCACTTTACCGCACTAGAAAAGTCCGGGACAAAACCATGCAACAGTGTTTTTGTACTCTACGAAACTATCGCCAAACTTTCTATGTAGGTACCTTGATTCGCGCTGTGCCTTCACAACATTAAATAGCGAAAGAGGAACAGCAAATAGCAAAAATATAATGCTGTCAGAAAGAATTAGAGTTCCTACTGCCATAAATATTTGACCCAAATAAATTGGGTGCCGCAGTTGTCCGTAGATTCCCTTCTTTATAAGAATGCTGTCTTTCGGATCTTCGTACTCATAAATATGTGGCCCCCAATAGCCATTAAGAGCTGCCCGAGCTGCTGCTACAACGAACAAACCGATGAGCATCAAAGGAAGTCCCACAAACGAAATAGCCTCATCGCCGATCAATGAATAGTGAATGGGCCATTGCTTCAGATGGGCAATCGTATATAGAAATACCGTTGCCAAGCCGAGAACAACAAGAACATTTGGGCTATTGTGTTGCACTGGCCGTCTTGGTCGTATAGGTGAATTGTAATGATCGTGGTAGGAGGCATAAATGTAGAGGCCGATGAATGCACACCAAATACCATAGGCCATTCGCAGTGGAATCGGTGATATCTCGTAAACACGAATAAATAATTCAAGAACGTCTTTCAATTTTGTCTCCTGTGTAATATGGAAAGATGTGCGATCTGAAGTGCTAACGTTAAGTTAACTTCAAAATAAATCAATTCAAGTATCTACATCGCTTTGACGGATAAACCACTTTTCCGTCAAAGCAACAAAATTTCCCCACACGGCATCAGTTCGACAGATAACTCAGCTTGAACCCGCTCCACAAGCTCAAGCATCCGCTCTTTCGCCCAACGCAGCCTAGATGCAAATCAAGTAGAACCATACACGTCGGGCATGGGCGAGCGCACTCCTGCCCGAAAGGGCATTGCGCCGGATGTTTCGCCATGGCGCTCATCGCCCGATACCTAATACCTGCGCGCCAAATGCTTCGGCGCTAGGTTTATCTTTACCGTGAATCTGCGGCAGCAGCAAGGCCAGGACCGGGCCTTTGAAGCCCTCTCCGAGAGAGGCGCTGCGCGCGAGCTCAGGCTCTGATCTCCAGCGCACTCAGCGAATGGGCACAGCGCTTCGACGCGCACCCAGGTCATCCGTTTGGCTGGGCTTCTCGCACTTGATCAAGCCACAATAAAAAACGCCGCAATCACTTGCGGCGTTTTTGTTGATCAACGACTCAGATCTTAGTGACGTCCGTCACCACGCTCATCATGGCGCTCACGCAGATGACCATGCTCCATTTCACTGGCGGCCAGCAAGACGGCGCCGATGCCTTGGGGCACGTTGTCGCGTACGTAGATGAACTTGCAGACCGTCGGCGCCGAAGTGAAGCTGGTCGGGAAGCCGCCGGGGAGCTGCGCGGCCGAGCATGAAGCGGCCGGTGCCGGCAATTCGCCGCTCGTCAGATTGGTGCGGAAGTCGGCATTCACATACGAGTTGTAGGTGCCGCCGATGCTCATGCCGACCACGGTGCCGTGCACTTTGACATCGCCATTGCTGGCGATATCGATCTGCGACTTCACGCCGCGCCAGCCCTTGTGCGCCACGCCGAGGTAGTAGGGGCTGAGGTAGCCCTTGCGTACCGACTTGGCCAGACCATAGGTAAACAGCGCGCTGGCCGAGGTCTCGAGGAAGTTGGGCTGGGCCGCGATCGATTCACCCGGATAGCCGCCATTGGCGGGCAAGGGGCCGTCCTTCAGGTCGATGACCTGATACCACAGGCCGCTCTTGCGGTCCTGATAACGCGCCAGACCGTAGGAGACGTTGTTGACGATGCGCAGCATCAGGGCGCGGTCGGGGTGGTTTTTCGGCAGGTAGTCGAGCATGTCGATGACGCCAAGATACAGCCAGGCAATCGAACGGCTCCACAGCACAGGGCTTGCGACAGCACCGGTGACCGGCGGCGTCTTGCCCTTCTTCGGGTCCAGACCCAGCCAGATGCCATCGGCCGCGCCGTTCCAGGCGTGGTAGTAGAGATGGGTGTTGGCGTCGAAGAGATGCTCGTGCATCAGCTTCGCCTGGGTGGTGGCGGTGCTGAAGCAGCCGACTTTGTCCGACTCGGCGGCGTAGAGCGCGCAGTACTTCACGAGGAAGGGCTCGGCCATGTACAGCCCGTCTAGCCACTGCTGGTTCGGGTACGAGGGTTTGTGCCAGAAGGCGCCGGCCGAATTGGTCTTGATGCTCTTGAACACTTCGCGCTGCGCCGCCATCGCGGTGAGGTAGCGTGGGTCCTTGGTCTCTTCGTAGAGGCCGAAGAGCAGGTTGGAGGGCTGGATCACGTCCTGAATGGTGGCGTCACGCACCGAGGGTGTGGGGTAAGGCACGGCATAGCTGATCTTGCCGTTGGCATCGACATAGGTGTCGACGAATTTCTTCACGTAGTCGAAATAGACCTTGTTGCCGGTGTGCTGGTAGAGCTTCCAGATGCCCACCAGCGGTACGCCATTGGTGTATTCCCAGTACTTGGGCGAAGGCGCGGCAGGCACTTTGGCGTAATCAAGACTGAAGCAGTTGACGCCACAGCTGGTGTCGTCCAGCGTCGGCCAGGTCTTGATCATGTAGTTGGCCACCGCCACTCCGACACGACCGGGCGCGGGCGCTTCATCACGCTCCGCGAAACCGCCCGGTGCCGCGAGCGCAGCGATGGAAGCTGCCGTCAGCGCGCAACCCAGCAACGCGGTGACACCCCGTTTTACCGCAGGAATACATGACTTGAAGGTCATTTTGCTCTTCTCCAAAGATATGCCCGCCCACGCAGGCTGATACGGCAGTACAGGTCAAGGCTCTTCAGCCCTGCGTCCTGTCCCCGCTGCCGCGCCACATCGTGCTTTCCGCCGATGTCTTGTACGCGTGCGACTCGATAGCACGCGCAAAGAATCTGACGAGAAATGCTGTCCCGCAGTATGTGATCCTGGTCACGAAAAACGCCCCCTCCCGCGATGAACGGCCCGTGCGGAAGCCACACGGCCGTCATCACACAGGCTCAGCCTGGCTGGTGGTAGCGGCGCTCCTGGGTCAGTCCACCGTAGCCGTAAGCGCTGGCGCGCACGTCCTCGATGTGGATATAGCTCTCGGCATGCAGTTCGCCGAGCAGCGCTGCAAAGGCCGCAAAGGCTTCGCGGATGTACTGCGCCTTTTCGTCTTTGGTATTGGTCTCGTCGGTGATCTTGATGTCGAAGTAGAAGCTGGCCTTGCCGAGTTCGCGCAGCGAGCGCCCGCCGATCAGCCAGCAATCAGGATCGACATAGTCGATCACGATGGCCGTCAGCGCCGGCTTCTTGTGCAGGATGCGGTGGGTCAGTTCGAGCAGCTGATCAGTAATCTGGCGTGTCAGCGTGGCTGAGCGCGGGGCGCTGACTTTGACCTTGAGGATGGGCATGCTGTGATCCTTTATAAAGTTAGCCATACAACTATATGGCGATAAAAATCGGGGCATGGCGCCCCGTCCTGCACAATCATCCTGCGCTTACTCGGTCGGCCCCAGCGCCTGACGGACGCCATGCAAACCGCCTACCAGTGCCTCGAACTGCGCGACCCCGAGCTGGCGGCGCAGACGTTTGGTGACTTCGGCACTGGCCGCGACAATCGGCTCGCGCATGGCCAGCGCCTGCTCGCCGGGATGGATGGCGAATTCGCGACCATCGCGGGCGGTGTTGCGTCGTTCGATCAAGCCCAGACGCTGCAAGCCGTCCAGCGTACGCGTCGCGGTCGCCCGCGCAATGCTCAGCTCGGCCGCCAGCTCGCGCTGCAAGAGGCCGGGCTTTTCGAGTACCACGCGCAGCATGAAGGCCTGCGCCGGCGTCAGCCCCAGCGGCGCGAAGGCCTGGGTCCACGCCCGCTCAAGCAGACGCGCCAAGGCTGTAGTATTGAAGTAGAGGCATTGTTCGAACATGCTTGCAGCTTAGTTCGACATAGTTTGCCTTGCAACTAGATTTACAAAACTTGGAACTTCATCTGCAGGCACACTGCCTGACACGGCATTCATCACAAGGACCGATCATGATTGCGAACACGCATTCCGTTCCGCGCCGCCTGGCCGCGCGCCTGGCGTCCTTCCTGGGTGGGCGGAGCCGGAGCCTCGCCTTGCTGCTGTGCCTGATCGCTCAGGCGCCAGCGCAGGCGCTCGACGCGCCGCCCACAGTGAGCAATCTGGATCTGCAACGCTATCTGGGCACCTGGTACGAAATCGCCGCCTATCCGCAAAGCTTCCAGCGCGGCTGCGTGGCCAGCCGGGCCGATTACAGCCTGCGCAGCGATGGCACGCTCGATGTGCTCAACCGCTGCCGCAAGGAACGCCTCGATGGTGAGTGGAAGGAAGCCCGTGGCAACGCCCGCGTGGTCGGGCCGGGCAAGCTGAAAGTCAGCTTCTTCTGGCCCTTCGAGGGCGACTACTGGGTGCTGGCGCTCGATGCCGATTACCGCTGGGTGCTGGTCGGTGGTCCCAATTACGATTATCTGTGGATCCTCTCGCGCACGCCGCAGCTCGATGCTGCGACTTACAGCGCCATCACCACACGCGCTGCCGCCCTCGGCTACCCGCTCTCGCCCTTGCAAAAGACCTTGCAAGCCAAGGACTGAGCGGGCCGCGCAGCGCCGCCAGTCGCCGCCGCAGCGCGACCGGGCCGTTCCGGTGCATACTGGCGCACTGTGCCGTCGAATTATCCAGAATCCTGCAATCCGAACCCTTGATCCGGGAATCGATTGCGCGGACATCGAGACATGATGAGTCGAATTTCACTGTGGCTGGGGCGACTGAGCGTCGGGCGCAAGCTGACGCTGATCTACCTGCTCGACCTCACCGCGGTGATCTACATCTCGGGCATCCTGATCCACGAGAAGTATCTGGCCATCGACTTTGCACGCAAGGAGATCTCCGGCGCCGCCTATGCCGAAAGCGTACGCGAGAACCTCATGCACAGCTTGCTTGGCGGGGTCCCGCCAGCCCTGCAGAGCTTTGATTCGATACGCCAGCGTTACGACGCGGAGCTCAATACCAGCGAGCAGGCCGACAAGCTGCGCAGCCTGCTGACGCGTGCCGCCGATCCACAGCACAGCGCGCAATTGCTGACCCAGGGGCGCGAACTGCTGACCACGGTCGGCAACCAGTCCAACCTGATCCTCGACCCCGACCTCGACAGCTACTACGTGATGTCGCTGAGCCTGCTGCGCTTCCCCGAGCTGCTGCAGGTGCTCTATGACAGTCAGGATTTCATGCGCCGCGAGCTCCGCGCCAGCCATCACGATGCCAATAATGTGGCCCAGCTGCTGGCCCTGGCCGGGCGGCTCGATGCGGCGCTGCAAGGCGTGGACTCCGATTACACACAAGCCTGGCTGGCCGCCTCGCCAAGCTTGAAAGCCGTGCTCAGCAACGGCAAGCAACGTCTCTTGCAAGAGGCATACGCCTACTCGAATGCCGTCAAGGCTGCTGGCGACGAAAGCTCGGCGCCGCCCGATCCGCAAGCGCTGGAAGCCGCCTACCAGCGCACCCTGGTGGCGCTTGACCACATCTGGCAAAGCGCCATCGCGCAGCTCAACATCTTGCTGCAGGCACGCGTGGACGGCCTGTTCCAGCGCATGTGGCTGCACCTTGGCACGGCCTTGCTGCTGCTCGGTGGCATCCTTAGCCTGGTGTATCTGGTGGCCAGCCAGATTGCACGGCCGCTGCAGAATCTGGCCAAGGTGGCCGACGCGGTGCGCCGCACGGCCGACTACAGCCGGCGTGCCAAATGGCATGCGCGCGACGAGATCGGTCAGCTGTTCAACGCCTTCAACGAGATGCTCGCGCAGCTCGATCAGGACCGCCAGCTGCAACAGAAACTGGCCGCCAGCGCCAGCGCCGCCGAGGCACAGCGCGAACTGGTCGAAGCCTTCCCGATTCCGCTGGTGGTGACCTCGGTGCCCGACCACGAGGTGCTGCACGCCAACACACCCGCGCTGCCCTGGCTCGGCCATGAGCGTGGCGACCCCTGGCGCAAGGGGCTGGAGCCACCGGTGCGCAGCCGCTTCTTCCAGCGCCTCGCCGACTTCAATGCGGTCGACGAGTTTGAGGTGCGCTGGCACGGCAACGACACGCCGGCCTGGGCCGTGCTGTCGGCGCGGCGTCTGGTGTTCCAGGGGCGCGATGCGGTGCTGACCGCCTTCACGCCGATCAACAAGCTCAAGCTGATGGAACAGCGCCTGGAGCTGTGGGCCAAGGTTTTCGAGGCCTCCAGCGAGAGCATCATCATCATGGATGAGGCACGCAAGGTGATCAGCGTCAATCACGCCTTCTGCCGCAGCACCGGCTATGGCTTTTATGACGTGATCGGCAGCGATCTGTCAGCAGTGCTGCAGTCTTCCTCGGCGATGGACTGGAGCGATCTGCAGACCAAGGAGTCCTGGCAGGGCGAAGTGCTGATCTCGCGCCAGAACGGCGAAACCTATCCGGCCTGGCTGATGGTTTCAGCCGTGCACAAGAACGCCACCGCTGGTGAAGTGGTCAATTACATTGCCATTTCGATCGACATCACCGACCGCAAGGCCAAGGAAGACCGCATCCGCTTCCTCGCCCAGCACGATGTACTGACCGAATTGCCCAATCGCGCGCTGTGCCAGCAACGACTCGGCGAAGCACTGCACGAAGCAGCCAGCAGCGGCGAAAAGGTGGCCCTGCTGTTCGTCGATCTGGACCGCTTCAAGCTGATCAACGACACCCTCGGCCACCACATTGGCGACGGCCTGCTGCGCGCCGTGGCGCGGCGTCTCAGTATGGCCGTGCGCGCCGAAGACACGGTCAGCCGCCTGGGCGGCGACGAGTTCGTGCTGATCCTGCGCAAGGTCACCAGCCTCGACGAGCTGCAGCTGATGATCAACGAGCGCCTGATTCCCTCGATCCGCCAGAGCATCAATGTCGAAGGCCACTCGCTGACGGTCTCCTGCAGCGTCGGCGTCGCGCTGTTCCCCGACGACGCGCAGGACACCGACTCCCTGATGCGCCGCGCCGACGCTGCGATGTATGAGGCCAAATCCGCTGGCCGCGACATGGCGCGCTTCTTCTCGCAAGAGACCGACCACCGCGTGCTGGCCCGCCAGACCATGGAGGTGCAGCTGCGGCAAGCGCTCGCCGCCGGCGAATTCAGCCTGCATTTCCAGCCACGCCTGAACGCGCGCAGCCGCAAGATCCAGGGCGCCGAAGCGCTGCTGCGCTGGAACAATCCGCTGCTCGGTCACATCCCGCCCGCCGAATTCATCCCGCTGGCCGAGGAGACCGGACTGATCAATCCGATCGGCAGCTGGGTGCTGCAGCAAGCCTGCCGCCACTGGATGGCGCTGGAACAGCAAGGGCTCTGCAAGGGACTCGCCTTGTCGGTGAACCTCTCGGTGGCGCAGCTGGCCAACCCGGAGCTGGTCGAACAGCTGAGCCAGGTGCTGCATGAGACCGGCATGCCACCGGAGCAGCTCGAACTGGAGCTGACCGAATCCCATCTGATGGACAACCCGCTCAGCGCGCAAGCCCGCGTCGCCGCGCTGAAAGAGCTGGGCGTGCAGATCGCCATCGACGACTTCGGCACCGGCTATTCCAGCCTCTCCTACCTCAAGCGCTTCGAGATCGACCGCCTGAAGATCGATCAGTCCTTCGTGCTGGGCATGATGGACGACGCGGCCGATGCTGCCATCGTCAATGCCGTCATCGGTCTGGGCCACACCCTCGGGCTGGCGGTGGTCGCCGAGGGCGTGGAAGACCTCGCCACCGCCCAGGCCCTCACCGCGCTGGGCTGCGACGAGTTGCAGGGCTACTGCTTCAGCCGCCCCCTGACCCTGGCCGAACTGATCAACTACCTGCAACACAACGGCCAGCACGGCGAACGGCGCCGTCTGCGCAGCTGAGCAAGCGCGGCCCAAGCGTCTCCGTGCACACACCCGACGATCCGCATCGCATCAGCAGCCTGCGCAACCTGATCGAAGACCCACGCTGCGCGCTGCAAGGCAAGCCGCCCAAGTGCGTGCTGCGCATCCGCGTCGACACCGTGTACTTCCAGTGCGCACGCGCAATCCTCCGCTCCGGGCTGTGGCAGGCGGCTACCGCGCCCGCCGGCGTGCCAACCGTCGGTCGGATCATCGCGGCCATCAGCGGCGGCGACTTCGATGGCGAGGCCTACGACCAAACTCTGCCAGCACGCCAGCGCAGCACCTTGTACTAGCAGTGGTTAACGCAGCGCAGCATGCCGACCGGCTATTCCGTCGGAATCGACAATTAATGTTAAGAAATGCACAAAGATGTTGCTGTGCAAGATTGATTTCGCTTGCAAAGCCCTTTATCGTCGCCCGGCAGATCAGACGCTGTGCAACAACTCATGCGTGTTGACATTGATGCTATGCGCATGAAAATAAACCATAAATGGAGACACAACATGCGTTTTACACTCAAAGCGACGGCCCTGGCCGTCTCGCTTCTGGGCGGCACCGCCGCCTATGCTGCCAACACCGGCGGTTTCTCGACCGCTGACGGTGGCAACCAGACCGGCTCCAAGTCGGTGACCGTCAGCAGCATGCAGGGCATCATCGATGCCATCGCCGCTGCGCGCCTGGACGCCAATGGCAAGAAGGTGACCGGCGGCGCTTATCCGGTGATCATCACCTACACCGGCAACGAAGACGCCCAGATCGCACAGATCGTCAAGGATCACACCAAGGACGCCTCGGGCAACTGCCCGAACCCGCACTGGAACGACCCCTACCGCGAAGTCGAAATCAAGGAATTCACCAAGGGCATCACCATTCAGGGCGCCAATGGTTCCTCGGCCAACTTCGGCATCACCATCAAGAGCGGCTCGAACAACGTCGTCATCAAGAACATGAAGATCGGCGCCCTGGCCGGTGCCAACAACGACGCTGACATGATCCGCATCGACGGCTCATCGAACGTGTGGATCGACCACAACGAACTGTTTGCGGTGAACAACGAGTGCAACGGCTCGCCCGACGGCGACCTAACCTTCGAGTCGGCCATCGACATCAAGAAGGATTCGCACAACATCACCGTGTCCTACAACTACATCCATGACAGCAAGAAGGTCGGTCTGGATGGTTCGTCAAGCTCGGACATCGCCGGTGGCCGCGAGATCACCTTCCACCACAATATCTACTACAACGTGAATGGCCGCCTGCCGCTGCAACGCGGTGGCTGGACGCACATCTACAACAACTTCTACGACAAGATCACTGAATCGGGCATCAACGTGCGCACCGGCGGTTATTCGCTGATCGAACGCAACTGGTTCCAGAACTCGATCAGCCCGGTCACCTGTCGTTATGACACCGCCAATTGCGGCAAGTGGGATCTGCGCAACAACAACCTGACCAGCTCGGCCGATAACGCCACCTACGGCATCACCTGGACCGATGCAGGCAGCGGCGGCGTCAATGCCGACACCTGGACCACCACCGCAGCCTTCCCGAAGACCCTGACCTACACCTACGAACCGGTGTCGGCACAGTGCGTGAAGGACAAGCTGGCGCAGTACGCCGGTGTGGGCAAGAACGGCGCGCAACTGACGGCCGCCGCCTGCGGCACGGCAACCTCGTCGTCCTCGTCTTCGTCTTCTTCGAAGTCCAGCTCGTCGACCGCTGCCAGCAGCTCGTCTTCGTCCAAGTCTTCGAGCAGCGCAGCCGCATCGAGCAGCTCGTCGAGCAAGGCCAGCTCTTCGGCCGCAAGCTCCTCGTCGTCCAGCACGGGCGCTCCGGTGCTCTCCGGTACGGGTGACTACCCCAACAACTTCAGCAAGTGCTCGGATGAAGGTGCAACCTGCACCCCGACACGTGGCACGGGTTGGGTTGCCTTCGGTCGCAAGGGCAAGTGGGTGACCAAGAACGTCGGCGTGGGCAAGAGCATCGCTTGCACCGTCGCAGCCTTCGGTTCCGACCCGGGCGGCGCGCCGAACAAGTGCTCGTTCCAGAACTGAGCGGTTTGATCCAGACAAAACGGCGCCTGCGGGCGCCGTTTTTTATTGCGCCATCCTTGACCTGCATGAAATGTGCGGGCGCACCCTTCATGCACTCTGGCGGCCTGCCGGATGTCGGCTGATGCACAGGAGTTTCACTGATGAGCGATCACGCCAAGGGCCACGATCACACCGCCAACCCCGCCCCGCTGGGCCTGCTCGGCTTCGGCATGACCACGGTTCTGCTGAACCTGCACAACGCCGGCATCATCGAGCTGGGCGCGATGATTCTCGCCATGGGCATTTTCTACGGTGGCATCTGCCAGGTCTGCGCCGGCCTGATGGAATGGAAGAAGGGCAATACCTTCGGCACCGTCGCCTTCACGTCTTACGGTTTCTTCTGGCTGTCCCTGGTCGCCATCGTGATGCTGCCCAAGACCGGTCTGGCCGCAGCCACCTCGGGTGCCGGCATGGCCGCTTACCTCACGCTGTGGGGCCTGCTGACCTTCGTGCTGTTCATCGGCAGCCTGCGTCTGAACCGCGTCACCCAGATCGTCTTCGGTTCGCTGGTGGTCCTCTTCGCGCTGCTGGCCATTGGCGATGCCACCGGCAACGAAGGCATCAAGCTCGTCGCCGGCTGGGAAGGCATCTTCTGCGGCGCTTCGGCAATCTACGCCGCCGCGGCTCAGGTGCTCAACGAGGTCTATGGCCGCACGGTGCTGCCGCTCGGCGAACTGGCCTCGCGCAAGCTCGCACCAGTGTTCGCCAAAGCAGCCTGAGCGGCTTCAGGCCGTTGTTGCGGTACAGCGCTGTAAACTCAGGCGCACGGCCGCAACAACCGGCTCGATGACCGGCACACCGAGCAAGGCGGCGATGGCGCGCGCCGCACTGGCGAGCGGACCACCGCCGATCACGATGGCCTCAGCGCCGTCGAGCTCGATGGCGTCACGACAGCTGTCGAGCAAGGCCTCGGCCATGCGCAACGGATCTTGCATCACGCGCTGCACCTCTCCGCGCGTGATGCGGATCGAGACCAGACTGTCCGCATGGCCATAACGACCGGCCAGATACTGCAGACTGTTACGCAGCTCTGGCGTTGTGCTCACAATCGAATAGCGGCGCCCGCCCGCAGCCGCCTCGGCAATGCCCGCCTCTGCGATGCCGGTGACGGGAATCGCGAGTTGCTCGCGCAAGGCCGTCAGGCCCGGATCGCCAAAAGCCGCGACAATCAGCGCGTCAAAACCTTCCGCCGCCACCTGCGGCCCATACTCTTGCACCACCTGCGCCGCTTCAGCCAGCGCCGGCTCATTGACGATCAGGCTTTGTCCACGCGGCGCGGTACGCCCTTCAATGAGAACGCGGCTGGCGGGCAGCAAGGCCTGCTGCGCGATGCCCAGCATCATCTGCGTGGTGTCGTCATTGGTGTTGGGATTGAGCAGTGCGATGCGTTTGATGCTCATAGTGATGCCACTGCACTGACAGGCGCCGCACCGGGATGGAAACAGGCCACGGCCTGCGCCGCGTGTGGCTGCAGTACCGGCACTGATTGTTCGCAGCCCGCAGCGGCGCGCGTGCAGCGCTCGCGGAAGGCGCAACCGGCAGGCAAGTGAGCCAGATCAGGCGGCGCGCCGGCGATGCCGGTGATGCGCTGGCCGCGCATCGAGCCGTGGATGGTCGAGGCCATCAGCGCCTGCGTATAGGGGTGTTGCGGCGCGCGCAGCACTTCGCGGGCCGAGCCGATCTCGACGATGCGGCCGGCGTACATGACGGCGATGCGGTCGCAGATTTCGGCGGCAACGCCCAGATCGTGGGTCACGAAGATCGCACTGGTGCCCATCTTCTGCTGCAGCTCTCTCAATAGCAGCAAGACCTGGATCTGCACCGTGGCGTCGAGTGCGGTGGTCGGTTCGTCGGCGAGGATCAGCTTCGGCTTGCACGACAGGGCCAGCGCGATCATCGCGCGCTGGCGCATGCCGCCGGACATCTCGTGCGGGTAGCTTTTCAGGCGCTCGGCGGCCGAGGGGATCTTCACCAGTTCGAGGTATTCCTGCGCCTGTGCGCGGGCCTCGCTGCGTGAAGCTTTGGTATGGCGGCGGATGGCTTCTTCGATCTGCTGGCCGATGGTGTAGACCGGATCGAGCGCCAGCGAAGGGTCCTGGAAGATCATCGCCGTGGTGCCACCGCGATAGTCGCTGAGCAGGCTGCGCGACAGCGCCATGATGTTGCGCCCGCCGACGATGATGCTGCCGTCGATCGTCGTGCGGTCTTCGGGCAGCAGCTTCATCAGCGCGCGCAAGGTGACGCTTTTGCCGCTGCCGGATTCGCCGATCAGGCCCAGCACTTCGCCGGGCGCGATGTCGAAGCTCACGCCATTAACGGCGCTGACCGTGCCCTGTGCGCTGCGAAAGCGCACGGAGAGATCGCGCACCGAGGCGAGCGTGGTGTTCTGCGGATTGACGGCGCTGCTCATGCTGCAGGGCTTTCGCTGTGACCGGACTGCGGCACCAGCATGTGGCAGGCCGCAAGGTGAGGACTGCCGTGAAGATTCGCCGGCAACGGCATGCTCAGCTGCGGCTCGGCCTCGCCACAGACAGCCTGCGCATACGGGCAGCGCGTGCGGAAGCGGCAACCTGATGGCGGGTCGATGGGGCTGGGCGGGTCGCCGGTGATCGGTGCGGAGAGCGTGCGCTGTTCGGGGTCCATGCTGGGCATGGAGGCAAGCAAGGCGCGCGTGTAGGGATGTGCCGGGTTTTCGTAGAGCGATTGCGCCGGGCCTATCTCGACGATCTTGCCCAGATACATGACCAACACCACGTCACTGATGTACTGCACGACATTGAGGTCGTGCGAGATGAACAGGTAGCTGAGGCCGAATTCTTCCTTGAGGTCGCGCAGCAGGTTGAGCACCTGGATCTCGACCGACTTGTCGAGCGCCGACACCGACTCGTCGAACAGCACCACCTCGGGCGACAGCGCCAGCGCGCGGGCGATGTTGACGCGCTGCCGCTGGCCGCCGGATACCTCGTGCGGATAGCGCGCGGCGAAGCGTGCCGGGTCGAGGCCGACGCGCGACAGCAGCTGGTGGGCGCGCTCGCGTGCTTCGGCGCGCGGGGTGCCGTGCACCAGCGGGCCGAACATGATCGCGTCTTCAATGCTCATGCGCGGGTTCAGCGAGGCGTAGGAATCCTGGAAGACCATCTGCATCTTGCGGCGCAGGGCCTTGAGCTGGGCAGCGTCCTGCTGCAGCTCGACGCCGGCGATGCGTACCGTGCCGCCATCGGCGGGGATCAGGCCCATCAGCAGGCGCGCCAGCGTGGACTTGCCGCAACCGGATTCGCCGACGATACCCAGCGTCTGCCCGGCTGCGAGTTCGAAGGAGATGTCGGACACCGCATGTACCACGCGCGGCTTCTCGCCCCAGCTCCTCTGGCGCGTCTTGAACTGCTTGCGCAGGCCGCTGACCTCTACAACATTGATTGAGCTCATTTGACCTCCATGGCGCTGCGCAGGCCATCGGCCAGCAGGTTGAAGCACAGCGAGACGGCAAAGATCAGCACGCCGGGCAGGGCTGCCAGCAGCGGCTGCGAGTAGATCGCGTTGCGCAGGGTGTTGAGCATCAGGCCCCACTCGGGTGTGGGCGGTTTGGCGCCGAGGCCGATGAAGGAGAGGCCGGCGGCCATGATGATCGACACCGACAGCAGGCTGGTGGCATACACCAGCACCGGGCCGATCACGTTGCTCAGAACATGCACGCGCAGGATGGTGAAGTCATCCGCGCCGCTGGCGCGCGCGGCTTCGATGAAGTCCAGCGAGCGCACTTGCGTGGTGGCGCTCTCGGCGACGCGCAAAATCGGCGGCACCAGCACGATGGTCAGCGCCAGCAAGGTGTTGGCGAGGCCCGCACCCAGCGCACCGGCAATCGCTACGGCCAGCAGCACCGAGGGGAAAGCGAACAGCACGTCGGTGCAGCGCATGATCAGCGCATTGATGCGCCCACCGGCAAAGCCCGCCAGCATGCCCAGCGAACCGCCGATGAGGAGCGCGAGGCCGACCGGCACCGTGCCCATCAGCAGGGTGGTGCGGCCACCGTAGAGCAGGCGTGTGAGCATGTCGCGGCCCAGCTCGTCGGTGCCCAGCAGATGGCCTTCGGTACCGACCGGCTTGAGGCGCTTGATGACGCTGCCGACTGCAGGATCACCCGGCGCCAGCCAGGGCGCGAAGAGGGCACCGAGCAGGATCAGCACGAGGATGGCGAGGCAGATCATGGCCAGCGGGTCGCGCGCGAGCTTGCGCAGCACGCGCGACCAGTAGCCCTGTGTGGTGGCGGCGTTCATGAGCGGCTGATCCTCGGGTCGAACAGAGGCTGCAGCATGTCGACCAGCAGATTGAGCCCGACGAAGAACATGGCGAGCACGAGGATGGTTCCCTGCAGCAGCGGAATGTCGCGCTGCTGGATGGCGTTGTTGAGCAAGAGGCCCGTACCGGGCCACGAGAAGACCGTCTCGACGAGAATCGAGCCAGCCATCAGGTAACCGAGCTGCACGCCGATGACGGCCAGCGCGGTCGGCGCGATGTTCTTGACGAGGTGGCGGAACACGGCGCGGCGGCCCATGCCCTTGGCGACGAGGCCGGTGACGAATTCGCGATTAAGGGTGTCGGCGACCAGCGCGCGCACCGAGCGCATGACGATGCCGGTCGGGATCGCTGCCAGCGTGATGGCGGGCAGGATCATGTAGCTCAGGCGTTCCCAGTTCCACAGCTCGCTGGAGCCGGCGCCCATGGCGGGCAGCATGTTGAGCTTCACCGAGAAGATGGCGACCAGCACGATGCCCAACCAGTAATGCGGAATCGACACGCCCGAGATAGCGATGGCGGAGAGCAGGCGGTCAAGCTTTGAGCCGTGGGTATAACCGGCAAGCACACCCAGCGCCGCGCCCAGCGTGAAACCGATGGATGACGCCAGCAGCGCCAGCATCAGCGAGTTGCCGATGGCAGCGCCGATTTCGGACGCCACCGCGCGGCCGGTGCTGATCGACTGACCCAGATCGCCCTGCAGTGCGTGACCCAGCCAGATTGCGTATTGCACGACGATGGGCTTGTCGAGCCCGTAGCTGGCTTTGACCTTCTCGATCATCTCCTGCGAAGCATCGGACGGCAGCACGGCCGACAGCGGATCGCCGGGCGCGAGATAGACCAGCGAGAAGCACAGCGCACTGACCGCCAGCGCGATGGGCAGGGCGAAGGCGAGGCGTTTGAGGAAGTAGGTGAACATGGTGGATCCGGTTTTTCGAAACCGCTAACACGACAACACAGCCTTCATCTCGACAAGGGTCGGAATGACGAATTGCTTGGTTTTCAATTTCGAACAACGACAAGCGCGTAATGCGTGAGAAAGCGGAGCGCGCGCGCGTCCAGCTAGGCGGCTCGCGCAGAGCAGTGCTCAGCACGGCGAGCGAGCCAACAACGCTGGGCGCGTGCGCAGCCCGTTTTATCGCGCATTACTCCATAGAGATCGGAGAGAAATCCACATACCAATTGTGAGGCGCCACAAAGCCCTTGACCTTCTTCGTCATCGCACGCGGTGCCACGTCATGCGCCACGAAGAGGAACAGTGCGTCATTGACGAACTTCTCGTGCGCCTTGCGGACGAGGGCGTTCTGCGCTTCCGGATTGAACTCGGTGCGGATCTGGTCGAACAGCTTGTCCATCTCCGGATCGCTGTAATAGCCCCAGTTGGTGCCCTTGGGCGGCATCAGCGCGCTATCGACGTGACGGATCAGCGCCGTGAAGGGGTCCTGGCTGAAGTAGGAGCTGTTGGTCACCGTGGCGCCCTTGCTGCTGGCGTCCTTGGCGCCGGCACGCCAGTTGGCGAGCAATGCGTTCCAGTCACGCACATCGAATTCAACCTGGATGCCCACTTCGGCAAGGTTCTGCTGGATCAGCTCGTTCATCAGCATCGGCTGCATCTGACCGCCGCCGTTGGGCGAGATGATGGCCTTGATCTTCAGCGGCTTCTCTTTCGAGTAACCGGCCTGTGCCATCAGCGCCTTGGCCGCTGCGGGGTCGTACTTCACGTCGAAAGTCGGCTTGCCGAACCAGGCGCTGGTCGGCGGCACCATGCCCTTGGCGGGCACCATCATGCCGCCCAGCAGCGCTTTCATGCCTTCGCGATCCACAGCGAGATTGGCGGCCTTGCGGATACGGATGTCATTCCAGGGCGAGCCCTCGACACGCGAGAAGTGCCACGGCCAGACATGCGGATAAACGTTGCTGACGATGTTGAAGCCAGCGGCCTTGAGGCTTTCGATGCCATCCGGCGGCGGTGTTTCGATCCAGTCGACCTGACCTGAGCGCAGCGCAGCAACGCGTGCTGAAGCATCGGGCACCGGCAGCAGCACCATTGAGTCGAGCTTGGGCACGCGCTTGGCGTCCCAGTAGCCAGCGTTCTTGACCAGCACGGCGCGCTCACGCGGCGTGTAGGTCTGCAGCTTCCACGGCCCGGTGCCCGAGGCCTTGGCGAGGAAGGCGTCCCAGCTCTTGCCGACGGCATTCCACTGCGCCGGGCTGGACATCACGATCCACACCATCTTGTAGGGCAGCAGCGCATCGACTTCCGTGGTGGTGACTTCGACGGTCAAGTCATCGAGTGCCTTGACGCTCTTGACGGTAGGAATGCGGCCACGGCCCTGCGCAGCCTGCTTGGGATCGTATTGCTCGGACTTGTCGTTGAGGATCTTCTCGAAGTTCCACACCACCGCCTGTGCATTGAAAGCGGAGCCGTCGTGAAACTTGACGCCCGGCCGCAGCTTGAAGACCCAGCGCAGCTTGTCCTTGGGGTCCACCGCCCATTCCGTAGCCAGCGCCGGGATCAGGGTCACCGGCTTGGTCGAGGACGACAGATCGAAGCCGATCAGCGCTTCGAACACGGTGTAGCCCATGAAACGCATGCCCTCGCTGCCCTGGTCGGTCTGGCCATTCGGCAAGGGAATGTCCGAAGAGGTCATGGCGATGCGCAGAGTGCCCGCCGCCATGGCCGGGCTGCTGGCCAATCCCAGCGTACAGCCGAGCACGCCGGCCAGGGTGAGGCCACGCATCAGGCGACTCGTACCGCGCGCAATAAAACGGGAGCGCTGGGCGCTTCCGGTGATGAACGATGTGAAATTCATGGCAATCCTCATGACAGTTCTCGGAACCAAGGCACAACCGGGAATCCCCGGCACAGCAAGAGATAAGCTGTTTTCATGCCAAAACTTTCATGAAAATATATTTTCACATACGCCACACACCGAGCGCCTTGGCAACGCGTATCCAAGGCCCCTTTCGTTCCCACGCGCCGCGCCATGATCAGCCAATCGTCACGCCCTGGTCTGCCGCGCTCGTGTGGTGCGTACAGCGCACGAACTGTCACGCCCCGAATGCGGGCTCAGCGCACTTCATCGTGGTGCGCGCTTACATCTCGCCAAATGCGTCGTGCTCGGCCTCGATGGCGGTCAGGCGGTCGCGCCCGGAGGCGCCCGAAGTCTCCATCACGCGGTTGGCCAACAAGTGGCACAAGGCGATGACTGATACATGATTGTCGAGCGGCCCCGGTGCAGCGCAGGCGCAGCGGATATGCCAGCGCACATCTCCGCGTGTAGCCACCAGTTCGTCAGTGACGTAGAGCACGGGCGCGCCGCTGGCAACGGCCTGCGTCACGATGTCGTCAAGACGCAGCGGGCGGCGGCGCAGTCCGAAAATGACCACCAGGTCTTGCGGCGCGATGCTGGCCAGATACTCACCGAGCGTATCGCCGGCATTGGGCACGACGTGGATATCCTCCTTGACCTGGAAGATCTGCCAGCGGAAATACGTGGCAATCGCGTGACTGCTGCGAAAACCTGTTACCCACACCTTGCGCGCACTGAGCAAGGCGTCGGCGATCGCCGCCACCTGCTGTTCGCTGAGGCGGGCAAACGTGCGGCGCAGATTGTCCTGCCCCTGCTCGGCGTGTGCCTCGAACAATTTCTCAATGCCCGATGCCCGATCGGCGAGAAACAAGGGCGAGCCGGTTTGTTTCTCTTCGCGTACCAGCCGCCGCGCCTCGTCATAGTTCTGGTAGCCCAGACGCTTGATCAGGCGTGTCACCGTCGCATTCGATACCTCAGCCAGCCGCGCCAGCTCCGAGGCGGAATAGCTGGCCAGCTCGCCGGGAAAGTCGAGCATGAAATCCGCCAGCTTGCGCTCAGCCGGATGCAGCGCCTGCAGGCTGTCACGCACACGGGCCAGAAAAGACGGCGCAGCACTACTCATGAAAAAGCTCCAGTTGGCGGCAGATGATCCTGCGGCAACGCCCTAGGGCGTGTTCGGATGCTACAACAGCCGGGCCAAGGGCCTTGCACGCCACGCCACGGAATCGTGCACATCAAGTTGCCGTCATGAATTTTCAGTAATTACTGAAAGTTCTGCTAAGATTTGATCTAGATCAAATGTAGCCGGAGTTTCCATGTCGCCACTCGTCCGCAGTTTCGTCGCCCACTTCGGTGAAATGGGCAGCCGTTGGGGCATCAATCGCACGGTGGGACAGATCTACGCACTGATCTACGTGTCTTCGCGTGCGCTGCACGCCGACGAAATCGCCGAGCAACTGGAGTTCTCGCGCTCCAACGTGAGCATGGGTCTGAAGGAATTGCAGGCCTGGCGTCTGGTGCGCTTGCGCCATCAAGCCGGTGACCGGCGCGAGTACTTCGATGCGCCGGCCGACGCCTGGGAGGTGTTCCGCACGCTCGCGGAAGAACGCCGCCGGCGCGAGATCGAGCCGACATTGACGATGCTGCGCAATGCGCTGATGGAAGAAGCCGGCAGCGAAGAGGACCGCGTCGCGCAGGAGCGCATGCGCGACATGCATGACCTCATCGAAATGCTCACCACCTGGTTCGACGATGTGCAGCGCATGGATGCCAAAACCCTGGCGCAGCTGATGCGCATGGGCTCCAAGGTGCAAAAGCTGCTCGAAGTTGCCAGCAAAGTCACCTCGCTGGGTAGCGCGAAGCAGGCGGCGGAGTAAGGCTAGTCCCTTGGCCGCATTGAAGAACAAGGCTCTTTTGAGGACGTAGCCCAGCGGCGCGTCCCTCGCAGCGTGCGTGGTCCGCTCGCGCTGTGAAAAGTGACGGACCCGGAGTAACAGCAGCATGGATGCCCTTCTTCTGGCGCGGATACAGTTTGCCGCCAACATCAGTTTCCACATCCTCTTTCCGACCATCAGCATCGCGCTCGGCTGGGTGCTGTGCTTCTTCCGCTGGCGCTGGCTACGACAACGCGATGAAGCCTGGCTGGCGGCGTATCGCTTCTGGACGCAGATCTTCGCGCTGACCTTTGCGCTGGGCGTGGTGTCGGGCATCACCATGAGCTTCCAGTTCGGCACCAACTGGCCCGGCTTCATGGAGCGCGCCGGCAACATCGCCGGCCCCTTGCTCGGTTACGAAGTGCTCACCGCCTTCTTTCTCGAAGCGACCTTTCTGGGCGTGATGCTGTTCGGCCACAACCGCGTCTCGGAGCGCGTACATTTCATGGCCTGCCTGCTGGTGGCGATTGGTACGAGCATGTCGGCGTTCTGGATCTTGAGCCTCAACTCGTGGATGCACACGCCGACGGGTTACACCATCATCAATGGTGAATTCCATGTGCAGTCCTGGCTGGCGGTGATCTTCAATCCGTCCCTGCCTTACCGCCTGGTGCATGTGCTGCTCGCCTCGGGCCTCACCGTGTCCTTCCTGCTCGCAGCAATCAGTGCCTGGCAAATCCTGCGCGGCAAAGCCCAGCTATTCACGGCGCGTGTGCTGCGTCTGGGCGTAACGCTCGCTGCGGTGCTGATTCCGCTGCAGATCATCGCTGGCGATGCGCATGGACTCAACACGCTCGAACACGAGCCGCAGAAGATCGCCGCCATCGAAGGCATCTGGCACACCGAGCGCGGCGCGCCGCTGTTGCTGTTCGCCTGGCCGGACGCCAAGACGCAGAGCAATCGTTGGGAGATCGGCATACCGAAACTGGCCAGCCTGGTCCTGCGCCATGATCCGGATGCCGAAATACGCGGCCTCAACGAATTCCCCGATGCGCATCCGCCGGTCGCGCCGCTGTTCTTCGGCTTCCGCATCATGGTCGCAACCGGCGTGGCCATGCTGCTGGTGAGTTGGGGTGGCGTGTGGCTGCTGCGTCGTGGCAAGGATGCCTTGCAGCTGCCGCGCCGCTTTCTGTGGGTACTCGTCGGCATGGGCTTTTCGGGCTGGGTCGCGACGCTCGCCGGCTGGTACGTCACCGAAATCGGTCGTCAGCCTTTCATCATCTACGGACTGCTGCGCACCGCCGAAGTCGCCTCGAACGTGCCGGCCAGCAAGATCGCCTTCACGCTGACGGCCTACTTGCTGATCTACAGCTTTCTGCTCATCGCCTATATCGGCGTGCTGCGCCATCTGGCCGAAAAAACCGTGGCGCAGCCGGCTAGCGATTTGCCGGCAGATGCCGCCCTCGAAAAAGGAGTTTGAGCATGGATTTCGATCATTTCCTGCCCGTCATTTTCATGGCCCTGATGGGCATCGCGATGTTTGTGTACGTCGTACTCGACGGCTATGACCTGGGCGTCGGCATGCTGTTACTGCGCGGCAGCAAGGATGAACGCGACCTGATGATCAGCACCATCGGCCCGTTCTGGGACGCCAACGAAACCTGGCTGGTGCTGGGCGTGGGCATCCTGCTGATTGCCTTTCCCAAGGCGCAGGGGGTGGTGCTCACCGCCCTCTATCTGCCGGTCTGCGCAATGTTGATGGGCCTGATCCTGCGCGGCGTGGCTTTCGATTTCCGCGTCAAGGCGCATGACGATCACAAACCGCTGTGGAACCGCGCCTTCTTCGCCGGCTCGACGCTGGCTTCGATGGCGCAAGGCTGGATGCTGGGTCAGTTCATCACCGGCTTTGCCGAGGGCGGCGAGTTCCTCGCCTTCAGCGCCCTCATCGCCGTCGCCTTGCCGGCCGCCTACGTGCTGCTCGGCGCCAGCTGGTTGATCATCAAGACCGAAGGCGCCCTGCAAGAACGGGCCATTGCCTGGGCCAAGGCGGCGTGGCTGCCGATGTGCATCGGCATGCTGCTGATTTCGGTGGCGACGCCGTGGGTCAGCGCAGAGGTACGCGAGCGCTGGTTCAGCATGCCCGCCTTCATCGCCTTGCTGCCGATTCCGCTGGCCTCCGGCGGCGCCTTGCTGGCCTTGCCGATGGTGTTGCGCACGCAGCGCGTGCGTGCCGACTTGTGCTGGCTGCCGTTTGCGCTGGCCGTCTTCGTGTGCCTCTTCGGCTTCTTCGGTCTCGCTTACAGCCTCTACCCCTTTGTCGTCATGCAACGCATCACGCTGTGGCAAGCGGCCGCCGCGCCCGAATCGCTGCGCTTCATCCTGGTCGGCGTCGCCATCGCTGTGCCCGCCATCGCGGCTTACACCGCCGTGGTCTATCGCATCTTCCATGGCAAAACACGGGTGCTGCATTACGGCTGACGCACGATGATTGACCGCCGCAGGGCTGCACCGTAAGCTGCGCAGCCCCCGCAAACTCTCGCCACGCCTTCATGAGCATCGCCGCCTGCGGTATCGACTTCGGTACCTCCAACTCCACCGCTGCGATCATCCACGACGGCCGCGCCCAGCTGCTCGCGCTTGAGGGCGACAAGACCACCCTGCCCTCGGCGGTGTTCTTCAATCTCGATGAAAACTCGCTGGCCTTTGGCCGCGCTGCGCTGGGCGAATATCTGGAAGGTTACGAGGGGCGCCTGATGCGCTCGCTCAAGAGCCTGCTCGGCAGCGGTCTGATGGAAGCCGGCACCGAAGTCGGCGGCCGCCACCTGCCGTTCCGCCAGCTGATCGGCAGCTTCATCGGCGAAATCAAGCAACGCGCCGAACGCCAGGCCGGCCGGCGGTTCGAGGCGGTGGTCGTCGGCCGCCCGGTGCGCTTTGTGGACGAGGACGACGCGGCCGACCAGCTGGCGCAGGACACGCTGGAAGAGATCGTGCGCGGCCTCGGCTTTAGCGAGGTGAGCTTCCAGTTCGAACCGATCGCCGCCGCCCACGCCTACGAAGAACAGATCAGCCGCGAAGAACTGGTGCTGATCGTCGATATCGGTGGCGGCACCTCCGACTTCTCCCTGGTGCGCCTGTCACCGGCGCGACGCGACGCCAGCGACCGCAGCGCCGACCTGCTCGGCAACAGCGGCGTGCACATCGGCGGGACCAATCTCGACAAGCAGCTCTCGCTGGCCGGCGTAATGCCCGAGCTAGGCATGGGCAGCCTGCTCAAGAACGGCGCCAGCTTTCCCAACAGCTGTTTCTTCCAGCTCGCCACCTGGCACACCATCAATCAGGTCTACAGCCGCAAGGCCTGGCGCAGCCTGCAGGACGTGGCGCCGGACGTGGCCGACAAGCGCCGCTTCGAACGCCTGCTGCGGGTGGTGCAAAAGCAGCTGGGTCACCGCCTGGCGATGGATGTGGAAGCCGCAAAGATTGCGCTGTCGTCTGCCGTGTCAGCCACGCTTGATCTGGCCGAAGCGGAAGATGGCCTGATCATCGACATCGAACGCACGCGCTTCGAACAGGCGATTGGCGCCGACATCGCACGCATCGGCCAGGCGGCCGAGGCCTGCTTGCAGCAAGCAGGCATTGCCGCGGACGCGCTGGACACGCTGTTCTTCACCGGCGGCTGCTCGGCCGTGCCGGCGCTGCGACACGCCTTGGCTGCGCGCTTTCCGGGCACCCGCGCGGTCGAGGGCGACCTCTACGGCAGCGTCGGCTGCGGCCTCGCGGTGGTCGCCCGGCAGCGCTACGGCGCGTGACACACGGCCGCCGCGCCGGGTAGATCAGTCTTTGACGAACAGGGTCACCAGCGCCTCGTCACCGACCTGGCGGCTCCAGTGGCCGTGGATTTCCGGATCGAAGGTCGCGCCTTCGGGCAGGGTGTCGGCCGAATAGAAATGCTCACCGGCCTTGAACAGGCGCGAGCTGCCATCGGCCAGCAGGATCTCCATCTGACCGCCGAGGATGAATACCCATTGCGGCTTGCCGGTGCAATGCATCTTGCTGACGAAGCCGACCGGGCTCTGGCGCAATTGCACGCCGCTGGCGGGCAGCAGGGTCGACAGGGCCGAAGCCGGCGAACCCTCGCTCAGCGCGATCTGTTCCTCGCGGAAACGGGCGCGACCATCGGTATCGGTGTAGAGAATGACCTGCGTGAAGGTGGGCGTGCTCATGCGCTATCCTCGTTGGAAAAGCGGCAAGATTACAGCATGTCGGCCACCGACATTGAGACCTGGCTCAGAACAGGTCGACTTCGCCGGCCTTGTCGCCGGTGATTTCAAAACGCTCGACCGTGCGCCCCAGCACGCCGGCCAAATCGGAGAGTTTGGTCACCCGCGCATTGACCTTCTCGACCGCCTGACGGGCCTCGGCACTTTGTGTTGCCACCTGCGCCGCTTCGGAGCTGATCGCATCGCAGGCAGCGGTCTGCATTTCCAGCTGGGCCGAGATATTGCCAAAGGCGCTGACCACCTGCACCGCCTGGTCACGGATCACCTGCATCATGCGCGCCGCTTCCTCGGCGCTGGCCACGCCAGCGGCCAGGCGCTCGTTGGAGTCCGCCATCTGGGTGCTGGAATGACGCGTCTCGCGCTGGATCAGGGTGACCAGCTTGTCGATGTCCTGCGTCGCCTGGGCGGTGCGCACCGCGAGCTTGCGCACTTCGTCCGCCACCACCGCGAAGCCACGGCCGGATTCGCCCGCGCGGGCCGCTTCGATAGCCGCATTGAGCGCCAGCAGATTGGTCTGCTCGGCCACTTCGCGGATCACATGCACGAACTGGCCGATGTCCTGCGCCCGCTCGACCAGGCTATTGACCTGGCTGGCGGTCTGCGCGACCACGCCGGAGACCTGCTGCAGATCGCTGACCGTCGATTCGAGCATCTGCTGGGTCGCCTCGGACTGCGTGCCCGACGATGTCGCCAGGGTATGCGTATCGGTCGCTGCATGACGGATCTGCTGGATGCCCTCGAACATTGACGTGCCCGCCGCGACAAGATTATCGCTGCTCTGGTTCTGCATGTCGGCCGACACCGACACGCTGACCGCCGCGCCCATCAGGCTGAGGGCGGCGCGCTCGATCTCCATGGCACCGCTACAGACGCTGAGAATGGAATCGCGCAGGCTTTGCTGCATCGCCGAGATGGCCGCCAACATGCTGTGCTGGTCGTTCGGCGAAATATCGACCGGGGTTTGCAGATCGCCCTTGGCAATGCGCTTGACCACCTCGGTGGCGTACTGCGGATCGCCCCCCAGCTCGCCGACCAGCAACTTCATGACACGCAAGACCAGCATACAGGCAATCCCCGAGGCGAGCAGGAACAAAGCCACCATCGCCATGCTCGCCAGATTGACCACTTTCTGCGCACTCTGCTCTTGCTGCTTGACATCCTCACGTGCGAGCACCACCAGCTTGTCGATCGCCGCACGATGCCGCGCATAAATGTCGCGGAACTTTGCCAGCAGCGCGTTGCGCTCATCGAGGTAGTACATCATGCCGCTGTCAAACGACTCGTGAATCAGGCTGAAATAAGCCCGCGCGCTTTCATCCACCGGCCCTTTGAGCAAGGCCTTGATCGGCTCCGGCGTGCCCTCCTGCGCCAGCCAGAACTTCAGCCGCGCCTGATAATCGGCCTCCAGCTGCGCCAGCTGCTTGCGCAGCGCCTCGCTCTTCTTGCGGTCCGAGCTGAGCGTCAGCTCCATGGTCAGGCCATGCGTCTCGATGATGTAGAGCGGCGGCGGCAGCACATCCGCAACCAGATTCTCGGCCTGCATGATGCGCTGGTAATAGGTGCCGCGGATTTTCACCTCGCTCAGGGTGTACCACGCACCCAGACCGAAAATGACGAAGCCAATCAGCAAGGCCAGCACGATACGCAAGAATTGCTTGCGAAAATACGGAGGTGTTTTCATGGCGCGGAGGGACCATCGTGTTATCGGTTCATGCCCGGCTTACGGCATCGGCCACGAAAACTTGATTTAAATGGCATAGCATTCCAGCTGATAGAACAAATAGTTCGAATCAGCCCGACACAGCGGGGAACCCACGGCCCTCCGCAGCGTCTACAGCCCGTGTTTCACACAAAGGTGATCAAGATGTTCAACTGGCTCAAGACCTCAATCCTGATGGCGGCCATCATGGCCCTCTTCGGCGTCATCGGCGCCATGCTCGGTGGCAAATCCGGCATGCTGCTGGCCTTGCTGCTGGGCGGCGGCATGAACCTCTTTTCCTACTGGTTTTCGGACAAGATGGTGCTGCGCATGTACAACGCGCAGGAAGTCGACGCCACCAGCTCGCCCTACCTCTACAACATGGTGGCCGATCTCGCCCGCCGCGCCCAGCTGCCAATGCCGCGCGTATACCTGATCAACGAAGTGCAACCGAATGCCTTCGCCACCGGCCGCAATCCGGAACATGCCGCCGTGGCAGCCACCGCCGGCATCATCCAGCTGCTCTCGGAGCGCGAGCTGCGCGGCGTCATGGCCCACGAACTGGCCCACGTCAAACACCGCGACATCCTGATCTCGACGATCTCCGCGACGATGGCCGGTGCGATCTCGGCGCTGGCCAATTTCGCCATGTTCTTCGGCGGTCGTGACAGTGAAGGCCGCCCGGCCAACCCGATCGCCGGCATCCTCGTCGCCCTGCTCGCCCCGCTGGCCGCCAGCCTGATCCAGATGGCGATCTCGCGCGCCCGCGAATACGAAGCCGACCGTGGCGGTGCCGAAATCAGCGGCGACCCCGGCGCACTGGCCAGCGCGCTGGAGAAAATCCACGCCTACGCCCACGGCATCCCGCTGGCCGCCGCCGAAGCCCACCCGGAAACCGCGCAGATGATGATCATGAACCCGCTCTCCGGCGGCACCCTGGCCGGCCTCTTCGCCACCCACCCGCCGACCGAGGAACGCGTGGCGCGACTGCGCGCGCTGGCGCGCGGCAGATAGGGCCCGTCAAGCGCTCAGTGCCCCAGCAGCGCAATGGCCTGCTGGGTGCCCCACCAGGCTGCTTCTTCAAACACGGAATAGCCTGACAGATCGGCGTGTGCAAAGCGCACACGCCCATTCGCCGAACGCAGCGCCTGCAAGCCGGTGTTCGAGAGAAATCCCGGCGCAGGCGCACTCATCGCGTGTCCGCGCAGATGAATATTGACCTGCTCGACCTCACGCCACAGCGCCGGCCCATACACCGCCAAGAGATCCTGCGCGGCCCGTTGCAGACAGTCGCTATCGCTGGCCGTCAGCATCCATTTGCGCGCCGCCTCAGGCGCCTCATCGGCCAGCGCGTTGTAGGCGGTAAACACCGTATGCTCAGGCTTGGCGACGCGGATCAGCTGGTGCGTGGCGACCACGTAGCCCAGGGCGCGGCTGTCCTGCAGCACATTGTCCCAGGCCAGCGGCACATCGCCAGTTTCCTGCGGGAAGCGGCGCAACAGGAAGTTGGCCACCATCCAGGGCGACTGCTGGGGCAGATGCTCGCGGTGGAACCCGTGCCCGGCCATGTCTTCGACGACATGCAGAGCGACGTGGAGGGGCATCGCACAGATCACCCGGCGGGCTTCGATGCGAATGCTGCGCGCACCCTGCATCACGATGACTTCAGCCTTGCGTTCCCCTTCGCGCACACGCACGGCGCTGCCCGCCATGCGACGTGTAGCATGGTTGTCGAAGGGCACGGCTTGCAGCAGGTGCTGCGAGAGCGTGTGCAAGCCATCCGGCCAGGTCAGCACGCTGCCAGCGTCGGCATTGCTGGCTTGTCCGTCACGGCTGGCAAAGTAATGCAGGCCCGCCCAGGCCGAAACGTGCGCATAACCCGCGCCGAACTCGTCGCGGCAGACATAGTCGGCATACCAGTGCAGTGCAAGGTCGTGAAAGTTCTCACGCTGTAACCAGCTGCGAAAATCCAGCGCATCGAGCGCGCGCCAGCGCGGGTCCGCAGACGAGCACGCAAGGGGTACGGCAAATACGCGCAGTCCGTCCACGCCTTTTGTCGCGCGCAGCTGCTTGATCAGATTCAGAAAGCGCGCGGTATCGTCGGACTCACCTGACAGCAGCTCTTCGTGCCAGGTGGTGCCGATGCGCAGGCGTTCATGCAGCGGATGCACGAGGACGCTTTCGTCGTACTCGGGCTTTTCGCTGAAGGGCTGGCTGCGGATCACGCCAAGGCTGGCCAGCATTTCGCGTATGTGGACGGATGCCATCGACGGCAGCGGCAGGTAGTGTGCGCCAGTCGGGCAGGCCACGCCGCCGAGGCGCTCGCCTGCGGTGTTGCCGCCGGGAACCGGACCTTCGACGAGAATGAGATTCTTCCAGCCTTCGCGGGCGAGTTTCCAGGCCGCAGAGATGCCTGCTGCACCACTGCCGAGAATCGCAACATCGCACTCGATGGACTCACCCGGCTCCGGGATTGCCTGTGCATCACGAATGCTGTGGCCGGCCTGCATGCCGGGGCGAAACACGGTGACCGGAGGCCTGTGCGCAAACAGCCTGTCACAGCCACTCAAACCCGAGCCGGCCAGCGCTGCCAGCGCAGAGAGGAATTCGCGCCGCTGCATCGTTCAGTGCTGCATGCGGCCCCAGTCCTGCTCGAAGTAGCGGACCAGAACCTGATCGTTGAGATGATTGGCTTCGACCTGTGGCACCTGCATGTCGGTGGGGAAGCTGAACATCGCACGCGTGGTGTCGGCATCCAGAAAGCGCATCGGAATGCTGTAGGAAGTCGGGATCACGAAACGCTCATGCGGCGCGGCCAGCACATAGCCCCATTCGCCAAACGAGGGTACATGCGCGTGGTAAGGCCAAGTGTGCAAGCCAGCCGCCTTGAGCGTTTCCACAACGCACCAGAAGGCATGTGGCGCATACCAGGGCGAAGTCGATTGCACGACGATGTAGCCATTGGCCGCCAGATGTTTGCTGACCAGGCGGTACATGGGTACGGAATAGAGCTTGCCAAGCGCGTAGCTTGAGGGGTCCGGCAGATCGATAACGATGAGGTCGAACTGTGCGTAGCTGTTCTCCAGCCATTGCGCAGCATCCGCATTGATGACTTTGACGCGTGTGTCCGTCAGCGCGTGCTGGTTGAGCGCGGTCAGGCGCGCGGCGCTGGAGAACAGCGTGGTCATCTGCGCATCCAGGTCAACAAGGGTGATCTGCTCAAGCTGTTTGTACTTGAGCAGCTCGCGCACAGCCAGGCCGTCGCCGCCACCGAGCACCAGTACGGAATGCGCAGCGGGCAGGTTCTGCATGGCAGGGTGAATCAGCGCTTCGTGATAGCGATGTTCATCCAGCGAAGAGAACTGCAGATTGCCGTTGAGATACAGGCGCAGATCATCTTTCCACTGCGTGATCACCAGACGCTGGTAAGGCGTGGTGACGGCATGCACAATGTTGTCGCCGAACAGACCCTGCTCGGCGAGCTTTGTCATGCGCCCGGCGCCTACGAAGGCCGCGAGCAGCAACACCAGCACCGCCATGCCGCGCAGCTTGACGCCGCGTGGTGAGCGAATGTGTTCGCGGAAGTGGCGCGCTGTCAGCAATGCCACCAGCACGTTGGCAATGCCGAACAGCAAGGCCGTGCGCGCCAGCCCCAGTTTGGGCGCAAGCAGCAGCGGAAACAGCAGGGACACCGCAAGCGCGCCGAGATAATCGAAGGTCAGCACGCGACTGACCATTTCGCGGAACTCCGCACGACGCTCATTGAAGATGCGCATCACCAGCGGAATCTCCATGCCCACCAGCATGCCGATCAGAAACACCAACGCATACAGCACGGTGCGGAAGGGCGACGCCAACCACGCAAAAACCAGGAACAGCACGCTGGCCGAGACGCCGCCGATCAGCCCGACCAGCAGCTCGATTTCGACGAAGCGGCTGACCGTGTCTTCGTCACGCACGTATTTAGACACATGCGAACCCACCCCCATGGCGAACAGGTAGCAGCCGATGATGGACGAGTACTGCAGGATGGAGTCACCCAGCAAGTAGCTCGATAGAGCACCCACAATCAGTTCGTAAGCCAGCCCACACGAGGCGACCACAAACACGGAGAGGATAAGTATGCGGTCAGCAAACATGCCCGAAAGGGTTGTGCGTGATGAATAATTGATTAAACAGCAGCGGCATGTCGGATGATGCTTGCCGTCATTTGAAGCACTTGTTAGTCTCGGCAGCAAATTACGCCACATATACATGTAGTGCCTCGGGAGACACTGCCGCGATGTTAATACAGGCTATCGGAAACTACTGCATCCACCTGCTCGCGGGGCTCGCGATGCTGGGCGTTTTCGTGATCGTTTATTTACGCACCACGCCGTTCGACGAGATCTCGTTGATCCGCCAGGGCTGCGTCGCCGCTGCGCTATCGCTGGCAGGCGCAACGCTGGGCTTCTCGCTCACCATCGCGTCGAGCATCCTGCACAGCGACAACTTCATCATGTTCATGACCTGGGGAAGCTGCGCAATGCTTGTCCAGGTCGCCGCCTATGCCGTCTTGGCGCGCGCGCTACCAAACATGGTTCAAGAGCTATCCGATAACAATATCGCCATGGGGGCCCTGATGGGGCTCACGTCCCTCGTGGTAGGCATCATCAACGCCGCATGTTTGTCCTGACACTTACCCACGCCTTCCACTTCTGGAGCAAGGAGCCGCAATGGGCCTGACCGATTTCATCAAGAAGCAGTTTATCGACGTCCTCCAGTGGACGGAGGATGGCGATGGCGTGTTGTCCTGGCGCTATCCCATGGAAGGCATGGAAATCCAGAACGGCGGCACGCTGGTGGTGCGTGAATCGCAGCTTGCGGTGTTCGTGAACGAAGGCAAGCTGGCCGATGTATTCGGCCCCGGCACTTACAAGCTCACGACGCAGACCCTGCCGGTACTGACCTATCTGCAGAACTGGGACAAATTCTTCGAGTCGCCCTTCAAGAGCGATGTGTACTTCTTCAGCACGCGCCTGCAGCTGGGCCGCAAGTGGGGTACACCGCAGCCACTGACGATCCGCGACAAGGATTTCGGCATGGTGCGCCTGCGCGCCTTCGGCATGTACTCGTACAAGCTGGCCGACCCGAAAAAGCTGCATACCGAGATCAGCGGCACGCGTGACACCTACACGGTGGAAGATCTCGAACAGCAGCTGCGCAATCTCATTGTCACGAGCCTGTCGAGCACGCTCGGTGGCGCCGACGTGCCCTTCCTCGACATGGCGGCCAACCAGCAGCTGATGTCCGACAAAATACGCGAAACCATGGCGCCGGTCTTCGAACGCTACGGGCTGGCACTGGACGCATTCGCCGTCGAAAGCGTATCCCTGCCCGAAGACTTGCAGAAGGCCATCGACACGCGCATTTCGATGGGCATGATGGGCGATCTGGGCAAGTTCACGCAGTATCAGGTAGCCAGCAGCATTCCGCTCGCCGCGCAGAACGAGGGCGGACTGGCGGGCGTCGGTGCCGGCCTCGCTGCAGGTGTAGGCGTCGGACAAGTGATGGCCGATGCCATGCGCAACTCCCTGTCGCAAGCGGCACAGCCTGCCGCCGAAACGCCTGAACTCCGCCTGGAAAAGCTCAAGTCCCTGCTCGACAAGGGGCTGATCTCAGCTGCGGATTACGAGGGTGCGAAAGCCGAAATCCTCAAAAAGCTGATCGGCTGAGGTCAGGCCCGTCATGTTCCAGGTCGCCTGCCCCTCCTGCGGGGCACAGGTCAGCTTTCGTTCGGCCGCCAGTGTCCTGGCGGTGTGCAGCTATTGCCAGAGCACGCTGCTGCGCGATGCGGACTCGGTGCGCGACATCGGCAAGATGGGCAGTGTGCTGGAGGACTGGTCACCGATCCAGATCGGTACCAGCGGTGTTTTTCAAGGCCTCCAGTTCAGCGTCGTCGGACGTTTGCAACTGATCTATGCCGAGGGCTACTGGAATGAATGGCACCTCTTGCTTGATGATGGCAGCAGTGCCTGGCTCGCAGATGCATCCGGCCAGTACAGCCTGACCACGAAGCTCGACAAAGCCGAGGCCAAGCTCCCCGACTTCAACAGCATCACCGCAGGCGACAAGCTGCTCTTCAACGGTGCGGACTATATTGCAGCCGATATCCGCACAGCCCGCTGCAGCGGTGGCGAAGGCGAACTGCCGTTTCGCGCCAATACAGGTTGGGAGGCGCGTGTCGCTGACTTCCGCAGCGGCCATCTGTTTCTCACGCTCGATTATTCCGATGCCGCAGTGCCGACAGCCTACCTGGGCAAGCGTGTCACGCTGCATACCCTCAAGTGCCAGAACCTGCGCTCAACGCAGCAGATCAGCGAGCGCGCAGGCAAGCTGCCGGGCAGCGTCGGCAATCTTGACTGCCCTAATTGCGGCGCGTCCATCAGCTACCGTGCAGGCATTGCGCAACATCTGGTCTGCCAGAGCTGCCACGCCGAAGTATCGCCCGACCGCAACGCTACAACGCATAGCGACAAGTTCGAAGTGCTGGCCAAACACGATCAGCTTGAGGCACGCAGCACGACGCTCGCATTGGGCGACACGGCGCAAATCGATAAACAGCCATGGACCCTGATCGGCCTGCTGGAGCGCAAGGAAATTGGCAACCCGGACGAGAGCTCAAGCTGGGTCGAGTACCTGCTCTACAACCCGGACGCAGGTCTGCGCTGGATCGTTGAAAGCATGGAAGGCTGGGATCTGGTCGAGGTCCTCGACGACTGGCCGTCGCCGAATGGCGCCAACACGCTCAAGCATCGCGGCCTGAGTTTTAACAAACGCTATGACTACACGGCAGAAGTCATCTGGGCCGCAGGCGCCTTCAACTGGCGGGTCAAAGTAGGGGATCGGGTCACCGTACGCGACTACAAAAACGGCCAACGGATTCTGTCTGCAGAACGCAATCGCGAGGAGCTGACCTGGAGCCTGGCCAAACGCGTCCCCACACAGAGCGTCATGCGCTGGTTCGGCAAAGCGGCGCAGCCGGAAATCGCCTCTGCGTCCGCAGCTCAGGACAACGAGGACAGCGGCCCCTTCTGCCGCAATGCGGCCATTGCGTTCAGCGCCCTGATCCTGATCCTCAACGCCAAAGTCATGCTGAATACTGAAGACGGCCTGATGTGGCCATTTATCGGCTTGTTCGCCTTGTGGTACCCGGTACTCAAAGGCAAGGAGCTGTTCTCTGGAGATGAGGACTGATGGGACGCGTGGTCTATATCATCTACGCAGCATTCATCACCGTGCTCGTCACCTCATGCAACCATGCGTCAGAGAGCTCTTCCGGTCATTCGTCCGGCAGCTATCGCAGCTGGGGCGGCTCAGGCTACGGTAGTGGTGGCTTTGGCGGAGGCGGGCATAAATGAGCTCAAGCGGCGCCGGGCGGCATCTGCTGCTGGATCTGAACCTTGCTGACAGCAGGCACCTGTCAGATGTGGCGGGGATAGAAAGGCTGCTGCGTGAAGCGGCCAGCCTGGCTGGCGCAACCGTGATTCACGCGCATTTTCACCATTTTGGCCCCGACATGGGCGTCACCGGCATGCTGCTGCTGCAAGAGTCGCACATCAGCATCCACACCTGGCCGGAACACGCCTACGCCGCCGTCGACATTTTCATGTGCGGCGACGCGCGGCCGGAGCTGGCTGCATCCCACATCGAATCGGGCTTGCACGGCAAAGCCAGCAGCATCCGTGTGCTTGAAAGACAGCCCGCTGCCGTATCAGTCTGAGCTGATCCGCTTCAACAGGCTGGCACCACACGCGTGCTCAGGCTTCGTTCAGTACCAGGTCGCGCGAGCTTTCCAGCACGTCCCACACCACGCCTTCTTCGAATTCGACGTGGCCTTGGAGTACGGTCGAGAAATCGCGCACCATGGCGGAGGTGGGTGCCTCGCCCATCTGGGTGATCAGGGCGCGCATCTGGTTGTGTTCGGCCAGGGTGCGGTCGGCGAGGTCGTCGCGGCCCAGTTCGCGCAGGCGCGGCAGCACGTGGCGTTCTTCCTCCTGGAAATGAGGTTCCATTTCCTGCTGGAAAATCGTGCACACGCCTTTGACGAAGGACGGCAGGTCGGAGTCGTCCTGCGGCATCGCGTCGCGGCCGGCGGCGGAGAGGAGCAGCGCGGCGCGATGCTCCTGCGAGAGGTGCTTCAAACGAAGGGGGAGTTTGCGCATGATGTTTTTAGCCGACAAAGTGTCAAGCTTGAATTTAAGGCACGCCCGATGCAGCCGGGCTTGATCTAGCGCAAATGCTGCGCGTCGTACAATGCAGAATGTTTCCCTCCCTCTTGCCGGACCACCGCTGATGAACGCCGCCCAGACCATCTACCTCAAGGACTACACCGTACCGGCCTATCTGGTCGACCAGCTTGCGCTGGACATCGCCATCCACACCGGCTTCGCGCGGGTGACTGCGCGACTGTCGATGCGCCGCAATCCGGCCGCCACGGCCAGCGCGCTGTGGCTCGATGGCGAAGATCTGCAGCTTGAAGCGCTGAGTATCGACGGCCGTGCGCTGAGCCCCGCCGACTATGTGCTGAGCGACGCCGGGCTGTCGATCACGACGCTGCCGGAGGCCTTTGTGCTCGAATCGGTGGTGCGTATCGAGCCGGACAAGAACACCCAGCTCTCCGGCCTGTACCGCTCGAAAGACGGTTACTTCACGCAGTGCGAGGCGCAGGGCTTCCGCCGCATCACCTTCTACCCGGATCGCCCCGATGTGATGGCCAAGTTCAGCTGCACCCTGCATGCCGACAAGGCGGCCTTTCCGGTGCTGCTGGCCAATGGCAATCCGGTGGCGCAGGGCGATGAAGCAAACGGCTTTCACTGGGCCAAATGGGAAGATCCCTTCGCCAAGCCGGCTTATCTCTTCGCCTGCGTCGCCGCCAAGCTGGATGTGGTCGAGGATTACTACACCACGACATCGGGCCGCCGCGTGCGATGCGCGGTCTATGTGGAGCCGGGCAAGCTCGACCAGTGCGATCACGCGCTGGCTGCGCTGAAGAAATCGATGAAGTGGGACGAGGATGTGTTCGGGCTGGAGATGGACCTGGAGCACTACATGATCGTCGCGGTGGGCGACTTCAACATGGGCGCCATGGAGAACAAGGGCCTCAACATCTTCAACACCAAGTACGTGCTGGCCCGCCCCGACACGGCGACCGACACCGATTACCAGAACATCGACCGCGTGGTCGCGCACGAGTACTTCCACAACTGGACCGGCAACCGCGTCACCTGCCGCGACTGGTTCCAGCTTTCGCTCAAGGAAGGGCTGACCGTCTTCCGCGACCAGAACTTCGGCATGGATGTGCACTCGGCTGGCGTGACGCGCATCCAGGAAGTGCGTACCTTGCGCGCCGCGCAGTTCCCGGAAGATGCGGGCCCGATGGCGCACCCGATCCGCCCGGCCAGCTACGCCGAGATCAACAACTTCTACACCGCCACGGTGTACGAAAAGGGCGCGGAAGTGATCCGCATGATCCACACCCTGATCGGCAAGGCAGCTTTCCGCCAAGGCATGGATCTCTATTTCGCGCGCCACGACGGCCAGGCGGTGACCTGCGAGGATTTCGTCGCCGCGATGCAGGACGCTTCGGGTCTGGATCTCACGCAATTCCAGCGCTGGTACAACCAGGCCGGCACGCCGCGCCTCGTCGTGAAGAGCGCATTCGATGCCGCCGCCAAGCGCTATACGCTGACGGTGACACAACATTACCCGGCCACACCTTACGAAGAACGCATGGCCGCCGATGGCTTGCCGCAAGCGCGCGGTCCGTATCACCTGCCACTGGTGATCGGCCTGCTCGATGCCGCCGGCAAGGAACTGCCGCTGCGGCTGTCTGGCGAAACCTCCGCTGCCGGCACGCAACGCGTGCTGACGCTGCGCGAAGACACACAGACCTTCGTCTTTGAAGACATCGCGAGCGAGCCCGTGCCTTCGCTGCTGCGTGGCTTCTCGGCGCCGGTCGTGCTCGATTACGACTACAGCGACGCCGCGCTCACACATCTGATGGCGCATGACAGCGACGCCGTCAATCGCTGGGAGGCCGGCCAGCGACTGGCGACGGGCATCCTGCTCAAGGGTGTTGAGCACAAGGCGCAGGGGGAGTGGATTCCAGCGCCCTACGTCGACGCCATCCGCGCCCTGCTTGCCTCGGCCTTCGCGCCCGCTGGTGATCCGGCGCTGGTCGCGGAAGCGCTGCTGCTGCCGTCCGAAACCTACCTCGCCGAACAGATGGCAGTGGTCGATCCGGATGCGATCCACGCCGCCCGCCTCGCCCTGCGTCAGCATCTGGCGCGCGCGCTGCGCAGCGAGTTCGAAAGCGCCTACGCGCAGCTCGCCATCGACGCACCCTACTCGCCGGACGGTGCGCAGTCGGGCAAGCGCGCGCTGCGCAATGCCTGCCTCGGCTATCTGGCCGAGCTTGGCGATGAAGCTGCCAACGCGCTGGTGCTCAGCCACTACGAGCAAGCGGCCAACATGACCGACACCATGGCTGCGCTCAGCGCGATCGCCAACCTCGACATCCCGGCGCGCCACACCGTGCTCGACAGCTTCTACAGCAAGTGGAAGCACGAAGCCCTGGTGGTCGACAAATGGCTGCAGGTGCAATCGACCTCGCGTCTGGCGACGACGACAGCCGACGTCCGCGCGCTGATGGCGCACGAGGCCTTCGACATCCGCAATCCGAACAAGGTCTATGCGCTGGTGCGCGCCTTCTGCGCCGCCAATCCCAAACACTTCCATGCGGCAGACGGCAGCGGTTACAAGCTGGCGGCCGATGTGATCGTCGAGCTCGATGCGATGAATCCGCAGGTGGCCTCGCGCATCGCGCGCACGTTTGACCGCTGGAAGAAGTTCGATGCAGCGCGCCAGGCGCTGGCCCGCGTGCAGCTCGAACGCATTCGCGCCCATGTGGGCTTGTCCAGCGATGTCAGCGAGGTGGTCAGCAAGGCGCTCGACTAAGTCCGCCGACCGCGTACGGGGCCGCGATTATGCCGTTTAAAGCAATGACCTATTTACATTGCCGAAATGTTTCGCCATCCCGTACGCGCTACAGTGGTGCCTGATCAGGCCCGGTACGAAGCGATGCACGCAAGCCTTCACTACATCTTCGATCCGCTCTGTGGCTGGTGTTACGGGGCGGGTCCAATGCTGCGCGAGAGCCTCGCCGTGCTGGGTGATGAACTGCATCTGCGCTTTCACCCCGGCCTGCTCTACGCCCAGCCCACGGCGCTGGACAAAGAACAGCGCGCCCAGCTGAGTCTGGCTGATCAGCGCATCCAGACCAGCAGCGGGCTGGACTTTGGCGAGGCCTACAAAGCCCGCGTCCGCGATGCCGATCAGCTGGTCTTCGACTCCACGCTGCCGGCCGCCGCCGTGCTGGCCGCCGAGCGCTGCATCGTCAGCGGTGGTCTGGACATGCTCGAAACGATCCAGAACGCCCACTTCCAGGCCGGACTGGACGTTTGCCAGCGCGAACCGCTGGAACGTTTCGCACGCGGCATGGACATCCTGCCCACGCATTTCAAGGCCGCGCTCGATGCCGAGCTGACCAATCTGGGCAACGCCGCCAAACGCGCACGCGCCATGCTGCAAGCCAGCGGTGCTCAAGGCTTGCCGAACTTCATCCTCGAACATGGCCGGCGCATGATCCGCATCGATCACAACCGCACCGGCTATTCCGCAGTACAGTTCGCCGCGATGATCCGCACGACAGCCACGCATTGAACCGTTTTCACTCACTTGGCCGCACTGTGGCCACATCCGACCGGAGGTTTCTGATGGATTTTCCGCTCCCCGCGCAGGCCTATGACCTGGTATTCCGCACTGCACGCAGCTTCAACCGCTTCACCGACAAACCGGTCAGCGCAGAAACGATCCATGCCCTGCATGAATTGCTCAAATGGGGCCCGACCTCGATGAACAGCCAGGCTGGCCGTTTCCTGTTCCTGCAATCGAAGGAATCGCGCGAGCGTCTGCGCCCGGCGCTGGCCGCCGGCAATCTGGAAAAGACCATGGCCGCGCCGCTGACCGTCCTCGTCGCCACCGATAGCCGCTTCTTCGAGCATCTCGCCACGCAATTCCCGGCCTACGATGCACGCCCGATGTACGAGGCCAATCCGGCTCTCGCCGACAAGGTCGGCCTGCGTGACGGTACCCTGCAAGGCGCGTATCTGATCATCGCTGCACGCATGCTGGGTCTGGACTGTGGCCCGATGGGCGGCTTCGATGCCGACAAGGTGAATGCCGAGTTCTTTGCCGACGGCCGCTACCGCGCCAACTTCCTGATCAACATCGGTTACGGCGATGTCGCCGGCAACTATCCGCGTGGCCCGCGTCTGGGCTTTGACGAGGTTGCCCAGATCCTCTGAAAACAAACCGGGCCGCGGACGGCCGGGCGACTACAATGCCTGCTTTGATGCCAAGCGAGGCAGGACATGAGTACGCCCGACCGTTTCGTTGCCCTGTTCATCGACGCCGACAATGCGCCGGCCACCCATGTTGATGTGATCCTCAACGAGCTGGCGGCGCTGGGCACGGTCGGCATCCGCCGTGCCTACGGCAACTGGAAGGGCGAGCGCCTCAATTCCTGGGAGCGCCTGCTGCACGAATACGCCATCCAGCCGATCCAGCAGTTCGACCTGACCAAGGGCAAGAACGCCACCGACATCGCCCTGGTCATCGACGCCATGGACACCCTCTACGGCCGCAAGGTCGATGTGTTTGCGCTGGTCTCCTCCGATTCCGATTTCACGCCGCTGGCCACGCGCCTGCAAGCCGACGGCAAGACCGTGGTCGGCTTCGGCGAGCGCAAGTCGCCGCTGGCCTTCGTCAATGCCTGCTCGAAGTTCCTCTACCTCGACACCGAAGAAGCGGTCAGCACCGAGGTCGACAGCACGGTCACCAAAAAGTCGGCCAAGGCGCTCAAGGGCGATGCGCGCCTGGTCAGCCTGCTGCGCAATGCCGTGCAAGCGGCCGAGGGCGACGATGGCTGGGCGCATCTGGGCCGCGTCGGCCAGCACATTGCCAACCAGGCCTCGTTCGACGCCCGCAACTACGGCTACAAGAAACTCATCGACCTGTTCCGCGCCACCGATCTGTTCGACATCGAACTGCGCGAGAAGACCAGCTATCTGCGCGACAAGCGCCGCGGCAAGGCCGCTGGCAGCGAATCTGCGCAATAGTTGACGTGCGCCGCGCGGCAGCGGCTGCGGCCTGTTACAGTGGGGTGTCCGCACCGACACACAGTCAGCACGGCCCCACGGGCCGCCGCCCCATTTCATCCTGACTGCAGCGTGCTCCACCGCACGCTCACGAGGTACATCATGGTCAGGCTACGCTTCTCACTCGAACTCGCCTATCAAATCGGCGAGTGGCCCTGTGACTTCATCTTCAATGTCCAGGCCGCCCACACGCCCTGCCAGCGCATCCTCAACGAGCGTCTGAGCATCACCCAGCCGGTGCCTTGCACGCATTACACCGATGTCTCCGGCAACCGCTTCATGCGCCTGCGGGCCGAACGCGGCGCGCTGACCGTGCGTTACGAGGCCACGGTGGACATCCGCCACTACGTCGACCAGCCCGATCAGCTGATGGAGCTGCCGATCGCCCAGCTGCCGGCCGAAGTGCTGCCCTTCCTGTACCCCAGCCGCTACTGCGAGTCGGACGCGCTGCATGTCTTTGCCGCGCGCGAATTCGGCGCCCTGCCCAAGGGCTACAGCCGCGTGCTGGCGATCCAGCGCTGGGTGCGCAGCCGCATGACTTTCAAATCCGGCGTATCGAACCCCAACACCTCGGCGCTCAACAGCATCCAGCAAGGCGCGGGGGTATGCCGCGATTTCGCGCATCTGATGATCGCCATGTGCCGCGCCGTCAACATCCCGGCCCGCTTTACCTCGGGCATCGACTACGGCGCCGATCCGGCACTCGGGCCGACCGACTTCCACGCCTATGTCGAAGTCTTCCTCAGCCACCGCTGGTATCTGTTCGACCCCTCCGGCACCGCCATCCCGATGGGCTTCGTGCGCTTTGGCAGCGGCCGTGATGCTGCTGATGTGTCCTTCGCCACCATTTTCGGCGGTCTGCAATCCTTCGTGCCGGTGCTGCACATCGAAGCCATTGCCGATCCGGCGCAGGGGCTCGACATGCCGCGCCATCGTCCGGAAGCGCTGTCGACCGACGCCGGCTTCGGCAGCGCGGTCTAAACGCCGCGGTTCTGCAGCGCCGGACCCAGCACGCCATCAAGGAATTTCAGGAAGGCGCGCACCGGCGCTGAGCTTTGCCGCCCGCCCGGATACAGGGCCACCACCGCCGGCCCCGGCCGCAACCAGTCCGGCAGCACGCGCAGCAGCTTGCCCTCGGCCAGATGCGGGCGCAGCAGGAAATCGAAATCCTCGTAAATGCCCACGCCCGCCAGCGCGCAGCTCAGGCCGGCACGCGCGTTGTCCACGGCCAGATCGCCGTCGGCCGCCACGGTGATCTTCTCGCGCCCTTTGACCAGCACGTAATCGATGGGCTTGCCAGCATCGGCATCGAAGAAGTCGATCATGCGATGACGCAGCAAGTCATTCGGATGCTTGGGCGTGCCAAAACGCGCCAGATAGGCCGGGCTCGCCGCCATCACAAAGCTGACCTGGCCAAAGCGCCGGTAGCGATACGCCGAATCCTTGGCCGCCGACAGGCGCAAGGCCACGTCGATGCCCTCGGCGGCCAGATCCGGCGCGCGCTCGGAGAGTGAAATGCGCAGCGCCAGATCGGGGTAATCGCGCAGGAATTCCGCCATCCGCGGCAATACCAGGGTGTTGGCAATCGACTCGGTCATCTGCACGTGCAGATGGCCGGCCACGCGGCCGGCACGGCGCGAGAACTCGGCACTCAGATCATCGAGGCCGCTGACCAGCACCGCCGCGCGCTCGGCATAACGCTCGCCATCGGCGGTCAGCGAAACATGGCGCGTGCTGCGGTTGAACAAGGCCATACCCAGCGCTGCCTCCAGCGTCTGCACATGCATGCTCACTGTCGAACGCGCCAGGCCCAGGCGCCGCGCCGCCGCCGAAAAGGAACCCAGCTCGGCTACGCAGAGAAAAGTCTGCAGTTCGACAAAATGCTTCATGGCGCACCTCGCGTTGAATTGTTCGACTCAGCCGAACAATGAATTAGGCTTATTCGAGCACAAGCGGGTCTATAGTTCAAACACGCAATACTTCATCAACAGGTGACCCCATGTCCAAGCCCATTCACGGCACGGCCAACGCAAGGCACCTGGTCTCCTGCGACCCGTTCCTTGCCCAGCCCTTTGCCGCCACGCCGCATCTGCGCGGCCGTGCGTCCCATCCCGAGCCACGCCCGGGCACACCTTTCGGCATCTGACACGCACTGCCTTCGCAGCTGCACGGCACAACAGGCCGGGCCCTGACACGCCCGCGCAAGGAGAATCATCATGTTTCACATTCATCATCCGCAGACGATCATCAACAAGCAGACACGCAGCTTGCTGCGCGCCCTGATCGAAACCGCCGCACCGTACGCGCTGGCAGCCTTGCTGCTGTTCATGCATCACGAACAATACTTCGGTTAAGTGCAGTCCACTCGGCAATTTGAGGCGCAAAACGCCGCGCCAGCCTTGGCTGGCGGGCGGCCTCAAGAGTCCGCTTGAGGGACCTCAGCGGGCGCTGCCGACAGGCGCGGGTTCTTCCTGATGCCACACAGCGAAACGCTCGCGTAGCGTGTGAACCTGGCGATTGGCCATCAGCAGAAGTGGAAGCACAGCTTGGACCCCAGCCTGATCCCCCTCAAGACTGCCGCAGGCAGCGAAGAGATTCGTACCCGAGCCCTCAAGCTCGAATCGCGCATGCGCGCCTTGCTGATCCTCATCGACGGCCGCAAAGCCGTGCTCACGCTGCAGGAAACGGCGGGTGAAGCGACCATCAACAATCTGCGCCGCCTGCGCGAACTGGGCCTGGTGACCTGGGACAATTCGCTGTCCAGCCAGCTCAGCCGGCACAACTGAGCGCTACTTGATCAGGCCGTGTTCGCGCAGATAGGTGTGGAGGATATCCAGCCGCATCTGCGCATCATCGAGCTCCAGCAAGCGCAGCCGCGCCAGCGGCGGAATCGGCAGCACTTCAATGAAACGGTAGGCCAGCCAGCAGGCGTGCTCGAAGTCGTAGGGCGCGACGATCACCTCTTTGCCCTTGTCCGCCGCGATCAGGCGCAATAAGTTCTGCAAGGCGCTGTACTGGGTCGGCACCACCAGATCCTGCTCGGCCAGCCAGTGCACATCGGCCGTCACGGTGTTTTCCGGCGTCACGCGATGGGCGGCAATGCGAAAGCGGCGCCCGCCCTGGACGGTGATGCCCAGCACGCCTTGCTGCTGCATGTCCCAATCCACGATATGCGCTTCGACGCCGACGGCGTGCGGCGTGGCAGCTTCACCGACTTCGCGGCCCTGCTCGATCAGGCAGATGCCGAAAGGCAACATTGCCTGCATGCAGCGCGCAACCATGTCCATGTAGCGCGCCTCGAAAATGCGCAGCTTCATGCGCCCGCCCGGCAACAGGACATTACCGAGCGGGAAGATGGGAAGGACGGCGCTTTCGCCCTGGGCGAATGCCGCGTCCGGATGATCAGCAGCCATGCCGCATTGTACCCGACGGTACAATCACGCCATGACCGCACAGACCCCGCTCAACGACCTGCCAGCCCCCTCGCCCGACGCGCTGGCGCATTCCGCACAACTGACCGCGCTGATCCATGCCGAGATCAAGCGTGCCGGCGGCTGGATCAGCTTCGCACGCTACATGGAGCTGGCGCTGTACACGCCCGGCCTCGGCTATTACAGCGGCGGCTCGCGCAAGTTCGGCGAAGACGGCGACTTCATCACCGCGCCGGAAATCACGCCCTTGTTCGGCGCGGCCCTGGCCACGCAGATCATTGAGGTGATGGCGCAGTCGGCCGCGCAGATCATCGAAGTCGGTGCCGGCACCGGCATGCTGGCGGCCGACATCCTCAGCACGCTGGAAGCCGATGGTCACTTGCCCGACAGCTACGCGATCCTCGAACTCTCCGGCGAGCTGCGTGCCCGCCAGCAGGAAACCCTCAAGGCGCGCGTGCCGCATCTCCTGCCGCGCGTGCGCTGGCTCGATGCCTTGCCGCAGCGCTTTGCCGGCTGCGTCATCGCCAACGAAGTGCTGGATGTGATGCCGGTGCATTGCCTGGTCTGGCGCGACGGTGTCTGTCACGAACGCGGCGTGACGCTCGATGCGGACGCGCTGGCTTGGCAAGAACGTCCGCTGAACGAAGACCTGCGCGCACACGTAGCCAGATTGCCTGCGCCGCCCGCCAGCACCGACGGCGAATACTGCAGCGAAATCTGCCCCTCGGCGCAAGCCTGGATCGGCGAGTGGGCGCGCAGTCTGCAACAGGGCGCGGTGCTGCTGATCGATTACGGCTACCCGGCCGCCGAGTACTACCTGCCCTCGCGCAGCCACGGCACGCTGCAATGCTATTACCGCCACCGCGCGCACACCGATCTGCTGCGCTGGCCTGGCCTCAACGACATCACTGCATTTGTGGATTTCACCGCGGTGGCCGAAGCGGCGTTCGCGCAAGGCCTGGAGGTGATGGGTTACACCACGCAGGCGAGCTTTCTGGTCAATTGCGGGGTGCTGGAGCGACTGGCGCAGCGGGGCGAGACGGACAGTGCCGACTACCTGCGCGCCTCACGCGCGCTGCAACGCCTGATCGGCGCCCACGACATGGGCGAGATCTTCAAGGTGATCGCACTCGGACGTGGGCTGACGACGCCACTGCGCGGATTCGCGCGTGGCGACCGGACGCACGCCCTGTGAGAAGTCACTCACTCTTGTGAGCGGTACAGGCGTGACATGAAGTCATCAATGTCCTGCAGCGCCGGCGGTGTTGCCCGCACCGCCGAGCTGACCAGCTGCAGGCCGACACTGAGCACTTGTTGCGGCAACCAGTTGGCGTTGAGCACTTCTTCGCCGTAACGCTCCATGTCGGAGAGTTGTTCACCCGTCATCATGTTCATGATCTTCACCGTCATTTCAAACTCCGGTTGTACCGGACAGACTCTCTGTTGTGCCTGTCTCCAGGAGTTGCCTCATTCGCACGGCATGTGAGCCGCTGAAACTGCGCAATCCTTAAACCTTTTAACGTTTATTAACCGAAAAGGTTGAGGGGAAATGACGGTGAATTGATGAACAATTGCAAACCCTGTCACGCGCCCACGGGTAGTCCCGTACAAGCCATGGGCACATGATGCAGCGCACACGCGGCGCGTGACGGGCGCTTGCCCGGAAGGTCGGCGTTCTTGCCCGAAAGTCTGCCTGCGAGGCTGGGCGTTCAGGGGCGTTTCTTGGCCGCCGCTTCGCTCAGTTCGAGATAGCGCGTGCGGTCTTGCTCAAAGCGCGCTTGTGTCGCGTCAAGGGTGCGTTGCTTGCTGTCGATCACGGAGCGCACGGCAGCCAGTTCAGAGGTATTGGTGGCGAGTCGATCTGCCACATCGTGCGGCACGGCGCCATTGGCCGGCACCTGCTTTTCGAGCTTGGCACGCGCGGCCAGCAAATCGGCCTCGCGCGATTTGGCAATCTTGAGTTCGGTTTCGAGCGGGGCGATGTCGCGATTGCGTCGCGCCTCGATCTCGCTGACGCTGTTGTAGGTGTCCATCAGCACGCGATCACGGCGCTGTGCTTCGGCCGTGGCAATCGCACGATCGCGCTGCGCCTTGAGTTCGGCATCGCGCCGGACACGCTGTTCAGGCGTCAGCGGCGCCTCGACCTCACGCACCACGCGCCCGGAAGGCGACATCTCGCGATAGGCACGGTCGTAACAGACTTGCGGCAGGGGGTCGCCGCAGGTCTTGTGGCCGGAACTGTCGACACAGCAGTAGCTGCGCGTCTGCGCCGCCACCCACTGGCTACCGAACGCCAGCGTGGCCAGACACGTTATGCGCAGCAAAGCTTTCATCGCCGGCTCCTCACGCCACGCCGTAGGTATCGCGATACTGCTGGACCGACTGCAGATGCGCGGCCAGCGTCGGACTGTCTTGCAGATATTGCATCAGATCGGCCAGCGTGGCGACCGCAATCACCGGCACGCCGAAGGATTCGCGCACTTCCTGCACCGCGCTGAGCGCGCCGGTGCCACGTTCCATGCGGTCGAGCGCGATCACCACACCGGCCAGCTCGGCGCCAGCGGCCTTGATCAGCTCGACGGATTCGCGCACCGAGGTGCCGGCGGAGATCACATCGTCAATCACCAGCACACGGCCCTTGAGCGGTGCGCCGACGATCACACCGCCCTCGCCATGATCCTTGGCTTCCTTGCGATTGAAGCAGAACGGCAGATTCTGACCTTGCGCAGCAAGCGCGATGGCCGTGCCGGCGGACAGCGGGATGCCTTTGTAGGCCGGCCCGAACAAGGTGTCGAAGGCGATGCCGCTGGCGCGGATGGCTTGCGCGTAGTAGCCGCACAGCGCGCCGAAGGAGGCGCCGTCGTCAAATAGCGCCGTGTTGAAGAAGTACGGCGAGAGGCGGCCGGACTTGATCTTGAACTCGCCAAAACGCAGCACGCCTTTATCGACCGCGAGGGCCAGAAATTCCTGACTATGACTAGAATGCACGACTGATCAATCTCAACTATTGGACGGCCCGATGTTACGCGTCATCACAGCCAACCTCAACGGCATCCGCTCGGCTGCCAGCAAGGGTTTCTTCGACTGGTTGCCGGCGCAAGACGCCGACGTGGTGTGCCTGCAGGAAGTGAAGGCACAGGAAGCGGATCTGACCCAGGATCTGCTGCACCCGGCGGGCTACAGCGGGCATTTCTTCTGCGCCGAGAAACGCGGCTACAGCGGCGTTGCGCTGTATTGCCGCCAGCCTGGCGTGATCTCGCGCGGCATCGGCGATGCGGAGTTCGATGCCGAAGGGCGCTACATCCAGACCGATTTCTCGCATGCCGGCAAGGACGTATCGATCATCTCGCTGTACGTGCCCTCGGGCTCCAGCTCGGAGGAACGCCAGCAGGCCAAGTTCCGCTTCCTGGACCTGTTCTACCCGCGTCTGGCGGCGCTGCACGCAAGCGGTCGCGAGGTCATCGTGTGTGCGGACTGGAACATCGCGCACCAGGAAATCGACCTCAAGAACTGGAAGAGCAATCAGAAGAATTCCGGCTTCCTGCCCGAAGAGCGCGCCTGGATGAGCCGCGTGCAGGACGAACTGGGCTGGGTGGATGTCTATCGCCGCCTGCATCCGGAGACGACTGGCGAGAGCTACACCTGGTGGTCAAACCGTGGTCAGGCCTGGGCCAACAATGTCGGTTGGCGTCTGGATTACCAGCTGGCGACACCCGCGCTGGCCGCCACTGCCCGCGCGGCGGCCGTGTTCAAGGCGCAGCGCTTCTCCGACCACGCACCGCTGAGCATCGATTACGCGTTCTGAGCCGCCTCAGGGCTTGCACCAGATCTGCTTGAAATCGAGCCCGACCAGCGACTTGTCGGGGCGCATCACGGCGGCAATTGCGAAATCCGCTTCGGCACAATTGCGCTGGAACGGATCGATGGTGGCCAGGCCCTTGGCGTTGATCAGGGTCTTGACCAGCGGCGCCTTGGCCGTCGCGCCACGCTTGTAGACCACGGCCACCTCGCCATTGACCAGCTTGACGATGGTGCCCGGCGGGTAGATGCCCAGTTCCTTGATCAACATGCCCGGCCAGGGGCTGGAGGGATCCTGCCCTTGCTGAGCAAACAGGATGCGCGTGGCCTCGCTGGCCAGCACCGGTTTGCGATAAGCGCGCGGGCTGATCTTGGCGCTGAACACATCGCACACGCGGATCAGCTGGGCCAGCTCGCTGGGGTTTTTCACCTTCCGCGGGTAGCCCGTGCCGTCAAGCGTCTCATGGTGTTCGAGCACCGCACGCAACCACTCGCGGTCTTCGACGCCACACTGCATCAGGATGCGCGCCGATTCAGCCGGATGATTGCGGATCTGCTCGCGCTGCGCGGCGTTGGGCGACTCGCGCTGATTGCGCAGACTCAGCTGCAACTGCAGCATGCCGACATTCATGGTCAGCGCCGCACAACACAGCCTTTCGCGCTCTGCCTGCGGCCAGCCGGCACGCGCAGCGAGCAATTCGACCAGCACGGCGACATGGAAACTATGGGCAATCGGGTAGTTGCGATGCTCCATCAGCTGGATCGAGGCCAGCGCCAGATCGGGACTCTTTTTGGCCAGCACCGCCACCTGTTGCGCCTGGTTGCGCACATCGCCGGCAAAGCTGCCATCACGCGGCAGCGCCTCCAGCAACCAGGCCAGATGCGCCTGCACCGACTCCATCAGGTAGATCGGGTCATACACTTTCTCGCGCGGCGCACTGCTCTGGCGGGAAGCCTGGTACTCAGCCGCATCGACAAACATGCCGCGGGCGAGCAATTCATTGAGCTGGGCCTCGCTGCGCACCACATTGCCCTTGCTCAGCAGCAAGGTGCCAGAGAGATCAAGCACATCCCAGGGTAATGCGTCATTCAGATGCAGCTGATCCGCCTGCAGTCGATGCAGTTCCTTCTCCATCCCCGTGTCTCCTCGTTGGTGGCCTTTCTTCGATGTGCCACTCGCTCAAGATCTACGGCGCACGTTACACCAGCTTGAAGAGATCAGACGCCAAGCCCGTCACGCTTTGCTTCGCCGCGTCGCCACCAGGATGCCACCGAGGATCAGCGCCATCCCTGCGAAGTGGTACAGATGCGGTACCTCGCCGAGAAAAATCGCTGACAGCAAAGGCGTCGCCACCGGCATGATGTGGATGAACAGCCCCGCCACCGAACCGCCGACCTGCGCCACCGCACGATTCCAGAACACATAACCGAGGAAAGCCGGAAAGATGCCCGTATACGCCATACCGGCCAGTGCGGCCGGCGTTGCATGAATCATGCGTCCTGATGCCAGTTCCCAAGCATAGAACGGCGCCAGACCGATGATGCCGACGCCGGTCAGCAGCCACAGCAAGCTCATCGGGTGCAAAGCAGCGGGGCGGAACTGCAATAACAAGGTGTACAGCGCCCACACCAGCACCGAGGCCATGATCCACAAGTCGCCAATATTGAAGCTCAGCGCCGCCAAGCGGGCGAATTCGCCATGCGCCACCACCACCGTCACGCCGCTGAGCGACACCGCAACGCCCAGCACCTCATGCCAGGCCAGACGCTTGCCGAAAAAGGCAAAGGACAAACCGATGATGACGATGGGAATGAAGGAATTGAGCAGCACGCCATTGGTGGCCGTGGTGAACTGCAGGCCGACATAGGCCAGCGTGTTGTAGCCCGCCACGCCGAACAAGCCGAGCGCAAGCAGAATGGGCCAATGCGCGCGCAAGGCTGGCAGGCACTGTGCGCGATGCGGCCAGGCAAACGGCAATACGCAGCCAAAGGCAATCACCCAGCGCCAGAAAGCCAGCGCTACCGGTGGCACATCACCGCGAAAACCGCGCCCGACCACCCAGTTGCCCGACCAGAACAGCACTGTCAGCGTCAGCAAGGCATATGGGTGGGCAAGACGTGTACGCAAAGACATGGCTGATCGGGGTCCGCAGAAGTGAGGCGCTATCCTGAGCGAGCCGGCAGCTTAGCGCAATTGCGTTAAACTCCCGCTTCCCTCCGCATCACCCACGCCCGCAGGGCGCGCGCCTCATGAGCCCCGAATTCCTGATTCTGCTGCCGCTGGCCTTTGTCACCGGCATCATCAACGCGGCCGTCGGTGGTGGTGGCCTGATCCAGGTACCCGGCCTCTACGCCATCCTCACCACAGCCAGCCCGGCGCAGTTGATGGGCACCGACAAGCTCGCCTCGATCTGCGGTCACGCCACCTCGGTGCACCAGTACGCCACGCGGATCGCGCTGCCCTGGCGCCTGGTGCTGCTGACTGCAGCGTCCGCCTTCATCGGTGCGCTGGCAGGGGTCAGCGTGATGTCCATCGTGCCGACCAGCTGGATGAAGCCGGTGGTGGTCGTGATCCTCGCCGTGATGCTGGTCTACACCTGGTTCCGCCCACAGTTCGGCACGCAGGATGCGCACAAGGAGATCACCCGTGGCGACCTCTACAAAGGTCTCGCCCTCGGCCTGGCGATCGGTTTCTACGATGGCTTCATCGGCCCGGGCACCGGCAGCTTCCTGCTGTTCCTCTTCGTGCGCTGCTTCCACTTCGACTTCCTGCGCGCTTCGGCCTGCGCCAAGGTGGTCAACTTCGGCACCAACCTCGCCGCGCTGGCCTTCCTGGTGCCCGCCGGCATGGTCTTCTACCACTTCGCGATTCCGATGGGCATCGCCGGCATCCTCGGCTCGCTGGTTGGCACGCGCCTGGCCATGCGCGGCGGCAACCACTGGATCCGCCGCCTGTTCCTGATCCTCGCCATCACCCTGCTCGCCAAGCTGGCCTGGGAATCGTTCCGCGCGTGGATGTGATGAAAGCGCGCGCTAACGGCGCTCGAAAGCCAGCATGAAATAGCAGGCCGCCGCGAACGCTGCCGCGCTGATCACCCCCCAGAACAGCAGCCAGTTCTGCCCCCCTGCGGCCTGCGTCACCTGGAACAGCGCACCGCTCCCCAGATAGCCACACAGGTTCGCCAAGCCACCGGTCAGCAAGGCAAACAGCGCCTGCGCCCGCGCGCGCATGTCGGTCTCGATGTGCTCGGCCAGGTAGATCTGCGCCGTCACGTAGTAGAAGGCGAAACTCGCACCGTGCAGCGAGATACCCAGCAACTGCGCCAGCGGGTGATCAAGCGCAAACAGCGCGTAGCGCAGGGCGCCCAGCAGCAAGCCCGTCGCGAGAACGGACTTCAGGTGGGTACGCCGCGTCACACGCGCGAGGAAGAACAGCGCGATCACCTCGCTCACCTGCCCCAGCGTCATCGTCGCCGAAGGGTGCGCAAAGCCCAGCGCCGACAAGTGCAGCGGCGTGTAGGGATAGTAGGCCGCCATCGGAATGCCAAACAGCGTCACCGTCAGCAGCAGCGCGCGGTGATTGGGGTGCCCCAGCAAGCGCAACGCATCCAGCCCGAGGCGCTCCTTCCAGTTGCACGCCGCGCCCGCACCGCCCGCCGCGCTGGGCGGCAAGCAGTAAGTGAAGACGCCCAGAGCCATCAGGATGCCCGCCGACACAAAGCCCGAAACCGGCGACGCATCCCCCGCCAGCACCCAGCTCACCAGCCAACCCGCCACGATCCAGCCCAGCGTCGCCCACAGCCGCAGCGGGCCAAACTCGCGCGAGGGATTGCGCAGCTGTTGCAAAGCCGCCGTCGTCACCAGGCTGTTGGTGGGGCTGTAGCACAGCGCATACAGCTGCATGCCGAGCAACACCCAGAAGCTCCCCCAGTGCTGCGCCACCGCCAGAAAGGTGAAACCCAGACACAGGCCGGACAGCCAGAACAGCAGACGCATCAGCTTGACCGGCGAGATATGGCGATCCGCCATCGCCCCCACGAACAGCGGCGAGATGAAGCTAGCCAGCGCATTACACGTGAAGGCCACCCCAATCAGATCCTGCAGGCCCTCGGCTTTGAGAATGTTGCTGAAGGGCACCGTCCACATGCCCAGCGCGCAATACTGGCAGAAGAAGACAAGAGCAAAGGGAACGACGGCGCGGCGGGAAGACTGCATGAGAGGCCAGAAAGGTTTCAGCCGCGTATTTTACGGTGCTACAGATGAGTCGGGCGCAAGAACCGCAAGGCGTTGCGCCGGATCAGACAAGCTCGCCTCACGAACGCGTGGATGAAAACGTATTGACGTTATCAATACGTCACCTATCATGCGTAGATGGATCTCGACTTCGTCTTGCGCGGACTTCACTTCCGTTGGGCGCAGATAAAGCCGCCAGCAATCTAAGCAAACACGGCGTGTCGTTCGATCGAGCACGCCGCCGAGGTTTTTCTCGATCCCTTCATCACCCTCAGTGACGCCTCGCGCAACGCCGAAACGCGCGACGCAGCGCTGGGTGTGGACTTCGCCTTCCGTGTGCTGTTCGTCGTACCCATGATTGTCGAAGACGATTACATCCGCATCATCTCGGCACGCAAGGCAGAAGCCCTGGAGAGGAAACGCTATGAAAATGGAAACGCTTAAGAAGCGCCTGGGCAAAGACCGCCCGATGACATCGGTGACCCTGCGCATGCCCGAAGACGTGGTCGACGACCTCAAGCGCATCGCCCCGCTGCGCGGCTTCTCCGGCTACCAGGCACTCATGCGCGCCTACGTCGGCGCCGGCTTGCGTAAAGACATCGAACAGCTCGAAGGCTCAGCGCTGGCACAGCTCGTCGCCATCCTGCGCGAACAAGGCGTACCCGAAGAAACGCTCAACAAAGCCGTCGAGGAGGTTTCGCGGCAGGCGGCGTGATGATGGGTTCTTGTCGCGTGCTGGCCACGCGTTTTGTTGTTTGGTAGTTTTGTAAGGTGCAATCAGCGCAGCGCATTGCACCGGATGTTTGCGTATGGAGCCGGCAATTCGGCGCAATGCCCTTCGGTTATTGCGCCCTACGTCCCTTAACCGTGTGATCTTATGATTTGCCCAGCTTCTCAGCCTTTGCTGATGGATTTGGGCAAGTTGAACGTAAGCCATCAATGTGCTCGTTCAGACTTGGAGGAATTGCTTGCCACATGGGATCAAGAACAAAATCCACACCTTCACGTCTAGCTAATTTAGCGGCAGGTACAAAGTCTGCATCACCTGCTATCAGAACTATTTGATCAACTTGTTTTTTTAACGCGAGTGCTGAGATATCGATTCCAATTCTCATGTCAACGCCCTTCTGGCGAAAGCTCGGGATGACGTCGTTTTCACCAACTTCCGTCAACAGTTTTCGCCCTTTCAGCAAGTCTTCAACAACCTGGGGTTTAAATGTCCAGCGCACATCATTTGCTATATGACCAAGACGTAGAGCGACCTTCCGTTTAGTTCTGAGGCACTGGTGTAGTTCAAGTCTAAACTTGGCCTCATCAGATTTGCCAAAATCAACGGGCTTTTTTGTTATTGGGTTATGCATCTTTTTGTCTAGCGGCGGACAATCGTAGAAAAAGATGCGGTACAGCTCGTGACGGCGTTCTCTACCTTCTCTTAAGTGCGCCATCCCCCAACGCCAAGCTTGCTCGGCAACGCGACTTGCGTTGAGCGCATTATTGGGTTCAAGAGCGCGGAATCTTTTGATGAAATACGCGCCGTCAATCAATATTGCCGTTGGCATATTTTCCTCTATAGACAAAATAAAGCCCCAAGGTTCGGCTCGTTCAGAATGGCGGGAACGGCGTACTGCTAGGGGCTAGATGGCCTGAATGATAGAGCAATCAATGAGATCGTCAATAGCAAACCTCCTATCCAAGGTGACTATTTGTAAATTTAATAATACGCTACAAGTAGCGTTACGAAGTAGATCTACTCCTATTGCCCCCAACCAGTGAGGTAGCGCGATACTCACCCCCCAAACAAATCCCCCGCGCCATCCGCGCGGGGTTGCGCCAAGCCAAAATGCCGCCAGATCGCCGGCGTCGCCACGCGACCGCGCGGGGTGCGCTGCAGGTAGCCTTGCTGGATAAGGTAGGGTTCGAGGACGTCTTCGATGGTGTCGGGCGCTTCGCCGATGGCGGCGGCGAGGTTGTCGAGGCCGACCGGGCCGCCGGCGAATTTTTCGAGCATGGCGAGCAGCATCTTGCGGTCCATGATGTCGAGACCGAGGTGGTCGACGTCGAGCATGATCAGCGCGGCGTCGGCGACGGTTTTGGTGATGCGGCCGTCGGCTTTGACTTCGGCATAGTCGCGGCAGCGCCGCAGCAGGCGGTTGGCGATACGCGGCGTGCCGCGTGAGCGGCGGGCGATTTCGAAGGCGCCTTCGTCGTCGATGCCGACTTCGAGCAGGCGCGCCGAGCGGCTGACGATCAGCGCCAGCTCTTGCGGCGTATAAAACTCCAGGCGGGCGTTGATGCCGAAGCGGTCGCGCAGCGGGTTGGTGAGCATGCCGGCACGCGTGGTGGCGCCGATCAGCGTGAAAGGTGGCAGGTCGAGCTTGACCGAGCGCGCCGCCGGGCCTTCGCCGATCATGATGTCGATCTGGAAGTCTTCGAGCGCGGGGTAGAGGATTTCTTCGACGACGGGCGAGAGACGATGGATTTCGTCGATGAACAGCACGTCATTGGCTTCAAGATTGGTGAGCAGCGCGGCAAGGTCGCCCGCGCGTTCGAGCACCGGGCCGGAAGTCTGGCGCAGATTGACGCCCAGCTCCGCGGCGATGATGTTGGCCAGCGTGGTTTTGCCGAGCCCCGGCGGGCCGAACAGCAGCACGTGGTCGAGCGCTTCGCCGCGATTCTTGGTGGCGCTGATGAAGATTTCGAGCTGTTCGCGGATCTTCTGCTGGCCGACGTAATCGGCGAGCCGCTTGGGGCGCAGGGCGCGCTCGATGGCGTCTTCCTGCGGCGTGGCGGCGCCGGGCGAGACGAGGCGGCCGGGCTGGAGCTTGTCGGTTTCTATCATCGGGCGAGTATAGGAGTACGGTCAGGGGGCGTCAAAACGACGCCCGGATGAGCTGCGTCATTTCCAGTGCGGCGTCTGATTTTTGACGCAGAGGACGCAAAGGGCACAAAGGCCCGCGAAGATTCAGAGCTTGGCTGATTGTGCGAGATCTGGACACGTATACCTTTGCGAAACTTTCTTTATTTTCTTGGTGTCCTTCGCGTCAAAAAACAGCGCTTGAATTGAAGAAATAGCACGCAGCAAGTCCCTATGTTCAAGTCTATGGAAGCATGCCGATCTCACGCGCCGTCAGCGGGCCGATCAGGCATTCGCGCAGGGAGTGCGGCATGGAGAGTTCCGACTCGGAGACGGGAATGCGGCCGGCCATCAGTTCGCAGCGTGCTTGCGGGTAGCGCGGGTTCGAGGCGGGATCGGCGAAGCCATCGGGGTAGCTTGGCTGCAGACTGCCGAAGTCGTATTTGTCGGTGGCGCCCATGGTGTGCAGGATTTCGTGGGCGATGACGACGTTGTTGCTGCGCTGCATCTCCTGCGCGACGTGCACATTGCTGATCGCCAGCTGACCTTTGGCGAGGCCATGGGAATCGGGCACGCGGCCACCGCTGAGGTCGGAATCCCAATAGATGACGAAGGCGCGGATGTCGGCATGCGGCACACCGTCGGGCTGATGCCAGGCCCACCCGCGCAGCTTGAGGCTCCACAGCACGACATCCAGCCCGCTGCGCGCTTGCGGTGCGGGCGGCGGCAGGCTGGCAAGTGCCGGCTGCAGGCTCACGTGCACTGGCATCAGGGTGCTGACGCCGTGCTCGGCGGCTTGCTCAGCCAGGAAGCGTTCGATGTCCTTGAAGCTTTCGGCATTGAGGCTGGCGATGCGCGCGGCGGTGCGGGCGCTGCCGTCGCCATTGATCGGGAACACCGCGATCTGCAAGGTGTTGTGCCAGTCACGCGCATGACCTTGCGCCCGCCAGGTGCTCAACGCGACCGTGGCGAGAATGAACAGCAGGAAGGTGATACGCAGTTTTTTCCACATGGCCGGGCGCCTCGTCGCGAAGCGCCCAGCATATCAGTGGTCGCCCCCGCCCGCGGCCATCTTGCCGCCACGCACCGGATGGGCGAACCAGACAGTTGCCGTGAGGACGAGAAAAATCATGCAGCTAAGCCAGAACAGCTCGTCCGCCGCCAGGGTGAAGGCTTGCTGGCTGAGCAGACGCTCGATGAGGCCCAGCGATTGCTGCTCGCTCATGCCGCTGGCCTGCAACTGCGTCAGCGTATTGGCGGCCACCGGCTGCAGGGCCGAGATGTTCTCGGCGAGCCGTGCATGATGCAGGCTGGCGCGGTTTTCCCACAGCGTGGTGAACACCGAAGCGCCCATTGCGCCAAAGGTGATGCGCACGAAGCTCGACACGCCCGAAGCCGAGGGAATGCGCTCGGGCTTCATCTGCGACAGGCTGATCGACACCAGCGGAATGAAGAAGGTGGCCATCGCTGCGCCCTGCACGAACTGCGGCGCGAAGAAGCTCCAGAAATCTGCCTGGATGGTGAAGTGCGAGCGCATCCACGAGGCCAGCGCAAACACCACAAAGGCAAACGAGGCGATGTAGCGCGCATCGAATTTATGCAGGTTCTTGCCAACGATGGGCGACAGCACGATGGCGAGGATGCCCACCGGCGCCGTCGCCAGCCCGGCCCAGGTCGAGGTGTAGCCCATGTACTGCTGCAGCCACAGCGGCATCAGCACCACGGTGCCGAAGAACAGGCCATAGCCAAGCGAGATGGCGATGGTCGACACGGTGAAGTTGCGCAGCTTGAACAGGGTGAGATCGACGACCGGATGCGGCTCCTTGAGCTCCCACACGACGAAGAAGCAGAAGCCCATGAAAGCCGTGGCGGCCAGGGCGACGATCTCCATCGAGTTGAACCAGTCGAGTTCCTTGCCCTTGTCGAGCGTGAGCTGCAGCGCGCTGACCCAGACGATCAGCAGCACCAGGCCGACCGCGTCGATGGGCAGCTTGCGTGTCGCCGTCTCGCGCGTCTTGAAGATGCCCCACACCACCCAGGCGGCGATCAGGCCGGCCGGCACGTTGACGTAGAAGATCCACGGCCAGCTCATATTGTCGGAGATCCAGCCGCCGAGAATCGGCCCCATCACCGGCGCCACCAGGGTCGTCATCGACCAGGCAGCGAGCGCGATGCCGACTTTCTCTTTCGGGTAGCTGGACATCAGCAGCGCCTGCGAGAGCGGAATCATCGGCCCGGCGACGAAGCCTTGCAGCACGCGGAAGGCGATCAGCATCGGCAAGCTGGTCGACAGGCCACAGAGGAAGGAAGCCAGGGTGAACAACAGGATCGAGGCGACGAACAGCCGCACCTGGCCAAAGCGCTGGGTCAGCCAGCCGGTCAGCGGCACCGAGATGGCATTAGCCACCGCGAACGAGGTGATCACCCAAGTGCCCTGGTTCGGCGACACGCCCATGTCGCCGGCAATCGCCGGCAGCGACACATTGGCGATGGTGGTGTCGAGCACGTTCATGAAGGTGGCGAACGACAAAGCCACCGTCGCGATCAGGCGCGTCCTGCCTTCGAGCGGCTGCAGGGGCTGCGGTGCAGTCATGCTTACTTGCCCAGATTGTCGTGGATGATCTTGTCGGCACGGGCGCGGGCGGCGCTCAGTGCGGCCTCATCGACACTGGCCAGCGGTGCTACGGCGGGCTTGGCGGCGTCGGCCACCGGCGTGCCGTCCTTGCCGCGCACATCGACCTCGGCATCGACCGACATGCCGACGCGCAGCGGATGCGCCTTGAGCTGTTCGGCGTCGAAACTGATCCGCACCGGCACGCGCTGTACCACCTTGATCCAGTTACCGGTGGCGTTCTGCGCCGGCAGCAGCGAGAACACCGCGCCGGTCCCGGCGGCGACGCCCTCGATCTTGCCGTCGTAATCCACCGCGCTGCCGTAGAGGTCGGCGCGCACCCGGACATGCTGGCCAATGCGCATATTACGCAGCTGCACTTCCTTGAAGTTGGCATCGACCCACACATCGTTCAGCGGCACCACCGCCATCAGCGGCGCGCCCGGGGCGACGCGCTGGCCGACCTGCACACTGCGCCGAGCCACCACACCGTCGAGCGGCGCCCGCAGCGTGGTACGCGACAGCGCCACGGCGGCTTCTTCAAGCTTGCTGGCGGCGCTCTTGACCAGGGGATGCTCCTCGATCTTCAGGCCGACGGTCTGCACACTGGCCGCAGCCAGCTGTTCGCGGGCCACACGCAAGGCAGCGCGGGCGCTCTTGTCGGCTTCACGCGCCTGGTCGATGTCTTCCTGCGCCACCGCGCCGGTGCCGGCGAGAGACGAGCGACGTTGCAGCAAATCAGCCGTGCGCGACACTTCGGCTTCACGCACCTTGACCGCTTCGCCGAGGGAATTGAGGTTGGCATACACGCCACGCAGTTGGCGCACGGCTTGCGCCAGCGCGGTCTCGGCCTGGTTGAGCGCCAGTTGCGCATCGACCGGATCAAGCTGCACCAGCACGTCGCCGGCATGCACGCTCTGCGTGTCATCGACGCGCACTGCGGTGACCGTGCCACCCACTTGCGGCGTGATCTGCACGATGTGGGCCGACACATAGGCGTCGTCAGTCGATTCGCGACCACGCAGCATGAAATACCACCAGGCCGCGGCTACACCGCCGAGCAGGATGAAGATGACGGCCAGGCGGATCATGCCGCGACGGCGACTGGCCAGCGCCGGATTGGCGTCGTTATGGAGGGGGGCGGGAGTCTGACTCATGAGGGGTCCTTCTTGTTTGCGGCTGTCAGTAATGCAGGCAGGGCGGCAGCGCCGTCGCCGCCAATGGCGCGGATGAGCTGGATGCGGGAGTCAAAGCGGAAAGCAGCCAGATCCGCCAGATTGCGCTCGGCCACCAGGCGCTGGGCGCTGGCGCTGAGCACCGGCAAATGGTTGATGAGGCCTTTTTTCTCGCGCTGGGCGAGCAGGCTCTCCACTTCACGCGCCTTGTCGTAGGCGGTCTGCAGTTCGACTTGCTGGCGGTCAGCACTGTCGAGCTGGCTCAGGGTATCGACGATTTCACGCATCGCATCGAGCAGGGTCTGGTTGTACTGCGCCACGGCCGCGTCGATGTCGGTGGTCTTCATGCCGTAGCTGGCGCGCAGGCGGCCGGCGTCAAAGATCGGCAAGCTGATCGCCGGCCCCACGGAATAGGTACGCGAACCGAAGTCCAGCCACTTGTCGAAGCCCAGCGACTGGAAGCCGACGAAGCCGACCAGATTGACGTTGGGGTAGAAGCCGGCCTTGGTCACTGCGGCGTCCTGGGTCGCCGCCTCGACACGCCAGCGGCTGACCGCGACGTCCGGACGGCGCGCCAGCACTTCGGCCGACAGGCTGGCCGGCAAGCCGGCCTTGTCGATCTGCAGACTCGGCGCGGCAAGCTTTTCGCCGCTGGCCGGATCACGTCCCGCAAGGACTGCGACCAGATGGCGCTGCAGCAGGCTGCGTGCTTCGAGCGTGCGCAGCTCGCCGCGCATCGAGGCCATCGCAGCTTCGCTCTGCATGCGCTCGACGCCGGGCTCAAAGCCCGCCTTCTCACGCAGACGCTGCAAGGCGAGGGTCTGCTCGCGCACCGCCAGCTGCTGCGCCAGCAAGTTGCGCTGGCGCGTCAGGCGATCAAGCTCGACCCAGCTGCGCACCAGGCTGCTGGCAATGCTCAGGCGGGCGACCTGCAGGTCGGCCGCAGCAAGCTTTTCCTGCGCGATGGCGCCGTCGAGCGCGGCACGCTGCTTGCCCCAGAAGTCGATCTCGCCCGAGAAATCCAGACCCAGGCGATTATTGCTGCGCACCGAACCGGCCACCGGCGCGGGAATCAGGTGATGCTCGGCAAAACGCTGCTGGGTCGGATTGGCGCCGAGCGTGACGCTCGGGCCATACGCCGCATCGGCCGCATCGATGAGGATGCGTGCGCGCTGCAGGCGCATCGCTGCGGCGGCAAGGCTGGGGTTGTCGCGCAAGGCAGCATCGACCAGCTCATCGAGCTGCTTGTCACCAAACACCGCCCACCAGCGCTCGCTGGGGAAGCTGTTCTGTGCCGCCGGCGCAGCGGCCGGCGCTGGCAAGGGTTTGAGCTGAGGCGCGATGCCCGCCGGTGAAACACAGGCCGCCAGCACGAGCGCGCTCAAGCCTGAAGCCGCCATGCTCCGCCAGCCGGCAAATTGATGTTGGCTCATGCTCAGACCTCGCCTTTCTGCGCGTGCTGAGTCGCCTCGTGGGCCGACCAATTCTGTTCGGCCATGTTCAGCGCCTTGCGCAGCATGAGCTTGAGCTGCTCGATCTCGCCATCCTGAAAATCGCTCATCAACATATTGCCGACGCTGCAAAAGCGCTCCGGCAGCTGCTCACACAAATGGCGCCCGGCTTCGCTGAGCTGCAAATGCACCACGCGGCGGTCGGTCTCGCTGCGCGAACGACTCAGCAAACCTTTGTCTTCAAGCTTGTCGAGCATGCGCGTCATGGCGCCGGTGTCGTAACCGCCGAAGCGGCACAGCGTCGCCGCCGGCACATCCGGATTGCGCGAGATGCGCAGCAACACGACGGCCTGCGCAGCGGAGATGTCCAGATCCGCCACCTGCTCATCCAGCGCCATGTGCATGACGCCACGCAGCTTGCTGATGAGATAACCAAGACTGTCCTCGAAGACGAAGTGCTCGGGTTTGAATTGCATTTCACTGTCCTTGCAATAACTGCCTGGGCAGCAATTTAAGCGACGCAAAATTAGCTGTCAAGGCAGTGATTGTCTGGTCAGAAATCCTCACGCACTTCCACACAGGCTGCGGAGGCAGCCGGCCAAGCCGGTAGAATCGCGCCATGCCTGCCGCAAACCTGCCTCCCCGCACGCTCTCGGTCGCGCCCATGCTCGACTGGACCGACCGCCATTGCCGCTATTTCCACCGCCTGCTCAGCCCGCACGCCTGGCTCTACACCGAGATGGTCACCACCGGCGCCCTGCTGCATGGCGATGTGCCGCGCCACCTGCGCTTCAACGCCGCCGAGCAGCCGGTGGCGCTGCAGCTGGGCGGATCAGAGCCGGAAGCGCTGGCGCAAGCGGCCAAGCTGGGCGAGGAATGGGGCTACGACGAGATCAACCTCAATTGTGGCTGTCCCTCGGAACGCGTGCAGAACGGCGCGTTCGGCGCCTGCCTGATGCACGAGCCGGCGCTGGTGCGCGACTGCGTGGCGGCGATGCGCGCGGCGGTGAGCATCCCGGTGACGGTCAAACACCGCATCGGCATCGACCGCATCGAAAGCTATGACTTCGTGCGCGATTTCGTCGGCACGGTGGCGCAGGGCGGTGCCACGAGCTTCATCGTGCATGCGCGCAACGCGTGGTTACAGGGCTTGTCGCCCAAGGAGAACCGCGAGATTCCGCCGCTGCGCTACGAATTCGCGGCGCAACTCAAGCGCGACTTCACGCAGCTGGAAATCATCGTCAATGGCGGCATCGCCAATCTGCCCTCGATCCGCGACCGGCTTGCCGAAGTCGATGGCGTGATGATCGGCCGCGAGGCCTACAACAATCCCTGGCTGCTGACTGAATGGGAAACCGCGCTGTTCAACGCCGACTGGGCGCCGACGCGCGAGGAGATCATCGCCGAGCTGGTGCGCTACTGCGCACACGAGCAGCGCGAATACGGCACGCCGATGCGCAGCATGGTGCGCCACTTCCTCAACCTCGCCAACGGCCTGCCCGGCGCGCGCAGCTTCCGCCGCATGCTCTCCGAACCAGCAACGCTCAAGGACGCCGGGCCGGAGCTGCTGAATCAAGCCTGGGCGCTGGTTGCCTCGGCTGGATAAGCGCGCCTTGCGAGGGTCCCAATCCGGGACTATAGTGCCTTGGTATGAGAATCGTTGCCCTCAAGACGCTACGCGACTTCTGGCTGCAGCATCCGGCCGCCGAACAGGCACTCAAAGCTTGGCTGGATGAAGCCCGCCAGGCCGATTGGCAATCGCCGGCAGACATCAAGGCGCGCTACCGCAGTGCAAGCTTCCTGCACAATCGCCGCGTGGTGTTCAACATCAAGGGCAATGATTTCCGGCTGGTCGTCGCGGTGGCTTACCGCTTCCAGGCGGTCTACGTGAAATTCGTCGGCACGCACGCGCAATACGACGCAATTGATGCCGAAACGGTGGAAGCAGGAGATTGATGATGGAGATTCGCCCGATCCGCAGCGAGCAGGATTACCAGGCCATGCTGCGCGAGGTCGCGGCATACTTTGACGCGGAACCCGATCCCGGCACGCCGGAAGGTGACCGCTTCGAGATTCTGCTGACCTTGCTGGAAGCCTACGAAACCAAGCATTTCCCGATCAGCGCGGCCGACCCCATCGAGGCTATCCGCTTCCGCATGGAACAACAAGGCCTGAGCGTCGCCGACATGAAACCCTACATCGGCAGCAGCAACCGTGTTTATGAAGTCCTCAACGGCAAACGCCGCCTGAGCCTGGCCATGATCCGTCGCCTGCACAGCGGGCTGGGTATTCCGGCCAGCGCCTTGATCGCTTAAGCGCCGAAGTGATCGTAGGCGCGCGCCACGAGCGTGCTGCGCGTGCCGTCGGCGGCCAGCAGTTCGATGCCGGATTCCTCGCGCAATTGGCCGATGCGTGTCAGCGGCAATTCAAGCTGCACGGAAAGCGCGGTGATTTGAGCGCGCAAATCTGCCGGCGCGCTGAACAGCAATTCGTAATCATCACCGCCGCGTAGCAGCGCATTGCGCGCCGCCGCCGCGTCCTGGCAGGCGGCAAAGGGCTCGGCCAGCGGCAAGCGCGCTTCTTCGAGCAAGGCGCCGCAGTGCGATTGTTCGAGGACGTGGCCCAGATCGCCGAGCAGGCCGTCAGAGACATCCAGCATCGCCGTGGCCAGGCCGCGCAGGGCGAGGCCCAATGCGACGCGTGGTTGCGGGCGATGCAGCGCGGCCAGACAAGGCACGCGCCAGTCGGCGGCCAGTTCGCGCTGCCCCAGCAATTGCTGCAAGCCCAGCGCAGCCAGACCGGGGCGGCCGGAAATCCACAGATCCTCGCCCGCCCGCGCGCCACTGCGCAGCACGGCTTCGCCAGCCGGCACTTCGCCGAACACGGTGGCGCAGAGATTGAGCGGGCCGCGCGTCGTATCGCCGCCGATCCAGTCGACATCAAAGGCTGCGCAGCAGGCAGCAAAGCCCTCGGCAAAAGCAGCCAACCAGGCTTCATCCACCGTCGGCAAGGCCAGCGCGAGGGTGATCCAGCGCGGCTGGGCGGCCATCGCCGCCATGTCGGAGATATTCACCGCCGCTGTCTTCCAGCCAATCGCGTGTGGATCAGCATCGGCCAGGAAGTGCGTGCCGGCGACCAGCATGTCGGTCGACACCACCAGCTGCATGCCGGCTTGCGGACGCAGCAGGGCGCCATCGTCACCAACACCGAGATCGGTTTGGCGCGTGGCACGCGTGAAGTGGCGGGCGATGAGATCGAATTCGCTGCTCATGATCTTTTAGAGCTGGTGGATGAGATCAAGGCTCGCATTTGACGCGAAGGACGCAAAGGAAAAACAGAAGGTTCGCAAAGGAATTCATCGACGTGATGCTCACGACTTGAAGCTTTGCGAACCTTCGCGTCTCTTTGCGTCCTTCGCGTCAACACTACAAAGGCTCAGTCAGCACAGCCCCTTAGCGCCGGCTCTTGGCCTCCACCTCGGCCGCGCGCAGCTGCGGTGCGAGCTTGTCGAGCACGCCGTTGACGAAGCGGTGGCCGTCGGTGCCGCCAAAGGATTTGGCCAGCTCGATGGCTTCGTTGATGACCACGCGGTAAGGCGTTTCGATGCGCTCGGCCAGCTCGTAGGTGCCGAGCAGCAGGATGGCGCGTTCGATCGGCGAGATTTCACCGACCGGACGATCCAGATAGGGCAGGAAGCGCGCTTCGATCTCGTCGGCCTTGGCGGCAGCGCTGCGCAGCAGCAGCAGGGCCAGCGGCTTGTCGGCACGCGCCCAGGCTTCGGACTCCTGCTCGAGGTGATGCTCGATCATCTCAACCGAGTTGCCGCTCATGCGCCACTGGTAGAGGCCTTGCATGGCGACTTCGCGCGCCAGGCGGCGCGGCGACTTCTTGGGTTCTTCAACACTGACGACATCTTCACTCATGGCAGGGCTTTCAACAGGTTCGCCATCTCGATGGCAACAAGGCCGCATTCCTGGCCCTTGATGTGCATGCGTGCATGCGCCTGATCATCGTCTTCGGTGGTCAGCACGCCATTGGCAATGGGGATATTGGTATCGAGCTGCACGCGGGTAATGCCGGCAGCCATTTCGTTGGAGACGACTTCGAAGTGATAGGTATCACCGCGAATGACGGCGCCGAGCGCCACCAGGGCGTCGTAGCGACCGCTGCGCGCCAGCTTTTGCAGCGCCAGCGGCAGTTCCAGCGCGCCGGGCACGGTGACGATCAGCAGATGTTCGGGCTCGACGCCGTGGGTGAGCAGCTCGGTCACGCAGCCGGTGAGCAGGTTTTCGCCGACATCGGCAGAAAAGCGCGCCAGCACGATGGCGATGCGCAGCGACTTGCCGTCGTGGCGGGGGCCGATTTCGGGGACATGTTCAAAACGGGGCATTGCGGATTCCTCGGTAAGGGGCCTCAGGGAGTGTCAGGGCATTCGAAGCCGGTGACTTCGAGGCCAAAGCCGGACATGCTGGGCATGCGGCGCGGCGTGGCCAGCACACGCATCTTGCCGACACCCAGATCACGCAGGATCTGCGCGCCGATGCCGAAGATGCGCGGGTCCCACTTGGTGGGTTTGGGCAGGTTTTCCTCGACGCCCAGTGCAGCGAGCATTTCGTCCGAACTCAGCGGGCGGCGCAGCAGGATGATGGCGCCGTGGCCGAAGCGGGCAATGCGCCGCAGCGCATCGTCGACGGTGTAGGTGTGGCGGGTGCCGGCCGGATCGATGAAGTCGAGCTCCGACACCGGCTCGTGCACGCGGATCAGGGTCTCGGTCTCGGGATTGATCTGGCCCAGATACATGGCCAGATGGACTTCGCCCGAAGTGCGGTCGCGGAAGCCGGCCAGGCGGAATTCGCCATGCGCCGTCATCACCGGCTTGTCGGCCACGCGCTCGACCATCTTCTCGACCGCCGAGCGGTAATGGATCAGGTCGCGGATGGCGCCGATCTTCAGGCCGTGTTCCTTGGCAAAGACCAGCAGATCGGGCAGGCGCGCCATGCTGCCGTCTTCGTTCATGATCTCGCAGATCACGCTGGCGGGCTCCAGCCCGGCCAGACCGGCGAGATCACAGCCGGCTTCGGTATGGCCGGCGCGCACCAGCACTCCGCCCGGCTTGGCCATGATCGGGAACACATGGCCCGGCTGCACGATGTCGGCCGGCTTGGCGTACTTGGCGACTGCGGCGGCGACCGTGCGGGCGCGGTCAGCGGCGGAGATGCCGGTGGTGACGCCTTCGGCCGCTTCGATGGAAACGGTGAATGCGGTCGAGAACTGGCTGCGGTTGTCGCGCGCCATGGGATTGAGGCCCAGCTGACGGCAACGCTCTTCGGTCAGCGTCAGACAGATCAGGCCACGCGCGTGGCGTGCCATGAAATTGATGGTCTCGGCCGTCGCGTGTTGTGCGGCGACGACGATGTCTCCCTCGTTTTCGCGATCTTCGTCATCGATGAGGATCACCATGCGCCCGGCACGGATGTCTTCGATGATGTCGCGGATCGGCGAGAGAGTGCTTGCTTCGTTTGTGCTCATGCTTCCTGTACTCGTCTGAACTGCCTGCATCGACCCAGCTGCCGCGTGCGGCGCCCGGGCTGTGACCTTACCGATTGAAAAGCCGGCTTTCGCACCCACTTGAGTGTCGGCACGCGGTCATCCCGCCAACTGACGGGAACGCGGGCGCCACCGATGGCGACAATGCCGGAAAACCTGGGCGGCGGCCAGATGCTTGAAAGAAGGACGGATTTTACGCCAATCCCGCCGCAGGGTCTGCTCATGTAGTCATAAACAGCGCTTACCGCAAACTTGTTGAGCAGATCACAGGTGTAAGATCAGTCGCCCCACGCCGCTCCAGTCTGAGGAGCCGGCAACGAAAGGACAGCAGATGGTTCCACATTTGACGACAGCGCTCACCGGCCCCTTGCTGGAGCTGGAGAGCCGCTTTCTCGACCAATCCACCGCTATCGAGCAGTGGTTCCGCAGCCAGTGGATAGACCATGTTCCGCCGTTTTACGGCTCGGTCGACCTGCGTAACAGCGGCTACAAGCTGGCCCCGGTCGACACCAATCTCTTCCCGGGCGGCTTCAACAACCTCAACCCGGCCTTCATGCCGCTGTGCGTGCAAGCCGCGCAAGTGGCCATCGAGCGCATCTGTCCGGAAGCACGCAGCATCCTGCTGATTCCCGAAAACCACACGCGCAACCAGTTCTACCTGCAGAACGTGGCGCGCCTGGTGACCATCCTCGGCCACACCGGCCTGCGCGTGCGCGTTGGCTCGCTGCTGCCGGAAGTCACCGCGCCGACGCCGATCGAGCTGCCCAATGGCGAAACCCTGCTGCTCGAACCGCTGATCCGCCGCGGCAAGCGCCTCGGCGTCGAAGGCGCCGACCCCTGCGCGATCCTGCTCAACAACGATCTGTCAGCCGGCGTACCCGAGATCCTGCAGGGTCTTGAAGGCCAATGGCTGATCCCGCCGCTGCACGCAGGCTGGGCCACGCGCCGCAAATCGCAGCACTTTGCCGCCTATGACGGCGTGGCCGAAAGCTTTGCCAAGATGCTCGGCATCGATCCCTGGCTGCTCAACCCGTATTTCGGCACCTGTGGCGAAATCAATTTCCACGAACGCACCGGCGAAGAATGCCTGGCCAGCCAGGTCGACTTCCTGCTCACGCGCATCCGCCAGAAATACGCCGAATACGGCGTCGATGAAAAGCCTTTCGTGATCGTCAAGGCCGACGCCGGCACCTACGGCATGGGCGTGATGACGGTGCATGACGCCAGCGAAGTGACCGGCCTCAACCGCAAGCAGCGCAACAAGATGAGTGTCGGCAAGGAAGGCCTGCAGGTCAGCGAAGTGATCATTCAGGAAGGCGTGCATACCTTCGAGACGGTCAATGGCGGCGTTGCCGAACCGGTGGTGTACATGATGGACCACTACGTCGTCGGCGGCTTCTACCGCGTCAACAACGCGCGCGGCCGTGACGAGAACCTCAACGCGCCGGGCATGAGCTTCGAACCGCTGGCCTTCGAAACCTGTTGCACCCTGCCCGATTGCCGTCAGGCGCCGGATGCGCCGCCCAACCGCTTCTACGCCTATGGCGTGGTCGGCCGCCTGGCCTTGCTGGCCGCCGCAGTCGAGATCGAAACCCATGCGCCGGCAACCGAGGTGCTGGCATGAAGATCGCCTTCATCGTCGACCCGCTGGCTGGGCTGAAGGCCTACAAGGACTCCTCGATCGCCATGATGCGTGCCGCCCAGGCGCGCGGCCACAGCGTGTTCACGATCCAGCGCGAAACACTCAGCGCGCGCGACGGCGAAGTCAGCGCACAGGCTGTTGCACTCGAAGTACACAGCGACGACCACGCCTGGTACAGCGAGCGGGGCACGCAGAAGCTGCCGCTGAACAGCTTCGACGCCGTGCTGATGCGCCAGGACCCGCCTTTCGACGCCGAATACGTCGCCGCCACCTGGTTACTTGAACGTGCCGCCGCCAACGGCGCGCGCATCTTCAATAACCCGGCGGCGATCCGCAACCATTCCGAAAAGGTGTCGATTGCCGAATTCCCGCAATTCACGCCGACCACGCTGATTGCCCGCGAAGCGGGCGAACTCAATGCCTTCATCGACGAACTCGGCGATGTGATCCTCAAGCCGCTTGACGGCATGGGCGGCAGCGGCATCTTCCGCGTCCGCCGCGATGAACCGAACCGCAACGCCATCATCGAGATGCTCACCGCGCTGGGCACGCGAACGATCATGGCGCAGCGCTATCTGCCGCAGATCGCCGAGGGCGACAAGCGCGTGCTGCTGATTGGCGGCGAAGTCATGCCCTACTGCCTGGCGCGCATCCCGATGGCCGGCGAGACACGCGGTAACCTCGCCGCCGGCGGACGTGGCGTGGCCATGCCGCTGACAGCACGCGAGCGCGAGATCGCCGAATACCTGGCGCCCGTGCTGTGGTCACGCGGCCTGCTCATCGTCGGGCTCGACATGATCGGTGGCCACCTCACCGAGATCAATGTCACCAGCCCGACCTGCATGGTCGAGATCGCCACCCAAACCGGCTACGACATTGCCGGCAAGGTCATCGATGTACTTTCTGGCACATCATGAGACAAGGCCGCCCCTGGACTTGCTGCGCCGGCATGACACTTCTTAACAATCGGCGCCTGTACCAAAGGGCAATTTTCGGGGCCAGCGTGATCCACTACGCATAATTCCGGCATTGGACGTGCACAACAGCACGCACTGGAGATATGTTTTGGTCATGAGTCTTCCCATGCAGACCCCCAAACCCGAGCCCGATCCGGCAGCTGCCCCCCATCTGCCCAGCCCCGAAGGCCAGCTCACGCCCACGACAAGCTGGCTGCAGCGCCAGGGCCACCGGCTGCTGCTGGGCCTGCTGAGCCTGGCGCTGGTGGTGACCGCCGCCGGCTCGCTGCTGGGACCAACCTTCACCAGCACACTATCGCGCTGGATTCCGGGCACCTGGGTGTACGCCGCCGCCGTGCAGACCCTGCAGCGCATGGACGGCAACGGCTTGCAGCCAAGCCTGCTGACGGTCGATGAACAAAGCGCCATCAATGCCGAATTCGCCGCGCTGCGCCTGCCCGGCAACGAAGTCCTGCCTTATGAGCTGACATTCCGCGACACCCATGCGCTGGGCACCAGCGCCTTCACCCTGGCTGGCGGCATCATTGTCGTCAGCGATGAATTGGTCGCCCGCTCATCGCGCCGCGAGCTGATGTCGCGCCTCTTGCTCGAACTGGGCTACCTGCACAAACAGAATGCCCTGCACGCCGTTGTGGTGCGCAATCCCTTGCGCATCTTGTTTGCCGTCACGGTCAACCAACGGGATTTCGCGGTACAGCTGCTGAGCAGCGTACAACCGATTCTCGAACACGATGCGGACAGCACCTTGCAGGCGCAACAGTTCCGCGACAGCGTGCTCGACGCCAATCCGCAGCTGCGCTGAGCACAGCATCTAGCGGATCGCCACAATCCCCAAGCCTGCGCGCGGGGATTATCATTGCACCATGTTGCCTGCTGCATCCCCTCGTACCCATCTGCGTCACATCGCCCTGTATCTGCTGATCAGCCTGGCGGCCTGCTTGTTGTTGGTGGCTTGTGATCGCAACCCCCTGGTCCGCCAGGAATCCTATGTGTTCGGTACCCGTGTCGAAGTACTCAGCGCTGGCGTGGCCGAACAACAGGCGCAGGACGCGCTGGCAGCCGTGCTGCGCGAGTTCGACCGCATCCACCAGACCTACCACGCCTGGCAGCCCTCACAGCTGACTGCGGTGACGGCCGCCTGCCAGAGCGGCAAGCCGCTGCAAGTGACGGCCGAGATGGCCGGCTTGATCCGCGCCTCGCAGGACTTCGCGCAGCGCAGCAAGCAGCTGTTTGAACCGGCCATCGGCAAGCTGATCGAGCTGTGGGGCTTTCACGCCGACACCTTCACCCCGCGCCTGCCCGCCGACAGCGAGATCAAGGCGCTGCTGGCGGCGCATCCGCAGGTCGCGCAGATCAGCTTCGCAGGTAATACCTTGCAGTGCCACAACCCGGCCATCGCGCTGGATCTGGGCGGCATCGCCAAAGGCTGGGCGCTGGACCAGGCGGCCGCCATCCTGCACGCGCACGGCGTGCACAATGCGCTGATCAACATCGGCGGCAACGTCATGGCGCTGGGCAAGAAGGGCGATCAGCCCTGGCAGGTCGGCATCCAGGATCCGCGCGGCAGCGGCGCCATCGCCAGTTTGTCTTTGTACGACGGCGAAGCCGTCGGCACCTCGGGCGACTACCAGCGCTTTTTCGAACTCGGCGGGCAGCGCTACAGTCACCTCATCGATCCGCGCAGCGGTCGACCTGCAGAAGGGACAGAAGCGGTCACCGTACTGGTCACGCCGCGCGCGCATGCTGGCATGTTGTCCGACGTCACCAGCAAACCGGTGTTTCTCGGCGGAGCAGACGGCTGGCGCGCGATGGCACAACGCATGGATATCCAGCATGTGCTGCGCGTCGATGGCACTGGCCGCATCCAGGTCACCCAGGCAATGCAGGCAAGATTGCGCTGGAGCGAAGGCAGACACGCTGATGAAGTGGTAAATTGAGCGTCATGCGAGACGCTCGCCCACGCGCTTGCCGCAACGACTGTCGGCACGTAGCTGCCAATGCTGCTGCACAGCTTGACCTGCTGCGACAGGCGCGATATTGACGGTGACAGGATTCAAGACTCAGGGGCTGCCTCGAATGACTCGATGCCGCCGGTACTGCCCGGACCAGCCATGCGCTGCTGCCGTGCAGCATGGCCGGGAGACCGATCTTCCCGGGGCCGCCCTCAAGACCATCAGGCAGCAAGTGGTGGCGTAATGCAATCGAAGGCGAATCAGGAGTATTAAATGCCACGCGCAGAAGCGGAGATTTCCAACCGTCTCGGGCTACACGCCCGCCCCTCGGCCAAGCTGACCCAGCTGGCCACCCAGTTCCGCAGTGAGGTCTGGCTGGAGCGCCAGGGTCGCCGCGTCAATGCCAAAAGCATCATGGGCGTGATGATGCTGGCCGCTGCGCAGGGCACGCGCCTGACCATCGAAACTGAAGGTGAAGATGCCGAAGCGGCGCTGCAGGCCATCGTCGAACTGATCGCCAGTCGTTTCGGAGAGCGCGAGTAAACGCCGATGCCCTTTGTCATCCATGGTCTCCCCGTTTCGCAAGGCATCTCCATTGGCCACGCCCACCTGGTGTCGCATGCGCTGCTGGAGGTCAATCATTTCCTGATCGCGCCGCGCCATGTCGAGGCGGAAGTGATCCGTCTGGACGACGCGGCAGCCAAGGTACATTTCGAACTGCGCGCGCTGCGCGAGACATCGACTGCGGCGCAGTCTGAACTGACTGCCTTCGTCGATCTGCACACCTTGCTGCTCGATGATCCGATGCTGGTCGATGCCGCCCGCCGCCTGGTGCGCGAGCGGCGCTGCAATGCCGAGTGGGCGCTGGTGCAGCAGATGGAACAGGTGGTCGAGCAGTTCGAGGCCATTGAAGACGCTTACCTGCGCGAACGCAAGGCTGATGTAGTGCAGGTGGTCGAGCGCCTGCTCAAGGTGCTGCTCGGTCATCCGGGCTCGGTGCCGGGCAAGCAGCAGGATGGTCTGGGCACCATCGTGGTGGCACATGATCTGTCACCGGCGGACACCATCCACTTCAAGAACAACCAGATCGCAGGCTTTGTCACCGATGTCGGCGGCGCCACCTCGCACACCGCGATCGTCGCACGCAGCCTCGGCATTCCTGCCGTGGTCGGCCTGCGCCATGTGCGCCACGTGGTGCGCGAAAACGATATCGTCATCGTCGATGGCGCTCGCGGCGTGGTCATCGTCGATCCCGATGAACGCGTGCTCGAAGAGTACCGCCTGCGCCGCACCGAGCTGGAGCTGGAGCGCTCCAAGCTCAAGCGCCTGCGCAGCACCCGCTCGGCCACCCTGGATGGCGAGATGGTGTCGTTGCAAGCGAACATCGAACTGCCCGGCGATGCCGCCCAGGTACGGGCGGTCGAGGCAGACGGCGTCGGCCTGTTCCGCACCGAATTCCTGTTCATGAATCGCGACGTACTGCCCGGCGAGGAAGAACAGTTCGAGGCCTACCGCGCGGTGGCCAAGGCGATGAATGGCAAGCCGGTGACCATCCGCACACTGGACATCGGTTCGGACAAGCCGCTCAAGTCCGGCGGCCCGCGCATCGAGACCAATCCGGCGCTGGGCCTGCGTGCGATCCGCTACAGCCTGTCCGAGCCGCAGATGTTCCTCACCCAGCTGCGGGCCCTGCTGCGTGCCTCGCACTACGGCAAGGTGCAGATCCTCGTGCCGATGCTGGCCCACGCGCACGAGATCGACGCCACCCTGAGCGCGCTGGCGCTGGCCAAGGCGCAGCTGCGCGCCGAGAAAGTGAAGTTCGACGAGCACATCGCCGTCGGCGGCATGATCGAGATTCCAGCTGCTGCGCTGTCGCTGGGGGTGTTCATCAAGCGCCTGCAGTTCCTGTCGATCGGCACCAATGACCTGATCCAGTACACCCTGGCCATCGACCGCACCGACGAGGCCGTCGCCCACCTCTACAACCCGCTGCACCCTGCGGTGCTGCGCCTGATCGCACAGACCATCGTCACCGGCGCCAAGACGGGCGTGCCGGTGTCGGTATGCGGTGAGATGGCCGGTGATGCGCGCTACACGCGCCTGTTGCTGGGCATGGGGCTGCGCAGCTTCTCGATGCACCCGACGCAGATCCTCGAAGTGAAACAGGAAGTCCTGCGCGCCGACAGCAAGGAACTCACCCCCAAGGTGATGCGCTTGCTGCGCTACGACGAGGCAGACAAGATCAGCGAAGCCGTCGAGCGTCTCTGATCAGAGAAAGCCGGCCTTGCGCGCCGAGGCCACGGCGGTGCGGCTCAGTTCCGCAATCTGCTGGCTGATGTCCTGCGAGCTGACGGTAGACACCTTGCCCGACCAGATCGCCTTGCCGGTCGTGCCACTGCTCAAGGTGTTGTCGCTGGAATACGCCGTGCCCAGCTCACGCACCGGCTCGTAAGGGAAGTCCATGCCCATGCCCCAGCCACGCCGCCAGCGCCCGGTCTCCATGCCCATCGTGAACATCGGCGAAGACTGCGTGAGGATGCTGCGCGAGAAAATCACGGCATGGAAAATCGCCTGCGCGCCCAGGCTTTTGGCGGCGGCGAGATTGCGCTCGGCGGGGTTCGGGCTGATCACCGCCGTGGCATCGCTGCTCAGCGGTTCGAGGCCCGCCGCACGCAGCTGCAGCGCCAGCTGATCCTCGCAGATGCGCCGCACGGTCGGTTCGGCCGCATCGCAGACGACCAGCACCTTGCTGCCCGCGAACGAAGTCCCGGCCGCCTGGCCATCGACCCATTGCGCATCAAGCTGGCTCAGCGCGCAGCCGCTCAAAGCCAGCCAGGTCGTGCTCAGGACAAGAAAGCGTGGAACAACAGCAGTACGGATCAGTGACATGAAACTCTCCAGCGCAACAGCAGCATAAGCATCAGGCGAAGTATTGCGCCTGCTGGCGCGCATCGCAATCAGCGCGATGTTGCAAATTGTTCTGACGCAGGCATGCGGCCCAGTTTGACGTAAGCTTGCGCCTGCCCTGATTACTGCTCATCACGATGTCACGCCCCACCTTTCAGCTGCTTTGCTCACATCCCGCCCACCTGCTGTCGCTGGGCTTTGGCAGCGGCCTCTCGCCCAAGGCCCCCGGCACGGTGGGCAGCGTGCTGGCCTGGCTGCTCTACCCGCTGCTGGTGCTGATGGTGCCGCCGGCCTGGTTCGGCCTGTTCCTGCTGGCCTGTTTTGCACTCGGCTGCGTCGCGGTGAGTCACACCGGCAAAGCGCTGGGCGTGGTCGATCACGGCGGCATCGTGTGGGATGAATTCGTCGCCCTGTGGCTGGTGCAGTGGCTGGTGCCCGCCAGCTGGCCCTGGCAGCTGGCCGCCCTGATCAGCTTCCGCTTCTTCGACATCCTCAAGCCCTGGCCGATCCGCGTTGCCGATGCGCGCCTGAAAAACGGCTTCGGCGTGATGTTCGACGATCTGCTGGCGGCAGGCTACAGCCTGCTGGTCCTGCTCATCGCCGCACAGGTGCTCGCCTGATGGAAGCGCAGCTGATCCAGCTCGCTGAACAATGCGGCTTGTGGCTGCAGGCGCGCGGCCTGCGCCTGGCGACCGCCGAATCCTGCACCGGCGGCCTGATCGCCGCCGCCATCACCGAGATCGCCGGCAGCAGCGCATGGTTTGAACGCGGCTTCGTGACCTATTCCAATGAAGCAAAGATGGAGCTGCTCGGCGTGCAGGCAAGCACCCTGGCGCAGCATGGCGCGGTCAGCGAAGCGACGGTACGCGAGATGGCGCTCGGTGCGCTGGCCCACAGCCATGCCGATATTGCCGTCGCCGTCTCGGGCATTGCCGGTCCCGGCGGCGGCACTGCCGACAAGCCGGTCGGTACCGTGTGTCTGGCCTGGGCCTGGCCTGGTGAACACGTGCATAGCGAGCGACACCTGTTCGCCGGTGATCGTGCAGCGGTACGCCTGCAAACCAGTCTGCATGCCTTGCAGGAAATCATCGGCCTGAAAATCTGATTGGCCGTACTGGAGCAGTTGCTGGCCTGGCGTGCCAGATAGGTCGAAGCAGCGGGCACTGAGAAGTCACGAAAAATCGAGATTCGTCCTCACGCTTGACACACATATCGAAATGTTTGATTATTTCGACATGAACCGTGATTACTCCCGTGCAATCCCCGCCCAGTGGCAACACATGGCCCGCGTTTTCGAAGCCCTGGGCGACGAACATCGCCAGCGCCTGGTGCTGAGTTTCGAGCCGGGCGAGAGGCTCAATGTTGGCCAGCTGGTCGAGGTGTCGACGCTGAGCCGCTCGACGGTCTCGCATCACCTCAAGATCCTGCGCGAGGCCGGTGTGCTCGGTTCGGAGAAAGTCGGCAAGGAAGTCTTCTTCTGGATCAACAAGGCTTTTCTGCAAGAGGTTTTCGGGGATGTCTGCGACTACCTGGAAAACGCCCTGTAAATTTTTTTGCCTCAATATATCGAAATGCTTAAACATATCGACTTAAAAGACACTGCATCCCCGGGCTTGATGCTGGAGATTGGCGATGTGGTCTTCACGCGCATTCCCGCCGCGCTGTTCTGCAAGGTGGCCGACACCACGCAAAGCTGGACCAATCACGTAGGCGTGGTCGTCGGCCAGCGCGATGGCGAATGGCTGGTGGCTGAGAGCTGCGTGCCGCGTGCGCGATTGCGCAGCTTCAGCGCCTTTGTGGCGCGCTCCGAAAACGGCCGCTACGTCGTGCGACGCCTGCCGCAGGGTTTGGATGCCGCGCAGCAGGCGCGCTTGCAGGTGGCGGTGGCCGAACGCCTGGGCAGCTTCTATCACACCGGATTTGCGCTGCGTGCCCGCCGCCAGTTCTGCTCCAAGTTCGTCCGCGAGGTGCTGTTCGAGGCCTGCGGCGTGGAAATCGGCCGCATCGAGACCTTTGCCGAATTGCTCGGCAGCAATCCCCAGGCGCCGCTGGGCTTCTGGCGCCTGTGGTTCTTCGGGCGCATTCCCTGGCAGCGCGAGACGATCACCCCGGCCAGCCAGCTGCGCTGCCCGCAGCTCAAGACCGTGCTGGGCTGAAGACCATGGCGCGCCAGGAAAAAGGGCCGCACACGGCGGCCCTCGGCTCAGTACGACACGACTCAGTTCGGCGAGGCGCCCGGACCGCTGTTGTTGTACTCGGCGAGGAAGTACTCGACCGGCTGCGGCTTGCTGTAGCCCAGCGCGGCGGGATTCTTGCCAGCCGCCTGCAGATTGTCGAAGAACACGTCGGAGCTGTAGGTCGCCTTGCGGAACGAAGTCTTGGCCGGATCGCCTTCCCAGTCCGCCCAGCCGCGCTTGTTGATGTGCGCGCCCAGACGCGAGTTCATCACGATGGTCTTGCCAACGGTTTCGATGTTCTCCTTGCGGATCACCGTGGCCGTCACTGCGGCGCTATTGCTCGCATCGATGCTGCACTTGTCGCGATCATTGCCGTAGGGGCTGCAGCGCTGACCTTCGAACCACTGGCGCGCCAGATAGGTGTCGCCGGTCGCCGCAACGCCCTTGCCGTCGCTGGTGAAGTTGCAGTCATCGAAGACGATGCCGTAAGGCGTGCCGATATTGGTGCTCGGCGCGGTGGCAAAGACCGACGCGCTGCGTACGCCCAGCGACTTGATCTCGGTCTTGCGGAAGTAGCCGGTGGCACGACCGAAGATGAAGTCCACATCGCCCTCGACATAGGAGTTGTTGTAGAACGAGCGATTGGTCTTGCCGACGCCGCTGGACTTGAAGTACAGCGTGTCCTGGTAGCTCTGGAAGCGACCGTTCTCGACGTAGACCTTGTCAGCCGCGTCGATCAGGAAAGCCACCGCCTGGTGGTTGCCGGTGGGGCACTGGCCCAGCGCGTTGAGCGCTTCCTTGCAAGCGCCGCGATTGGCGTTGTAGGTGTTGTGGAAGGTGATGTTCTTGGCCTGGAAGCCATCGTTCTTGATCCACACCATCGCCGAACCGCTGGTGCCGATGCCGCTCTTGCCGCGATCGAGCTGCACCTTGGCCATCGCCTGGATGCTGGCATCGACATCCTTGAACTGCGGGCCGAACTTGGCGGCGTATTCGTCACCGGGCATGCCGGCGTCGATGTTCACGGCGATGCGCGTTTTGGTCGCGTCGGCATCGGTGCCGTAGAGCGTGATCGGCGCGCCCAGCGCCGGCACGTAGACCAGCTCGCTGTAGGTGCCCGGCGCGATGCTGATGTAAATACGCTGGCTGCGTGCGCCGGCCGTAGCATCGAGCACCGCCTTGTTCACCGCTGCCTGGATGCTGTTGAAGCGCTTGACGCCGTCGGCTGCACTATTCTTGTCGACCACGTAGTCCGCCGTCACCGTAGCCTTGCCCGCCATGAAGGCATCGGCCAGCGGGTCCCAGGGATCATTCTTCAGGGCGCCGACGGCCCCCGTCACCTTGAGCACTTCGGCATAGCTGTAGCGTGCCGCCTGGGCATCACTCAGCTGCGGGCGATGGGGCAGCGAGGGAACGCGGCTGCTCGCCGCGGGCGGCGTCGAACACGCCAGCAATACCGGGCTCAACAGCGCAGCCACGGCCAGCGTGCGACACGCGGCAATGGAATTCTTCAAGTCACGCATGGAATCTCCTCCTTGTTTGATGTCGCGCCACTGATGTTTTCGGTAACAGGCACGGGGAGCGATTCTACGCGCCCACCATGAGGGCGCAAGCACCTTGCGCAAGCCCAGGCGGGCGAGATTACTGCGCAGCGAAACATAAAGCAGGATCATCCAGAATTCCTCCACCCGGAGCCCAAACATGCCGAAGTTTTTGCGTCTGAGTCTGAAATTCGTTCTGCGTCAGCTGACCGGTCTGCTGTTCCGTGTGCAGCTGCGTGGCGATGCGGATCTGCAAGCCGAGCGCCTGCTCATCATTGCCAATCACGAGTCCTTCCTTGATGGCCTGCTGCTGGGCCTGTGGCTGCCACAGAACCCGGTGTTCATCGTGCACACCGGTGTGGTGCGCAACCCGTTTTTCCGCCTGGTGCTGCTGCTCTGCGACTACCTCACCGTCGACCCCAGCAGCCCGCTGGCGATGAAGAAAGTCATCCGCCTGCTCGAAGCCGGCCGCCCGGTGGTGATCTTCCCCGAGGGGCGCATCACCCAGACCGGCAGCCTGATGAAGACCTATGACGGCCCCGCCTTCGTCGCCGCCAAGACCGGCGCCACGGTGCTGCCGATCCGCATCGATGGCGCGGCGCGCAGCTTTTTCTCGCGCATGTCCGGCCACTTTCCGCGCCGCCTGCTGCCGCAGATCTCGCTGAGCGTCTGCACACCCACGCGGATCGAGATGCCGGCCACGGGTACCGCACGCGAACGCCGCCGCCGTGCCGGCGAAGCCATGCGCCGCGTGATGCAGAACATGATCTTCGCCAGCCGCCCGCAGCAAACCCTGTTTGCTGCGCTGCTCTCAAGCATCGCCGTACATGGCCGCAAATCTCGCGTCGTCGAGGACATCAAGCAGGTCGAATACAGCTACGGCGATCTGCTCAAGATGGCGCTCGCGCTGGCGCGCCTGGTCACGCGCTTCACCGCGCCCGAGGAACGCGTCGGCGTCCTGCTGCCCAATCTCGCGCCCACCCTGGCCCTGATCTTCGGCCTCAATGGTCTGCGCCGCGTGCCGGCGATGCTCAATTACACGGCCGGTGTCGAGGGCATGCAGGCGGCCTGCACGGCGGCGACGATCCGCCACATCGTCAGCTCGCGCGCCTTCATCACGCAAGCCAAGCTTGGCGACAAGCTCGCCGCGCTGCAGGGCGTGCAGATTCACTACCTTGAAGATCTGCGCGCTGCGATGAGCATCACCGACAAGCTGTGGCTGATGCTGTGGGCGCTGCCCTTCCCGCGCCTGGCCACCCAGAAAGCCTCGCCCGAAGACACCGCCATCGTGCTGTTCACCTCAGGCTCTGAAGGCAAGCCCAAGGGCGTCGTGCTGTCGAACCGCGCGCTGCTTGCCAATGTGGCGCAGATCCGCGCGGTGATCGACTTCTCGGTCGAGGACAAGATCCTCAATGCGCTACCGCTGTTCCACTCCTTCGGCCTCAACGCCGGCGGCCTGCTGCCCCTGCTCAGCGGCGCCAAGGTCTTCCTGTATCCCTCACCGCTGCATTACCGCATCATCCCGGAGCTGGCCTACGACCGCGCCTGCACCGTACTGCTGGGCACCAGCACCTTCCTCGGCAACTACGCCAAACACGCGCATCCCTACGACTTCTATCGCCTGCGCTACGTCGTCGCCGGCGCCGAGAAGCTGGCGGAATCCGTGCGTGCCAGCTGGTTCGAGAAATTCGGCGTGCGCATCTTCGAAGGCTATGGCGCCACCGAAACCGCGCCGGTGCTGTCGGTCAACACGCCGATGGCCTACCGCAGCGGCACCGTCGGCCAGCTGCTGCCGGGCATCGAGGCGCAGCTGCTGCCGGTCGCCGGCATCAGCCAGGGCGGCGTGTTGCATGTGCGCGGGCCGAATGTGATGTCCGGCTACTTGAAGGCCGAACGCCCCGGCGTGCTCGAAGCGGCCGCCTCGGAATTGGGCGCCGGCTGGTACAACACCGGCGACGTGGTGGAGATCGACGACGAGGGCTTCCTGCGCATCGTCGGTCGCGTCAAACGCTTCGCCAAGATTGCAGGTGAAATGATTTCCCTGGAAGCTGTCGAAAAACTCGCCACCCAAGCCTCACCCAGCTTCGCGCATGCCTGCAGCGCGGTTGCAGACGAAGCCAAGGGCGAAGCGCTGGTGCTGTTCACGACCGACAAGACTTTGCACCGTGAGGCTTTGCTGAACACCGCCAAGACAGGCGGCTGGCCTGAGCTGGCCGTGCCGCGCAGGATCGTCGTAGTGGAAGCGCTGCCACTGCTGGGGACGGGGAAGACGGATTATGTGACGCTGAAAAAGTGGACGGAGGGAGTATGAAACGCCTCACCTCTCCCGGCGCTGGCGCGCCACCCTCTCCTCAAGGAGAGGGAACTGCTACGAGCATGCGCGATAAAGCGCGTGAGCTTCGTTCGACAGAAACAGAAGCCGAGAATCGGCTCTGGTATTACCTGCGTGCTGGTCGTTTCATGGGATTGAAGTTCAAACGGCAAGAACCCATCGGGCACTACATTGCGGACTTCCTGTGTCCGGAACATAAACTCATCGTCGAGCTAGATGGCAGTCAGCATCTCAATGAAGTGAATTACGATGCACAACGCAGCTTCTGGTTGAACCAACAAGGATTTACCGTGCTGCGCTTCTGGAATGACGACGTTTTTCTCCGCACGCAACAAGTGCTCGAACAGATCCACCTCGCAACGAGGTCTGCAGTTCCCTCCCCCCAGGGGGAGGGTGGTCCGTCAGGACCGGGAGAGGGGAAATCTCTCGCACACGTACACACCCTTGCAACGCGCCCGAGAAAACCATGAACAACTCAACCCCCAACGCCCAGCAATCCAGCCCCAGCCTCCTCAGCGCCCGCCGTTTCGGCCCGCTGTTCCTCACCCAGTTCCTCGGTGCCTTCAACGACAATATCTTCAAGAACGCGCTGGTGCTGCTGCTGGCTTTTCAGAGCGGCAGCGTGCTGGGGCTGGATCCGGCCATCGTCGTGCAGCTGGCGGCGGGGCTGTTCATCCTGCCCTTCTTCCTGTTCTCAGCGATGGCCGGGCAGATTGCCGACAAGTACGACAAGGCGCGCGTGGTGCGCATCGTCAAGGCGGTGGAGATCTTCATTGCCGCGCTGGCCGCCCTCGGCTTTGCCACCGCCCATGCCGAGCTGCTGCTTGCCGCGCTGTTCCTGATGGGCCTGCACTCGACCTTTTTCGGCCCGCTCAAATACGCCATCCTGCCGCAGCATCTGCATGAGGATGAGCTGGTCGCCGGCAATGCCTGGGTGGAGAGCGGCACCTTCGTGGCAATCCTGCTCGGCTCGGTGCTGGCCGGCTTGCTGATGGCGATCAAGCCGCAGGGCGCAGCACTGGCCGGTGCCTGCTGCGTGCTGGTTGCCCTCGCCGGCTACGGCATCAGCCGCGCCATTCCTGATGCGCCAGCGGCCGCGCCTAATTTGCGGATCAATCTCAATCCCTTCAGCGAGACCCTGCGTAATATCGGTCTGGCGCGCGGCGACCGCACGGTGTTCAACGCCCTGCTGGGCATCTCCTGGTTCTGGTTCTACGGCGCGATCTTCCTCTCGCAGTTCGCGCCCTATGTCAAAGTCGTGCTGGGCGGCAACGAGCTGCTGGTCACCGCCCTGCTGTCGAGCTTCATCGTCGGCATCGCCGTCGGCTCCTTCCTCTGCGAGCGCCTGTCGGGCAAGCATGTCGAGCTGGGTCTGGTGCCGCTGGGCGCCATCGGCCTGAGCCTGTTCGGCATCGATGTGTGGTGGGTCAGTCCGGCCACGCCGCCGCAATTCGTCAGCGTCGCAGCCTTCTTCGCCGACTCTGCCCACTGGCGCGGCCTCTTCGATCTGGTGATGATCGGCGTCTCCGGCGGCTTGTACACGGTGCCGCTCTATGCGCTGATCCAGTCGCGCGCCAAACCTGCCGAGCGCTCGCGCATCATCGCCGCCAACAACATCCTCAATGCCGCATTCCTGGTCGTCTCGGCGCTCTTCGCGGGCGTCGCGATGGCCGCTGGCGCCAGCATTCCGCAGGTGTTCCTGATCACCGCGCTGATCAACATCGTGTTCCTGCTCTACCTCTGCAAACAGGTGCCAGAGTTTGCCGAGCGTTTGCGCGCCTGGGTGCTGCGGCGTCCCTCAGGCAAAACCGGACCTTGAACATGCGGACTCATCAAGCCACCGCAGCCGCTGGTCGCAGCCGGCGGCCGACCGGGTCCGCTGGTGCTTCACCTGCTGTTTTTATTTGTCAAACTTGTCCAAACGGGGAGCTTGCCTTGCCAGACTTGGTTCAGGATGACAGCATACCTGCCAGTACTCAAAACGCCGGCCCCCTTTAATCGCTGAACTGTCGGAGCTTCCGGGAATGTCCGTTTCATTGATGCCTCGCTTGTTGGCCCTGCTTGCCACCCTGAGTCTCGCTGCCTGTGGTGGTGGCGGCGGCGGTGGTGGCAGCAGTACTTCGACCACCAGCAGCACACCGCGTACCAGCAGCGGCTTTACGCTGAGCGGCAGCATCTCGGTTCCCGACAATGCCGCCGTCGATAGCGATACCAATGATCCCCTGCAAGTCGGCTGGGTGCGCAATGACACGATTGCCACCGCCCAGGCCATCACTGCGCCGGTGCAATTGATCGGTTCGGTCAACCGCGCCGGACAGGGGCCGACAACCGGCTACAACTACACCAATGGTGACGAACTGGATGTGTTCAGCGTCAGCCTGTCCGCCGGCCAAACTATTGATCTGGGCTTCGTCGGCGATGTCAGCAGCAACGATCTGGACCTCTTCCTGTTCAATTCCAGCGGCAGTACGGTCGGCAAGTCGCAAGGCAAGAGCAATCGCGAGTGCATCACCGTTTCCAAAGCCGGCAGCTATTACATCGGCGTCCAGGCCAGCAGCGGTTATGGTCTCTACAACATGTATATCAGCGCGCCGGGCGAAGCGAGCAGCTGCAGCAACGCGGCCAGCAGCACGGCCCTGATCGCCAGCGGTCAGCTGGTGGCCAAAGAGCGTCAGCTGTCGGCCGCAGCACTCAGCATCGGCGAAGACAGCGCACGCCTGGGCCGCCACCCGCGTCTGCTTGAGGTGCCGGATGGCAGCGTGCTGCGTGCGATGGGCGTGCGTGCCCGCAAGCATAACGAGACGCTCAGCGTGCGTTTGGCCGGCTTGCTGGCAAACAATAGCGATGCAGCGGCCATCGACGCACGCATGCAGCGCGAAATCGACACCCTGAGCTACGCCAAGCATCTGAGCCAGTCCGGCGATTACGACTACGTCGAGCCCAATTTCCTGATGGCACTGAACTACACGCCGACTGATCCGAGCTACGCGCCGCAGCGCTGGCATTTCGACATGATCAACCAGGCTTCGGCGATCGACCGCATCAATGCCCTGAGCACCGCACCGACCGTGCGCCCCATCGTGGCGGTGATCGACAGCGGCATCGTCACCGACCACCCCGACCTGCTCGGCCAGCAAGTCAGCGGCTACAGCTTCATCTCGGTCAGCACGGCGGGCGACAACAATGCGCCCGGCGGTGATGATCCGAGCACGCGCGCCAACAACCCGGTCTGGCACGGCACCCATGTGGCCGGCACGATCGCTGCGCTGAGCAGCAACGGCTTGTACGGCGCAGGGCTTGCCTCGCAGGCGCTGATCATGCCGCTGCGCGTGTTCCGCCCCGGCGTGGCAACGACCACCAGCTACGATGTCAGCCAGGCGATCCTTTACGCGGCGGGTCTGAGCAACGGCTCCGGCAGCGTTCCCACGCGGCGCGCCGACGTGATCAATATGAGTCTGGGCGGTTCGGGCTCCTGCCCGGCCAGCTACGCCGACGTGATCACCCAGGCGCGGGCGCAGGGCACCATCATCGTTGCCGCAGCGGGGAATGACGCACGCAATGATCTGGGCACCAGTGTCGCCGTATCGAGCCCGGCCAATTGCACAGGCGTGATCTCGGTCGGCGCGCTCAACGCACAAAAGACCCAAGCCTATTATTCGAACTCCGGCAGCAACCTCACCCTGGCCGCCCCCGGCGGTGACAGCAGCCAGTCGACCACCGGCACGGGCTATCCTGACGCGGTCTATGCGACGCTCGGCAGCTTCAATGCCAAAGGCGTACGCACAGCATCGTTCGGCGGCATGATGGGCACCTCGATGGCCTCGCCGCACGTCGCGGCCGTGATGGCCTTGATGCGCTGGGTCAATCCGAACATCACCCCGTCGCAGGTCGACACCCTCATCGCACTGAGCAAAATCACCGACGACATCGGCAGCAGCGGGCGCGACAGCACCTATGGCTATGGCCTGATCAACGCCCGCAAGGCGGTCGACGAAGCGATTGCGCTGGCCAATGGCACCAGCACGGCTCCGGCGGGCATCATCGTCGCCTCGCCCTCGTCAATCAACTTCGGCAGCACCACCAGCAGCGCCACGCTGAGCCTGCAAACGACGGCCAGCACCAGCGAAACGGTGACCAGCATCGTGTCGAGCAGTACCGCCGTCTCGGTCAGCGCCACCAGCATCGATAGCTCGACCGGGCTGGGCACCTACACGGTGACGGTCAGTCGCAGTCTGCTGGCCACCGGAACCTTCTACCCGACACTCACCGTCACCACCTCGGCGCGCAGCTTTGTTGTGCAGCTCAGCGTCACCAAGGCAGCCAGTTCGGGGACCAGCAGCACCGCCAATTTTGGCCGCTTGTTCGTGTTCGTGGTCGACGCCACCACCGGCAACGCACTCACCTTCACCAGCGTCAATGTCAGCAATGGCAAGTACGCCTGGAGCATTTCAGGCGTACAGGCCGGTAGTGTGATCGTCGCGGCGGGCTCGGACGCCAATTACGACGGTGATGTCTGCGACAACGGCGAGGTCTGCGGACAATATCCATCACTGGGCCAGGTGATCGCCGTCAAGGGTGATGTCAGCGGTATCGACTTCGTCGTCGCGCCGACCGGGATCTCCAGCAGCAGCGCCTTGTCGGTCGGCGGCAATGCGCTGAGCTTGCGCAATACGCCATGAAAAAGCGCTGGCTGCCCCTGCTCGCCATGCTGAGCCTGCCCTGCCTGGCTGCACCGGTACTTGAGGTGCAGACCAGCCAGCAGTGCCCCTGGCACAGCAAGGATGCGGGTGTGAAGCTGGTGCAGCGCGCAGCGGACTGGCAGGCGCTGTTCCCGTTTGATGCCGCCGCCGCGGACGCTGTGTTCCTGCAGCCACTGGACTGGTCGCGCCAGCTGGTGGTGATCGCCACACTCGGCGCGCGCCCCGGCGGCGGCTACAGCCTGACGCTACAGCGCAGCCGCTTCAGCCAGGGCAGCCTGAGCCTCTATGTGCGCGAACTCAAACCCGCTACCGGCGCGATCAACACGCTGGCCCTCAGCGAACCCTGCGCACTGCTGCGCGTACAGCGCAAAGGCCTTCGCCAGGTCCGCGTGCTGGACGCCGATAACAATCGTCTGCTCAACAAGATTCAACTCGCGCGCCCCTGAGTCCGGCGCAGCCTGATAGGCTTGCGAACCCGGCGATGCTGCGTTGCCGCAAACGAGATTGTTGTGAAGATTCCCTACCTTTTACTCGCGCTGATCCTGGCCTCGCTGAACGCCATCGGCCCGTTTTCGATTGACACCTACCTGCCGGCTTTCCCGGCCATCCAGGACTCGCTGGGTGCCAGCAATCTGCAAGTGCAGCAGTCGCTGACCGCCTACATGCTGCCCTTCTCGATCATGATGCTGTGGCATGGCGCCATCTCAGATGCGCTGGGCCGCCGCCGCGTGATCCTCGTCGGCATGTCGCTCTACCTGCTCGCGTCCTTGTTGTGCTGTTTTGCCCAGAGCATCGAGCTGTTGTGGCTGGGGCGCGCCCTGCAAGGCCTGTCGGCCGGTTCGGGGGTGATCGTCGGCCGCGCCATCGTGCGCGACCTGCTCGACGGCCCCGCAGCACAGCGCCTGATGTCGCACGTGGCGATGGTGTTCGCGATTGCGCCGGGCGTGGCGCCGATCATCGGCGGCATGCTGACCACGCAATGGGGCTGGCGCTCGATCTTCGTCCTGCTGGCAATCATGTCGGCCGCGCTGATGTTGCTGGTCTGGCACAAGCTGCCGGAAACCCTGCCGGTCGAAAAACGCCAGTCGCTGCACCCGCTGCACCTGCTGCACGCCTATCTGGAAGTCTTCGGCAATGCGCGCTTCGTGCTGCTCTCGGTGGCCATGTCCAGCCTGTTCGGCGGCTTCTTCCTGTATGTGATGTCGGCACCGGTGTTCCTGATGCAGCACCTGCACCTGGAAGCCACCGAATTCGGCTGGATGTTCGTGCCCCTGGTCAGCGGTATGGTGCTCGGTTCTGTACTCTCGGCGCGCCTGGCGGGCAAATTCCACGCCATGGGCACAGTCAAGCTCGCCTATGGCATTGCAGGCAGCGCCATGCTGATCAATCTTGCACTCAACCTGCTGCTGCCTGACACACTGGCGGCACGCATCCCGCAGCTGATGCTCTACACCCTGGGCATGAGCACGGCAATGCCGACCCTGACCCTGCACGCGCTGGACATGTTCCCCGCGCGGCGCGGTCTGGCCGCCAGCTGTCAGGGCACCATCCAGACCCTGATCATGGCGATTGCCGCCGGCCTGATCGCCCCCCTGCTGTGGGGCAGCACCCTGAGCCTGGCCTGGGGCGCCGCCGCGAGCTTCCTGATCAGCGCTGCCGCCTGTGCCTACGCACTGCGCGGCAAGCGGGGCTAGGGCGTGTTCACATTCACCCGGCGGATTGCGTTGAAGTGCAGGGCTTGCCAGACAAGGCGTGCGACACAGTGCAGGGTGGCCCCCTGCACAAGGAGCACAACGCAGTATGGCGAGCCCTGCACTTCAACCCTCCGGGCGGGCACTGAATTCGACACAGCACTGCGTTGCAGCTCCTTGCCAGGGGACCACCCTGACAGCGTCGCTGCGCCTTGTTCTGTGCCGAATTCAGTACCCGCGCAACCGTCGCGTGAATGTGAACACGCCCTGGGCGCACTCAGTTCCCCAGCGCGCCGAACACCTTCTTGGCCATGCTGCCGATGGCCTGTGCCGGGTTCTGGCGGATCGCCTTTTCCTCGTCGCCGATGCGCAGGTACAGCGCGTCGAGCGCCTTGCGGGTGACGAAGCCCTCGAGCTGTGCATCCTCGGCCTTGAGCAGGCCGAAAGTCGCTGCCTGCCCGGCCAGCTTGTTGTACTGATCGGCCAGCTGCAGGCGCGAAGTGGCCTTGCTGACTACGGGCAGGAATTTCTGTGTCAGCGCCGCCTGGGTTTTGCCACGGAAGAACTGCGTCACCGAATCCTCGCCGCCCGACAGGATGCCCTTGGCGTCCTGTACGCTCATCGACTTCACTGCCGCCAGCAGCAGGGGTTTGGCTTCGGACACCGCGGTCTCGGCTGCGCGGTTCATCGTCAGCTGCAAGTCATCGAGCGCCTGGCCCTGCCCCAGGGTGCGCAAGATCGGCGCCGCTTTCTGCAACACATCGGGCAAGGGCAGCCTGAAGCGCTCGTTACCGAAGAAGCCATCGGCCGCGCCCAGCGTCGCCACCGCCTGAGAGGCGCCCTGTTCCAGCGCCTGCTTCAGCGCGGTGCCAGCGTCCTTGCTGGAGAGACTATCGAGCAGGCCGGCGTGCGCCAAGCAGGGTGAGGCGGCCAATAAGGCCAGCAGCTGACGGCGTTTATTCACTTGAAATGTCCTCGGCGGATAGAATCTGACCAAGACTACCGAGCGCAATGACTGGAGACAAGCACGCTCGCGCGTGCGACACGCACTGTGACAGATCCTCGTTTCAAAAAGCGCCTGCTGCGCGCACTGGGCTTTCCCTTCGTGCTGCTTGCAGCACTGCTGATCTGGCTCGAAGACTGGCTGTGGCAGCCACTGGGCGAGCTGATGCGGCGTATCGGCCAGCTGCCGCTGATCCGCAATATCGAAGCCCTGATCCGCCGTGCGCCGCCCTGGCTGGCACTGGCTTGCTTCGCGATTCCCCTGGTAAGCCTGCTGCCTTTCAAGCTGGCCGGTCTGTGGCTGCTGGGCAAGGGGCACCTGTTCTCCGGCATGAGCGTGTTCCTGTCGGCCAAGGTCGTCGGCACCGCCTTGGGCGCACGCATCTTTGCGCTGACGCGACCTGCACTGATGCAGCTGGCCTGGTTCGCACGCCTGTGGGCCGGGCTGATCCGCTTGCGTGAATACGTCTATGCGCGCGTCAAGGCGCATCCCGCCTGGCGACTGGCCCGCCGCATCAAGACCGGCATCCGCGACTGGCTGCGGCAGCTGCGCGACTGAACGACCCGTCAGCGCTTGAGGCTGAGCACCAGAACACCCAGCGCAACCAGGGCGATGCCCAGCCAGCCGCGCGCATCCGGGCGCTCACCGAGGAAGAGCACGGCGAAGATCGCCACCAGCACCACGCTGAGCTTGTCGATCGGCGCCACCTGCGAGGCCTCACCCAGCTTGAGGGCGCGAAAATAACAGAGCCACGAAGCGCCCGTAGCCAGCGCCGAGAGCACCAGATAGAGCAGGGAACGCGCGGGCAGATCGAAGGGATTGCGCCATTTGTCGAGCACCATCACCAGAGCGGCCAGCACCAGCAGGATCACGCAGGTGCGGATCAGCGTAGCGTAGTCCGAATCAATGCCCTGCAAGCCCAGCTTGGCGAAGATGGCGGTCAGCGCCGCAAAGCTCGCCGACAACAGTGCCCAGTGAATCCAGCCCATGCTCATGACGCACTCCTTGGGTGATGCGCTTGCGGTGACTCAACCGAAAACGTGCACCGCCAGCCACACCGTACGCGGCGCCGTGAAGGCCACGCGATGCTGGCAGCGCGGCGGAATATGCAGGCTGTCGCCGGGGCGCAGCACCTGCTGGGCACCGCCGGCGAATTCGAGCGCCGCCTCGCCGCGCAGCAGCATGACCCATTCGTCATGCGGCTGGTCGTACCAGAAGTCAGCAGCGCTGTGCTGGCCATCGGAGACGATGCGCTCGATGCGCACCAGATCCGACTCGAACAGACACTGGAAATGCTCTTCCTCGCCCGTGACAGGCAGCTGCGCGAACAGGTTGAAGAGTTCCGGCGTCATGCCCGCCTGCCGACTACTTCAGGCGCGCCAGCAAGCCGTCGAGCTGATCAAGACTGGCAAAGTCGATGGTGATCGCGCCGACGCCCTTCTTGTTGGCCTTGATCTTGACCGTCGCGCCAAGCTTGTCGGAGAGCTCTTCTTCCAGGCGCAGCAAATCCTGGCTGGCTTCGGCGCGCTTGGCGGTCTTGGCGTCCTGGCCATTGAGCTGGCTGTTGACCAGCTTTTCGGTGTCGCGCACCGACAGACGCTTGGCGACAATCTGGTTGCCAAGCAGGATCTGCTCAGCCGCCGGCAGCGCCAGCAGCGCGCGGGCATGGCCCATTTCGATGTCGCCGACCATCAGCTGCTCGCGCACCGGCTCGGAGAGCTGCAGCAGGCGCAGCAGGTTGGAAGTGGCGGGGCGCGAACGGCCCAGTGCATCGGCCGCCTGCTGGTGGGTCATGCCGAATTCGTCGATCAGGCGCTGGATGCCCTGTGCTTCTTCGAGCGGGTTGAGGTCTTCGCGCTGGATGTTCTCGATCAGCGACATGGCCAGCGCGGCTTCATCCGGAATCTCGCGGATGATCACCGACACTTCCTTCAGCTCGGCGATCTGCGAGGCGCGCCAGCGACGCTCACCGGCGATGATCTCGTACATGTCGCCGGCAACGGCGCGCACGGTAATCGGCTGCATCAGGCCTTGCGCGCGGATCGAGGCGGCCAGCTCTTCGAGCGAGCCGGCATCCATGCGCGTACGCGGCTGGTACTTGCCCGGCTGCAGCTTGCCGACCGGCAAGGTGGTGAGATTGCCGGCGTTATCAGACGGCAAGGTGTCGCCGCCCAGCAAGGCGTCGAGGCCGCGACCGAGGCCTTTGAGTTTGGGTGGTGTCATTGTTCTGAATCGATGGCCTGCAAAACGGCCTTTAGCTGTGTAAGTAATTCGGGGGCGCTGATCGCAGCCAGGGTCCAGATACGATCAACATCAAGCGAATGATAAGCATGAATGACGCGGTTGCGCGTAGCACTCAATCCTCGCCAAGGCAGCGCAGGAAAACGCTGCTTCACGGAGTCCGGCATATGCGTGGCGGCTTCACCGAGAATTTCGATCAGGCGCTCGGCCGCCAAACGACTACGCAGGTTCTGCTTGAACTGCGCCTCTCCTTCAGCGGCAATCGCCGCCAGCTCGCTGGCAGCAGCAATCATATCGTCAAGATACACACGCGGCTCACGCTCTGCGCTCACAGCGGTCTCGCCTCGCTCAACACCCGCTCACGAATGCGCGGATGCAGCTCATCTTCAATCACCAGATCGATTTTGTGCGCCAGCAGATCGCACAAAGCCAGCTCCAAACGGGCAACATCAAGCAAGGAAATGTTTTTGGGCATTTCAACCAGCAGATCAATATCGCTGGCCTCGTTCTCTTCGCCGCGTGCAACGGAGCCGAACAAACGCGGATTACTGGCCTGAAACTGCTCCAGCAGCAACAGGATGGCAGCCCGATTCGTACGTGCGCGTTGCAGGAGCTGTCCCATGACTCAAACCGTCTTGATCCGCTCGATCATCTCGGCGGCAAAGCTCAGATAAGCTTGCGAGCCCTTGGCATTCTTGTCGAAGATCACGCCCGGCAAGCCGTGGCTGGGCGCTTCAGCGAGGCGCACATTGCGCGGGATGACCGCCTTGAACACCTTGTCGCCGAAGTGCTGCTCCAGCTGCGCCGAGACCTGCTGCGCCAGGGTGCTGCGCGGGTCGAACATGACGCGCAGCAGGCCAATGATCTTCAGATCGCGATTGAGCTTGGCATGCACCTGCTTGATGGTGTTGACCAGGTCGGACAGACCTTCCAGCGCATAGTATTCGCACTGCATGGGAATGATCACGCCGTGCGCCGAACACAGACCGTTGAGGGTGAGCATCGACAGTGAAGGCGGGCAGTCGATGAGCACGAAATCGTAGTCGGCATCGACGGTGGCCAGCTCATCCTTGAGGCGCTTTTCGCGGTTGTCGATCTCGACCAGCTCGACCTCGGCACCGGCCAGATCACGATTGGCCGGCAACACGTCGTAGCCGCCCGCTTCGGAGCGCTGGCGCGACTCGATGAGGGTCTTCAGGCCGACCAGCACCTGGTACACGGTCGACGGCGCGCTGCGCTTGTCGACGCCCGAACCCATGGTGGCATTCCCCTGCGGGTCAAGATCGACCAGCAGCACGCGCTGGCCGTGGGCCGCCAGCGCGGCCGCCAGATTGACCGTCGTGGTGGTTTTACCAACGCCACCCTTCTGGTTGGCAACAGCAAAGATATGGGCCATGTCAGCCTCTAGGACGCAATTTTTTCAATGATGATCAGGTGGCGCTCGGCATCCAGCCCCGGAACCTGCAGCGGTCTGCTCTCACTCACGCGGACAGTGGCCGGCAAGCGCGCAATTTCATCCGAAGGATACACGCCTTTCATGGCCAGCCAGTGACCGCCCTCGGCCAGCAGATGCTCCGTCCAGCGCACGAAATCGGCCAGCTCGGCAAAGGCGCGTGAGGTGATCACCGGGAAAGGCGCCGCCGGCTTGAAGTTCTCGACCCGCGTGTGATGCACCGCCACGTTCTTGAGCCCCAGGGTGCCCGCCGCCTGGCGCATGAAGACGCATTTCTTGTCCACCGTATCGACCAGCTCGACCTGCAGATCCGGCCGGCAGATCGCCAGCACGATGCCCGGCAAGCCCGCGCCGGCACCAATATCAGCCAGCCGCTCAGCCGCCACATGCGGCAGCAAGGTCAGCGAATCGGCAATGTGCAGATCGATGGCCTGCGCCTCATCGCGGATCGCCGTGAGGTTATAGACCTTGTTCCACTTGAGGATCAGGGCGACATAGGCGAGCAGCTTGTCGCGCTGAGCCTGGTCCAGATCGAGGCCAAGAGCGGCGATATGCGCATCAAGTCGTTGGGAAGCGGACAAACCAGACTCCGGTCAGCCCCGGTGGGGGCGGGCAAAGCCGCTATTTTAAGCGCATTGCCGAGCGCTGCCTAAACCCCGCGCGGAAGGCTGCCCGTGGGAACCGAGTTGTAGCCACTCGAAGTGTGTCAAGCAGCCCGCCGCACACAAGGCCGCCCCACTGGAACTGGTCGAGCAGATCTGCGAACGCGTGTCGCCAGACGAGCGCAAGGTGGTCCACGAAGTCATCCTCGCTTTCGCCAAGGCTCAACAGGCGCAATAGTTCGCTCCTGCGCGGCGCTGCAGCGGTTTGCTTGCACCGGCCGACCGCCAAGCGACAAACCTTGCTGAACAATCACTTTAGCAAGCCGCAAGCCCGCAAACTCAGAGCCAGATCGATCATTCGGGCCGGCATGACCCTGCACAAGGAGGTATTGGCGCGCGTGAAGCTGGAGAAGGGCGACACGCTGTTCTTGTCTGATACACCCGACGTGTTGGCGGAATCAACTAGCTCGCCATGACGGTCCTGCGGGCTCAAATCCAGTTTTCCGTCAGTAAACCCGGCACGCGTTCAAATTGGCGCAGCTTATTGCTCACCAGCGTGAGCCCCTGCGCACGCGCATGCGCTGCAATGTGCAGATCATTCACGCCGATGGGCTGACCCAGCCGCTCCAAGGTTGCGCGGATGCTGCCGTAGTGGAAGGCTTCGCGCTCACCATAAGGCAGGATCGCCAGACGGCTGCAGAAGTCCTCCACCACGGCGAGATTCTGCTCGGGCCGGCAGCTCTTCTCCGCGCCATGCACCAGCTCTGCGACCGTAATCGCTGACAGCGCCATGCATCCATGCTGGCGGTTGAAAATCTCCAGCGCCTCCGGAACCACAAGTGGAAGCGCTGCCCGATCTGATCAATTGCTCAACAAATTGATCAAAATGCTGATTTTTGATTAATATGTCGCTCATATGAGCACCCCGGACATCAGCACCCTTCTGGAACGCCAGTTGTTATTGCAACTGGGCGACCGACTCAAGCGCCTGCGCCAGACCCAGGGTTTGGGTACGGTCGAGATGGCTGCGCGCGCGGGTATTGCCCGCAACACACTGCGTTCCGTCGAGGCGGGAGATCCTACACCTGCTATCGGGACCTACCTCAGGGTCATGTCCGTTCTGGGTATCAGCGGCGAACTGGCGCTACTGGCCGGTGACAGCCTGCAGCCGCCACCTGCGGACTCTGCGGCCGCCCGATCATGGCGCACGGCACCGGTCGTCCAGGTACGCGTTGCTTCAGACAATACAAGACACCGTCTTCAGGATCTGCAAAGCCTCGCCCTTCACGAGGAAGCCGTGCGCCGGGCCAAAGCTGATCCGGTGCTGGTGCAGCAGGCGCAAGAGACGACGCGACGCTGGCTATCAGAGGGTGACCTGCGTTCAGCCAGCCTGTGGCGCAGCTGGCTGGACATCCTGGATGCACGAGCCTGGCGCAAGGTGCTTGGTCGTACGCGTCATGCCCAACAGCTACGCCAGACTTCGCCGCTGGTGACTATCCTGCCGGAAGAGGTGCGAGCGCGCATCCTGCAGCAAGTGACAGAGCTCAAAGCAGGCATCGAGATCGGCGGCGCAACAGAAAATAGGCAGAACAAGGCAGACATCGAGCCTGCGCCATGACGCGCGACGAACTCGAACACATCATTCGAGCAAGCGGCGATATCACGGATCAATACGAGTTCGTGATCGTCGGGAGCCAATCGATACTCGGGGCCATTCCGAGGCCGGATCACGCATTCACGGTCTCGATGGAGGCGGATATTTATCCGCTTCAGGCACCTGAACTAGCAGATCGTATTGAAGGCGCGATTGGCGAGGGCTCACAATTTCACGAAACCAACGGCTATTACGCCCAAGGCGTAGGGCCGGAAACTGCGGTCCTGCCGCAAGACTGGATGCAGCGCGTACACCGCGTCCAGAACGGCAATACGCAGAACCGCGTCGGATATTGCCTCGATCTACCCGATCTCTTTCTCTCCAAGGCTGCGGCAGGCCGCGAAAAAGACCGTGACTTCTGCATAGCGCTGTTTCAGCACAGCTATGTGACACTAGCTCAGGTGTTGGAGCTGGTGGCAACAATGCCTATCGACAGCAAGGCACAGCGAAGCTTGCGCGCAACAATCCGTCGTTGGGAAAAATCCGCGCGCGATACCAAGGGTTAGGCAAGTGCCTGAGCTCAAGCCGCCTCGTTGCTCTTGGCCAGCAGCTCGGCGCGCTTGAGCCACACCAGCAAGATGCCCACTGCAGCGGGCGTCATGCCCTGGATGCGTGAGGCCTGGCCGATGGTTTCGGGTTTTTGCTGGTTGAGTTTGCTCTGCAGCTCTTTGGACAAGCCAGGGATGCCGGTGTAGTCCATGTCGGCGGGCAGGCGCGTGTTTTCCTGCGTCGCGGCGCGGGCGACTTCGTCCTGCTGGCGGTCGATATAGCCTTGGTACTTGGATGAAATCTCGACCTGTTCGACGACTTGCGGATCGCTCAGCGCATCCTCCGGCGCGCCGGAGAGCGACATCAGCTGGGCGTAGCTCACGTTGGGGCGGCGCAGCAGGTTGAAGTAGCTGTATTCGCGCTCCAGTGGCTGACCGAAGACGTTTTGCATTTCCTCGGCGCCGAGGTTCTGCGGCCGCGCCCAGATGATCTTGAGGCGCGCGACTTCGCGTTCGATGGCCTCGCGCTTGCGGCTGAAGGCGTCCCAGCGCGCATCGTCGACCAGGCCCAGACGGCGGCCGTGTTCGGTGAGGCGCATGTCGGCGTTGTCTTCGCGCAGCTGCAGGCGGAATTCGGCGCGCGAGGTGAACATGCGATAGGGCTCACTGACGCCGCGCGTGATCAGGTCGTCGACCAGCACGCCCAGATAAGCCTCGTCACGGCGCGGGCACCAGGCGTCCTTGCCTTGCGCCTGCAGTGCGGCATTCGCGCCAGCGAGCAGACCTTGCGCGGCGGCTTCTTCGTAACCCGTGGTGCCATTGATCTGGCCGGCAAAGAACAGGCCGCTGATCGACTTGGTTTCCAGCGAACTCTTGAGGTTGCGCGGATCGAAGTAGTCGTACTCGATGGCATAGCCGGGCCGCAGGATGTGGGCGTTTTCCATGCCGCGAATCGAATGCACGATGTCGAGCTGCACATCGAAGGGCAGCGAAGTCGAGATGCCGTTCGGGTAGAACTCGTGTGTCGTCAGGCCTTCCGGTTCGAGGAAGATGTTGTGGCTGTCGCGGTCAGCGAAGCGGTGGATCTTGTCTTCGATAGACGGGCAATAACGCGGGCCGACGCCTTCGATCACGCCGCAGTACATCGGCGAGCGGTCGAGGTTAGCGCGGATGATGTCGTGGGTACGCGTATTGGTGCTGGTGATCCAGCAGGGCAGCTGCCTGGGATGCTGGGCGCGCGAGCCAAGGAAGCTGAACACCGGCTCGGGATCATCACCGGGCTGCTCCTGCATGACCGAGAAATCTATTGTTTTTCCGTCTATTCGTGGCGGCGTGCCGGTCTTCAGGCGGCCGACCGGCAGCTGCATTTCGCGCAGACGCTGTGAGAGCGTAATCGCTGGCGGATCGCCCGCACGGCCCGCCGAGTGATTCTGCAAGCCGATGTGCACCAGGCCGTTGAGAAAGGTGCCGGCCGTCAGCACCACGGTCTGGCCACGGAAGCAGATGCCGGTCTGCGTCACCACGCCGGCCACGCGGTCGCCTTCCAGCACGATGTCATCCACCGCCTGCTGGAACAGGGTCAGGTTGGGCTGGTTTTCCAGGCGCCGACGAATCGCCGCCTTGTACAGAATGCGGTCAGCCTGCGCCCGCGTGGCGCGCACCGCCGGGCCCTTGCTGGAATTGAGCGTGCGGAACTGGATGCCGCCTTCGTCGGTAGCCTCCGCCATCGCGCCGCCCAGTGCATCGACTTCCTTGACCAGGTGCCCCTTGCCGATGCCGCCAATCGAGGGATTACAGCTCATCTGCCCGAGCGTCTCGATGTTGTGGCTCAGCAGCAGCGTCTTCACCCCCGTACGCGCCGCCGCCAGCGCCGCCTCGGTACCGGCATGGCCGCCGCCGACGACGATGACGTCGAAGCGATCTGGAAAGGTGTTGGCGATCTTGCTGGCTGACATGGAACGACTCGAATCTGGCTAACGGAAAACCCGGGGGAGGGAGCGGATGATACGGCTTATTGTGCTGAAATCCTAGCTGAAACATGGGCTTGCGAAGAGTCTGTCAAGCTCGGAACGGTATATCGCAGGGCAAGGTAAGATCACGCCATGTCTCCCCGCATTCTTATCGTAGAAGATGAACCCGCGATTGCCGACACCCTCTGCTATGCACTGCGCAGCGAGGGTTATGTACCGGATTGGGCGGCCACTGGCGAAGCAGCACTTGCCGGAATCGAGCGTGAGCCGCCCGCCCTGGTCATACTCGATGTGGGCCTGCCTGATCTCTCAGGATTTGAAGTCTGCCGTCGCATCCGGGCGCGACACGACGCCCTGCCTGTGATGTTCCTCACTGCACGCAGTGAGGAGATAGACCGGGTGCTGGGCTTCGAGATCGGCGCAGACGACTACGTGCTCAAGCCTTTCAGCCCGCGCGAGGTGGTCGCGCGAGTCCGCGTCATCCTGCGGCGACAGAACGGCAATAGCCGCCACATAAGTACCCCGGCCGGCACTAGCCTGCAGCTCGACGAGGGTGGGGCGCGCATCCTGTGGCAAGGCAGCGCTCTTCCGCTCACGCGTTTCGAGTACCTGTTGCTACGTCAGCTGATGCGCCACCCTGATCAGGTGTTCTCGCGCAACCAACTGCTTGATACGGTGTGGGGCAACGAGCGCGATTGCTCGGATCGCACCGTCGACACCCATATCAAGACCGTGCGCGCCAAACTTCGTGCAGTCGCGCCAGAAGCAGACCTGATCCAGACCCATCGCGGTATGGGCTACTCGTTCTCGATGCACTGAAGCCGCTACATGATTCGAAACATCAATCTCCCGCTGCGGGTGCTGCTCGGTTACTTCATGGTACTGGGGCTGGCAGCCTTTTTCGTGCTGCGCATTTTCGTCAATGAAGTGCGACCGGGTGTGCGCGAAACCATCGAGGAGACGATGATCGATTCGGCCAACCTGCTCGCGGTCATGGCGGCCGATGACATGAAGTCTGGCCACATCGCCGATGGAAAATTTGCCCAATATGTCGAGGAATACCGCCGTCGCAAGATCCACGCACCGGTGTGGCATTTCAACAAGGACACCCTCGATTTCCGCGTGCTTGTGACCGACGCACGTGGCATCGTGCAACTGGATACCGAGCACCTTGCCGTTGGCCTCGACCACTCACGCTGGAACGATGTCTACAAGACTCTGCTGGGTGAATACGGCGCGCGTTCAACGCGCAGCGATCCTGACGATGATCGTTCAGCCGTGTTTCATGTCGCGGCGCCGATCATGGACAAGCAGCGCATCATCGGCGTATTGACGGTCGCCAAGCCCATCGCCAGCGTAGAACCCATCATCGCACGTAGCGAGCAAGCCATCGTGCGCGAGGGAGCATGGCTGCTTGCCGGCTCTGCAATCATTGGACTGTGCATCACCTTCTGGCTGACCAGTTCGATTGGTCGTCTGCGCACCTACGCCCGCGATGTGGCGGCTGGCAAACGCGTTACACCCCCTACCGGAGGTGGCAAGCAGCTCAGCGAACTTGCCTTGGCCATGGACGCCATGCGCGCCGAGCTGGATGGCAAGCAGTACATCGAACGTTACGTTCAGGCCCTGACACACGAGCTCAAGAGTCCGCTTGCCGCATTGCGCGGTGCAGGCGAAATCCTCACCGAAGCGAACCTGCCCGAAGCCGACCGCGCACGCTTTGCCGCACACGTTCTTGAGCAGGGCGCGCGCATGCAAGCGAGCATCGAGCGCATGCTGGCACTCTCGCAACTGGAAGCGCGACGCTCGCTCGATCACGCCGAGAGTCTGCAACTGGACGAACTGGTCAGCGAAATCGTCGACACCCGCCGCAGCCGGGCTGAGGTTACCAAACTGCTGTTTGTGCTTGATCTGCAAACCTGCAGACTACGTGGTGAACGCGACCGGCTGATGCTGGCCATCGGCAATCTCATCGACAACGCGCTTGACCACGCCACCCCAGGCAGCTCAATCCGTATCAGGCTATGCGATGGACATGATGGCGTCACGCTATGCGTACACAACACTGGCCAAGCCATTCCCGACTATGCGCTCCCACGGCTCTGCGAGCGCTTCTACGGACTGCGCCGGCCCGATGGCAGCAAGGGCTCCGGGCTAGGCCTGGCCATCGTGCAGGAAGTCGCAACACTGCATGGTGGAAAGACCAGTCTGGCCAACGAGTCCGACGGTGGCGTAAGCGCCACCCTGTATCTGAAGCACTGAACTTTCTTTCCGCAAAGCGGAGAAGAAGACGCGCCTCACCTTCTCTTCACAGAGCCCTCACTTCCCGCTCATCAAGGCCTCACCCAGGCTCTTCAGTATTGCTCCCGTCATCGTTCAATCAAGGGAGTAATCATGAAGAGTTTCACCAGCAAGCTGGTAACCGTATGCATGGTCGGACTGCTGTTATTAGTCGCCGGCTTTACCTTGCGCATGGTGGTCAATGACCGTTTGGAGAATCGCAATCAGGCACGCGCCTCAATCGCCCAGAGCCTGGGGGCAGAACAAACATTGGCGGGCGTGACACTGGCGATCAGTTACACCGAGCGTTATCAGGAAGTTGTTGTCGACCCCAACACCAGCGCAACGCGCACGGTGTCACGCAAGATCGCTCATCGCTACGAAGTAATGCCCGAACATTTCGACCTCAAGGGTCAGCTGATCACCGACCCGCGCTATCGTGGTTTATTTCGCGTCAATGGCTACCAGCTTGAAGGAGTGCTCAGCGGTGACTTCGCAATACCTGCGCTGGAGCGATTGCCGCGCGACCGCAGCGAATCGCAGATCGAACTCGGACCAGCGTGGATGGTGCTGGCTGTCAGCGATCCGCGAGGTTTGCGCAAGCTCGACATGAAACTTGCCGATGTAGCACGCAATGCGGAACCCGGCGTCGGCAATGGCAGCAACCGGCACGGAGCGAGCGCACGCCTGGATGACATCAATGAACTGCTGGGCCGTACAGCACGTTTCAGCGTCAATCTGGAGCTGGTCGGCACGGATTCGTTGAATGTCGTACCGCTGGGCCGTGACAATTCAGCAACGCTGACATCGCCATGGCCACATCCTTCGTTCGGCGGGCGTTTCCTGCCAAGCGAACGCAAGGTGGATCAGCATGGTTTCAGCGCCACCTGGCATATTTCGGCACTTGCAACCAATGCTCGGGAGAGCTGGGCCAACAAGGCAGCCACGGTCGAGATGGACAATTTCAACATTTCGTTGATCGACCCGGTAGACATCTACGTCATGGCTGACCGCGCCTGCAAATACGCGGGCCTGTTCATCGCCATCACACTGGGCGGCTTCCTGCTCTTCGAGCTGCTGCGCAGCCTGCGTCTGCACGCACTGCAGTACCTGATGATCGGTGCCGCGCTGCTGATCTTCTTCTTGCTGCTGCTGAGCCTGTCCGAACACATCGGTTTCGGCGGCGCCTACCTTGCTGCGAGCAGTGCCTGCGTGTTGTTGATCGGCATTTACTCGGTACACCTGTTACGCAGTCTGTGGTTGGCAGGAGCATTCTCACTTGGCCTGGGTTCTTTGTACGCGGTGCTCTATGTGATTCTTTTGTCTGAGCAAAATGCCTTGCTGATGGGGTCGCTGCTGCTATTCCTGTTGCTGGCAGCAGTCATGCTTAGCACCCGTAGTGTGGATTGGCACGCACTCCTCGCTGAGCGTCCTGCACTGAAACAGGAGGACTCTTCAGGCACTTAACCTGGATGGCAGCTCTCCCGGCGCCAGAAGTAATGCCTGCGTACCGGGAAAGTTCTGCCCGCACTCGGATGAACGAATGCGTTGCTCACACCCTGTTTGCGGGCCGGTGCATAGCATCGGCCCTGCAGCCGATTATTTCTTGCTGCGGATTTTTGCCAGTTCGGCCTGGGTTTCGTTCCACAGGTCCATGCCGACGTTGGTGGCGATGCTGGCGTTCACCTGGGTCAGCTTGCCGCGCATGCGGGCGGCTTCGGCGGGGGAGAGTTCGTTGATCTGCATGCCCTTGGTCTTGAGCTCGGCGAGGGCCTTGGCGGCTTCGTCGCGGGTGTCCTTGCGCTCAAAGTCACGGCTCTTGATCGCGGCGGCGCGCAGCACGGCTTGCTCATCCTTGCTCAAGGTGTCCCACCACTTCTTGCTCACCGTGACGATCCACGGGCTATAGACGTGGTTGGTGACGGTCAGGTACTTCTGCACTTCGTAGAACTTGGACGAGAGAATGGTGTTGTAGGGATTCTCCTGGCCGTCGACGGTCTTGGTTTCCAGCGCGGTGAAGAGTTCCGAGAAGGGCAGCGGCACGGCGTTGGCGCCGAGGGTTTTGAAGCTGTCGAGGAACACATTGTTCTGCATCACGCGCAGCTTCACGCCATCCAGGTCTTCGAGCTTGGCGACCGGGCGCTTGTTGTTGGTGAGGTTGCGGAAGCCGTTTTCCCAGTAGGCGAGGCCGACCATGCCTTTGTCGTCGAGCTTGGCATTGACCTTGGCGCCGACCGGGCCATCGAGCAGGGCGTCGGCTTCCTTGACGTTATTGACGAGGAAGGGCGTGTCCCACAGCGCCATTTCCTTGGCGATGCCGACCAGGGTGGCGGTCGAGCCGACCATCATTTCCTGTGCGCCACCGATCAGCGCTTGCTGCATCTGCGTGTCCGAGCCCAGCGCGGCGGCGCCGATGGCGCGCACCTTCATCTTGCCGCCGGAGAGCTTGTCGACTTCGTCAGCAAACACCTTGACCGCACGGCCCTGGTTGGACTGCTCGACGAGGCCGTAGCCGAAGCGGATCAGGCGCGGCTTGATGTCGGCCGCCTGTGCGATGCCGCTGCTGGCCAGCAGCGTGAGGCCAATGGCCGCAAACAGTTTTTTGAGTTTCATGAGTGTCTCCTCGGGGTGGAACTGCATCGGGGTAAAAAGCGTTATGCGGCCGGCCTCAGTGCATCCATTTGAGTGGCGCCAGCACGAGTTGCGGGAAGACGGTGAACAGCACCAGCAAGATGCCGTACATCGCCAGGAAGGGATTGGTGCCTTTGATCACTGTCTCCATGCGTAGTCGGCCGACGCCAGCAACGACGTTCTGCACCGTGCCGACCGGCGGGGTGATGAGGCCGACCGAGCCGACAAAGATGAACATGAAGCCGAAATACACCGGATCGATGCCCGCCTTGATGGCCAGCGGCGCGCACACCGGGCCGAAGATCAGGATGGTCGGCGTCAGGTCCATGGCGGTGCCGACAAAGAGCAGGAACAGCATCATCAGCGCCATGAAAATGGTCGGGTTGCCCATCACCGGCGCGAACACTTCGGCAAGCTGGTTGGGCAGGTCGGCCAGCGTGATCATGTAGGCGGTGACGGTCGCCGCGCCGCACAGGAACATCACGATGGCGGTGGTTTTCGCAGCACCCACCAGGACCTGATAGACATCGCGCACGCTCAACTGGCGGTAGATGATCATCGATACGAACAGGGCATACACAGCCGCAACGACGGCCGCTTCGGTCGGCGTGAAGATGCCGCCCTTGAGACCGCCGAGAATGATCACCGGCATCATCAGCGCCCACAGGCTATGCAGCAGCGCACGGCCACGTTCAGCCCAGTTCAGGCGGGGCATTGGCGCCAGCTTGTGGCTGCGCGCGATCCACCACCAGGCAAACAGCAGGAAGAAGCCCATCATCAGGCCAGGAAAGATGCCTGCGAGGAACAGCTTGCTGATCGACACATTGGTCGTCACACCGTAGATCACGAAGGGCATAGACGGCGGAATGATCGGCGCGATGATGCCGCCCGAGGCGATCAAGCCGGCGCCGTAGCTGTCCGGATACTTCTGCTCGCGCATCATCGGAATCAGCAAGGTGGCCAGCGCGGCGGTGTCGGCAATCGCCGAGCCGCTCATCGAAGCGAGCAGTACCGCTGCCGCAATCGCTACGTAGCCAAGGCCGCCACGGATGTGGCCGACGAAGGCGCGCGCCAGATCGATGATGCGTCGCGACAGGCCGCCCGCATTCATGAGCTCGCCAGCGAGGATGAAGAAGGGCACGGCGAGCAGCGGAAAGCTGTCGAAACCAGCCTGCAGGTTCTGCGCCAGCAGCTGCGAATCGAAGAAGTCCAGGTGCCACATCAGCACCACGCCGGTGAGTACCAGAGCGTTGGCGATGGACATGCCGATCGTCATGCCGATGATCAGGACAGCTAGGAAAATGACAGTGACGAGCATGGCTTATTCCACCCGGCTTTCAGCGTCGCTGGCCGCATTGTTCAGGCGGCCGCTGATCTGCAGCGCCAGCACGATCAGCATGCCGACCGACATCACCAGAGTGCCGGCTGCGGCCAGTGCCAAGGGATAACCGATCACCGTACTGAAGGTGTGCATGCCGGCTTTGACCTGTTCCCAGGAGCCCTTGGCGACGAGAATCAGGCAGTACGCGGTGGCCAGCTGCGCGAGCAGGGTACAGGCCTTGAGTGGCCAGCCCTTGAGGCGCGAAATCACCATGTCGAAGCCCAGATGCTTGCCCTCCGCCGCAGCCAGCACCGCGCCGATGCACACCAGCCAGACGAACATCAGGCGTGAGAGTTCTTCGTAGAACACGATGCCGGTGTCAAAGCCGTAACGCAGCAAGACATTGATGAAGACGGCCAGCACCATGATGCCCAGGCTGATCGCCATAGTCGCCTCGGTAATGCGCCGCGCCCAGTTGGGTGGCGCGGCTGTCTCGTGTTGCGGGTTCATGCTGTCTCCTTTGTTTTTATATTCAGCGCGCCTGCAGCCAGGCGGCGATGTCATCCACCAGCTGAGTTATCGGCTGCGTTGCATCCAGATCCAGTACGCCGTCTTCACCGGAAGGCCGCTCCAGCGTAGCGAACTGGCTGGCGACCAGGCTGGCCGGGAAGAGATGGCCGGGACGCGCGGCCACCCGCGCTTCGGCCACAGCTTGCGGCAGGTCGAGAAAGGCAAAGCGCAGCCCCGGCACCGCCGCACGCAAGCGCTCGCGATACGTTTTGCGCAGCGCTGAACAGGTCAGCACCGCACCGCCCGGCTCGGCCTGCAGCAGCGCGCCCAGGCGATCCAGCCAGCCAGCACGGTCGGCATCGGTCAGCGGCGTGCCGCTGCGCATCTTGGCGACGGCCTCGGCCGAGTGGTAGTCGTCGCCCTCGATCAGCCGCCAGCCCAGGCGTTCAGCGCAGGCCGCCCCAAGGCTGGATTTGCCGCAGCCGGCTACGCCCATTACCACCAGGGCGCCTGTCGTTTGCGAGCTGTTTTTGATAGCGCTATCCATTTATAAGTATTTTCAGTTGTTGCCAGATCAATTCCGAAGGCGACATATTCAAGACTTTTATGCGCCGTCAGGGATAGTCCGCAGTGTTTGCTTGATTCGGATAGCGCTATCCTAGACAAGGGCGGTGATAATTGCGCCTAGGGATTACACGTAGCACCATCATCGCCAGCTCAGCCTATACACCACGCACGACATGCCACGCAAAAGCCGCTCTACTGGACGCATCACCCTCGACGACGTCGCCCGCGAAGCCGGCGTCAGCCGCATCACCGCCTCACGCGCCCTGCACGGCGGCCGCGTGGTTGGTGCCGAGCTGGTGGCCCGCGTGCAGCAGGCCGCCGACAAGCTCGGCTATGTGCCTGATCCGGCGGCGCGTGCGCTGGCCTCGGCGCGCAGCACCCAGGTGCCGGTGCTGGTGCCCCTGCTCTCCAATGCCTTGTTCGTCGATCTGCTCGAAGCGGTGCACCGCGTGCTGTTCCCGGCCGGCTTTCAGCCGATGATCGGTGTCACCCACTACGACCCGGCGGAAGAAGAACTGCTGCTGCGCAACTACCTCGCGCATCGCCCCGCAGGTTTGCTGGTGACCGGCTTTGATCGCACCGAAGCGGCGCGCCAGCTGATCGCGCAAAGCGGCGTGCCCTGCGTCTATCTGATGGAAACCACCGATGCACCGGGCGTGCATTGCGTGGGTTTTTCGCAGCTGGAGGCTGGCGCGGCGATGACCGAACACCTGCTCTCACGCGGCCGCCGCCGCATCGCCTTTGCCGCCGCCCAGCTCGACCCGCGCACCCTGCTACGCGCCGAGGGCTATCGACGCACGCTGCAAAAAGCCGGCTGCTACGACAGCCGCCTGGAACTGCTGTGCCCCGAGCGTTCGTCGATTGCGCTGGGCGCGCGCCTGCTCGAAGAGCTGGTCAGCACACGACCGGACATCGATGCCGTGTTCTTCAACAACGACGACCTGGCCCAGGGCGGCCTGCTTGCCGCGCACCGCCTGGGCATCAAGGTGCCCGAGCGTATCGCCATTGCCGGCTTCAATGATCTGGCCGGCAGCGACCAGATGCTGCCGCCGCTGAGCTCCGTACACACGCCGCGTGCCGAGATCGGCGACCAAGGCGCACGCACCCTGCTGCAGCTGATGAGCGGGCAAACTCCGGCGCAAGCCAGCATCGAACTGGCATTCCAACTGGTGATTCGCGACAGCAGCTGAATCAGCGTGCCTGATCGCCCGACTGCAGTGCGCCAGGCGCTTCCGCAGCGGCTTCGAGCTTGAGCGGCGCCAGCGAGGAGGCGAGCACCTTGTCGATGCGGTTGCCGTCCATGTCGACGATCTCGAAGCGCCAGTCTTCCCAATCGACCGTATCGGCCGCCCGGGGAATCCGCCCGAGCAGCAGCATCAGCATGCCGCTGAGGGTCTGGTAGCGCTCCTTGTCCTCTTCCGGCACCGCCGCGAGGCCCAGGCGGTCTTTCAGCTCGGGGATCGGGATCAGGCCATCGAGCAGCCAGGAGCCATCGGTACGCTGCACCGCCCAGGCGTCCTGCGGGTGCAGGGTCTTGAACTCGCCGGTGATGGCTTCCATGATGTCCTGCAAGGTGACGATGCCTTGCACCTCGCCGTACTCATCGACAATGAAGGCCATCTGCACGCCGGAGCTGCGGATGTTCTGCAGCAATTCCATGCCGGTCAGGCTTTCGGGGACGAACACCGGCGCTTGTAGGCCAGTGTTCAGATCGGGTGTGTGGCCTTGTACCGAGGCAGCAAAGAGCTGTTTGACATTCACCACCCCGAGAATGTTGTCGAGGCCGCCATTGACCACCGGAAAACGCGAATGCTCGGCGGTCTGGATGACTTTCAGGTTGTCTTCCCAGCTGTGGCCCACGTCCAGATAGGCGATGTCGCTGCGTGGCACCATCAGCGAGGTGATCTGCCGGTCGTCGAGGCGAAACACATTGCGCACCATGGCGTGTTCCTGATGTTCGATGACGCCGCTGGACGAGCCTTCGGCCAGCATGGCGTGAATCTCTTCCTCGGTCACGCTGGCGTTCTCGACGATCTTCACGCCCAACAGGCGCAACACCAGGTGGGTGGTGCCGGCGAGCAGATGCACAAAGGGCTTGGTGACAATCGCCAGCAAGGCCATCGGCCGCGCCACCAGACGCGCCACGCTTTCCGGCTGCAGCTGGCCCAGGCGCTTGGGCACCAGCTCGCCGAGGACGATGGAGACGAAGGTGATGACCAGAACCACCAGACCGGTGGAAATGTAGCTGGCCAGTGTCTCTTCAAGGCCAAGACCGACCATCCAGACGCTGAAAGGCTGGGCAAACACCGATTCACCGACGATACCGTTGAGGATGCCGATCGAGGTAATACCGATCTGCACCGTCGACAGGAAGCGCGTGGGGTCCTCACCGAGCTTGGCGGCGGCGATGGCGCTTTGGTCGCCCTCGTCGATGAGTTTCTGCAATCGGGTCTTGCGGGCAGTGACCAGGGCGATTTCCGACATTGCGAACGCCCCGTTGAGCAGGATCAGCGCCAGCAGCAAGACTATTTCCATCGTCGATGCGCGCCCGTCTGCGCGCGGGTATTGAGGAGTTCCGATTGTTGCAAGTTGCTTGCCTGCTTAGCAAGCAACTTCGGGTCGGCACAGCCAGGAAGTCTGATTTCGGTGAAAACAACCGCCCTCAGCGCTCCAGATACGCCAGGGTGAGCCATGCCAACACCATGTAGCGTCCCAGCTTGGCGATCAGCACCAGCAGCAGGAAGCGCCCCAGCGGCTCACGCATGAAGCCGGCAACCAAGGTCAGCGGGTCGCCGATCAAGGGCGCCCAGCTGAGCAGCAGGGACCATTTGCCATAGCGCTGGTAGTGCCGCTCGGCGCGCGCCAGCGCCGCAGGCGGCACGGGGAACCAGCGGCGCTCACGGTAGCGTTCAATGGAACGGCCCAGCCACCAGTTGATCAGCGAACCCAGCACATTGCCAGCGGTGGCCACGGCAATCAGCAGCCAGCTTGCATGACCGCCCATGCTCAACAAAGCCACCAGTAGCGCCTCCGACTGCAGCGGCAGGATCGTAGCGGCGGCCAAGGCGCTGAGGAATAGTCCGCCGTAGAGCGCGAAGTTCATTGCGGGATGTGCTGGCGGGTCAGGGACATACGCGGCGGTCTCATCTTCATGGCTTGTACAGAGCTTCTCGGAATGCTGAGCAGTGTAGGCCCTGGCACCAGGCTATCCAGGGCATCAGCCAGAAACCGCTTAAAACGCGCACCAAGCGTTCAAACCCAGCTAAAACCACTACACCCTGACCGGCAGGATTAAAACGCCTCAGCGCCTGTTTTAGCGCCTTGCTGAGCGAGCCACCAACAGGCGAGAGATCCACAAGCTAGATCTAGAGCTTGTTCTGCTCTGCGCCACGCCGCATGCGCTGCAGCAGGCTGATCAGCTGGGCCTGCTCGGTGTGATCGAGCGCGCCGAGCATGCTGGCGAGCAAGGCTTTGCGCTGAGCCTGCATGGCTTGCTCGATCTGCAGGCCCTTGTCGGTCAGTTGCAGATTGAAGCGGCGGCGGTCGGCCGGATCGGCCTCGCGTGCCAGCAGGCCGCGTTCCATCAGCTGCTGGACGATGCGCGTGATCTGCGCCTTGTCGCGCCCGCTTTGCTGCACCAGATCCTGCTGGGTGCAACCCGGATGGCGCGCAAAGTAGCCCAAGGCGCGTGCTTCGGTCGGACCGAGGCCGCCGCCTTCGCTGTCCAGCGCGTGGCGCATGCGGTCCTTGAACAGATGCATGATGGCGTGGAAGTGCTCGAAGAGATCGTCTTTATCCGGGGGCATGGCGCAGGCTAGCTTGAATATAGTTGACAATATCAACTTGTTGTTCCAGTATTGGTTGATTGTATCAACTATCTGCGCCCTCGCGCCAGGAGAAACACCATGAACCAGCCCGATTCCTCACGCCGCCCGCAACGCCTGCGCCAGGCACCCAAGCTGCGCCGCGTGAGCGTGCTCAGCGTCGAACAGATCAGCCCGCACAGCCTGTGCATCCACTTCAGTGGCGAGGACCTGCAGGATTTCGCCAGCCCGTCTTTTGACGACCACATCAAGCTGATGCTGCCGGCCACGCCCGAGAGCGAACTGGTGTTGCCGATCCTGGGGCCGAATGGCGTGAGTTTTCCCGAGGGCGCACCACGTCCGCTGATGCGCGACTACACGCCGCGCCGTTTCGATGCGCAACGCGGCGTCTTGAGTATCGAATTCGCGCTGCACGGCGATGGCCCTGCAGCAAGCTGGGCGGCACAGGCGCAAGTCGGCCAGCAAGTGGCCATCGGCGGTCCGCGTGGTTCGACCCTGATCCCCGTGAATTACGACTGGCACCTGCTGGTCGGCGACGAAAGCGCCCTGCCCGCCATCTCACGTCGCCTCGAAGAGCTGCCCGCCAGCACACGGGCCATCGTGATTGCCGAAACCAGCGATCCGCGCGACCAGCGCAGTTTGAACAGTGAGGCCGATCTGCAGGTGCAATGGCTGCTGCGTGATGGCACCAGCCAGCTGCCGGCAGCGGTGAGTGCCTTGCAATTGCCGGCGGGTGAAGGTTTTGCCTGGGCAGCCGGCGAATCGGCCGGCATCATCGCCGTGCGCGAGGTGCTGATCAATCAGCTCGGGCTCGCCAAGCACCAGGTCAAGGCGGCGGCCTACTGGAAGCTGGGCGCCGCCGGGCATCACGAGAATCTGGCGCAGGATTGAGCGCAGCTTGCAGCGCCGGCCCTGAGATCAGGGCTGGACGCTCAGCTTGAGGATCTGCCCCTCGCTCTCATCGGTCAGCAGATAGAGCCAGCCATCCGGGCCGACGCGCACATCGCGCACGCGCTGGCCGATATCGAAGCGCTCCCAGCCGCTGATGCGCGTATCGCTGAGAATCAGCCGATAGAGCGCCTTATCCTTGAGTGCCGCGACAAACAGATTGCCCGACCAGGCCGGCAGCTTGTTGCCGGTGTAGAAGACCAGATTGCCGGGCGCAATCGAAGGATCCCAGTAGCAGCGTGGTTGCTCCATGCCGGCCTTGGCCCTGCCCTCACCGATTTTTGAACCGTCGTAGTTCAGGCCGTAGCTGATTACCGGCCAGCCGTAGTTCTTGCCCGCCTCGGGTGTATTGATCTCATCACCGCCCATGGCGCCATGTTCGGCGGTCCACATCTGCCCGCTCTGCGGATGACGCGTCATGCCCTGCGGATTGCGATGACCATAGCTCCAGATTTCCGGCAGGTAGCCCGACTTGCCGACAAAGGGGTTGTCAGCAGCTGCGCTGCCATCGGGATTCAGACGCAGGATCTTGCCCAGCGACTGCAACGGATCTTGCGCCGGGCTGAAGCGCTGGCGCTCGCCCAGTGAGACGAAGAGTTTGCCATCGCGCGCAAAGACCAGACGCGAACCAAAGTGCCCATCGCCGCTGAGCTTAGGTGTCTGGCGATAGATCACGCGAACATCACGGAGCGCCAGCGCTGCGGCATCGAGTACAGCTGTCGCCACTGCAGTTCCTACGCCTTCAGCGCTCCGTTCGGCATAGCTGAAGAAAATGCGCTGATTGGCAGAATAGTCCGGGTCCAGCACTACATCCAGCAAACCACCCTGGCCCCGTGCATAAACTGCCGGCACACCCGTGATCGCTGCCGACAGAACACCATTGGCCGAAACAATACGCATGCGTCCGGGCCGTTCCGTGACCAGCATGCGTCCATCGGGCAAAAAGACCAGGGCCCACGGATTGACCAAGCCGCTGGCAAATGTCTTCAGCGAGATCTTGCCGGGCGTGCTCAGCATCGGCCCGCTATTGCAGGGCAAGGCATTAGCGGCATTCGCCACCGGGTTCAAGCTCTGTGCCTGAACCGAAGGAAGCAGGAGAAGCATCAGTGCTGACAACAACGAAAACCGAACTTTCATGTCCTGCCCCCTGCTTCTCTCTGTTCCACGTGAAACATCGATCACTTGTTCAAGCTATTTGCTGAACAAGTCCCAACCAAGCTTGCACAGCAAGATGCTAACGATGACCAACAACATCAGACGTACGAAGCGACTACCATGGCGCAAGGACAACCGTGCGCCAACTTGTCCACCGAGCAGATTGCAGACCGCCATCACCAAGCCCACCTTCCACATCACGCTACCTTGGTAGGCGAAGTAGCACAGTGCTGCGAAATTGGTGGCGAGATTCACGAACTTCGAACTCGCTGAGGCGTGCAACATATCAAGACCAAACAGCGCTACAAAACCGAAGATCAGGAAGCTGCCAGTGCCCGGACCGAAGAAGCCGTCGTAAAAACCAAGCGTCAAACCCAGCAAGGCCGAGTACCAAGGCAGCTTGTGCTGGATACGTCCATGACCTTCAAGTCGGCCAAAGTCCGGCTTGAAAAAGGTGTACAAGCCCACCAGCAGCAAGAGCACAAACACCAGCGGTCGCACACTGGACGGTGGCAGAAGTGACACCGCCATCGCACCCAGCGCTGCACCGGGTAAGGCAGCGAGCGTCGCCGGCAAAGCAATGTGTTTGGGTATATCCAGGCTGCGAGCGTAATGAATCGCTGCGCCACCTGTACCGACAATACTCGCCAGCTTGTTCGTACCGAACAGCACTGCAATAGGCGTTGTGGGAAAAGTCGCGAGCAACAAGGGAATCTGAATCAAGCCCCCGCCACCCACCACCGCATCAATCAGACCTGCTGCAAAGGCGCCAGTCCCGAGTACAACAAGCTCTAAACTCATGTTTCACGTGAAACACGCTCAGCTGTTCCACCTGCTTCTTTCACTGCCCACAAAGCCTTGGCGAGAGATTTCCAGGCGTCGCCGCCGTGAATCTCCTGACCACTCACGGCGCTCTCTTCCATCGTACGCAACATCAGACCGATCAGACCGAACAACTGCATCCGCGCAAGATCTTCAGGCGCAGCGCTATGCAAACCTGCAAAGCCAGCATGACCCTCTGTGCCCAATGCCTCTTCCGCCAACGAGCGCATCGCTGCAGAGTCTTGCCAATCCAAACCGAGTGCAATCAGCTTGCGCTCAATCTCCAGCGATATATTCGACGCCGTACCACTGTGATGCTCAAAATCTGCCATACCTATTTACCTATGCAGAACCGCGAAAAAATCACACCCAACAAATCATCGGCACCAAACTCGCCGGTGATCGTATTCACCGCTTCCTGCGCCAGCCGCAGTTCCTCAGCAAGCAAATCGAGTTGCTGCTGACGCGCTTGCTCAATCGCCCAGCGCACATGTTCCAGCGCTGTTCTCAATGCAACGAGGTGCCGCTCACGCGCAAGAATCACATCCTCGCCACGACCTTCCCAACCCGCAATCTTCAGCAAAGCTGAACGCAAAACATCAATGCCCTCACCTGTCTTGGCAGACAAGGCAATCAGCGATTCGTTCGGCAAAGCCTGGTAAGCAATCGGCGCTTGCAAGAGATCACACTTGTTGAAGGCCCACACCACCGGCACGCCCTGTGGCAGGCGCGCATCGATTTCATGGTCGGCGGCGCTAATCCCGGTGCGCGCATCAACCAGGCGCAAGATCAGATCCGCCTTGCCAATCTCAGCCCAGGAGCGCGAAATACCAATCTGCTCGACCTCGTTATCGGTGTCACGCAAACCCGCAGTATCAATGATGTGCAGCGGAATGCCTTCGATATGGATCAGCTCACGCAGCACGTCGCGCGTAGTCCCCGCCTGATCGGTGACGATGGCGCGGTCCTCACCGGTAAGGCGATTGAGCAAGCTGCTCTTGCCCACATTGGGTTGCCCGACCAGCACCACATGCAAACCACTGCGCAACAAACTCCCCTGCTGCGCACGCGCCAGCAAAGCCGATAGCTCGGATTCGAGCAAAGCCAGACGCTCGAAGGCTTTCGCCGCCTGCAAGAAGTCGATGTCCTCTTCGGGGAAATCCAGCGTCGCTTCGACCAGCATGCGCAGGTCCACCAGCTTGTCGCGCCAGGCATTCACGGCTTGCGAAAACTGACCGGACAAGGAACGTTGTGCCGAGCGCGCAGCAGCTTGCGTGCTGGCGTCGATCAGATCGATCACGCCCTCGGCCTGGGCCAGATCCAGCTTGCCGTTGAGGAAGGCGCGCCGCGTGAATTCGCCCGGTTCGGCAAGCGTGGCCCCCAGCGCAATGCAGCGCGCAAGCAGCATCTGCATCACCACCGGGCCGCCGTGCGCCTGCAGCTCCAGTACATCTTCGCCGGTGTAGGAATGCGGCGCGGAGAACAAAAGAAGAAGCCCCTCGTCGAGCACGCTGCCGTCCTCATCGAGGAAACGGCGCAAACTCGCAACGCGGGGCTTCGGGGCTTGGGCTGCGGTCAGGCGGCGGGCAAACTCCGCCAGATCCTGACCGGAAATGCGCACCACGCCAACACCACCGCGACCGGGCGGTGTGGCAATGGCGGCTATGGTTTTATTTGCTGACACCCGCGCTGGCACCTTCAATAGAACGTGTGATGTACCACTGCTGCGCGATAGACAGCACGTTATTCACCACCCAGTACAGCACCAGACCCGAAGGCATCCACAGGAACATCACACCGAAGATCAGCGGCATCGCCAGCATCACCTTGGCTTGCATGGGATCCGGCGGTGTCGGGTTGAGCTTGGTTTGCACGAACATGCTGATCGCCATCAGCACCGGCAACACGAAGAACGGGTCCATCGCCGAGAGATCATGAATCCAGCCCAGCCACGGTGCCTGACGCATTTCGACAGCGCCCAGCAGGGTCCAGTACAAAGCCATGAACACCGGAATCTGCACCAGGATCGGCAGACAGCCGCCCATGGGATTGACCTTCTCGTTCTTGTAAAGCTGCATCATTTCCTGATTCAGCTTCATCTTGTCAGTCGCGTAACGCTCCTGCAGCGCCTTCATCTTCGGCATCAAGGTCTTCATCTTGGCCATCGAGCGGTACGAAGCTGCCGACAGCGGGAAGAACACCGCCTTGATCAGCACCGTCAGCAGGATGATCGCCCAACCCCAGTTACCGACCACACTGTGGATGAAGGACAGCAGCCAGAACAGCGGCACCGCGATCATCGTCACCCAACCGTAATCGACCACCAGATCCAGACCCGGCGCAATTTCCTTGAGCTTCTTCTGCTCTTGCGGGCCGACATACAGCGGCATGTCGAGCTTGGCAGTCTGGCCAGCAGCAACCGTCAGCGGCACCTTGACGCCCGTACCGTAGAAATCATCGGCCAGCTTGCGGTTAAAGAAAGTACGTTCAACATCACCCTTGGGCACATAAGCACTCACGAAATAGTGCTGCACCATCGCCACCCAGCCGTCCTTGGCCGTGACTTCCTTGGCGTCGTCCTTATTCTTGCCGATGTCTTCAAAGCTGATTTTCTTGAACTTCTTCTCTTCCGTGTAATGCGCCGGACCGGTATAGGTCGACACACCACCAATCACGCCGCCGGTATGTTCAGCCGGCTTGCCATCGCGCGCCAGCTCGAAATAAGCCTGTGTATTCAGCGGGATAGCTGCGGCGTTCGACACTTCATAGCTGACATCGATGAGGTAGCTGCCACGGTGGAAAGTCAGCACCTTGCTCACCGTCACACCATTGACGGCAGGCGCGGTCAAACGCAGCTGAACGCTGTTTTCGCCGTCCTTGAGCGCAACATTCTGTGCCGAGAGCTGGAACAGGCTGCGGTGGTTGGGCAGACCTTCAGTGGTCAGACCGCTGCGTGCCACATAGATGTGGGTCTTGCCTTCATCCAGAATGCGGAAATTCTGGCTCGTATCGTCGGTCGCCTTGTGCTTGAGCAGTTCCAGATCAATGATGTCGCCACCCAGGGCCGACACCTCGGCCTTCACCAGATCGGTCGTCACCGTCGCGCGCGGGCTGTTCTTGTAATCTGCCGCCACACCGGCCGGCGTCGCTGCCGCAACAGCTGTCGCCACCGGCGCAGCACCCGCTGCCGAAGCGCTGGCAGGCACCACCGGCTGGCTTTGCGCCACTGCCGTTGCCGGCTTGACCGGCTTGTTATAGATCTCCCAGTTCTGCCACAGCACAAAAACTGATGCCGTGAAGATCACGGTGAGCACAGCATTCTTGATATCCATCTGCATGGTGATTTACCGCAGGAAAAAATGAGTTCTAGGGAACTGGATCATAGCCGCCCGCAGACCACGGGTGGCAACGACAAACGCGCCGCACAGCCAAGCTGCCACCCCGCAAGGCACCATGACGTTCGATGGCCTCAAGCGCGTAGTTGGAACAACTCGGATGAAAGCGGCACTGACGCCCCAGCATGGGGCTGATGAAATACTGATATGCCTTGAGCAGCACGCGCAACAGGGATTTCAACGCGGCAACCTCGCAAAAACCGACACGATGTCTTCGCGCAATTCCGCGCGCGTCGCGCCATCGGTCTTCTGCGCCAGACGCAAAGCCAGATCATGCCCCGGCAAAGTGTCAAGAATATGGCGAAAGTGTTCGCGCGCAAGCCGCTTGAGCAGGTTGCGCGTGACCGCGTGACGGGCCAGCTTGCGCGCCACGACGAGGCCCAGACGTGCCGGACCGGCGACCGGACGATAATGCAAGACGAAGAACCGACCGCGAACGCTGCGCCGGAAAGCAAAAACGGATGAATACTCATCCGTTTTTCGCACGCGACGTTCCGGCGGAAAGCCTAGATTGCCAAGCCGGTTGCCAAGCTGATCGTGAGCAGAATTGCCGGGAATGTCGCGCATCTTGAAATCAGTCACACCGGCGAGGCCGGAGGACCGAATCGAGCTCAGAACTTAGACAGCCAGACGATGACGGCCCTTGGCGCGACGGGCTGCGATCACCTTGCGGCCGCCACGGGTTGCCTGGCGAACGAGGAAGCCATGGGTGCGCTTGCGGCGGACCACGGAAGGTTGATAGGTACGCTTCATGATTATTCTCGGGTTAGCACGGAAACCCGCGATTATCAATGTGTTAAGGATGTCTTGTCAAGACATTGCTTGATCTGGTATGAGCATCATGTGCCGTCCGGCCTGTGGATAATTCCTCGTCTTCAGGGTAAGATTGCCTTCCAATAACACCCGCTGGCAATGGCTCCCTGATCAGCTTGATCAAACTTGCCAACACAGGCGGAATAAGTCCGAAAGGCGCTCCAGGGATGAAATTTCAGCGTATGCGAAGCACTCTGCCCCAGTACTTGCACTGTACTGCCCGCATGCGATGTCTGCCCCTCACAGCGCGCCTGGACACACTGATCAAAAGCTGATCAGGCAAGACCCCCGAGACAATTTCCATCCGGCCAAATCGCTTTGGCCGACTCCCGCTTTTTGCGTCAGCCAAAGTGCTGACTGACCGGAAAAACGATTCAACGTGAGCCACGAATTCTGGACCGCTTGCCTGGCGCGACTCGAACAGGAACTGCCTCCACAGCAGTTCAACACCTGGATTCGCGCACTCGAGGCCAACCAGAGCAGCCTCAATGGTGACGTGAACCTGCTCGCCCCCAACCGCTTCGTACTGCAATGGGTGCGCGAACGTTACCTCAGCCGCATCGAACAACTGGGTGCCGAGTTCTTCGGCAAACCTGTCGAGATCTTGCTTGAACTCGGCGGAAAATCAGCGAAATCCGCTCAAAAACCTAGCGAAGCCGCAACGCCTGAACGACGCCAGAGCGACAAGCCGGCCGCCGCCGCGCCTGCTGCGCCGGTCGAAGCCGAAGAGAGCGCAGCCAAAGCCGCCGAGCCGAGCAGCCCGGCACTCATCAGCAATCGCGAAAAGACGCGGCTGAATCTGGATTTCACCTTCGACACCCTGGTCACCGGTAAAGCCAATGACCTGGCCCGCGCCGCCGCCATGCAGGTGGCGCAGAATCCCGGAAGCTCCTACAACCCGCTGTTCATCTACGGCGGCGTCGGCCTTGGCAAGACTCACCTTGTGCAGTCGATCGGCAACGAAGTGCTGCGCCACAATCCGCGCGCCATCGTGCGCTACGTGCATGCCGAGGATTACGTCGCCGACGTGGTGCGCGCCTATCAGCAAAAGAGTTTCGACCAGTTCAAGCGCTATTACCGCTCGCTGGACCTGCTGTTGATCGACGATATCCAGTTCATCAAGAACAAGGAACGCACCCAGGAAGAGTTCTTCCACGCCTTCAACGGCCTGGTCGAAGCGCGCAAACAGATCATCATCACCTGCGATACCTATCCCAAGGATATCGAAGGCCTGCAAGACCGCCTCATCTCGCGTTTTGACTGGGGCCTGACCGTACAGATCGAGCCGCCCGAGCTCGAAATGCGCGTTGCCATTCTCAAGAAGAAGGCCGAAGTCGACGGCATCAAGCTGCACGACGAAGTCGCCTTCCTGATCGCCAAGAACCTGCGCTCCAATGTGCGCGAGCTCGAAGGTGCGCTGCGCCGCGTGATGGCCTATGCCCGCTTCCACGGCCGCGACATCAGCCTGGAACTGGCCCGTGAAGCCCTGCGCGACCTGCTCGCCGCCTTCAATCGCCAGCTCACCATCGAGGTCATCCAGAAGACGGTGGCCGACTACTACAAGCTCAAGCTCGCCGAGCTGCTCTCCCCCAAGCGCACCCGCAACATCGCCCGCCCACGGCAGATCGCCATGTACCTGGCCAAGGAGCTCACGCCAGCCTCCTTGCCGGCCATTGGCGAGGGCTTTGGCGGGCGCGACCACACCACGGTGCTGCACGCCTGCCGCACCATCGCCGAAATGCGTCTGGCCGACCAGCAGATGAACCACGATCTGCACGTGCTGACGCAGACTTTGCGCGGTTGATCCCCTTTGTAAAACCCTGTTGATAAAGCTTCGTCAAGCGCTGTACGAATTGTGAAAAAGCGCGGCTTGGTGAGCACAAGCGTTTTCCATCCACATTTGCCCACAAGGATTTAACCCCGTTTGCGAACAGACTCTTCAACAAGCTTAAAGCATTGAAAAATTTGACTTAAAAAGGCTTGTCCACAGGTTTACCGAGCAATCATCAGTAGACGTTATTTATATTCTTAACTTCTAACAACAATGAAACACCGTGCCAGCTTGGCAGCACCGAACCCCGCGCAAGCGATGCTGACCAGCAGATTGCAAAACCCCATTGGTGACGGGCAGGGCGGCTGAACTGGCCAAGCTTCACAGCGTGCAGGCTGCGCAGTCGATGTACGGCGCAGAGCGGGGCAGGCTGGCAGTACTGCAGTACAGATGAAAAAATGAGCGCTGCGCTGAAAGTGCAGGAACAAGTGCCGCAAAGAAGTCCGCACAAGCTGCTTAAACGGCGCCTGAGGCGTTTTTTGTGGGGGCCAAGCGAGCCACCCCGGCAGTTGAGCACTGAAAATCGCTCAGGCGGCTCTTCAGCGGTGCAGACGTGATTGGCAACTGAAACGCTGATCGCACGAGACGCTGGGTGGTTAGTGTGTTGTTTTTAAAAGAAACCCTTGTCGAGCTTGGAAAGGCTTGTTGATAAATGCAGCGCAAACACTGTAGGAATTGTGAAAAAGTGCGGCTTCAAGCCCGGCCGGCTTTTCCATCCACATTTGCCCACAGCGATTTGACCCCGCTTGCGAACACACTCTTCAACATGCCTAAAGTCCTGAAAAAATGGGACAATATGAGCTTGTCCACAGTTTTGCCTCGCAATAATCAGTAGACGTAGGAGTTATATATAAATGCTTCTGTTAACAACGAGCCGTGACGAGCTGCTGGCGCCCTTGCAATCGGTGTCGGGCATCGTCGAGAAACGTCACACCCTGCCGATTCTCTCCAACGTCCTGATCGAAAAGCGGGCTGGGGCCCTGACCCTGCTGGCCACCGATATCGAAATCCAGATCCGCACCACCACCGAAGGTGCTGGCAGCGGCGAAGAGACTTCGATCACCGTGGCCGCGCGCAAGCTGCAGGACATCCTGCGTGCTTTGCCCGAGGGCACCGAGGTCAGCCTGGTCCTCGACGACAAGCGCTTGACCCTGCGCGCCGGCAAAAGCCGTTTTGCGCTGCAAACGCTGCCGGCGGCGGACTACCCCCGCATGCAGTTCAACGAAGGCGCTGCAGTCGAATTCACGCTGTCGCAGAAGGCCTTCAAGCGCCAGCTCTCCCAGGTGGCCTACGCGATGGCCGCGCAGGACGTGCGCTACTACCTCAACGGCCTGCTGCTGGTCGCCAATGGCGCCGAGCTGCGCCTGGTCGCCACCGATGGTCACCGCCTGGCCCTGGCCAACACCCTGATTGATGGCAGCGTGCCGCGCACCGAGGTGATCCTGCCGCGCAAAACCGTGCTCGAACTGGCGCGCCAGCTCTCGGACAGCGATGATCCGGTGGAGATCACCCTGATCGGCAACCAGGCGCGTTTCCGCTTTGGCCCGATCGAGCTGATCACCAAGCTCATCGACGGCAAGTTCCCCGACTACGACCGCGTGATTCCGCAAGGCAATCCCAAGCTGGTCAAGGCGCGCCGTCAGGCACTGCTGCTGGCGCTGCAGCGCGCGGCGATTCTCACCAACGAGAAGTTCCGCGGCCTGCGCGTGCAGCTTGAAGCGGGCATCCTGCGCGTGATCAGCTCCAATGCCGAGCAGGAAGAAGCGCAGGACGAGCTGGAAGTCGACTACAGCGGCGACGCGCTGGAAATCGGCTTCAACGTCAGCTACCTGCTCGATGTGCTCAACAACGTCGGCACCGACGAAGTCGAGATTCATCTGAACGAACCGATGTCCAGCGCGCTGTTCACCCTGCCGGGCAACGATGAATTCAAGGCTGTGGTGATGCCGATGCGCATCTGATGACGCGCATCCATCCACAGCTTATCCAGAGCTTGTTAACAGCTTTTTCAGCGCTTATGCACAACTGATACAGCACCAGCCCACAGGTTTATCGACACGATATCCACAGGGCTGGCGCTGCGCTGAAGGTATCAAAGGCAAGAAAAAAATTCGGCCTGCTTCGCAGGCAGAACACATCACCGGGATTTCGCTACATGTCCGAAGAGAACGCACAACCGAACGAACAGCCGAAGCTGCCGCAAGGCAATGATGGTTACGACGAAGACAGCATCCAGCAGCTTGAAGGTCTGGAAGCCGTCCGCAAGCGCCCAGGCATGTACATCGGTGACACCTCGGACGGTACCGGTCTGCACCACATGGTGTTCGAAGTGGTCGACAACGCCATCGACGAAGCCCTCGCCGGCCATTGCGACGAAATCGTCGTCACCATCCACACCGACAACTCGATCTCGGTGACCGACAACGGTCGCGGCATCCCGACCGGCATCAAGTTCGACGACAAGCACGAACCCAAGCGCTCGGCCGCTGAAATCGTAATGTGCGTGCTGCACGCCGGCGGCAAGTTCAACCAGAACAGCTACAAGGTCTCCGGCGGTCTGCACGGCGTGGGCGTCTCCTGCGTCAATGCGCTGTCCAAGTTCCTGCGCCTGACCATCCGCCGCGATGGCAAGAAGCACTTCATGGAGTTCCAGCAAGGCAAGGCCGTGGATCGCCTGATCGAGGTGCAGAACGGCGTAGAAGTCTCGCCGCTGAAAGTGCTCGGCGACACCGAAAAGCGCGGCACCGAAGTGCACTACCTGGCTGATGAAGAGATCTTCGGCAAGATCGAATACCACTACGACATCCTCGCCAAGCGCCTGCGCGAGCTCTCCTTCCTCAACAACGGGGTGAAGATCAAGCTCGTCGACCAGCGCAACAACAAGGAAGAAGACTTCGCCTTCTCTGGCGGCGTGAAGGGTTTCGTTGACTACATCAACCGTGCCAAGAGCGTGCTGCACCCGAATGTGTTCTACGCCTCCGGCACCACCATGGTCACCACCGGCCAGGTGCAGAACGTCGAGCTGACGGTCGAAGTCGCCATGCAGTGGAACGACAGCTACCAGGAACAGGTGCTGTGCTTCACCAACAATATTCCGCAGTCTGACGGTGGCACCCACCTGACCGGCCTGCGCGCCGCGATGACCCGCGTCATCAACAAGTACATCGACGAACACGAGATCGCCAAGAAGGCCAAGGTCGAGATCAGCGGCGATGACATGCGCGAAGGCCTGGCCTGCGTGCTGTCGGTGAAGATGCCCGACCCGAAGTTCGCCTCGCAAACCAAGATGAAGCTGGTCTCCGGCGAAGCCCGTCCGGCAGTGGAAGAAGTCGTCGCCGCCAAGCTCGCCGAATTCCTGCTCGAACGCCCGCACGACGCCAAGACCATCTGCGGCAAGATCGTCGAAGCCTCGCGTGCCCGTGAAGCCGCCCGCAAAGCGCGCGAAATGACGCGCCGCAAAGGCGTGCTCGACGGCATCGGCCTGCCCGGCAAGCTCGCCGACTGCCAGGAAAAAGATCCCGCGCTATGCGAGCTGTATATCGTCGAGGGTGACTCCGCCGGCGGCTCCGCCAAGCAAGGTCGCGACCGTAAATTCCAGGCCATCCTGCCGCTGCGCGGCAAGGTGCTCAACGTTGAACGCGCACGTTTCGACAAGCTGATCAGCTCCGAGCAGATCGCCACCCTGATCACCGCGCTCGGCACCAGTATCGGCAAAGACGACTACAAGCCCGAAAAACTGCGCTACCACCGCATCATCATCATGACCGATGCGGACGTTGACGGTGCCCACATCCGCACCCTGCTGCTGACCTTCTTCTACCGCCAGATGCCCGAGCTGGTCGAAGGCGGCCACATCTACATCGCCCAGCCGCCGCTCTACAAGATCAAGCACGGCCGCAGCGAGATGTACATCAAGGACGACCACGAACTCTCCGCCCACCTGCTCAAGCTCGCGCTCGACGGCGCCGCGCTGACACCCAAGGCCGGCGCAGAAGAGATCGCCGGCGCGCCGCTCGAAGAACTGGCACGCGGCTACCTGCTCGCCGAAGCGGTGATCAACCGCCTCACCAGCTGGATCGACAGCGAAGTCCTGCACGCCATGCTCGCGCATGACATCGAACTGCAACTGGCCGACGAAGCCAGCGCCATCGACTCCGCCGCCAAGCTGCAAGCGCAGCTCTCCAGCAGCCTCAATGTGCGCCCGCACTTCGACGTGATCAGCGAATCCTGGCAGCTCGCGCTCGAACGCATGCACCACGGCAACATCAAGCGCACCCTGATCGAAGCCGACTTCCTCGTCTCCGGCGACTACGCCCAGATCCGCCGCGCCGCCCAGCTCATCAGCGGCCTCATCGGCGAAGGCGCCGCGATCCGCCGCAACGACAAGAACAGCCCGGTCAAGAGCTTCTCCGAAGCCGTCACCTGGTTGCTCAATGAAGTTGAGCGCGGCATCAGCAAGCAGCGCTACAAAGGTCTTGGCGAAATGAACCCCGAGCAACTCTGGGAAACCACCCTCGACCCCGCCGTCCGCCGCCTGCTCAAAGTGCAAATCGACGACGCCATCGCCGCCGACGAAATCTTCACCACGCTGATGGGCGACAACGTCGAGCCGCGTCGGGACTTCATTGAGCGCAACGCATTGAATGCACGGAATATTGATGTGTAAGCGTGGCTGAACATCATCCACTCAGTGGGTGATCTTCAAGCACCAAGGTTTCAGCCTCGAAAAAGCAGCAGTTAAAAAATAGCCGTTTTCTATACATGTCCGCGACAAATGTATAGAAAACGGCTATTTTCTATACACGTCACAAAAACATGTATAGAAAAAACGGAGACTGTTTACACATGAACGATGTTTTTTCAGCCTTGGAAAACCTCAGCGCATTAAAACCGGAGCAATTTGAAACCGCTGCCATCCTCAAAAAGGCGATGACGGCGGGTCGCAAGCTCGCCGAGCTCAAGGGGCTGGCGGCGTCCATGCCCAACGACGGTATCCTCATCAACACCTTGGCGATGCAGGAAGCAAAGGACAGCTCCGCCATTGAAAATATCGTTACGACCCATGACGAGCTTTTCAAGTCCGATGCCTTCCCTGAGATGGGCAATCCCGCTGCCAAAGAGGTTCGTCACTACATCCAGGCGCTGCATATCGGGCATGAGCTGGTCACCCGAACCGGTTTGCTGACCAGTAACCACATCATCCAGATCCAGGCCGAGCTGGAAAAGAACCGAGCCGGGTTCCGCAAATTGCCCGGCACCGCGCTCAAAGACGGACAGGGCAATACCGTTTACACCCCGCCGCAAGAGCCAGACACCATCATCGCCCTGATGCGTGATCTGGAGCACTTCATCAACGACGACGCGGTATTCGATGCTGACCCGCTCATCAAGATGGCCATCATTCATCACCAGTTCGAGAGCATTCACCCCTTCTACGACGGTAATGGCCGCACTGGCCGCATCATCAACGTGCTCTACCTGATGCAGAAGGGTTTGCTAGATATTCCGCTGCTCTATCTCTCACGCCACATTGTGCGCAACAAGGCCGACTACTACCGGCTGCTGCAAAGCGTGCGCGAGGGCGATGACAGAGCTGCTGCCTGGGAAGAATGGGTGCTCTACATGCTCAGCGCTGTGGAAGAGACTGCCCAGCACAGCATTGAAACCGTTACGCTGATTCGCGATGCGGTCATGGACTACAAACACCGCATCCGCGACAACTTCCGCTTCTACAGCCAAGACCTTATCAACAGCCTGTTCCAGCATCCCTACACCAAGATTGAATTCATCGAGCACGACCTCAACGTCTCTCGCCTCACCGCCACCAAGTACCTGGACGCGCTGTGCAAGGAGGGCTTTCTGGAAAAACGCAAAGTTGGCCGCTCCAATTACTACATCAATCGTGAACTGAACCGGATACTCACGCGGGACGAAGCCAAAGCCCCTGTCGTGTCACAATGATTCTTATCCAGATGCCATGCGCACCTTGTAAAAGCAAACATGAATAACGAAGAACAAAGTTTCCTGAACAATCTCGACAAGCAACTCTGGTCAGCAGCTGACCGCCTACGCGGCTCGGTCAATCCCAGCGAGTACATGCATGTCGTACTCGGGCTGGTCTTTCTCAAGTACATCTCCGACGCTTTCAAGGAACGCCGCACCGAGCTGGAAGCCGCATTCACGGAGCCTGCTAACGACTACTACCTTGGCGACGACGCAGGCGAGCTGATCGAGCAAGAACTCGAAGCACGCGATTACTACACCGAAAAAAATGTCTTCTGGGTGCCTGCTCTGGCGCGTTGGGACTTCCTTAAGGACAACGCCAAGGTCGCCATCGATACCGTTCTTGAAGTGAAGAACGGCAAGACCTACGAGTACAAATTCAAAGGCATTGGCAGACTGCTGGACGACGCACTCGAAGCCGTTGAAAAGGAAAACCCCAAACTCAAGAACGTGCTCGACAAGAGCTACGCGCGCTGGCGCGTCGACGAATCCCTGCCGGGCCTGATCGACGAATTCTCCAAGATCCCGTTCAACCACGACTCGCTCAAAGCCAAAGACATCCTTGGCCACATCTACGAATACTTCCTTGGTGAATTCTCGATAGCTGCCGGCAAGCGTGGTGGCGAGTTCTACACACCGAAGAGCATCGTCAGCCTCATCGTCGAAATGCTCGAGCCCTACGAGGGGCGCGTGTATGACCCCTGCTGCGGCTCGGGTGGCTTCTTCGTGCAGAGTGAACGTTTTGTCGTCGAGCACGGCGGCAAGATCGGCCAGATCAGCATCTATGGGCAAGAGGCCAACCCCACCACCTGGCGCCTGGCCTCGATGAACATGGCCATTCGTGGGCTGGATTTCGATTTCGGCAAAGAGCCCGCCAGCACCTACACCAAGCCCCAGCACCTCGACCTGCGTGCCGACTTCATCATGGCCAATCCGCCCTTCAACATGAAGGCCTGGAAAGAAGGCGTGAAGGACGACGACCCGCGCTGGAAGTACGGCACGCCGCCCGATGGCAACGCCAACTTCGCGTGGATGCAGCACATGATCCACCACCTCGCGCCGCACGGCAGCATGGCCCTGCTGCTTGCCAACGGCTCGATGAGCAGCAACACCAACAACGAAGGCGAGATCCGCAAAACCATCGTTGAAGCCGACCTTGTTGAATGCATGGTGGCACTCCCCGGCCAGCTGTTCACCAACACCCAGATTCCCGCTTGCATCTGGTTCCTCACCCGCAGCAAGGCCCAGCGCAAGGCCAGCCGCAATCGCAAGGGCGAAGTACTGTTCATTGACGCGCGCAATCTCGGCTACATGAAAGACCGCGTGCTGCGCGACTTCAAGATTGAGGACATCGCGAAAATCGCCGCCACCTTCCACGCCTGGCAACGTGGCGAGGGCTATGCCGACGAAGCCGGCTTCTGCAAGGCCGCCAAGCTCGACGATATTCGCAAGAGCGACTACGTCCTCACCCCGGGCCGCTACGTCGGCGCCGCCGCGCAGGAAGTGGACGCCGAAGCCTTCGAAGACAAGATGGCTCGCCTCACCGCCGCCTTAGGCGAGCAGTTCAAGGAGAGCGCCCGTCTCGAAGCCGAAATCCGCAAAAACCTCGCCGGGCTGGGTTATGCGCTCTGAGGCTCTTACTTGTGCAACGGTGCGCTGCACGGGCGTCAGACCATGATCGCGCCAAAGAAAGCACCCGCCCGCAAGGCCGCCAAGGCGCCGACAGCAAGGGTGGCGACCGAAGACGCAAGGGCCGACGAGCGCCGGCAACTCGGCCGCGTGGATCGCAGCACCATGTTCCCGGTGGCCGCTCCGGCAGGCGAGATGCCCGCCGACTACGCCGCATGGTTTGCCGAGATCAAGCAGCGCATCCACGGCGAACGCCTGCGCCTGGTGTTGGCCAGCAACAGTGTGATGATCCAGCTCTACTGGGACATCGGCCAGCGCATTCTGCACAAGCAGGCCGAGCAAGGCTACGGCAGCAAGGTCATCGACCGGCTGGCCGCCGACCTGCGCGATGCCTTCCCCGACATGAAGGGCTTCTCGCCGCGCAACCTCAAGTACATGCGCGCCTTTGCCGCCGCCTGGCCGGATCGGCAAGTTGTGCAAGCGTCGCTTGCACAAGTGACTTGGTACCACAACCTCACCCTGCTGGAAAAACTAAGCTCGGCTGAAGACCGTCTTTGGTACGCCGCCAAGACCGTTGAGCATGGCTGGTCACGTAACGTTCTTGCTGTGCAGATTGAAGGTCGTAGCCACCAGCGCCAGGGCAAGGCCCAGCACAACTTCGCCGCCACCCTGCCGCCGCCCGAATCCGACATGGCCGCCCAGGTTTTCAAAGACCCTTACCTGTTCGACTTTCTCGGCACCGACGCCCCGCGCCGCGAGCAACAGCTCGAACAAGGCCTCATCGAGCACATCCAGAAATTCCTGCTCGAACTCGGCCAGGGTTTCGCCTTCGTCGGCCGCCAGGTGCACCTCGAAATTGGCGACGACGACTTCTACCTCGACCTGCTCTTCTACCACCTCAAGCTGCGCCGCTACGTCGTCATCGAACTCAAGGCACGCAAGTTCACGCCCGGCGATGGCGCCCAGCTCGGCATGTACATGACCGCCGTTGACCGCCTGCTCGCCCACCCCGACGACAAACCCACCCTGGGCCTGCTACTCGTGCGCGAGAAGAACCGCGTGCTGGTCGAATACGCCCTCGCTGGCAGCACCCAGCCCATCAGCGTCGCCGAATGGGAAACCCAGCTCACCCGAGCGCTACCGCAGGAACTGGAAGGCAGCCTGCCGACAATTGAGCAGATTGAGGCAGAGTTGAGTGGGGATGTAGGGGGCGGGGATGAGTGAGTTAAAGCCCTTCACCGAACTACTATCGGGCATTGTCGACAATCGAGGAAGAAGTTGTCCGACCAGCGAACAAGGAATTCCGTTGATTGCTACCAATTGCATCAACAACGATTCACTCTACCCGACCTATGAAAAGGCCAGATACGTTTCACAAGAGACTTACGACACGTGGTTTAGAGGTCACCCTGAACCTGGCGATTTGATATTTGTTACCAAAGGGTCTCCCGGCCGAGTATGTATGGCGCCTGATCCAGTCGATTTCTGCATTGCCCAAGATATGGTTGCAGTGCGACCTGACTCGAACAAGATCTATCCAAAGTATCTGTTCGCGGCCTTACGTTCCTACCAAGTCCAACAGGCCATTGGCAATATGCATGTAGGGACACTGATTCCACACTTCAAAAAAGGCGACTTCGACAAATTAGGTATTCCAGTACCGAACCCAGCAGTTCAGAAAATCATCGGTGACATGTACTACACCATTAGTGCAAAGATCGATGCAAACCGCCGCATGAACGAAACGCTGGAAGCCATGGCGCGGGCGATCTTCCAGTCCTGGTTCGTCGACTTCGATCCCGTCCGCGCCAAGGCCAGCGGCGAACCCGCCGAATCCATCTGCCAGCGCCTTGGCCTCACGCCCGAACTTCTCGCCCTGTTCCCCGATAGTTTCGAGGACTCGGAACTTGGGGAGATTCCGAAATGCTGGGAATGTGGTCCTCTGGAAAAACTGCTCGTTCTGCAACGTGGATTCGATCTGCCTGCGCCAGAGCGAACGCCCGGAGACTATCCCATACTGGCGGCCAGCGGCCCCAGTGGAACGCATCATGCCTTTATGGTGCGCGGCCCAGGTGTGACGACAGGGCGTAGTGGTGTGTTGGGAAAGGTCTTCTACGTTCACGAAGACTATTGGCCATTAAACACGTCGCTATGGGTCAAAGAGTTCAAGCGAGCAAAGCCCGCTTACGCGTTTCATGCGCTTCAGGGACTGGATTACAAGGGCTTGAATGCGGGTTCGGCTGTTCCCACTCTCAACAGGAACCATGCCCATGCCGTACGTGTGCTCGTGCCACCTCAGCTTGTCGTGGATGCCTTTGAACCCATCGCAGCTATGTTCCTGAAGCAGCAACGCGCGAACTTGGAACAGGTGGCGATTCTTGCGGAGATTAGGGATTCTCTTCTGCCTAAACTGCTGTCCGGTGAATTGTCCATTCAGGAAATGGTGGCAGCATGAAAGATCTTAAACAGCTTCAAAGCGCTAGTTCTGCTATGTACCGTTCTGGGTTTGACGCATATTTAGGCGCGGTCATGCTTTTGTCGCCAGTAGTGTCTTATCTGCATGAATAGAAAAACTTTTCTCATTTAGACGCAAATCCTCGGCCGACGCGCAATGACCGAAAACGACCTCGAACACCTCGCCCTTAGCCGCGCCCAGGAAAACGCTTGGAATGCCCATGCTGATTCAAGTACGTGTTCGATACGGGTGCCGGAAGCCGAATCAGTTCTGCATTGCGGTGGAGCGTAGAAACCATGCTTCAGATCACTTCTCTGGAAGACCTTGAGCTGCTGTCCGAGTCACTTGAAATCGAGTGCAAGCTGGCTGCCGGTCAGGATGGCAAGGGGCGGATTCCCAAGGATTTCTGGCCCAGTTACAGCGCTTTTGCCAATACGCATGGCGGCGTGATCGTGCTGGGTCTGCGTGAGACCCGGGATCACCGTTTTGTCGTCGAAGGGATCGAAGAGGCCGAGCGTGTTGTCGGTGATCTTTTCAATACCCTGAATAATCCTCAAAAAGTCAGCCTCAATTTGCTGACGGATCGTGATGTCAGCCGTCTGGTGCTGGAGGGCAAGACGGTGATTCTGGTGAATGTTCCCAGTGCGTCTCGCAAGCAGAAGCCGGTTTATCTGCAGGGCAATCCTTTCAATGGCAACACCTATCGCCGCTTGCACGAGGGAGATCGTCGCTGTGACGATGAAAGCGTGAAGCGCATGCTGGCGGAGCAGATCGAGGATGAACGGGATAACCGCATCCTGACTGGTTTTGGCATGGATGACATTGATCCGGAAAGCCTGCGCATCTACCGCCAGATGCTGCGTGATGAAAAGCCAGGGCATCCATTTCTGGAGCTGGAAGACTTTGAGTTTCTGCATGCCTTGAAAGGCTGGCGAAGGGATCGGCAGACCGGGGAAAGCGGCTTGACCCTGGCCGGGTTATTGATGTTTGGGCGCTGGTCGGCTTTGCAGGACGCACTGCCGCATTATTTTCTGGATTATCAGGAGCGGCCGGAAGCGCGCACGGAGAAGCGCTGGGTGGATCGCCTGGTGCCGGATGGGAGCTGGTCCGGCAATGTGTTCGATTTTTTCCGCCGGGTGTATCGCAAGCTTTCTGCTGATCTCAAAGTACCGTTCGAGTTGAAGGATGCTCAGCGCCAGGAAGATACCGCGGTGCACGTGGCCTTGCGGGAGGCATTGGTCAACACGCTGGTACATGCTGATTACAGTGGGCGGGTTTCGGTGCTGGTGGTGAAGCGACCGGATATGTTTGGTTTCAGGAATCCCGGCGGTATGCGGGTATCGCTGGAGCAGGCCCTGCGTGGCGGTGAGAGCGATTGTCGCAACCGTTTGATCCACCAGATGTTTCTGATGATTGGTTTGGGCGAGCGAATGGGATCGGGTATCCCCCGGATCTACAGCGGTTGGACCAGCGCGCATTGGCGGCCCCCGGCTTTGTATGTGAAGGATGAGCCTGAGCAGACCTTGCTGGAATTGCGCATGGTGGATTTGCTGCCGGAGGCGGCGATCACAAAATTGCGGGCGCAATTCGGTATCGGTTTCAATGCTTTGAATGAGGCTGAGCGTCTGATTGTGGCGACAGCGGCTATCGAACGTGTGGTAAGTCATGCACGGGTTGCGGAGATCAGCGGCCTGCATCCTCACGATTTGACGCTTTCTTTGCAGCATCTGGTGCGTGATGGATTTCTGGTGTCGGATGGCCGCTCGCGAGGGACGGTGTATCACCTGCCGGGCGAACAGTTGCCTACGCCGGAACAGGTGTTTGGTGAAGCCGAAAGCTTCGTTATGGCAAACGCTGCAGCACTCGATTCTGAAACCTCCGGAGCTTTACCCAGGAGCTCCGGGGGTTTGATCGAGAGCTCCGGGGGTTTGATCGAGAGCTCCGGGGGTTTGGGGCGGAGGTCCGGACCGTTTGGTCGGGAGGTTCCGGAGCTGGATCGGCCTGTTGTTGATGGTCTTGATAGCCTTGATGAGGTTTACCGCACAGAGCTTCTGGCGACTGCTCACGATGTATCCAGCCAGGGCAAGTGCTCTCGCGAGCTGATCGAGCAGACCGTACTGGAGCTGTGCGACGAGAGCTATTTGACGCTGAGTGTGCTTGCCCGGTTGCTCGGGCGTTCTGAAGACTATTTGCGCAAGGATGTGCTGAACCCGCTGGTCGCAGCCAAACGCTTGCGGAGAGCTTTTCCGAGCAAGCCTAATGACCCCAGGCAAGCCTATACGGCCAACAAGGATGTGGCGGAGAGATCATGACCGAAAACGACCTCGAACAGCTCGCCCTCACCTGGTTTCAGGACACCGGTTGGGACTATCGCGCCGGGCCGGACATCGCGCCGGATAGCGATACGCCTGAGCGTAGCGACTACCGCCAGGTGCTCTTGCAGGGCGAGCTGCGCGAGGCGCTGGTGCGGCTCAATCCGCAGTTGCCGGCCTCGGTACTCGACGAGGTGGCGCATCAACTCGCCAAGCCAGAGCATCCTTCGCTGATCCAGAGCAATCGCGCCTTCCACGAGGCGCTGGTGAGCGGCGTGCAGGTCGAGGTGGAAATCGAGGGTGAGCGGCGCGGCGACCGTGCGGTTTTGATCGACTTCGAGAACCCGGAACGTAACCACTTTCTGGTGGTGAATCAGTTCACGATCCAGGGCCAAAGCCAGAAAGGTGTGCGGCCGAGGCGGCCGGATCTGGTGTGCTTCATCAACGGTCTGCCCATCGCGGTGATCGAGCTGAAGAATCTCGCCGCCGAGCAGGTGGGTATCAAGGATGCATTCAACCAGTTGCGGACTTACAAGGAGGAGATTGCCGATCTCTTCGTATTCAACGAGGCCTTGGTGATCTCGGATGGGCTGCAGGCGCGCGTGGGTTCGCTGACGGCGAACTTCGAGCGCTTCCTGCCCTGGCGCACGGTGAAGAACGAGAACGACCGGCCACTGCTGGAGTTCGAGCTGGAGAAGGTGGTGCGCGGCTTCTTCGCGCCCGAATTGCTGCTCGATTACCTGCGCTACTTCGTACTGTTCGAGATGGCCGACGGGCAGATCGTCAAGAAAGTTGCGGCCTATCACCAGTTTCATGCGGTGCGCGCAGCGGTGCGTGCGGCCGTGATTGCCGCCACCCAGCCGCCTGCCAACATGGTGCAGGAGCAGTGGGCGACCTATGCCGACAAGGTGAAGCCGGGCTCGCGCATGGGTGGCATCGTGTGGCACACGCAGGGCTCGGGCAAGAGCATCTCGATGCTGTGCTTCGCGGCCAAGCTGATGCAGCAGAAAGAGATGCACAACCCCACGCTGGTGGTGGTGACGGATCGTAATGATCTGGACGGGCAGTTGTTCGAAACCTTCGTCGGTGCGCGCAGCCTGTTGCGTGAGTTGCCGCAGCAAGCGGGGAATCGCGAGGAGCTGCGTACCCTGCTGGCCGGCCGGCCCTCGGGCGGCATCATCTTCACCACGGTGCAGAAGTTCACGCCGGATGCGGGCGAAGAGAAATTTCCCTTGCTCTCCGACCGCAACAACATCGTGGTGATCGCCGATGAGGCGCACCGCTCGCAGTACGGTTTCCGTGCGGTGCTGGACAAGAAGACCGGCCGCTACAAGTACGGCTTTGCCAAGCATCTGCGTGATGCGCTGAAGAACGCCACCTTCGTTGGCTTCACGGGTACGCCCATCGAGGGTACGGACAACGACACGCGCCAGGTGTTTGGCGACTACGTCAGCATCTACGACATCCAGGATGCGGTGGACGATGGCGCGACGGTGCCGATTTTCTACGAGAGCCGCCTGGCCCGCCTGAACCTCAACCAGGCGGAGATGGAACAGCTCAACGCCGAGGTGGAAGAAGTCTTCGAAGACGAGGAAGACGCGGCGCTGAAAGAGGCCGAGAAGACGCGCTGGGCCGCGCTGGAAAAACTGGTCGGCGCACAACCGCGCATCGACCAGGTGGCGGCCGACATCGTGCAGCACTTCGAGGCGCGCAACGAGGCGGTGGCGGGCAAGGGCATGGTCGTGGCGATGAGCCGCGAGATCTGCGCGCGGCTGTACAAAGCCATCGTCAAGCTGCGCCCTGACTGGCACAGCGACGACCCGGCGCAGGGCGCGATCAAGGTAGTGATGACGGGCTCAGCCGCAGACGATGCGCTGCTGCAGCCACACATCTACAACAACCAGACCAAGAAGCTGCTGGAGCGGCGCTTCAAGGACGCGGCTGATCCGCTCAAATTGGTGATCGTGCGCGACATGTGGCTCACCGGATTCGATGTGCCCTGCCTGCATACGATGTACATCGACAAGCCGATGCGCGACCACAACCTGATGCAGGCTATCGCCCGCGTGAACCGCGTGTTCCGCGACAAGGAAGGCGGCCTGGTGGTGGATTACATCGGCATTGCCGCCGAGCTGCGCAGCGCCTTGCGCACCTACACCGAGAGCAAGGGCAAGGGGCAGCCGACGCTGGACGCGGCCGAGGCACTGGCCAAACTCAAGGAATTGATGGAGGTGGCGCGCGCCCAGCTACATGGCTTCGACTTCAGCGCCTACCGCACACAGGCCGCCGTGCTGTTGCTGCCTGCTGCCAACTTTGTGTTGGGGCAGGATGAAGGCAAGAAGCGCTGGGCCGATGTGGTGCTGGCCATCACCAAGGCCTTCTCGCTGTGCGGCACACTGGACGAGGCGCTGCCGCTGCGCGAAGAGATCGCCTTCTTCCAGGCGATCCGCGCGGTGATCGCCAAAGCCACGACATCGGAAGCCAAGCTCAGCGAGGAGAGCCGCAACGCGGTGCTCAAGCAGATCCTCGACAACGCGGTGGTGGCCGAGGGCGTGGAAGACATCTTCAAGCTTGCCGGGCTGGAGCGGCCGAACATTGGCATCCTGTCGGATGCCTTCCTCGAAGAAGTGCGCCAGCTGCCGCAACGCAACTTCGCCGTGGAGCTGCTGCAGAAGCTGCTCAACGACCAGGTGAAGTCGCACATGCGGACCAACGTGGTGCTGGAGCGCAAGTTCAGCGAGCGCCTGCAGGCCGCGCTGAACCGTTATCTCAGCCGCGCGGTGGAGAGTGCACAGATCATCGAAGAGCTGATCGCGATGGCGAAAGAGTTCCGCGAGGCCGCACGGCGAGGGGAGAAGCTCGGCCTCAACAACGCGGAGCTCGCTTTTTACGATGCGCTGGCCGACAACGAGAGCGCGGTACGCGAGCTGGGCGACGAAGCCTTGAAGAAGATCGCGATCGAGGTGACGGAAAAACTGCGCAACAGCACCTCGGTCGATTGGCAGAAGCGCGAGAGTGTGCGCGCGCGTCTGCGCAACCTGGTGCGTATCACGTTACGCCGCTACAAGTACCCGCCAGATATGCAGGAAGAGGCGATCCGCTTGGTGCTGGAGCAGGCGGAGCGATTGTCTGAGGGATGGAGCGCTACGGGTAGCTAGCTCTACAGAAGCTGACTTTGATTATCTTGGTTGCGGAAATTCAGGACGGAATGCCATGCACGCTTCAAAACCATTTTCCCTGCGCATCTTCGTCGCCGATGGCGATCCGGATGGCTTGCGCGTGGTCGAGCGCAGCAACTGGGTTGGCAAGGCACTCATCTTTCCGCGTGCGCTCTTGCCACGCGTGAAGCAGCGCGAGGAGCTGGCGTACACAGGGGTGTACCTCTTGCTCGGGCCGCGTGAGGATGGCGATGGGGAAATGCTCTACATCGGCGAGGGAGATCCAGTGCGACCACGGCTGGAGGATCACTACGCGAAGAAGGATTTCTGGAATCGCGCAGTGTGCTTCGTGGCGCCGGGGCAGTTGAACAAGGCGCATGTGCAGTTTCTGGAGTCCAACCTTGTGCGCTTGGCCAAGGCGGCCAAGCGCGTGCCGCTGGACAATGCGAACAACCCGGCCGAGCCCAGCCTGTCGGAGCCTGACCGTGCAGATATGCTGGTTTTTCTGGAAAACATGCTGGGCATGTTGCCGGTGCTGGGTGTGCATGCTTTCGAGCAGGCTGTGGCGGTGCCCGTTGCGGGGCATACGATGCTGACTTGTCGGAGTAAGGGCATCACGGCGACAGGTTATGAATCGACTCAAGGTTTTGTGGTGAAGGCGGGCTCGCAAGCGGTTGCGACAGTGACTCCTTCTATGCAGGAACACATGAGCCGACTGTTAGATGAACGCCAGGTGCTGATCGAAAACGGCGTTTTGCAGAAAAATGGTGAGCATTACGTAGTGACGCAGGACTACGTTTTCAGTTCTCCTTCGACGGCTGCGTCGGTTTTACTCGGCTGCAGTTCCAATGGACGTGTGGCCTGGAAGGATGCGCAGGGTACGACCCTGAAAGCCTTGCAGGAAGCCGAGGCGGCGCACTGATATGTCGCCAGCCCACTGGCTAGTTCTTGCGACGAGAGTGGAGCTGGCCAAATTAGATGCATGGCTGTGGTCTCCGGGCCGCCCTCTTTTTTCTCCAAGCCTTGAGTTCTGCGCAACTGACCACATGTAAGCTTGTCCCGCTGTAGTGGCAGCGGGATTAGAAACGTAGGATCCATTTCAATGAATAGCAGGGCTAAACAGGCTGATGCGGGGGTGGTGCGGGTGGCGCAGGCGCGCTTGCCGACCCGGCATGGCGAATTTGAATCGCTGGCGTTCCGCAATGTGCACAGCGGCGTTGAGCATCTGGTGCTGTGCCGTGGTGAGCTCGGCGCGGGGCCGGTGCTGGCGCGTGTGCATTCGGAGTGCCTGACCGGCGATGTGTTCGGTTCGCGGCGCTGCGATTGTGGCGAGCAGCTGGATCTGGCGATGCAGCGCATTGCCGAGGCTGGCTGCGGCGTGCTGATCTATCTGCGCGGCCAGGAAGGGCGCGGCATTGGTCTGGCCAACAAGATCCACGCTTACGAGCTGCAGGATGGCGGGCTGGATACGGTCGATGCCAATCTGGCGCTGGATCTGCCGGTCGATGCGCGCAGCTACGATGATGCGGTGGAGATCCTGCGCAGCCTGGGTGTGAGCGCGCTGCGCCTGATGAGCAATAACCCGCTGAAGGCGGAGGCGCTGATTGCGGCCGGGGTGAATGTGGTCGAGCGCTTGCCGCACAGCGTGCCGAGCCGGCCTGAGAACCGCCATTACATGGAAACCAAGCGCGCGCGCATGGGCCACCAGATCGCGGCCGAAGATTTGCCGCCGACACCTTGACTTGCGCTGCGCTCGCTACCGATCTTGCCAGGCCCGCCACGTGCGGGCCTTTGTCTGCGTGCAATCAGCGGGCGGCAGCGGCGGGTGGGTCCGCTAGAATCGAAACCTTTGCATGGATGTCCTGCTTGCCATGAACGCCTCTGCTCCCGCCCGGCACTTCAGCCCTGACGATCTGCGCAAGTGGCTGGACGAGCAGACCCTTGCCAAGGCGGCGGCCTATGCGCGTGCGGTGAGCCAGCTGCATGTCAGCGATTACGAAGTCAGCGCCCTGGTGCAGGGTTCGGCGCCACGGCCCTACACGGTGCGCGTGGTGTTCCATCCGGGGCGGCGCGGCATCATCGCCAGCATGCATTGCACCTGTCCGCTGGTTACCTCGTGCAAGCACTGTGCGGCGACGATGATCGAGGCGATCCGCCAGCGCAGCGAAACCCGCGTTCTGCCCGATCCGCGCGTGCTGGCCTGGGTCAAGGATCTGCGTGGCCTGGTTGATGTGCCGGCCAAGAAGGCGGTGGTCAATCGCCAGCGCGAGCAGCTGTTCTATGTACTCAGTTACGGCGCCCAGCCGCCCAGCCTCGACGTCAATCTCTACAAGGCGCGCCTGCGCAGCGACGGCAGCCTGCCCGACAACATCGACCCGTGGAGCAATATCGAGCGCGCGCTGATCAGCCCGCCGAGCTTTGTCAGCGATGAGGATCTGGCGATCCTGCGACTGCTCTGGGTGACCCGCGAGCGCGCCGGCTATTTCGTGCAGCTGCGCCTGGAAGGGCGCCAGGTCGGCGACCTGCTGCCGCGCATGCTGGCCACCGGCCGCTGTGTGTTGGGTGAAGATAGTCGCCTGCCGCTGCGCGCCGGCGCGCCGCTGAGCGCAAGCCTGGCCTGGCGCCTGGGCGAGGATGGCATGACCCACGCGGTCGCCGATCTGCCCGGCCGCCCGGATGCTCTGGTTTTGCCGACCGAACCGCCCTGGTACGTCGACACGCGCAGCGGCGAATGCGGCGCGCTCGATCTGGGCATCGCGCCACGCCTGGCGCTGAGCCTGCTCAGCGCGCCGCCGCTGCGGCCGGTCGATGCGGCAGTGGTGGCGCAGGCGCTGGGCGAGCTGATGCCGCAATTGCCGCGCCCGGATACGCGTGGCACCGAGGGCTTGCGCGAGATCCGCGCCCAACCGCAGGCGCGCCTGCGCCTGTTCAGCCTGCCCACCAACACGGCGCGGCGCTGGCGTCATTACACGCTGATCTTCAATGGCGTGCTCGATCTGGCGCAGCCCTATTTCGACTACGGCGGCCTCGCCGTGCCGCTCGACGACACGCGCGAATTCCGCCAGCTGGGCGACGAGGCGGTGCGCCTGGTGCGCGACCGCGCCGCCGAAGAGCGCCTGCTCGAAGCGCTGGCGCAGCAGGGTTTCGAGGCGGTGCCGATGGGCATCTTCCAGCCCTGGGCGCTGCCGGATGAGAAGAATCTGTTCGCCCTCGCCAGCGAAGAGGCCTGGGCCGGCTGGATGCGCCACCTCGCGCCGGCGCTGCGCGCTGCCGGCTGGGTGCTGGAGCGCGACACGAGCTTCCGCCACCACATCATCGATATCGACGATTTCAGCACCGCGGTGGCCGAGGGCGAACCGGGCTGGCTGGATGTGAGCATGGGCTTCGAGCTCGAAGGGCGGCGCATTGCGCTGGCGCCCATCCTCGCCGGCCTGCTCGCCGAACATCCGCAGCTGGCCAGCAAGGGCGCGCTCGACAAGCTGCGCGAGGGCGAACAGCTGCAGGTGGCGCTGGAAGACGGGCAGCGCGTGCGCTTCCCGGTGTCGCGCATCAAGCCGGTGCTGCGCACCTTCATCGACCTCTTCGACGGCCAGGACACGCTGCGTGTCTCCAAGCTCGACGCGCCTCGCCTCGATGCCCTGGTCGACATCGGCGACAAGCGCGGTCTGCAGGCGGTGATGGCGGCGCGCGAGCGCCTGGCCGAGCTGGCCAAGCGCGCGCCGGTGCGCGCCCCCAAAGGCCTCGGCGTGGCCTTGCGGCCGTATCAGCTGGAAGGCCTGGCCTGGCTGCAAACACTGCGCGCCAGTGGTCTGGCCGGCATCCTCGCCGACGATATGGGCCTTGGCAAAACCGCGCAGACCCTGGCCCATCTGCTGGTCGAAAAGCAGGCCGAGCGGCTCGACAAGCCGGCGCTGGTGGTGCTGCCGACCTCTCTGGTGTTCAACTGGCGGCGCGAGGCGGCGCGGGTGGCGCCGGCTTTGTCGGTGCTCACCCTGCATGGCCCGCAGCGCGACTTTGCGGCTATCGACAAGCATGACATTGTGCTCACCACCTACCCGCTGGTGTGGCGCGATGCGGACGAGCTGCTCAAGCACGAGTTCCATCTGCTGATTCTCGACGAGGCGCAGACCGTCAAGAACGCCGCCAGCAAGGCTGCTGGCGTGGTGCGCCAGCTCAAGGCGCGGCACCGCCTGTGTCTGACCGGCACGCCGATGGAAAACCATCTCGGCGAGCTGTGGGCGCAATTCGATTTCCTGCTGCCGGGCTTCCTCGGCGATGCGCAGGACTTCACGCGGCGCTGGCGTACGCCGATCGAGAAGGGCAATGACGGCCTGCGCCGCGAGCTGCTGCGCGACCGCGTCAAGCCCTTCATCCTGCGCCGGCGCAAGGACGAGGTGGCGACCGAGCTACCGCCCAAGAGCATCGTCGTGCGCAGCGTGGACATCGAAGGCGGCCAGCGCGATCTGTATGAAACCGTGCGCGCCGCGATGGACGACAAGGTGCGTCAGGAAGTCGCCAGCAAGGGCTTCAAGCGCAGCCAGATCGTCATCCTCGACGCCCTGCTCAAGCTGCGTCAGGTGTGCTGCGATCCGCGCCTGCTCTCTCTTGAGAGCGCGCAGAAGGTGAAGGAACACGCCAAGCTCGAACTGCTCATGGAGATGCTGCCCGAGCTGGTCGAAGAAGGTCGCAGCGTGCTGCTGTTCTCGCAATTTACCGGCATGCTCGACTTGATCGCCGAAGCGCTCAAGGCGGCCGAGATGCCCTACCTGATGCTCACCGGCAAGACGCGCAACCGCGAGAGCGTGGTGCGGCGCTTCCAGGAAGGCGCAGCGCCCTTGTTCCTGATCAGCCTCAAGGCCGGCGGCGTCGGCCTCAACCTGACCCAGGCCGACACGGTGATCCACGTCGACCCGTGGTGGAACCCCGCCGCCGAAGACCAGGCCACCGACCGCGCCCACCGCATCGGCCAGACCAAGCCGGTGTTCGTCTACAAGCTGGTGGTGGCCGGCAGCATCGAAGAGCGCATCGTCGCCCTGCAGGAAAAGAAGTCGGCACTTGCCGCCGCCGTGCTCAGCGGCGACATGCCGGGCGACCTCAAATTCAGCGAAGACGATCTCGCCCAGCTCTTCGCGCCACTGCCCGATGTGCCGGGCAAGGGCGACAAACCGGCGCGGCGCAGGACCTAGGTTTCAGGGTTCTTGGCTGTGTGGGTGGCAGAAGAAAAACGTGCGCAAAGGGTTTCCCCTTTGCGCACGTGCTGTGAGGCGTGCAGCGCCTGCGCCTGATCAGGGCGCCGGGCTGACGTTGCTAAAGGTGTTGCCGCTGGAGTTGCTGATCACCCAGAAGCTCGCCGGACTATTGGTAACCGTCACATCCTTGAAGCTGCTGTTCTTCAGGCGGCTGATGCTTGTTGCGACTTTGGCGTTGCTGATCTTCACCGTGTCGAAGACGATGTTCTCCTGGAAGGTTTCGGCATAGCCCAGCGTGGTGTCGGTGCCGGCGTAGCCGTCGACGAGGATGGGCGCGCCGCCGGCGCTGATGTTGTCCAGCGTCACGTTCTTGATGGTGATGTCGCGGAACTGCGCGCTGGCGCTGGCATTGCTGAACACATTGCTGCCAGCGCTGTAGGCAAGCGTGAAGATGAAGGCATTGGTGCTCATGTCTTTCATCGCGTTGTCGCGGAACACCACGCGCCGTGCGCCGCCACCGGTGGCCGGCGTGCTCTTCATGCGCAGGCCGTTGTCGGTGTGGTACATGACGTTGTCTTCAGCCAGGATGTCCTGGATCCAGGCGCCGGTATGGCTGCCGGCCACCACCGCGCCGTGGCCTTCGCGCATGTAGTTGTTGAAGATGCGCGCGTTCTGTTGCGGCGGCTTGTTCTCGTAGTCCTTGCCCTGGCCGGCGGCGAAGTTGACGTCGTCATCGCCGGTGTCGAAGAAGTTGTTGAACACCATGGCATTGTCGCTATTGCCGAATTCCACGCCGTCGCCGTTATTTACGTCGTAGCTCTGGCTGATGGTGTTGGCGAAAACGATGTTCTCGCTCTCGATGAACATCACGCCGTGATAGGCCGGATTGCGCAGCGTGAGGCCACCGAGGTAGATGTTCTTGACGCCACGGAAGGTGGTCAGGCTGGAGCGGCGATTGCTGTAGAGATTGCTGACGCTGCCGCTGGGCATTTCGGCCACCGCAGCCGCCATCTGGCTCTTGGCCAGCACGCCGAGCGTGTTGTAGGTGCTGGCGCTGCCGGCGGCGTATTGCGGCAGGGCCTGGCTGGCTTCGTCGGTGATGTCGCTCAAGCGATTCCAGCCATTGCCGTCGAGCACGCCCTTGCCGACGATGCGCACATTGCTGAACACGCCGCGCGTCTCGTCATAGCCCTGATGGTCGGCCAGCGCGGTGCTGCCGTTCATGTGCGCAGTGCTGAGCAGGTTGAGCAGCGAGGGCGGGCGGCGATCATCGGTGGTATTGGTGAAGAAGCTGTACAGCTGGTAACCCTTGCTGAGGGGGAAATCGCTGGCGGCGGCGGATGCGCGCAGCGTGGCGCCCTCGGCGATTTCCAGGGTCATATTGCTCTTGAGGAACAGCGCGCCGGTGACGAAGACCTTGCCGCTGGCGGCATTGGCCGGCACCAGCACCTTGCAGCCGTAGGCCGAGGTGGAGGCGGCTGCGCAGCTGTCGATGGCGTTCTGGATCACCGTGGTATTGACCGTGCTACCGTCGCCCAGCGCACCGGCGGTGGCGATGTTCACGATGTTGCTGTAGCTGGCGGCGGTCTTCTGCGTGAGGGCGACGCTGTCAGCCGATTCATTGCCGCTGGCATCGACCGCGCGTACCGTGAAGGTATAGCTGGTATCGGGCTTGAGGCCGGTGGCGGTGTAGCTGAGGTAGTGCACCTTGGTGTGGAAGTTCGCGGTATCGGCCGCATAGAAGGCGTCGATATAGGACTTCACGGGCGTCAGGCTGGCATTGGCGGAGGCGCTGCCAAGCTTGATTCCATTGAGATAGACGTTGTAGTCGGCGATATTGCTGTAGTCGCTGGGCTTCTTCCAGCTCAGGGTGATGCTGGTGTCGTCATACGCCAGCGTCGGCACGGACAGTTCGACGGGCGCCGCAACATTGCTGGCGCTTGAACTGCTGGCGGACGCGGATGCACTGCTGCTATCACTGCTGTCACCGCCACTGCATGCCCACAACAGGCTGAGCGCAAGACACAGGCTGCCGCATTGGGCAGCGAACTTGAATTTTCCCGGCATTTGTCATCCTCGTGTTTTTGTAGGTGCAGGCCTGCAATCACCCGCTGCCTCCAAATTCACACGAGTTTGCAGCGCCTGCCTTGGACTATATCAAGATCATCGCCAATAAGTTCATTGGGGTAACAAAGCATGGCAACTCGGCCGGAAAAGGCTTAGCGCGGCAGGATGAAGCTGGCCGCCTGGTGGAAATCCGGCTGCGCAGCGACGTGCTTGAGCGCCCAGTAGCTGAGTGCGCCACTGGCGGTTTCGATGACCGCAGTGAGACCGATCTGCCACGCGCTGGCCGGCGCCGGCAGCAGCGCAGCGGGAATCTGCGCGCTAAGGCTCAGCTGCTGCGCACTACGGCGCACCGCACACTGCGGCGCCAAGGCCGGCGACCAGTGCGGATCGCGCTGCCGCTCGGCGCTGAAGGCATAGGCCGCCCAGTGGCCGGAAGGGGCGAAGTTGAATTCGTGGTAGCGCGGCGCGTCGCTGAGGCCAACGAAGACTTCAAAGCAGCTGTGCTGCCACAGCCCGTCGGCAAAGCCGGCGGTGTCCTGCCAGGGTGGCAGCTTGAGGCGTTCCAGCGCTCCAGCAAGCTCGAAGTGGAGCTGCAGGCTGCCATCAGCTAGCCGCGCAGCTTGCGCGGCCAGTTGCAGCTTCTCGCTGCAGGGCGCTGCCGGATGCGCGCTGAGCGGGACCAGCGCGGAGGAATCTGCGGAAACGGGATTGAACACGGACTTGGGGCAAACAGTGGGCAAGTGCGTACTTTAGCGGCTCGGCACCGCGACGTGGCGCCGCAAAACAAAGCACCGCAGCGGAGCCCCTGAACGAGCTTCGCTGCGGCCCTTTGCGCGCCTTTTTACCGTGACGCGGGCGTGCCCGCTGCGACTTAGAAAGTCTTCAGGTAGGACAGCGTAAACACGCCTTCGGCCACATTCTTGCGCGTCCAGTTGTAGGCCGAGTCATAGTCGGCGTTGTTCACCAGACCATCCTTGTAGCGCGCATTGGTGTCGGTATAGGCCAGACCCACGACGCCATAACCGGTGTCCTTGGTGATGCCGATCTTCCAGTCGTTGTAGTTGGCGTAGCTGTTGTTCTTGACGTTCTGGTGACCGATATGGCCGATCAGGTTGATCGTCTCGTTGAGCGGGTAGGTGGCGGTGAGGTCGATGTAGTCACTGCCGCGCGAACGCGTGGCGGGCGTGGTGTCGCCCCAGCCGACGAAGTTCGGCGAAATGGCGCGGTTGTACTTCAGGGTGAGGATGTTCCAGCCCACCGAGACATAGGCTTCGGTGGTGTTGGCGGTCACCGTGTTCTGCGTCTTGTTGGAGGGCGCCTTGTTGAAGTCGCCCGGGTAGTAGTAGCGCACCACGCCGAGGTCGTAGGAGAAATCACCCAAGGTGCTGCGGTAACCGGCATAGAGGTCGATTTCGACCTTGTTGTCCTTCTGATACACATAGTCGGAGCGATTGACCCAGTTCACGGTCGACGCCCAGGTGCCGACGTACACACCGCTGGCGTGAGCGTAATCGATACCGCCTTGCAGGGCCGGGTTGTGCTGGCTCTGGCTGATGCCGCGCATGATGTAGTCGGAGACCACACCGACATTGGCGCTGAAGCTGCTGGCCGGTGCATCGTCAGCAAAGGCCGGTGCCGACAGCGCGGCGAGGATGGCGATAAGGACGGCTTTTTGTTGCATGGATTTTCTCCCTGATGGCTTACGAAAAGGATACTGCGACAACTCCAGAAACTCATTTTGACTGCGCGAGCCAGGCTCGCCAGCCGCCATATTCAGTAATGTCTTCGGCATTCGCGGTGGCGATGCCTTCGCAGACGAAACCGCAGACTTCACTACCGTCTTCAAGACTGACCTTGCCAATGCCCAGCGGTGCAGGAATGCCCGCGACGAAGCTGCCGAAGTGGCGCGCCGGCAGCGCCCACACTTCCATCGCGATGCTGGCGCCGCCTTGCTCCACACGCACCATGCCCGGCCGCTGCGGCGGGCCGCCGGCCAGCGCATAGAAACGGTACTCGGGCGCCGAGCGCACGGCACCAAGGAGGTGCGCACCGCGACTGGTGAGCTGCCAGTTCAGGGGCAGGCCACTGAGATGCGCACCGCATACCGCGACCTTGATCATCTCTTCCGTCACCAGGCGCGGCTGGGCGCCCTGTGCCGGCACATGCCCGAGCGCTCCTGCACTGAGACCGATGCTTTGCTGCCAATGGGCTGCCAGCTCTAGCAAGAATGAGTCCTGATGCGCAGGCGCGAAGAAGGTCACGCCAAAGGGCAGGCCATCGCTGCGCCAGCTCGCCGGCACGGCAATCGCCGCATAGTCGAGCAGGTTCATGAAATTGGTGTAGTAACCCAGCTGGGTATTGATGCGGATCGGGTCAGCATGCACCGCGGCAATCGTCGGGTGATAGCCCGCGGTCGGCGTGATGACCACATCGACGCTCTGCCACACCGCATCGCAACGCACCTTGAGCGCCTTGAGGCGGTACAGCGCATCGAACAGCTCCACCGCCGTGGCCTTGCCGCCGGCCAGAGTGATCTCGCGCGTCACCGGGAACACCGATTCAGGCTGGCGCTCGATGAAGTCGCGGATCGCGTGGTAACGCTCGGCCACCCAGGGGCCACCGTAGAGCAGATTGGCGGTCTCCAGGAAGGGTGCGAAATCGAGTTCGACCGGCGTGCCGCCGAGCGCTTGCAGCTTTGCCACGGCAGCGGCAAACAAGCCAGGATTTTCGCTATCGCCAAAGAAGGCCAGCTGATCCGCGCGCGGCACGCCGAAGCGGAAGCTGCGCCCGGCGACAAAGCGCTGTTCGCTGGCACGCAGCGGGCGGCTGTACGGATCTTCCGCATCGACGCCCTGTGCCACGGCGAACACCGCTGCCGCATCGCTGGCGCTCAGCGCAAAGATCGACACCGAATCGAGCGAGCGGCAAGCCGGCAGCACGCCGCGATTGGACAGCGCACCGCAGCTCGGCTTGAGGCCGACCAGATTATTGAAGGCAGCCGGCACGCGGCCGGAACCGGCGGTGTCGGTGCCCAGCGAAAAGCTGACCTGGCCCAAGGCGACTGACACCGCCGAGCCGGCACTGGAGCCGCCGGAGATGTAGTCCGGCGCGATAGCGTTGCGGCATGCGCCATACGGCGAGCGCGTGCCATTGAGGCCGGTGGCGAACTGGTCCAGATTGGTCTTGCCCAGCGGAATCGCGCCGGCGGCGATGAGCTTCTCGACCACGGTCGCGCTGCGTGCGGGCTGGTAGGCAAAGTCAGGACAAGCTGCGGTGGTCGGCAGATCGGCCAGATCGATATTGTCTTTCACCGCGAAAGGCACGCCATACAGCGGCAAGCTGGCCGGGTCTTGCGACTCCAGCAGCTCGGCCATGGACAGCAGGCGCTCCAGCGGCATCAGGCTGATCCAGGCGTGGTGATCATCGGCAGCAGCCAGCGCATGCAGATGGGCAAACAGGCGGCTGGGCTTGAGCCCCTGGCGATAGGCCGCAGCGAGTGAGACGAGGTCGAGGCTGGCGGGTAGCAGGTGCAGATCAGACATGAGCCGATGCCTCCGTCGTTTGCAGCACCAGCAGATCCTGCCCGGCGAACACCGGTGTGGCTTCGCGGCAGAGCACTTGCAGTACCTCGCCGTCGGCCGGCGCCGTAATCGAAAATTCCATTTTCATTGACTCCACAATCACCAATACATCGCCAGCCTTGACCTGCTGACCAGCTTCCACCATCAATTTCCAGATATTGCCGGGCACGTGGCTGGCGATCAGGCGAGCGCCGGGCGGCAGGTCCACCACGCCATCACCTGCAGCGGCAAGGATGTCGGCCTCGCTGATGTACTCGGCTTGTCCGGCCGCTTTCCAGCGCTCGCGCTCGGCCTCGAAAGCGGCTTGTTGGCGCGTCTTGAAGGCCGTGATGCCTTCGGCGTTGTCAGCCAGGAAGCGGCGGTAATCGGCGAGCCGGAACCTGCCTTCTTCAATGCGCAGCGCAGCGCGGCCGGCGACAAAGTCACGACGCAGCTGCAGCAGCTCCGCCTCGCTGACCGGCACGAAACGCACCTGGTCGAAGAAACGCAGCAGCCAGGGCTTGCTGAACTCTTTGGTCTGCCGCCAGCGGTTCCACATCTGCACGGTGCGGCCGACGAACTGGTAGCCGCCGGGCCCTTCCATGCCATACACGCACATGTAGGCACCGCCGATGCCGACGGCATTCTCGGGCGTCCAGGTGCGCGCCGGGTTGTACTTGGTGGTGACCAGGCGATGGCGCGGGTCCATCGGTGTGGCGACCGGCGCGCCGAGATAGACATCGCCGAGGCCGAGCACCAGATAACTGGCCTCGAACACCGTCTTGTAGACGTCATCGATCGAGTCGAGGCCATTGATGCGGCGGATGAACTCGATATTCGACGGGCACCAGGGCGCGTCCTTGCGCACCGACTGCATGTACTTTTCAATCGCCAACTGGGTCGCCGGATCGTCCCAGGACAGCGGCAGATACACCGTGCGGCTGGGCACTTCCATGTGATCGACCGAGGGCAGCTCATCTTCGGCGGCGATCAGCGCGGCGAGCAGGGCGGCGCGATCGGTGCTGCGCGCATCGAAATGCAGCTGCAACGAGCGGATGCCCGGCGTGAGGTCGATGATGCCCGGCTGCGGATGTTGCTGCAGCCAGTTCATCAGCGCCTGCACGCGGAAGCGCAGTTCGATGTCGAGCACCAGCGGGCCGTATTCGATCAGCAGGTAGGCGTCGCCCGCCTGGCGATAGACCACGCGCGGCCGCTCGCCGGCAGCAGGCAATTCAGAGAGCACAGGTGTGGTCAGCGTCTGTGGCTCAGCCGTGATCTTCAGATCGAGACTGCTGCCAGCGCGCAGGGCGGCATCCATGGCTTGCAAGCGCTGCGCGGCGGTGGCAGCGCTGACCGGCACGAAGCGCAGGGTGTCACCGGGGCGCAGCTGGCCGAGCTTCCACAGATCGGCCTGGATCACCACCGCCGGGCAGACGAAGCCGCCGAGGCTGGGGCCATCCGGGCCGAGGATCACCGGCATGTCGCCGGTGAAGTCGATGGCGCCGATGGCATAGGCATTGTCGTGAATGTTTGAAGGATGCAGGCCGGCTTCGCCACCATCAGTTCGTGCCCACTGCGGCTTGGGGCCGTTGAGGCGCACGCCGGTGCGGCTGGAGTTGTAGTGGATCTCCCAGTCGGTGGCGAAGAAGCTGGCGATGTCGGGATCGGTGAAAAAGTCCGGCGCGCCATGCGGGCCGTAGAGCACCGCCACTTCCCAGTGGTGGCCGTAAGTCGGCGGCGGCAACGCGGCAACGGCTGGCACGGTACTGCTCGGCCTGATGTGCAGCACATCACCGAGGCGCAGCGTGCGACCGGCATGGCCGCCGAACTGGCCAAGCGTGAAGGTCGACTTGCTGCCCAGGTAATCCGGCACATCGAGGCCGCCAGCAATCGCCAGATAGGTGCGGCAGCCCGCGTCGAGCACGGCGCCGATCTTCAGCACGCTGCCGGCCTTGACCGCATGCGCTTGCCAGAATGCAATTGGCATGTCATCGAGGGTCGTCGCAGTGAGCGCGCCGGTGAGGGCGATTACGGCGTCGCAATTGAAGCGCAGGCTCGGCCCGCTCATCGTGCATTCGAGCGCCGCCGCGCCTTGCGGATTGCCGACCAGGCGATTGGCGGCGCGCAGCGACACATCGTCCATCGGGCCCGAGGGCGGCACGCCGACATCCCAGTAGCCGACGCGGCCGGGCCAGTCCTGCACCGTGGTCTGCACACCGGCTTCGAGCACGTCGACCGTGGTCGGGCGGTAATCGAAACTGTTGAGATAGCGCGTGGTCTGGCGGCCGGCGCGGAACACTTCGCCGTCGAGAATCTGGCGCAGATAGGCGCGATTGGTTTCGATGCCATAGACGCGGGTAGCGTCCAGCGCAGCGATCAGCTTGTCGGTCGCCGCTTCGCGCGTTTCGGCATGCACGATGATCTTGGCGACCATCGGGTCGTAGTACGGCGGCACCTCGGAACCGGTGGCCACCGCGGTCTCGACGCGCACGCCGGCCGGGAAGCTCACTTCGCTGAGCAGGCCCGAGGAAGGCTGGAAGTTCTTGGCCGGGTCTTCGGCATACAGGCGCACCTGTATCGAGGCACCACGCGGTGCCGGCGCGGCCGCCGGCAGGCTGAAGTCGCCGGAGGCGAGCAGCACCATCCATTCGACCAGATCAACGCCCGTCACCTCTTCGGTGACGCCGTGTTCGACCTGCAAGCGCGTATTCACTTCGAGGAAGTAGAAGGCGCCGCTGCTGGCGTCCATCACGAATTCAACGGTGCCGGCCGAGCGATAAGCCACCGACTCCATCAGGCGCACCGCCGTGTCGGCGAGGCTTTGGCGCTGCGCGGCGCTGAGGCCGGGTGCCGGTGTCTCTTCGATCACCTTCTGGTTGCGGCGCTGCACCGAGCAGTCGCGCTCGCCGAGCGCCAACACGCGGCCCAGGCCGTCGCCAAAGATCTGCACCTCGATATGACGTGCGGCTTCGACGTACTTTTCGAGGTAGATGCCCGCTTCCTTGAAGTTGGCGCGCGCCAGGCGATCCACGGAGGCCCAGGCTTCAGCCAGCTCGGCTTCGGACCAGATCAGGCGCATGCCGATGCCGCCACCGCCGGCGGTGCTCTTGAGCATCACCGGGTAGCCGATGCGGGCGGCTTCGCGCCGCGAATGCTCGGCATCGTCAAGCAGGCCGCTGCCGGGCAGCAGCGGCACACCGGCTTTTTCGGCCAGTTCGCGTGCCGTGTGCTTGAGGCCGAAGGCCAGCATCTGCGCCTTGCTGGGACCGATGAAGGCAATGCCGGCAGCTTCGCAGGCGTCGGAAAAATCCGGGTTTTCGGACAGGAAGCCATAGCCCGGATGAATACCTTGGGCGCCGGTGGCTTGGGCCGCAGCGAGAATCTTGTCGGCCTTGAGGTAGCTCTCGGCAGCCGGCGCCGGGCCGATGCAGATCGCTTCGTCGGCAAGACTGACGTGCAGCGAATCGGCGTCTGCCTCGGAATACACCGCCACCGAGGCGATGCCGAGACGGCGCAGCGTGCGGATCACCCGGCAGGCGATGGCGCCACGGTTGGCAATGAGAACTTTGCTGAACATGCTGAACTCTCGCAAAAGCTGCGGGTCGTCCCGCGGAGTCTTCAGGCCGGCCGGGTCGTCCCGGACGGCCGATGAGTGGACCTGCGTGTCAGTCCCAGATCAGGAGCTGCACCGGGGTCGGGTTGTAGGCGTTGCAGGGGTTGTTGAGCTGCGGGCAGTTCGACAAGAGGCCCCACAGGTCCATCTCGGCGCGCATCTCGACGTATTTGCCGGGACCCGAGACGCCATCGGCAAAGGTGAGTTCGCCTTCAGCCGTCACCGGCACATTCATGAAGAAATTGATATTGGGTACAAGGTCGGCCTTGCTGAGACCCGAATCGGAATTCTGGATCGCGTGCAGATAATTGTCGCGGCAGCTGTGCATGAACTTCTTGGACAGCGCGTAGCGCACGGTATTGCTCTCGGCCGCGCAGGCGCCGCCCAGGGTATCGTGACGGCCGCAGGTGTCGGCAACGATGGTCAGCATCGGCCGCCCTTCGCTGGAATACAGCACGCTGCCCGTGGTGAGGTAGATACCACCCTGGCGCAGCATGGTTTCGGTGGCGCTGTAGTGCTCGTCGGTGTCGTGACGGTTGTAGAAAATCACGTCGGCGGCCTGGTTGCCTTCGAGGTCGACGATGCGCAGGGTCTGGCCCTTGCGGATCTCCCACAGGCAGGGCTCGCCGGCTGGCTGTACGCGGTTGAAGACGGCGTTCTCGGGCTGCAGTGCGCTTTCGCGGATGCGGATCGCGGCGGCTTGGCTGGTCGTAGTCATCGGTCTTCTCCTCAGGCCAGGTAGAGCATGTCGCTGTTGTGCAGGGCGCGCGCGTTCTCGGGGCGGAACTGGCGGCAGAAATCATCTTTGGCGGCGACACCGGAGCGCCACAGCGCCACACCGACTTTCTTCGGCGCATAGTCGGGCGCCGGGTCGAGCGGATGCGGCGCGCTGCTGAGGGCGAGAATCACATCCATGTCCAGACGCAGATCGACATGGGCACCGGCCGGGCAATGCGCGCTGTCGAAGACGAAGCGCCCTTCCTCATCAACCACCAGCTTGGTGAAGAAATTGACCGGCGCGATCAAGTCGCGCGCGGCGAGGCCGTACTTGCCGATCTCGATCAGCAGGCCTTCCTTGCCGGCGCGGTGCATGCTGTTGCGCGCTTCCTGGTAACGCCGCTCGCCGTATTTCTCGCTCATCCGTGCGTTATCGAGCAGCAGGCCCAGCGGGTCGTGCCAGCCCAGCGAGTCAGCGGTGATCGAGCCCATCGCGCGGCCCATGTCGCTCATCAGCACGTGGCCGCGTGTGTAGTGCGCGGTGTGCTGCGCCTTGAGCGAATCGGGCATGTTGTAGCGTTCGAGCTTTTCCAGCGCGGAGTAGAGCACCACGCTGAGGTTGGCGCCGGCCTCGATGGCCGTCAGGCGCAGCGTGGTGCCGCGCGGCAGGCGCCAGGACCAGTGTGCGCCGCCGGGAATGATCTCGGAGAACAGCACGTCGCGGTCTGCCAGATCGGGCGCGAAACTGCGCCAGTGTTCGAAGGCGTCCACGGCTTGGGCGGCGGGCATGGAGGTGGTTGTCATGCGTGTCCTTTCCTTGTTTCAGCGCGCGCTGCTGGCCGGATGCAGCGGCGGGATGACGGCTGCGAGCAGCTGCAGCTTGCCGGTCTGCACGCCACGCAGGGCGATCATTTCATTGGCAATGTCCTGCAGCAGCGTGGCCGGGCCCTGCACGAGGATCACTTCCATCAGCTGGTCGTGCGTCAGGTGCACGTGCAGGGAGCTGATCACTTCGTCGATGTGCTGGTACTGCAGGTCGGCAATCTTCTTCTGCAGACCGCGCGTGGTGCGGTCGTAGAGCAGGGTGATGGTGCCGACCATCACGTCATTGCCGAGCTTGCGTTTGTGCTCGGCCAGCTGGTAGTTGACCATGTCGCCGATGGCTTGCGAGCGGCTGTCATAGCCACGGCTCTGGACCATGTGGTCCAGCTCCTCAAGCAGCTGCGGCGGCAGGGACACACTGATCCGGCTGACCAGGGAATTGCCCTTCTCCTCCACGACCTTCTTTTCAGGTGCGGTTTTTTTGTTCATTGCCTTGTCCGGTTGTAAGAGGCTGTTCACGATCTGTAGCGAGAGGGCGTCAGCGGGCTCAGGTGGCAAATGTGGAGCAGCGCAGAAACCGGAGTGTATGTTGATACATGAGGATTTCGAGCAGCGCATGAGCCCCGATCACGGCCTCGCAGTAGGATCATGAGCAGCCTCTCAGAACATGTAGCTGTAACGGTCCACTTCCCACTTGCTCACCGACAGGTGGTAAGCCTCCCACTCTTCGCTCTTGTAGCGGATGAACTCGTCGCGCAAGCCCTTGCCCAGCACTTGCTCGACCAGCGGATCAGCGGCGAAGGCCGCAACGGCTTCCTGCAGGGTTTGCGGCAGGAAGTCGATGCCGCGTGCAGCACGTTCGGCGTCGCTGATCTCGTAGAGATTGTCTTCGTTGGGCTTGCCCGGGTCGAGCTTTTCGCGAATGCCTTCGAGGCCCGCCGCCAGTACCAGCGCTGCCGCGAGGTAGGGATTGACGGCGCCATCGGCATTGCGCGACTCGCAACGACCGCCGCCCGAGGGCACGCGGACCGAGTTGGTGCGGTTGTTCGAGCCCCAGGAATTGAACACCGGCGCCCACGAGAAGTAGCTCATCGCGCCACGGCGCACCAGGCGCTTGTAGCTGTTGACCGTCGGCGCGAACACCGCACACAGCGCACGGCCGTGCTTGAGGATGCCGGCGATGAAGTGGTAGCCCAGCTGGGTGAGGCCGATGCCATGCGGGTCGTCCTTGGGATCGCAGGCGAACAGGTTGTTGCCGCTGACCAGATCGTACAACGACATGTTGAAGTGCGCGCCATTGCCGGTCTTGTCGGCGAAAGGCTTGGGCATCATGGTCGCCAGCAGGCCTTGCTCGCGGGCGTAGTGCTTGGCCATGAAGCGGAAGAAGGTCAGGCGATCACAGGTGGTGATGGCATCCGCATACTGGAAGTCGAACTCGAACTGGCCATTGGCGTCTTCATGGTCGAAGGAATAGAGATCCCAGCCCAGACCGTTGATCGCGGTGGCCATCTTGTCCAGCCACTCGAAGCTGTTGGTGAAGCCGCGCACGTCGTAGCAGGACTTGCCGAGCTTGTCTTCGGGATCGGGCACCGAGAGCTTGCCTTGCTCGTCCTGCTTGAGCAGGAAGATTTCGCACTCGATACCGAGATTCATGCCGAAGCCGAGCTTGGCCGCTTCATCAAGCTGCATCTGCAGCGCCACGCGGGTATTGAGCGGATAGGGCTTGCCCTGGAAATGATTGTCGGCGGGAATCCAGGCAATCTTGGGCTCCCAGGGCAGCTGGATCAGGCGCGAGAAATCGGGCACCGAGGTCAGCTCGTCTTCGTTGGGCGCCTGGCCCAGACCGTCGAGGGCGTAGCCGGTGTAGCGCTCCGAACCCTTGGCCATGTGGCCCAAGTGAGCGATGGGTACGACCTTGGCCTTGGGCACGCCGTGGATGTCCACATAGGCGCCGATGCAATACTTCACGCCTTTGCTTTCGAGTTCGGCCTGCAATTTCTGTGTATCGATGGGGCTGCTCATGGTTTCTCTGCTTTGCTCTGTTGTGAATGCTCAGCGATGGCTGAGCGACTGGAAGTAGGAGTGTTCGAGTGGCGGGCTCTCGCTGCAGCCGCTGCGCACCAGTGCGCCGAGGTCTTCGACCAGCCAGTCGAACCAGACCTCGCCTTTGTCGCGGCTGGCGATGCTGGGCTTGCCGGTGACGCCGTTGAGGCTGGTGCGATTGACCGGATGGGCGAAGATGCAGCCGCAGGTGCGATCCGGATCATCTGCTTCGGCGAGCTTGTCGGGCCGCACGCCTTCAGGCGCGATGGCCAGCATGATCGAGGTTTCGGCGTCGTTGGCGTGCCAGTCGGCGGCATCGGCGAAGTGGAACTCGCGCACCCGCTCGCTGAGCGTGGCGGTGTTGATCACGGCGACCATCAGATCATCGTGTTCGGCGCGCAGCATCTCCAGCGCGCAACGCAGGGGCGCAGCATTGGTGACATGCGCATTGACGATGAACAGCCGCCGCACGCCACTGTGATAGGCCCAGTCGCCAATCTGCCGCACCAGCTCGATCAGCAGCGGCGGCGTCAGCGCGATGGTGCCGGGCCAGCGCCGGCTGTGGCCCAGCGAGCAGCCATAGGCCAGCGCCGGCAGCATCGGCACGCCAGTGTCATCAGAGACCTTGGCGCACAGCTCTTCGGCGATCACGCTGTCGACACCGCAGCCCAGGTGCGGGCCGTGCTGTTCGGTCGCACCGACCGGCAGCAGTGCAGCGTTACCGCAGGCGGCGAGCACGGCGGGGAGTTCTTCCCAGGTCAGGTCAGCCCATTTCATGGCGCTTACTCCACGTTGTCCGCAACGTCGGTGAGACGGTAGATGCTGGACTTTTCGCTGGCCTCGGCGGCGTGCTCGTCCTCGGCCACCGGCGGGTGAATCAGCTCATCCAGACGGCGTTTGGTGGCGAGGAACTCGGGGCTGGAGAACTGCGCTGCCGAACGCGGGCGCGGCACCGGCACCTCGATGAATTCCAGCACCTCGCCTGGATGCGGCTTGAGCACCAGGATGCGGTCGGCCAGGTAGATCGCCTCGTCGAGGTCGTGGGTGATGAACAGGATGGTGATGTCGATGTTGCGCCAGATGTCGAGCAAATGGCTTTGCATCTTGCTGCGCGTTTGCGCGTCGAGCGCGCCGAAGGGTTCGTCCATCAGCAGGATGCGCGGCTGGTTCACCAGCGCACGCGCAATCGCCACACGCTGGCGCATGCCGCCGGAGAGCTGGTGCGGATAGCTGTCGGCGAACTTGGTGAGGCCGACCAGCTCCAGCCATTGACGTGCGTCGCGCTCGGCGGCGTCAAATCCATGGCCGCTCATCTGCGGGCCGAACATGACATTGCGCTTGACGGTGAGCCAGGGAAACAGCGAGTAGCCCTGGAACACCATGCCACGGTCGCGCCCCGGTCCATCCACCGGCTTGCCATCGAGCAGCACTTCACCAGCGCTCTGCTTCTCCAGCCCGGCGAGGGTGCGGATCAGGGTGGACTTGCCACAACCGGAAGCGCCGATCACGCAGACGAACTCGCGGCGGTGGATCTTGAAGTTGATGTTGCGCAGTGCCTCGGTCTCGCCTTGCGCTGACTTGTAGCGCTTGTAAAGATTCTTCACCTCCAGGATCACATCGCGCTCGCGGATGCGCGCAAAGCGCTCGCGCACGGCATCGGACTGATCGAGGTAGCTGGTTTGATGGTCGCTCATGTTTTCTCAGCCTCGCTTCTGCGCCAGATCCCAGGGGAACAGCTTGCGGCCCAGCGCGGCGAGCAGCAGATCGCTGCCGAAGCCGATGATGCCGATGATGATGATTGCGGCATAGACGTTATCGAAGTGCTGGTAACGCGCCTGCTGCGTGATGAAGAAGGTGATGCCCGAGCTGGTGCCGATCAGCTCGGCAACGATCAGGTAGGTCCAGGCCCAGCCGAGCAGGATGCGCTGGTCGCGATACAGATCGGGCAGGATGCCCGGCAGCACCACGCGGGTGATCAGGCGTGCGCCACGGGTGCCCAGGGTGCGCGCCGCTTCGATGATGGTGGCATCGAGCTTGCGCGTCGTGTTGGCGATGATCAGCACCTGCTGGAAGAAGGTGCCGATGACGATGATGGCGATCTTGGGGCCATCGTAAATGCCCAGGATGGCCACCGCCAGCGCGCCGAACGCCGGTGCCGGCAGGTAGCGGAAAAACTCGATGAAGGGCTCGGTGAGCCGCGCCAGCGTGGCATAGGTGCCGGCCAGAATGCCCAGCGGCACGCCCACGATGGACGACAGCACGAAGCCCCAGAAGATGATCTGGATGCTGTGCCACAGGCTCTCGTGCAGCCAGGGCGCGCCGCGCTGCTCGGGCGCCGTGGTGAAGGCGGTGTAGAAGGCGCGCGCCACTTCATGCGGTGCCGGCAGGTAGATCGGGTTGGCCGGTCGGCCTTGCGGCAGCGCCAGGCCTTGCTCGCGCATCTGCGCTGCCTGATCGGCGAACTCGGCCTTGTCGACGAGCATGCCGGTCTGGAAGTAATCAACGCCGCCTGCCGCCTCCACCAGCACCTTGGGGTGCCAGATGAAGGGCAGATAGCTGACGGCGGCCCAGATCAGGATGGGCAGCAGGAAGGACGCCAGCAACATCAGATGGCGATTGCCCTGCAGACCCGTACCGAGGCCAAAACGTTTTAGAAAAGCGTTCATCGTTGCTGCGTCCTGATCCGGAGTGGGAACTTACTTGCCGAGAGCGAAGGAGGGGTCCAGATACGCGTCAACGTTTTCCGCCTTCGGATAGACCTTGTTGGCGACGTTGAACTTGTTCACGTTTTCGGTCGAACCGTAGAGCGAATCCAGACCCGGGCCCTTGGTGAATACCTTTTTGGCATCTTCGGAGTTCAGCAGGTGCGTGCCGTTCACGAAGACCTCGTATTCCTGCGGCGAGACGCCCGAGCGTGCCGCCATGATTTTCAGCGCGTCAGGGCGGGTAGCCGGATCCTTGATGTAGGCCACCACGCGGTCCCACACCTTGATGAATTTCTTCAGCTCTTCCTTGCGCGCCTTGGCCACGCCCGGCTGGGCCGCAAAGGTGTCGTAGATCAGGCCCGGTTCGTCGGCTGAGGTGTAGATGGCCTTGGCACCGGGTACCGCCTTGATCGCCTCGCTGGCGATGGGCTGCCAGACGCCGATCGCAGCGATGTCGGGCGCGGTGAAGACCTGCGGCAGTTCATTGGTCTTGGCATTGACGAATTTGACGTCGCTGGCCTTCAAGCCGGCCTTCTTGAGCGCGGTCACCACCAGCAGGTGGTCCACCAGGCCTTCTTCGACGGCGATCTTCTTGCCCTTCAGATCCTTGATCGATTTGATGCCCGGCTTGGCGATGATCTGGTCATTGCCCGCCGAGTAGTCGGTGACCAGGAAGATACGGCTCTTGCCGCCGCCGGAGCCGGTTACCAGCGCATCGCCATTGGTGACGCCGACGACGTCCAGCTTGCCTGCTGCAAAAGCGTCCAGAGAAGCCGAGTAGTCAAACCATTCAAATTTGACATCGACGCCCGCTTCCTTGAACCAGCCCTTGTCGAGCGCGACTTGCCAGGCGACCCAGCCCGGCCAGTCGCTGTAGCCGACTTTCAGCGGTGCAGCGGCCTGTGCACTGAGTGCGCCAGCAGCCAGAATCGCGGGAGCAAGCAGGCGCACCAAGGCCCGCTTCAGCGTAACAAGAATGGGTTTATGAGTCAGCATGATGGGGGCCCTTACCTGGTTTTAGTATTACGAACGTGTCGTCTGGTAATACTAAACAAAGCATGAACGGTGCCAGTAGCCAGCTTTTCGCGCCTGGCGGCCAGCAAAGCCTGATCCAGCCCCGGATCAGGCTTCAAAGCGCGTCAAAACGAGATCTGGAGAGAGGCGCCAGAGCACCAGCGCAGTGCAGAATCTGGGCTTGACGCACAAAACCAAGGCCGCCCCACGCGCTACAAAAGCAGCCCCGCGTGCGCAGGAACAGCGCCGCAAAGCAGCCGATGAAACAAGAACTCCCGCCAGCCTTGGGTGCAGTATTTGCTTGACTGCAATGCTCATTCGGGACGACCCGAACAGCGCTGACCCCTCGGTCATCCCGCTGAACACCCCTGGACGGCCAGCTCATTTCCAGAGGAACCGTTCATGCCGAGCAGTAGCACCAAAGCCAAACACACTGACTTCAAACAGCTCCCTGTCGTCGATATCAGCGGGCTGTATGCCGATGATCCCGTGGTCCGCCAGCAGGCCGCCGAACAACTCGGGACGGCCGCCCGCGATGCCGGCTTTCTCTATGTCACCGGCCACGCCGTACCGCAGTCGCTGATCGACAATCTGCTCAGGCTGACCAAGGACTATTTCGCGCAGGACCTGGACGCGAAGATGCAGGACTACATCGGCCAGTCCAGCAATCACAGTGGCTATGTCCCGCAGGGCGAAGAGCAGTTCTACGGCGCCAAGCCGGACTTCAAGGAAGCCTACGATGTGGGCTTCGATCTGGGCGAGTTTCCTGCCGACCTGCAGGCGGCCAGGCAGCGGCCGATGCTCGGCGCCAATCAGTGGTCGGCGTTTCCCGGCTTCAAAACCCATGTCAGCGCTTACTACAAAGCGGTTTATGACTTGAGCCGTGTGCTGTTTCGCGGCTTCGCACTGGCCCTCGGTCTGGAAGAGGACAACCTGCTGCGCCTGGTGAGCACGCCGCCGAGCCAGCTGCGCCTGATCCACTATCCCTACAACCCGGCGATTGCCGCTGAACGGCCCGGCATCGGCGAACACACGGACTACGAGTGCTTCACGATCCTGCTGCCCACGACCGGCGGGCTGGAAGTGCAGAACGGCGCCAATGAATGGATCCCGGCACCGGTTGTGCCCGGCGCTTTCGTGATCAACATCGGCGACATGCTGGAAATACTTTCCAATGGCCGCTTCGTGGCGACCAAGCACCGCGTCCGCAAAGTGCCCGAAGAGCGCTATTCATTCCCGCTGTTCTGCGCCTGCGACTACGACACGGTGATTGCGCCGCTGCCTGAATTGCTGCCCGCAGACGGTCACAGCGACTACGCGCCGCAAATCTGCGGCCAGCACCTCTACGCGCAGACGATGCAGACCTTCAAGTATTTGCGCACGCGCCTGGAACAGGGCGAGCTGGCGCTGCCCGATGGCGCCTTGCCGCTGTCTTCCTTTGGCCCCAAGACGAGGTGAGATGATGAATCTGCAAACACTGCTCGCGTCTCGCCCCTGGCGTGCCCCGCAAGGCATGCCGGACTGGATGATGGGATTCTGGAAACGCTACTCGATCAGCTTCGCGGACGGCCGTAGCGACCTGAAAACCCATGTCTGCTGGCTGCAGAGCCGCAACTTCACCATCGATCTGCGCCTGCCGCAGCTGAGCGACCAAGTCATCCACAAGAAGGCCTGGGCGGAGTACTCGGCGGCGGAGCTGGCGGTCCTCGCCGATTACGAGGGCTGGCTCGCGCCCTCGAGCTGGGACGGCCGGATCCTGCAATGGCACGCGGCAGAAGCCTCCCTGCAGCGCCACAACCGCTGGCCGGAGCCTGCCCAACTGCAGCGCATCGGCAACTGCATGATGGAGTTCTGCCCCAGCAATGCCTATGTCGAAGACTGGCGCTTGCAGGCCTCGGTGCCCGGCCCCCTGATCGGTCTGCGTCTGCTCGAAGAGCGCAGCCTCGCCACGGCTCAGCGACGCCATCGCGGCGGTGGTCTGATCGTCTGTGGCGACTATGCCGCACTGGTGCTGGGCCGAGCGCACAGCGTCGACAGCACGCAGCCACTCAAACCCGAGGTACTGGCCGCAGTCGGGCAACAAGACAAGCTGGCGGCGCTGCTCGACTTTGAAACCTCGGTCGCCAAGGGCTCGCTGTCGCGCGGTTACGAGGTCATCCTCAGCAGCCGGCCGGGACGCATGGGACAGGCCCTGCTTTCGCTTGAGGGCTTCGCCTTCGGGCCGGATCAGGCCGATGGCACACCGAGCCTCGTGCAGCGCTTTGCGGACGAACACGGGGAATGGGAACGCGTATTTGTCGTCGATACCCTGGAAACGCGCCTGGCGTTCTCGCCGACCACGCCCTGGCAAGCCGAAGCGCAGGCCTGGTACAGCCAGGAAGCCGCCACCCTGGGCCGCTACCTGCAACAGCTCTACTGAGCACGGCGGCGTGATGCAGATGCATCACGCCGCACGCAGTGTTGACCACCTCACTTGCGCGCTGGCGCGGCTGAGCTGGCCGATTCGCTTACTTGCCGAACGTGAAGGACGGGTCCAGATAGGAGTCGATGTTTTCCGCCTTCGGATAGACCTTGTTGGCCACGTTGAACTCGTTGACGATCTTGGTCGAGCCGTAGAGCGACTTGAAGTCATTACCCTTGACGTAGATCTTCTTGCCGTCTTCGATGCTCAGGAAGTGCGTCCCCTTGAGGAGCGGCAGGTAATCGGCCGGCGACACACCCGAGCGGGCCGCCATGATCTTCACCGCATCGGGCTGGGTCTTCGGGTCATTGATGTAGGCCACCACCTTGTCCCAGACCTTGAGCATCTTCGCCCAGTCGGCCTTGCGCGACTTGGCGCTGCCCGGATTGACCGCCAGCACGTCGTAGATCAGGCCCGGTTCATCGGCCGAGGTATAGATCGGACGCGAACCCGGCACCGCCTTGAGGGCTTCGCCTGACACCGGCTGCCAAGCGCCGCCGGCTGCGATATCGCTGGAGGCGAAGACTTGCGGCACTTCATTGGTCTTGGCGTTCACCAGGGTGACATCGCTCTCCTTGAGGCCGGCTTTCTTCAGGCCATTGACCAGCAGCAGGTGCTCGACCAGGCCGACTTCCACGGCGACCTTCTTGCCCTTGAGATCCTTGAGCGACTTGATGCCCGGCTTGGCGAAGATCATGTCATTGCCGTTGGAGTAGTCGGTGAGCATCAGCATGATGCTCTTGCCGCCACCCGAGCCGGTGACCAGGGCGTCGCCATTGGTCATCGTCACCGCGTCGAGCTTGCCGGCCGCAAAGGCCTCCATCGAGGCGGAGTAGTCGAACCATTCGAACTTCACGTCGACGCCGGCTTCCTTGAACCAGCCCTTTTCAATCGCCACCTGCCAGGCCACCCAGCCCGGCCAGTCGCTGTAACCGACTTTCAGGGGCGCCGCCTGGGCGCCCAGCGAGGCGGCCGCGAGGGCCGCCGGGAACAACAGTTTTGCGACAAAACACTTCAAGGTGCTACTCAAGGACTTGTGATTCACGGGGAACTCCTCATTGTCGGGTTTCGTATTACCAATACAGATAAACGTAATACTCACGACAACGAAGCATGAACGGTGCCACAGCCTGTGTCTTCAATTAAGTGGGTGTTTACAAACTATTTTTTTGAAAACACAGGGAGGTCTTTGCGCACCAGGCAGGCTCAGAGAAGTCCGCTAAACGAGGTGCCCGGCACTCTATCTGTGCAGGCTGCGCGTGCTGGCGGCGAGCATGGGGACTCAAGAAGAGACGTGCCCGGCCGATAGAGGATGAAAGCTGCATGCCCCTGGCAGCATCTGCATCGGGGCGACAAAACCCCGGAAGCGGTCACCCGATAACAAGAAGCTTATGCCCCTGCATGCCACATCACGATTCCGCCTGCTCGCGCTAGGCCTTGGCCTGGTCGCGGCCTGCCATGCTCCTGCGGGGCGTGCTGGCGAGAGTGCGGGCGATGAATTCTCGATTCGCGGCTTCGGCACGCTGGGCATGGCGCGCTCGACCAATGGCGAGGCACAGTTCACGCGCGACCTCTCGCAACCCCACGGTGCAGGAACAAGCTGGTCGCCGCGCATCGACAGCAGCCTCGGCGTACAGGCCAACTGGCTTGCCTCGCCCAGCATCGAGCTGGTCGGGCAGGCGCTTAGCAAGTACCACGCCGATGGCAGCTTCGCGCCCCAGCTGTCACTGGGCTTCGCCAAGTGGTCGCCCGATGCACGCACGCAAATCCGGGCCGGCCGCATCGGTGCCGATTTCCTGATGTTCGCCGACTCGCGCAGCATCGGCTACTCCTACCTGCCGGTCAGGCCGCCGGTCGAGTATTTCGGTCAACTGTTCTTCTCGGCGATGGACGGCGCCGACATCAGCCTGAGCTTTCCACTCGAATCCCAGGTCCTGCAGGCCAAGCTGTTCGCCGGGCGCTTGCATGAGCAAGCTCCCTCGGCACTGGGCATGTGGGACACCAGCGGCTCGAAGATCGCCGGCATCATCCTCAGCACGCAAATGGACGCCCTGCAGCTGCGCGGCAGTGTCACCAATCTGCGTTTCTCGCACAACCACGACCTGGCCGGTTTCGACCAGACCTTGCGGCAGATCGGCACAGCCTATGGCTATGACACGGCGATCACCGCCGCCAATGCACTGGGTACCAAGGGCACCAACAGCACCTATTATTCCGCTGGCTTTGTCTATGACGATGGCCCCCTGCTGCTGCAGGCGATGTTCAACTACATCCGCCACCAGACCAATCTGTTTCAGAACTCGACGGCGGCGTATTTCCTCGCGGGCTACCGGGTGCATTCGCTGACGCCCTACCTCGGTTATTCGCAGGTGCACAGCAATCGCCGCTACAGCAGCTCGGGGCTGCCGGACACGGCGGCCTTTGCGGCAGTCAACGAAGCCTACGAATCAGTGATTGCCAGCAGCACCCTGCAGCAGCATACCTTCACGACCGGCCTGCGCTGGGACCTGCAACGCAATCTGGCGCTCAAGCTGCAATGGGACGCCGTGCGTGGCAAGCCGCGTTCGCGCTTCCTGGTGTCACATCCTTCAGCAAGCTGGAATGGCAAGACGGATGTGTTCAGTGTCACGCTGGACTTCCTGTTCTGAGGCGCACGCAATGTACAGCCTGCTCCGCGCCGCCCTGCTGATCGCCCTGTTATGCCTGGCACTTCCGGCCAGAGCGCAGCTGGTGGTGATCGTCAATGCGGCGGCGGGCGTCGAGCAGCTGAGCAAGGCCCAGGTGATCAATATCTTCCTCGGTCGCAATCGCGAATACAGCAATGGCCAGAGTGCCGTGCCGCTCGACCTGCCAGCCTCCTCACCGGACAAGGCGCTGTTCTATCGCAATCTGGTCAACAAGGACCTTGAACAGATGGATGCCTACTGGGCGCGCCTGGTGTTTGCGGGTAATACCTCGCCACCGCGTCTGGCGCTCTCTGCGCTCGATGCGGTCCAGCAAGTCAGCACCAATCCGGGCGCTATTGCCTACGTTGAGCGCAAGGACGTCAACTCCTCGCGGGTACGCATCGTCTTCAGCGTTGGGGGCGTGAACAATTGAAGCCCTATCGACGAGGGGTTTGAGAGATGCCCCGGAGACCATTGCGCACACGGCTGAACATGCGTTCCCTGCGTAACAGCCTGCGCCTGCGTACGCTGCTGATTGTTGGCGGCACGGCCGTGCTGACGGCCGCGCTGTTCATCATGATCACCCTGTCGATCACCCAGCGGCAGATGGAGCAGCAAGCGCGTGCAAGCCTGGATGAGCTGATCGATGCAATGAGCTCGATGGCCAGCATCGCCTGCTTTGCCCAGGACGTGACCCTGGCCAACGAAACCGCGCAGTCTTTCCTCAAAAGCAGCGCGGTGGCCCGCGTCAGCATCAGTGCCGGCAACTCCGTACTGGCTTTGGCTACGCGCCCTGATGCGCAGATTTCGGCGGCCGACATCCAGCGCAGCATCACGCGCCAGGTCTCTTCACCCTTCAACGAAGGTGAGGAAGTCGGTCAGGTCCGCCTGACCCCGAACTGGCCGGAGATCAATCGCCGCATCGAACGCATGGTGCGCTACGGTGCGGGCATGATGGTCGCCCTCGCCTGCTGCCTGGTCGGCGCCGTGGCGCTATCCATCGGCGTGTTGGTGATCCAGCCGGTGAAAAACATTTCCGACCAGCTGCATGCCCTCGATGCAGCCGAAGGCGGCATGCTCGGCCAGCCCCTGCACCACGAAGACAATGAGCTGGGCCGCTTGGTGCTGGACATCAATGCGCTGCTGGGGCGCTTTCGCAGCGCGCTGCAACTCAAGCACGAAATGCATCTGGCGCAGGTGCTGCACGAGCGCACCCGCCTGTCAGCCGCGGTGTTCGAGCACAGCCAGGAAGGCATCATCATCACCGATGCCGATAATCGCATCGTCACCGTCAATGAAGCCTTCAGCCAGATCACTGGCTACAGCACGGATGAAGCCGTTGGCCAATCGCCCAACTTCATTGCCTCGGGCCGCCATGACAAGGACTTCTACGCGCAGATGTGGGCCTCGATCCTCGGCACCGGGCACTGGAAGGGCGAGCTGTGGAACCGTGACAAGCAAGGCGAGATCCGGCCCTACTGGTACAGCATCAGCGTCGTGCGCGACAACGGCGGCGCCATCGCCAACTATGTGGCGATCTTCTCCGACATCACCGAGCATCGCCTGGCGCTGCAGCGCATCGAGTTCCTCGCCCATCACGACACGCTGACCAATCTGCCCAACCGGGTGCTGACCCTGGACCGCTTCCAGCATGCCAGCGCCACGGCGCGACGCGACGGCACCGGTGTCGCCCTGCTCTACATCGATCTGGACAACTTCAAGTACGTTAATGATTCCTTCGGCCACAAAGCCGGTGACCAGCTGCTGAAGATCGCCGCCGAGCGCCTCAAGCAGCAAGTCCGCGAAACCGATACGGTGTCGCGCCAGGGCGGTGATGAGTTCCTGGTGATCCTGCCGAACGTGGCCGACGAAGCCGTGGTGTTGCGCATTGCCGCGGGCATACTCGAAGCGCTGGCCAGGTCTTTCGAGATCGAAGGTCATGCTCTGGGCATTTCCGCGAGTATCGGCATCACCCTGTTCCCGCAACATGGCAAGGACTTCGACACCCTGCTCAAGAACGCCGATGCGGCCATGTACGCTGCCAAGGCGGCCGGCAAGAATACCTGTCGGCAGTTCACCGAAGACATGAATGTCGACGCGCTGGACAAACTCAAGCTCAAGGCACTGCTGGGAACAGCCATCGAAAACGACGAGTTCCGCCTGGTGTTCCAGCCGCAGATCAATATCGAGACCAAGGCCATCGTCGGCGCCGAAGCGCTGATCCGCTGGCGCCATCCGGAACAAGGCGAAATATCACCGGCGCGCTTCATCCCGCTGGCCGAAGAGTCGGGCCTGATCGTGCCGATTGGCCGCTGGGTGATTGAGGAAGCCTGTCGCCAGGGCAAGCAGTGGTTCGATGCCGGCCTTGGGCCCTTTGTTGTCGCCGTCAATGTTTCGGCGCAGCAATTCAACAACGGCGACATTCTCGGCCTGGTGGAGGAGATCCTCTACGGCACCGGTTTTCCGGCGCACTACCTGGAACTTGAGTTCACCGAATCCGGCCTGCTCAATGACATCTGCCATTCCATCTCGACCATCGAGCAGCTCAAGAGCCTGGGCGTCAAACTGGCCATCGACGACTTTGGCACCGGCTATTCCAGCCTCAGCTACCTCAAGCAGTTCAAGGTCGAGAAGCTGAAGATTGATCAGTCTTTCGTGCGTGATATCGGCGTCAATGCCGAGAGTCTGGAAATCATCCGCGCCATCATCCAGCTGGGCAAGACCTTGCGTCTCGAGGTGATTGCCGAAGGGGTGGAAACCGAAAATCAGCTGCAGACCCTGCGCGCGCTCGATTGTAACGAGGCCCAGGGCTACCTCATCAGCAAGCCCTTGCCCGCTGCCGATTGGATGGCTTTTTATCAGAGCTGGATGGCACGGCACGGCATGCCCTCCGGCAGCGTGGCTCCGTCTCCACAGCAGCCGGTCTGAACAGTGGTCTGTGCAGCAAAATTAGCGCAGCCATCAAGCTGCGGCGCCGCAAAATTCTCTTAGAATGCTGCATCCCCGCGAACTACATACGAACGGGCGATCACTCACTGAATACGATGCTGCAAAGCGTCCATACGACTCAAAAAACATCATGCCAGGCGCTGGGAATCCGCAATACATCGACGCCGACAAATTGTGCGTGGGCTTGTTCATCGAGCTCGATCTGGACTGGGTTGAACACCCCTTCCCTTTCAACCGTTTCCGCATCAAGACCCCGGAGCAGCTGCAGGCTCTGCAAGCGCTGGGGCTCAAGCGTGTCCGTGTGGACCCGGGTCGCAGCAGCTGCCCGCTGCCCGCTGCCCGTACGAGTGCTTCACGTGCGCAGGAAGCCGAGCCCGCTGAACTGAGCGAGGAGAGCGAAGCGCACGCTGCACACGAAGTCAATCAGGCCAAGATGGAACGCTTGGCGCGCATCAAGGCGCATCACCAGGCCATCGACGAATGCGAGAAGGCTTTCCGCACGGCGGCCAAGGACATGCGTTCGATCCAGCTCAACATCTACGCGCAGCCCGAAGAGTCCATCGAGCGGGCCAGCGCGATGGTGAAGAACCTGATCCAGACATCGATCAATGATCGCCAGGTGACGATCAGCCTGGTCAACAACAAGCTGGCTTCCGGTGAAGTGTATGACCATGCCATGAACGTGATGGTGCTCGGTCTGGTCATCGGCCAGCAGCTCGGCCTGCAAGGTGAAGACCTGCAGGCGCTGGGCCTGGGCTGCATCTTTCATGATCTGGGCAAGACGCTGATTTCGAACTCGATCACCCACAAGTTTCCGCCGCTCTCGCCGCATGAACAGCGTGCGCTCAACCAGCATGTGCCGCTGGGTGTCGAGGTCGGTGGGCGCATCGGTCTGGAGCCGGCCGTGCTGCAGATCATCGCCGAGCATCACGAACGCGCCGATGGTAGCGGCTTCCCGAACAAGCTCAAGGACGAAGCGATCTGCATGGGTGCGCGCATCGTCTGCGTGGTCAATGATTTCGACAATCTGTGCAATCCGCTCAATCCCATGCTGGCGATGAATCCGCACGAGGCGCTCAAGCTGATGTACGCCAAGCGCCGCAAGGAATACTCGCCCATCGTGATCAGCCAGTTCATCCGCTGCATGGGCATCTATCCGCCCGGCACCCTGGTCGCCCTCAACAACGGGACGCAGGGCGTGGTCGTTGCGGTGAACACCGAACAGCCGCTCAAGCCGACGGTGATGGTTTATGACGGTAGCGTGCCGCGCCGCGACGCCATCGTGCTGGACCTGTCCGAGGAAGCGGATGTCGCCATCGAGAGCGCGCTGAGCAAATCGGCGCTGTCGCTGGAAGTAGTGTCCTACCTCAATCCGCGCAGCCGCTCGTCCTACTTCACGCAGGCGCAATAGGCTGCCAGCCGCCTTAGGGCACCCAGCCGATCGCCGCAAACACCTGTTCGCGGCTCAGATACGGCGCGGCTTCGGCGGCGCTCAGGCGGCGTGCTGCACCGACCCGTGCATCAAGCTTCAAGCCTGTGCTCGCCGTGCTGCCGAACTCGCGCCAGCCAAGTGTCGCACTCGCCTTGTCAGGGTTGGGGATCGGATCTACCCACCAGCCGGCGGGCGCGATATGCGCGTCGAGTTGGCAATCGAGATAGAGCACATTGTCGAAATAAGCCGGCACCCCGGCGCTGCGCGCCAGTGTCGTCAAGCCATCTGGCACGCCGGCTTCGCGCGTCAGGCGACTGCGCAGGAATACATAGCCCTTGTCTGTCGGTGACAGCACGCGTGCCTGCACGATGTAGCTGCCGCGCGTGGCATCGGCTGAATCGACCACGGTGCGGATCTCGCTGTTCTCGAACAGCGCTGCTTTGGCGCTGCCCCAGATGAAGTCCACATCCCCCGCAATCAGGCTGTTGTAGAACCAGCTGTAGGCATTGAGCTGCAGCGTGTCCTGGCGGCTGATGAAGTTCATGTCGCGGGCGATCAGGCGCTGCGTGCTGCCATTGAAATAGAGCGTCTCGGCCTGGTTATTGATGCCGTTGCGCTTGATGTGCGTGTTGTGCAGGCTCATGTTCGAGAGGCTCAGCAGATCGGACTGCTCGACCAGGAAGAGGGCGCGGCCGCCGCCAGCGCGGCTCGCGGCACCCGGACTGCCTGCGCCAGACCCGCCATTGAGCGATTCATAGTTCTCGAAGGCAATCACCGTCTGGTCGCGACTCTCGCCTTCGATGCTCACATTGTCCTTGCCACGCAGGTAGAGCGGCTCTTCGTAACGGCCATTCATGAGCTTGATGCGGACCGGCGTCTCCTTGGCCAGGTTCTGCATGGCGTAGTTGAGTGCGCCCTGCAGACTGCGGAAATCAGCCTGCTCGCCATCATCATCAACGCGCAGCGTGGTGAGCCCCTTGGCCGGTGCGGCACGCGTCTCGAAACGCCAGCCAGCCGTCTTGCCCAGGCCGACAAAGTCCTGCCCCGCCAATCTGGCGCCCAGCACGGTGCCCTCGGCAATCGCCACGTAATACGTCTTGCCGTATTGCAGCGTGTTGGCGTGAGGCCGTACGTGCAGGGTGTTGCCGTCCACCTGGAGCAGGGGCATGCTCAGGCCGCGATAGAACTGATCCGCCGAGGGACCGATGGCATTGGACTCGCTGCGTGGTTTGATCACGTCGACCAGACGGTCATCCTGCGCGTCAAAGATGCGCACCGAGCCCTTGCCGCTGAGACTGAACGGACCGTCAAAGCGGAGGCTCAGGCGCTGATCGATGTAAGCGCCGCGACTGCCCGCCGCCGGCTCACTGCTGAATGGCGCATAGCGTGCCGTGGGCAATACGAATGCCGGCTCGATGCTCGCAGCAATCTGCTTGCGCAGGGCTGGATTGGCCTGGCTGGTGAAACTGAGCGTCGCATTGCCCGCGCCGACGGCGTGCAGCAAGACCTTGTTGCCGCGCTGAACGACGCTGAGCACGCGCGGATCGCTGACGCTGAGCGTATAGCCGTCGGGACTGCCGTCCGACTTGCTGGCGGACACCTCCACTTCGCGATCCGCGCCGCCGACTTCGCTGGTCCACGCCGTATCGGGCGTGATCGACAGCAAGACCGGCTTGATGTTGGCATCGCCGACCTGGATGTCGTCGATCACGAAGGAGCGGTTGTCGAGCCACAGGCCGATCTTGCCGGGCGCCTTGATGCTCGCATCGACAAAGGAACCCACGAAGTCGTCGTCAATGTAGAAAGTCAGATTGTCGCCCTTCATTTCCATGCGCAGCGTGTACCACTTGTCATTGACGATGGTGCGCGGATTGAACTGCCGCGCACGGAACCACTTGCCAGCATTGGCCTTGTGGAATTCGACCTTGGAGTTCGATCCGTTCTGCACATTCAGACACCCGCCATACCAGTTGTTTACATCCTGGTAGCGGCCGAGCAGGCAGACGAACTTGTTATTGCTGCTATTGCTGAGCGGGCGGATTTTCGCCTCGACGTAGTAGTCCGCCGTGTGTTTGGCCGCCACCGCAGCAAAAGCCGTGTCCTTGATCGCGGCAACCACGCCCTTGCTGCTGCCCGCCTCGTAATGCAGCACGGTATTGCGACCTTCTTTTTCGACAACGGCTGTGCCATTGGCAGTACCGATGCTGGCCCCCGCACCTGGCGGGAGCCAATCCCAGCGCGCGTTCGGCTCAGCCTCGAAGTCTTCGCAGAACCACACGCCCGGCGCACACCCGGGCGCCGCCACCTTCGCGCTGGCCGCCGCCGGCGGTAATTGTGGCGCCGTGGCCTGGTTTCCAGCGCAGGCGGCAAGCAAGCCGCTGGCGGCCAGCAGGACGGCGAAACGATGGCGAATCATCGAAAACATGGTGTGCCTTTCAAGATCTGAGTGCGTTCCTGCCCGAGCGCAGCGCTATGCCTGCAAGCCGAATGGCCAGACCAACAGCGGCGAAGCGATCGGCCAATCGGTGCCCTACATCAAGCGCCTGGGGCCGAAAACATCGTAAAGGCGTTTGACCTGATCCAGCGCATTGGCCTACGGATAGGCTTGCCTGGAAATCGACCACAGATGGGAAAAACTGAGCGCCTGGCGCAATCTCATCAGTCGTCATACAAGTGTGCCGAATGCTATGAAAATCGAAACACGGCTGTCAAACAATCCGAACCCCTAAATGTTTACCCGTAACGGCCTAGAACTTGCCATATCGCGCTGAAAACCGCATAGATATTGGCGTTTAGAGGCGTTGCCGCTGCACGCTGGATCGCCAAAGCTGCGTTGACACTTAAGGTAGCGCAAATCTAAGATCCGGCCAGCTTATATGATGAGCAGAGAACAAAGCCGGGCGCCGAGCGTGTCAACAAGACCTCGCAGCGCTCAGATACACCTCGTACACACAAAGGAGTTTTCATGTCCCAGATCAAGCCGGCATCGATTGTCGGCGGCTGCATCGCACTGCTGAGCGTCGCCACTTTCACGGATGCTGCCGCAAGCACGAATATCCAGATCCCCGCCAAGGTATGCGATGTCAGCGCCTACGGCGCCAATGGCGAACGCCAGCAAATCCTGCTCAATACCGAGCCCTTCCAGCGCGCCATCGATGATTGTGCAGCCGCTGGCGGCGGCACCGTGCGCGTGCCGCGCGGCAACTACCTGGTCGCGCCGCTGATGCTCAAAAGCAATATCCGCCTGCAACTGGACAAGGGGTCGACGATTGTCGCGTCCACCGTCGAAGCCAGCTACCGCGCGACCCGCGACAACAAGAGCGCCGAGGCAGAGAACGGCTGGCTGCCCTTCATCAGCATCGACAATGCACAAAATGTCGCCATCAGCGGCCAGGGCAGCATCGACGGGCAAGGCGCGGTGTGGTGGGAGCGCTGGCGCGCCAATGTGCGCGAGACGCCGGCCAAGCGCAGCTCGACGGATCGCCCGCGCCTCATCTACATCAAGAACAGCCGCAACATCCTGGTCGAGGGCGTGACGCTCACCAACTCGCCCAGTTTTCACGTCGTGATGCGCTACTCGGAAGACGTCGACGTGAACGGCACGCGCATCATCAGCCCCGCATTTGCGCCCAACACCGATGCCATCGATCCGATCGACAGCCGCAATGTGCGCATCACCAACAACTTCATCGACTGCAACGACGACCACGTGGCGATCAAGGCCGAAAAGCTTGACCCGCGTTATCCCGATGGCGTGACCAGCAATATCTATGTCGGATACAACACGCTCAAGGGCGGTCGTGGCATTTCGATTGGCAGTGAAACCGCGGGCGGTGTGTCGAATGTACTGGTCGAGCACAACAATTTCGAAGGTTCGATGTACGGCCTGCGCATCAAGAGCCCGCGCGGCAAGGGCGGCAAGGTCAGCAACGTGACCTACCGCGACACGCGGATGGTGGATGTCGGCGTGCCCCTGGTGCTCTCCGGTTACTACAAGGGCGCGCCGGATGATGCGGCGGAACTCGCACGCGCGCTGGCCGAAGGCGGCTTTGTCGTCGGCGACCAGCTCTACCCGGCCGACTCGGACCCGGCCGTTGCCTTTGATGTCGCCAAGACACCGCACTTCAGCAACATCAAGATCAGCAATCTGCTCTCGACCGGCGAGAGCAAGGCGGCCGCTTACATCGTCGGCGTGCCGGAAGCGCCGCTTGAGGGCATCAGCTTCGACAATGTGAAGATCGAAGCCGAGCGCGGCATGCTGGTGCGTAATGCCAGCCTGCGCAGCGTGTCCAGCCAGATCAAGGCGCGCAAGGGTGAGAACCTGATCTTGCAGAAGGGCGGGCAGATCCTCAAATAATCCGCCTAGCTCCAGTCATCGCCAGCGCCACCGCTGGCGAGCGAGCTGTTGTCATCCCAGCTGGCGGTATCCTGGATGCCGAAGTCCTGCCCACCCATGTCGTACTGGGTGAGCGAGTCGACGTATTGCGCGGTGTCGTCGAAGTAGCCTGCCTGCGCATTGCCCGCCAGACTGTTGCCGACATTGCTGGCGTGGCCGCCATCGAGTACGCGATGCATCAAGGCCTCGCCCGCCACCATGCCGGCGCCGACCGCTGCGCCTGTGGCTAGCCCGCCGAGAATGCCCGAACCGAGACCGCCCCCCGCAGCTGCTCCGAAACCAGCCGCGGGCGCAGCAGGCGCCGGAGCATAGCCAGGCGCATAGCCCGGTTGGGCATAGCCCCCACCCGCGTAAGCCGGCGTGCCATAGCTCGGGGCACCATAGGCTGGTGTGACGACAGACTCAGGCTGTGCGGTGCGGCGGAACATTGCACGCGCCAGCAGAAAGGCGATGCTCAGCAAGGCCAGTATGCCGATGATGCTGCCCCAGGGCAGGCTGGGACTGCTGCGCGTGTAGGCAGGGCCATCGTAGGCCGTCGGTGTGGTGAAACTTTGCACATGGCTGGCCGGCTGCAGGCGCGCGCGCAGCGCCTGCACGGCAGCGGGTTTGGCGAACGAGAGGCCCGGATCGAGCTTTTCCGCCGTCGCCAGCTCGGCCCGCGCCTGACTCAGCTGATGCTGGCGGGTCAGCAGCTCGGCGTCGACGTAATGCGCCTTGGCACTGTTCGGATGGTCCTTGAGCACCTGCGCGATCATCTGCTGCGCCTGGCCCAGATTGCCGGCGTCAGCGGCCTGATAAATTTCGTGGATGCCAGGGTCGGCCGCCCAGACGGCCGCGCTCATCAGCACACCCAGCAATAGCGTTGTCACACGTCCCAGCTTGTTCATCTGCATCCTCCGTTGGCTTGGCGCGAACGGGCGCGCCAGCGGACTCTCCGCGAAGCTCAATCAAACACCCGGATGATGGCGAATGCCTCTCAGCTTCTTGTCGATATGTAAGCAAATGTCGACAGCAGCAAATGGACGCAAACAGAGGATGAAAAAAGCCCTGCAGGCCGAAGCGCTGCAGGGCTGATCGACAAGACCGAATTCGATCAGGGCTTGAAGGTGTCGCCGAGGACTACGCCTTCACGACGCGGGTCGGTACTGCCGGCCCACACACTCTCACCCTTGACGGTGGCGCGCATGATGGTGCCGATGCCACTGGTCTGCGCACTGGTCGACACCGTGTGACCGAGCGCCTTGAGGCCGACGATCAGGCTGTCGTTGGCGCCGCTGTTGGCGGTGTTGAGGTTCGGATGCTCGCCGCCCAGGCTGGTCGTGGCGCTGTTGCTGGCGCCAAAGTCGATCATGTTGGTGCCTTGCTGCGCATCGAGACCCCAATCGAGGCTGGCCACCAGGGTCTTGACCACGTACTGGATGATCGTCGAACCGCCCGGCGAGCCGGTGGCCATCACGAAGTCACCCATGCCGTTGTCGCTGCTCTTCTTGAACACCAGGGTCGGCGCCATCGAGCTGCGCGGACGCTTGCCCGGCTGCACACGGTTGGCAATCGCACCATTGGTGTCGCTCGGCGTGGCCGAGAAGTCGGTCAGCTGGTTGTTGAGGATGAAGCCCTTGGTGAAGTGGAAGGAGCCGAGGCTGGACTCCACCGTGGTCGTCATGGTCAGCACATTGCCGCTCTTGTCGACGATGGTGAACTGGCTGGTGCCGTGCTCGACCGTCTTGTCCACCGCCAGTGCCGTGGTGGTGTTGAAGGTGCCGGCCGTCGCCGTGCCCATGCTCTTGGCAAGGCTGATCAGGCCGGCGCGGCCGGTCAGATAAGACTTGCTCAGCATGGCATTCCAGTTGCCGCCGGGCAGGGGCACGAAATCGGTGTCCGCCACGTATTTGTCACGGTCGGCATAAGCCAGCCGCTCGGCTTCGGAGATGACGTGCACGCCCAGCACCGAGGGCTTGCCGCCTTCGTTGTCGTAAGCGGTCGGCGCGAAGCTGCTGGTGCCCAAGTCGAAGGTTTCAAGAATACCCAGCGTCTGCGCTACCGCGATGCCACCCGAAGACGGCGGCGGCATGCCGCAGACGTAGTAGCTGCGATAGGTCGAACAGACCGCCGTGCGGCGCTTGGCCTCATAGGCCGCCAGGTCGGCCAGGGTGGTCTTGCCCGGGGTGATCACCGAGGCATCGGCGCCCGTCGTGACCGCAATCTTGTCGACAATCGCTTGGCCGATGGTGCCGGTGTAGAAAGCCTTGGCGCCGCCGTCGGCAATGGCTTGCAGGGTCGTGGCGTACGCCGGGTTGGTCAAGGTCGTGCCGACCGTCTTGGCTGAACCATCGGCGTTGAGGAAGTAAGCCAGCGCATCGGGGTCGCGCAGCAGGCTGGCGCGGTTGGCAGAGATCGCATCGGCCAGGCGCGAGCTGATCGGGAAGCCCTTGTTGGCCAGCGAGACGGCATCTGTGAACATGTCCTTCCAGGCCAGCTTGCCGTGGTCGGTGTGGGCCAGCTCCAGCATGCGCAGCACGCCCGGCGTGCCGATCGAACGACCGCTGGCACGAGCGCTGGGCTTGGGGGTGGTCTGGTCGCTGCTGTCGTCGACATAGCGCAGATAGTTTTCGGTGGCTGCAGCCGGCGCCGTTTCGCGACCGTCGTAGGCTTGCACGGTCTTGTTCTTGGCATCGTAGTAGAGCATGAAGGCGCCACCGCCGATGCCGGTGGCTTCGGGCACGGTCAGGCCGAGCACGGCTTGCACGGCAATCGCCGCATCGGCCGCATCGCCGCCCTTGGCGAGCACATCACAACCAGCCTTGCTGGCCAGTGCACTGGCGCTGGTGACCATGAAATTGCGTGCATACGTCGTGGTCTTGCCGGTGCGGTAGCCGGACGACGGCTCGGGCGCAGCGGGGTCACCCGCCAGGCCGGAACCGACGACAACGGATGTGCCGTCGTTGCTGAGGACCGTACAGGCGGTGGACGATGTGGTGGATGAAGCAGAGCTGGGCGTGGTGGTATCAGGACTGTTGCCGCTGCACGCGACGACCGCCAACAACGCCACCAGAATGGGGCTGACGATCAAAATGCCGCGTTTGACTGGACTGCGAAAATTCATGTTTGCCTCTTGGTTGCTGCATGTAGTTGCGATTGCTTATAAAAAGCAATTGCAGTTAGCAAGAAGCAGGCAAACTTTTTGTTATATGACAGTCTGTCACCCAAAGCTTTGAATCAATTCGAAACGCTTTCCGACTCAAATTTATTAAAAACATACACGCCTATACACCGAGCGCCAGCACAGGGCGCTGCGCCCGCTTGCAGAGCACGCGGAGGCACAGAAAAAGGGCTTCGCAGCGCGCCTGCTGCACGCGCTGCAAAGCCCTGCCGACACGCCGCCGTTCAGTGCGCTGCGGGTGCTTGCTGCGGCAACTCGATCACCCTTTCGAACAAGGACGACAGCTTGTCCTGGTGAGTGACGCCGATCACCGTGGTCTGTGGCAGCCGGCTGCGCAGCATGCACAGCAGGGCACGCGCCGCGGGCAGATCGAGCTGGCTGGTCGCCTCATCGAGCAACAGGTAATCAGGCGCGAACAGCAAGGCGCGCGCGATGGCCAGGCGTTGCTGTTCGCCACCGGACAAGACCGCGGACCATTCGGCCACGTCGTCCAGACGCGTGCTCAGCGCGGCCAGACCGCAGTCGCACAAAGCCTGCTGCATGGCCTCGCGTGAGGGCAGGTCCAGCGCCGGATAGGCCAGCAGCGCAGCCAGCGAATCGGTGGCCAGATAAGCGCGCTGCGGCACGAACAGGCTGCGCCCGCGTGGCTGGCTGAAGTCGCCGCTGTAATACGGCCAGACGCCCGCCAGGGTGCGCAGCAAGGTGGATTTGCCGATGCCGCTGGGCCCCTCGATGCGCGTCCACACCGCCGTCTCGATCTGCCAGTCGAGTCCCGCGAGCAGAACCGTGCCGTCCGGCGTGTGCACGCTCAGTTGATGCGCGGCGAAGCTGGCGGCCTGGCGTGGCTGGCGCGGCTCGCGGGCCGCTTCCAGAGCGATGCGGAACTGGGTCAGACGCTGGACCGTCGCCTTCCACTCGGCGATGGCGCGATAAGCGCGCACGAACCAGCTCATCGCCGAGGCGGTCTGGTTGAAGGCCGTCTCGATCTGCATCAGGCCGCCGAGGCTGAGCGACTTGTTCATGAACGAAGGCAGCGCGGCAAAGATCGGCACCAGGCCGCTGATGCGGTCATAGCTGCTGGTGAAAAAGCCAAGCGTACGCTCGCGATTCATCAACTGACGCCAATTGAGCGCCAGCGCCGCAAAGCGCTGCATGACGCGGCGCTGTTCGTGGGCGGCACCGCCGTACAGCGAGATCTGTTCGGCATGATCACGCCGACGCAGCAGGTCGGCACGCAATTCCGCTTCGCGCTGCTGCTGGGTGTAGTTGAGGCCTTGCAGGATCGCACCGATGCGCTCGGCAATCAGGCTGCCGATCAGGGCATAGATGATGGCGAACCAGAACAGGTAGCCGGGAATGCGCAGCTGGCTGTCGACGAAGGGCAGGCTCAGCTCGCTCGACAAGGTCCACAGCAAGACCGAGAAGGACAGGATGCGCGCCACCGCGCTGATGAAGGAGCGCAGCAGATCCAGGCTTTCGGTGACCAGCAGGTTGATGTCCTCGGCCAGGCGCTGGTCCGGGTTGTCCGGCTCGCCGGCGAGACTCAGGCGGTAGAACACATTGTTGCTCAGCCAGGCGCGGCTCAAAGACTCGGTCATGTGCTCACGCCACTTGAGGATCAGCAGCTTGCGCAACCAGTCCAGATACACCGACATCACCACGGCGGCGCCCACCAGCAGGCAGTACTGGCCCATCAAGGGGTACAAGCGCGGCCGGTCGAAGGCGGCGAGCGCGTCGTAGAACTCCTTGTTCCAGTAACTGAAGCGCACATTCAGCTGCACCAGCAACAAGCCCAGCGCGATGATGCTGGCCAGCAGCAGCCAGGCCAGGTAGTGGCCGCGACGCACCCAGAAGGGTCGCGCCAGGATCCAGAAATCACGCATCACACTCATCGTGCCGCCTCCCCGCCCGCGGCACGCGGCAGCATCTGCACCAGCACCAGATCACGCGTCAGCGCCAGCTCGGCCGCCAGGGCGCGCACGCTGTCCACGCTCAGCGTGCTGGCCAGCTGGGTGCTGCTCTGCAGATAGCGCGCATCGCCGTATTGCGCATAGCTGAGCTGCAAGCGCTGGAAGCGCGTGCTCTCGTCGCCCTGGCGCGCGCGCTCGGCGCTGCGCGCATGTTCGACCTCCTCGGCGAGGAGGCGCGTATCGAGCTGCTCGGGCAGCTTGGCCAGCACACCGTGCGCAATCGCCCACAGTGCGTCGACACGCTCGGGCGCGGTGGTGAAGAACAGCTCGCTGGCCAGCCGGCCGCTGTGCGGCTCCAGGCTGAGGCTGAAGCTGAGTCGGTAGATGCCGCTCTCCTTCTCGCGCAGCTCGGCGCGCAGACTGCGCTGGATCACCCGCGCCAGCACCGAGGCGGCCATGGCGCGCTCGGGCGACCAGTTCAGCGACTGGCTGCCAAAGGCACGCACACTGGCCTGCGGCTCCGGACTGATCTCCAGCCGCGCACTGCGTGCGCCCGCAGCTTGCAGCAGCGGCTGCGATGCCAGCGGCGTGGCCGTGCGCGGCAAAGTGGCCAGATAGCGTTCCACCAGACGACGGACCGTGGCCACATCGTTCGGCCCGGAGAGGAAGAAGGTGGTCGGCTGCGCAGTCAGCAGCTGCCACTTTTCACGCAGCGCATCGAGGCCGGCCGGCGTGTCGAGGCGGGCCAGCGCGGCGGCGTCGGGTGCGGCATCCTGCGGCGTGGGGCCAAAGCGCAGGCGACTCAGCTCACGCGCCATGCGATCACTGCTGCTGTCGGTCTGGCGCGCCAGCTGACGCGCCAGCTGCTGGCGGGCCGCTTGCACGGCCGCGGCCGACAGGCTGCTCTGCTGGCGCGCCACGTAGAGCTGCAGCAGCGGCTCCAGCAGCTCCGCCTTGGTCTGCGCGTTGTAGACCAAGCCGCGATCGTCCTGACTCTGGTTGAGCTGCAGGGTCTGGCGTGTCGCCCAGCGCGCCAGGGTGCCGGCCGCCTGGCCGGGCAGATCAGCTTGAGCACCGAGCTGGGCCGCCATCTGCCATTGCCAGGCCGGCGCACCGGGCAGGCGGAAACCGGCTGCCGAGCGGGCCACGAAGCGCAACGGCGCGCCGGCGGGGCGCGCATCCCAAACCAGCTTGTCGCCATTGGGCAGGGTCCAACGCAGGACGCCCTGGCCCAGATCTTCTTCCTGCAAGACCGCCGCCGTCGGCCCGGCTTCCGGCAGGCTCGCTTCGGGCAAACTCACTTCAGCCAAGGTTTCGGCGGCCGGCGAATCGGCCAGCGCCGGCAAGCTGCGCGTGCGCAGCGCCTGCTGGGCAGCCAGCACGCTGGCCTGATCGGGCAATTGCAGGGGGCTGAGCCCCGGCGCCAGCATGAACAGCAGGCGGTCCGGCGCGGACAGCCACTGGCGTACCCGCGCATTGATGTCGGCCAGACTCAGGCCGGCAATGATCTGGCGGATCTGTGCCTGCTTTTGCACCGGCGCCTGCAGCACCCGCTCATCCTGCACCGCCTCGCTGAGTATTTGCAGCCAGCTCGACTGGTCGCGCGCGGCGTGCTGGCTCAGGGCTTTTTCATTGAGGCGCTGCAGCTCCTCGATCTCCTGACGGACATCCTGCTCACGCACGCCATCGCGCCGCAGACGTTCCTGCAACAGCAGGATCTGCTGCAGACCGGCCGCGTGGCCATCGACCGCCACCGTGGCGGCAAAGCCGAGCGACTCGACGGTCTTGCCCAGCAGCCCCTTGCTGCTGCTGAGCGATTCGACGCCGGCCGGCAAATCTTTGGCCTGGCGCTGGGCCAGGCGGCGCACGGCGCGCTCGGCGATGCGATCGATCATGCGCTGGCGCAGGCCCTCGCTGTCCTGGCGATTGTCGGTCACGAAGCGGAACACCCAGCCGACCTGGCTGCTGCCGCTCTCGGCGTCCTGCATGCGGGCGATGCGCAAGCTGTCCTGCAGTTGCGGATCAGGCGGGTTGCGCGCCGGCAGCGGCGCCGCCTGCAAGCTGGAGAAATAAGTTTCGATGCGCTGCTGGATGGCCGCCGCATCGACGTCGCCGACGATGATCAAGGCCATGTTGTTCGGCCGGTACCAGTCGCGGTAGAAGGCCTGCAAGGACTCGGCCGTTTGTGTGCGGATGCTGGCCTCGCTGCCGATGGTCGGCCGCTCCGGATACAGCGAACCGGCGCGCAGCAGCGCGCGCCGCTGCTGGTCCATGCGCGCACGCAGGCCCAGCTTGGTGCGCCATTCTTCGAGGATGACCTTGCGCTCGCTCTGCAAGCCGGCAGCGGGAATCTGCGCCGCACCGCCCATCTGGGACAGCACATCGAGCGCCGCATCGATACGCTCCGGGCGGTTCTCCGGCGAGAGCATGTAGAGCGTGCGCTCGAAATTGGTCTGCGCGTTGTAGTGCGTGCCGATGCGCCAGCCCAGACTCTCCATGTACTTGCTCAAGCCCTCGGGATGGCGCGCTGAAGCGTGGAAGACCATGTGCTCGACCATGTGGGCGACGCCCGATTGATCCTCGCGCTCATCGAGAGAGCCGACGCGCACCAATAGCTGCATGGCGACCCGCGGCCCGGCCAGCTTGTCACCGGCGACGATGTAATAGGACAGACCATTGCTGAGCTGGCCCCGCACGACGCGCGGATCCCAGTCAAACGGTTCGGCCGCCTGGGCCAGCGCAGCGCTGCCCAGCAGGGCGTAGAGGAACAAACGGATGACGCCCCGCAGGGCGTTCTGGAGACTGAACATGATGCGTCCTCGCAGTCCGCCGTGGCGGACTGCTCACAAAAATGAAATCCTGGGGTTCAGAACACGTAGCCGATTTCCAGCGCGAAACTGCGGCCACGCTCGTAGGTGGCATAGGTGTCGCTGACCGAGATCTTGTTCTTGCGATTGGTGATGTTTTCGATGCTCAGCTTGATATCCAGCTGCTGGTCGCGATAGACCCGCGGGCTCCAGTGGAACACCGTGTCGAGCGCAATCGAGCGCGGCAGCGCGGTCTTCTCATAGACATCGACCGTGGTGCCCTGGTAGTCGGTGGTGCCGTTGCTGAGCATCTGCTGGTAGCCATCGCGAATGCGCAGGATGTTGCTGATCGTCAGCTGGTGCGCCGGCAGGCTGCTCAGGGTGCCGATGCGCAGGGTCCACGGGCGGTTGTAGTTGTCCGCCGGCATCTCCGAGTAGCGGATGAACTCACCGTCATACTTGATGATCGCGTCATTGGCCTGGCTGGTGCTGTAGGTGTCGGCGTAGGTCGAGTAGTTGGACTTGACGTCGCTCTTGTTGAACGCAAACCACACGCGGGTAGCGGCCGGGCCGGTCTTGAATGCGCGGGCGCTGGACCAGCTGAGGGTGACATCCTTGGTCAGGCTGCCGCCGTCATTGGTGTAGATGTAGCACTGGTTGGAGTTGCAATCGGCCTGCCCGGTCTTGATCCGCTTGACGATCTGATCGCGCCCGTCACGCCGCGTGAAGCGCAGGTTCATGGTGCCGGCCAGCCAGTTCGGATCGTAGCTGAGCCCGGCCGAGAGCTCGTCGTCAAAAGGCGTCTTGATGTCTTCCAGACGGTTGAGCGGCTTGTAGCTGGTGACCGACCCCCAGGTGAGCGTGCCGTTGCGGGTCTGCGTGGTCTTGAGCGTGTTGACCTTCTCCTGCATCGCATACGCGAAGAGATTGCGCCCGTAATAGCGGTTGGCGCCCAGTTCCAGGTTCAGCGGTTCGCTCAGCTGCCAGTTGAAGCGGGAACGCGGCGCCAGATTGGTGTCGCCGGTCAGCGAATCGCGGTCCAGACGCAGGCCGCCGCGCAGGATGAAATTGCGCCAGCTGCTCTCGTCTTCGAGATAGGCCGCCCAGGATTGGGCATCCACGTCAAAGCTGCCGGCGTGGTAGATCATCTGGTTGCGGAAGTACTGGCCCACGCCCTGGCGCAGCGTCGGCGTGGCCGAGCAGGCGGCAGTGTCATAGCTGCCATCGCTGCGCTGGCAGCGCGCAATCGCCCCGGTGGTCGGCAAGTTGGCCACCGTGTAGTAGTAGGTCTGGTCTTTCAGGCGCTCGTACTCGGCGTGTTGCTTGCTCAGTTCGATGCCGCTGGTGAAGCGGTGCTTGATGCCAGCCGTTTCGATGGCCTTGAAGGCCGATTTGAATTTGTAGTTGATGGTCTGTACGCGCTGATCGACATCGCCCCAGGCGCCTTCACCACTGGTTGGATTGGTACCGGATGTCGCATCGCCCCAGTTCTTGTCGCTCGACCAGCGCCAGTTACGGTAAGTGTCGGCATCGCTGCGGCGCGACTGTTCAGTCTGCGAATACGAGAGCTGCTGGCTGAGCGTGGCCAGCGCATACTTGGACTCTAGGCGGCTGCTCAAATTGAGGCCACCGGACTTGATGGTGTAATCGCTGTCGCGATAATCCTCGATGAAATAGCTGCTCGAGGCCGGCGCATAGACGACCGACACGTCCCCCTTGTGCTTGCTGCCGGCTGGCGCGAAATCGGTTTTCAGCACCAGGGTGTCCTGGATGCGCTGCTGGGTCACCTTGTGGCTCTCGGTGCTGCCGCTATTGGTGGTGGTAAAGCGGTTGAGCGGAATATCCGACTGCTTGCGCACCACGCTCAGCAGCAGGCCCCAGTCTTCACGCGGCCGTGTTTCGACGCTGGCCTTGTAGGTCCACTTCTTGAATTCAGGCTGGTAATCGGCGGAAGAGGAATTCTCGAATTCAGCCTTCTTGGCATCATCGACAAACAGGGTGGTCCAGTCCGACGAGGTGTAACCGACCGACACGCTGCCGCCCAGGCGCTTGCGTGCCGCGCAGATCTTGGCATCCACCACGCCGCCGGTGAAGCGGCCGTATTCGGCCGACACATTCGAGTCGCGCACCTCGACATCGCAGAGGATGCTGTTGTCGATGGCCAGGGCTTGTGCAGCGCCGGGCACGAATTCCGGACTGGTCGGCGTGATCTTGTTGCCCGGGTCAAGGTCGTTGGCAATCGACACCCCATCGATCAGCATTTCGTTCTGATACGGCTTGGCGCCGTGGATGCTGATTTCCGCCGGCGCGATCTCGCCACCGGTGAAGGACGAGAGCTGGCCCTCGCTGTACTGGATATTCGGGTTGAGCTTGAGCTGGCTGGTGATGTCGCCATTGATCGCCGGCAGATTGCGGATCATCTCGCGATCCATGCTGTCGACCGAGGGCAGCGGCTTGGCATAGACGACGACCGAAGGCAGTTGCGGCTCCGCTTGCTTGGGCGGACTGCTGTCCGTCTGCGCCGCAGTGGCTGGGCGCGCGCGCAGCACAAAGCCGCCGCTGGCACTCGGCTGGGCCTCGAAGGGCGTGCCCGCCAGCAAGCTGCGGAAGCCCCCGGCAAGGTCGTAGCGACCGACCAGGCCACGCGAGCTGAGCCCCTTGAGCTGGGCGGCGTCGAAGACCAGGACGATGCCGGCTTCGGCGGCAAAGCGATTGAGCACCTCGGCCAGCGGCCCGGCGGCAATCGAGTAGCTGCGCTGGGCGCTCGCCGCAGGCGCGCTCTCGCGAGCGGCCGGTTCGGCAGCCTGTACAGGCAGGATCAGCCCTGCACTGAGCAAGGCGGCAAGCAGTGGGCGGCAGCGCGGCGGCAAGCCTGCGCCAGGGGCCTTTCTGGAGGTGTGCAGCATGTCTTCAACCCGCTAATGAGAACTATTCACACTGGTAGGCCGAAGCAGAACGACAAAAGGACAATGCTGCCAAAAATATTTTTGACTTCGCCGCTCAGCGCGGCTTCAGATGCCACACGCCGGGCTGCTTGTCGATGCGCAGCGCCAGCAGCTCGGCCAGCGTCGCCAGCGAGGAATCCAGCGCGTCGACACGATACGCGCCGGAGACGCGCAGATCGGCCAGGCGCGGATCGCTGTCGATGCGCTGCCCCGACTGTGCCGACAATTGGCTGACAAAGCGCGCCAGCGGCATATTGAGGGCCACCAGCACGCCGCGCGTCCAGGCGTCATCCGACCATTGCGCGGCCTCGGGCCGGCCCATCTCGGCGCGCGAAAACACCAGGCGCTGGCCGGCCTCGACGCGAATCGCGGCCGGCGCCTGGGGGCCGGACACCTCGACGGCATGCTCCTGCACCGACAGCACGCTGAAGCGCTCGTCCTGTTCGAGGGTGAAGCGCGTGCCAAGCGGGCGAATGCTGCCGTCGCGGGCCAGCAGGCGCAGCGGGCGGCCTTGCGCATCGTGGCCGCTGTCCAGGCGGATCGCGCCGGCCGCGATGTGGATCTCGCGCGCATGCGGACCGTAAGCGATGCCGACACGGCTGTTCACGCCCAGCAAAAGGGTGCCGCCATCCGGCAATTGCAGGCTGCGGCGCTCGCCAGCGGCGGTGCTGATCCACTCGATCGGCACCGCTGCCGGCCCGGCCGGGAAGGCCATGCACAGGGCGCCGGCCGCAAAGACCAGGCCGCACACGGCCATCAGGCGGCGCCGTGTGTTGTGCCCGCTCTTGAGCAAGGTCGAGCGCGTCTGTGCCGGGGCCGCCGCAAGCAAGCTCTGCAACTTCTCGACTTTCTGCCAGGCAGCGCGATGCTCGGGCGCGGCCTCGTACCAGACGCGCCATGCTGCCTGCACGGCCGCGTCCTGCTCGCCCAGGCGCACCAGCCATTCGGCCGCCGCCGCGAGGTGGCTCTGCTCGGGCCGCGCCTCGTTCACAGGCACATCAGGCACTGCAAAATCGCTTTCTGCATGTATTTCTTGACGCTGCTGACCGACACGCCCAGCTCGGCCGCGATGCTGGCGTAATCGCGGCCCTCGAGTTGCGCCAGCAGGAAAGCCTGGCGCACCTTGGGCCCCAGGCCTTCGAGCATGCGGTCGATGGTGAAGATGGTTTCCAGCAGGATCGCCCGCTCTTCCGGCGAGGGTTGCAAGGCCTCGGGCAGCAGGGCCAGCTCGGCGAGGTAGGCGCGCTCCTGGTCCTGGCGGCGGAAATGATCGACCAGCAGGCCGCGCGCAATGGTCGCCAGGTAGGAGCGTGGCTGCAGCAATTCGGGCGGCTGGCTGCCCGCCTGCAGGATGCGCATGAAAGTGTCCTGGGCGAAGTCCGCCGCACGGTCGGAGCACTGCCCGAGCCGACCGCGCAACCAGCTGGTCAGCCAGGAATGGTGCTCCCGGTAAAAACTTTCATGTGTCAGATCAAGCATTCAGCGGCCCCGTACTTGAGAATCATTATCATTTGATGCCAATGAAAAGACAAGCAAAGACTTCAGCGGCAGGGCGCCGCGATCCCGCACAGCGCATCTCGCCGCCCGATGAGGCCGCTCTGGCAGTGCGCCAGAGCGCACCCGGAGGTCAGCGCCCAATCGCCCACAGCACGCTGATCGCGGTACATTCTCAGGCGTCAGCAGCGCTACGGCCTGCTTGAGCTGTCTGGAGAACGTCATGGCACGGAACAGGTTTCATCTCTTGATCATCGATCCGCAGAACGATTTCTGCGATTTACCCGCCGACTACTGTCCGCAGATTGCCGGCCAAGTCCTGCAGCCGGCGCTGCCGGTGCCTGGCGCGCATGCCGACATGCAGCGCCTGGCCGCGCTGATCCGCGAGGGCGGCGCAGGACTCAGCGCGATCACCCTTACCCAGGACGCGCACCACCATCTCGATATCGCCCATCCGGTGTTCTGGCAGCAGGGCGACGGCTCGCCGGTGGCGCCCTTCACACAGATCAGCGCGCGCGATGTGCTGACCGGCCGCTACCGCCCGCGCCAGGCCGAGGCGCTGCCGCGCGTCATCACCTACCTCGATGCGCTCGAAGCGAGCGGCCGCTACACCCACATGGTGTGGCCGCAGCACTGCGAGATCGGCAGCTGGGGGCAGGGCGTGCATGCGGACCTGCTTGCCGCCTGCCAGCACTGGGAGGCAACCCAGCTCTCCGTGGTCAACAACGTGAGCAAAGGGAGTAATCCCTGGACCGAGCACTTCAGTGCGATCAAGGCCGAGGTGCCCGACCCGAGCGATGACGAAACCCAGCTCAACACCGTGTTGATGGCCCAGCTGCGCGCGGCTGATCGCGTCTTCATCGCCGGCGAAGCGGGCAGCCACTGCGTCAAGGCCACCACCGAACATATCGTCGAACACTTTGCGCCGGCCGATCCGGCCAAGCTGGTGCTGATCAGCGATGGCATCAGCCCGGTGGCGGGCTTCGAGACGCACTACCAGGACTTTCTCGCCGCCATGCGTGCGCGCGGCGTGCAAATTGCGCAAGCGAGCGATGTGCTGGCCGAACTGCACGCCAACACGTAAAGCACACGATGAACCAAGACGCGCCCGCAACCCGCCCCATTGTTCGCAGCCTGCTGGAGAACGATCTCTACAAATTCACGATGTGGCAGTCGCTGCTGCACAGCCACCCCGGCGCGCAGGCCGAATACAGCTTCGTCTGCCGCAACCAGCCGGCTTTTCCACTGGCCGAGCTGAAAGAGGAAGTCGAAGCCGAGCTGGATCAGCTCTGCCAGCTGAGCTTCACCCAGGAAGAACTCGATTACCTGCGCGGCCTGCGCTTCATGAAGAGCGACTTCGTCGACTTCCTCACCGTGTTCCGCTTCCAGCGCCGCTTTGTTGAAGTCAGCAGCGAAGGCGACACCCTGCAGATCAATGCGCGCGGTCCGCTGGTGCATGTGATGGGCTTCGAGATCTTCGTGCTCTACATCGTCAACGAGCTGTACTTCCGCCGCCTGGGCGGCGCGGACGTGCTCGACGTGGCGCGCCAACGCCTGCAGGCCAAGATCGCCCTGCTGCGCGAGCAGCGCAGCGAATTCACGCGCTCGGCCGATTTCCCCTTCATTTTTTTCGATTTCGGCCTGCGCCGCCGCTACTCGGGCAGCTGGCACGAGGAAGTCGTGCGCAGCCTGGCCAGCGCCGTGCCGGAGCACTTTCGCGGCACCTCCAACGTGCACCTGGCGCGCAAGTTCGGCCTCACGCCAATCGGCACCATGGCCCACGAATACCTGCAGGCCTACCAGTCCTTCGGCTCGCGCCTGCGCGACTTCCAGAAGGCCGCGCTGGAAGGCTGGGTGCAGGAATTCCGTGGCGACCTGGGCACTGCGCTGACCGACGTGATCGGCATGGATGCCTTTCTCAACGACTTCGACCTCTACTTCGCCAAGCTCTTCGACGGCCTGCGCCACGATTCCGGCGATGCGGTGAGCTGGGGCGAGAAGGCGATTTCGCACTATCGCAAGCTGCGCATCGACCCGGCCAGCAAGCGCCTGGTGTTCTCCGACGGGCTCAACATCCCGCGCGCGCTGGAGCTGCATCGCCATTTCTTCGGCCGCATCCAGACCAGTTTCGGCATCGGCACCGATCTGACCAACGACACGCCGCACAAGGCGCTCAACATCGTCATGAAGATCGTCTCCTGCAACGGCCAACCGGTTGCCAAACTGTCCGACGCACAGGGCAAGACCCTGTGCGAAGATGAAACCTTTCTCGCTTACCTGCGCCAGGTCTTCCACCACCCGGCTTGAACCGACAGCTCACGCATGAATACCTTCCGCATCACACTCGGCCAGATCAATCCGACCATTGGCGACATCGACGGCAACATCGCGCGCATGCTCGCCGCCGCCCAGCAGGCCGCCGCCGCAGGTGCCAGCATCGTCATCTTTCCCGAACTGAGCCTGACCGCCTACTACCCCGGCGATCTGCTCGACGAACCGGACTTCCTCGCCCGTGTTGAAGCCGGCCTGCAGGCACTCATCGCCACCACGCGCGCCACACCGCAGCTGCACTGGGTGGTCGGCGCGCCGACGCGTCGCGATGGCCCCGGCAAGCGTCTGCATAACAGCCTGCTCGTCGTGCGCGACGGTCAGGTGTTGCTCAGTTATGCCAAACAGCTTCTGCCGACCTACAACATTTTCGACGAGCATCGCCACTTCGAACCCGGCCACGACGCTGTGCCGCTGTTGCAGATCGGCGCCCGCAAGATCGGTTTCATGATCTGTGAAGACGGCTGGAACGACGAGGGCGACGACTACGCCGTCAATCCCTTCGCCAGCCTCGCCGCCGCCGCGCCGGATCTGGTCGTCACCATCAACGCCAGCCCGTCCAACATCGGCAAGCGCGAGCAGCGCCACAGCCTGTTCGCCGCCGCCAGCCGCCGCCACAAGCTGCCGCTGGTGTTCGTCAATCAGATCGGCGGCCACGACCAGCTGGTCTTTGACGGCGCCTCGTTCGCCGTCACGCCCGAGGCTGGCGTGGTATTCGAAGCACAGCGCTTTGCCGAAGACATCGCCACCTTGCAGTTTGACGGCGCAGGCTTCCAGGCCGCCGATGGCAGCGCCCTGCCGGCGGTGCCGCATGAAGGTTTGCCGGTGATGGAGTTCTACCGCCGCCAGATCGTCCTCGGCCTGCGCGACTACACGCGCCGCTGCGGCTTCCGCAAAGTCGTCGTCGGCTCCTCCGGCGGCATCGACAGCGCGCTGACCCTGGCGCTGGCCGCCGAAGCGCTGGGCACAGAAAATGTCGTCGGCATCACCATGCCATCCAGCGTGTCGAGCGCCGGCAGCGTTGATGACTCGGTCGCGCTGTGTCGCAATCTGGGCATCGAACTGCTGGAGCACCCGATCCGCGCCCTGGTCACGCAGTACACGCAGGACTTCGCCACGCATTGCGGCAGCCCGCTGCAAGGCCTCGCGCTGGAGAACCTGCAAGCGCGCGTGCGCGGCACCATCCTGATGGAATACTCGAACGCGCACGGCCACATGCTGCTCACCACCGGCAACAAGAGCGAGCTGTCGGTCGGCTACTGCACCCTGTATGGCGACACCAATGGTGGCCTGAGCCTGATCGGCGACCTCTACAAGACCGAGATCTTCGACCTCTGCCGCCACCTCAACACCAGCGCCGGCCGCGAGCTGGTGCCGCAGGCGATCATCGACAAGGAGCCCTCCGCCGAACTCGCCCCTGGCCAGCGCGACGTCGACAGCCTGCCGCCCTACCCGGTGCTCGACGTGCTGCTCAAGCACCTCATCGAAGGCGAGCGCCTGGGCGAAGCCGAACGCATCGCCGTCGAAGCAGAATTCGCCACGTTGACTGCAGACGATGCCGGCCGCGCCCTGCTCTCGCGCATTCGCCGCATGATCGCCCGCAACGAATACAAACGCCGCCAGGCCGCCCCCATCCTGCGCCTGCGCGGCCGCGCCTTCGGCAGCGGACGGCAGATGCCGATTGCGGCGCATTACGTGTTTTGAAGCCCACGCGGAGGACACTATGCAAAATAAGTTGCAAGAGCTAAAAGACCTTCATGAAAAAGGGCTGATTACCGATGAGGTATATGCGGAGCAACAAAGAGTAATAGTGTCTTCCCTTATAGGAGCAGCTGAAAATCAGGAAGCGCCAAGCCAAGCCGCGACTCAAGGAGTAATAAAAGCTGAGCGACCTCTCTGGCAACAACTCCTAATGTCAGCTTTTGTAGTCTCTGCAGGGGTCTGGATTCTCTATCAATTTTCAGATCAGCGAGGAAAGGACACAATCAATCAAATTGCGTCCCATACCGGGCTAGGAGCCCAAATTATTCCTTGGCCTGATCGTGCAGATACTGTTTTGCGTAATTTAATCCCACAAAATCAACAGCTGCTTGCTCGATCGGTTCAGAGCATTGCCCACCCAACTGGCACTGAGCCTCAATTCGAGCGCTTTACCGTAACAAAACTCAATGACCAAGTTCAGGTGGAGTTTGTTATTGCTTGGAAAGGTGGTTTTGTCGGTAACAGTTACGAGACAACTGTTTTGTGGGAAATCGATAAAAACAGCCACATCGCTGCGCGAGTTACATCTGATTCTGCGATGACGGAAATAGACTCCAGACACAAAGAAGTCCTAGATGACTTTTTCCGCACAAAAGTTTATCCCAGCTTCTATAAAGGCATTTCCAGCAGCTGAGACCTGAATCATGCGGATTAGCATCTCACTTGATGATGAGCTCTACGCCAAAGCCCATTCATTTGTTGCTCCAGAAACAAGTGACACCGACCTTATCCGCCAGGCGCTTGAGACTTTCGTACGTGTGCAAGCGGGCAAACGTCTGGCCGCCCTCGGAGGCACGGCGGATATGGAATTCATCGCGCACCGTCCTGGCAGCGCCCCTGAATGATCCTGATCGTTGCGGTAGCTTCCGTTAAAATCCAGAAGCCGCCAGCGCCAACTCAGGAATCCCACCATGTCCGACCCCCAAGCCACCGCCACCGCCTACCAAGTTTTCGGGGGCGCTGAAGGTATCCGCACGCTCGTTGATCGCTTCTACGACCTCATGGATCTGGACGAGGCGGCTGCCGGCATTCGCGCCCTGCATCCGCAATCGCTCGATGGCAGCCGCCAGAAGCTGTTTGAATACCTCTCCTACTGGCTCGGCGGGCCGGAAACCTATGTCGAGAAGAACGGCCACCCGCGCATGCGCGCGCGCCACATGCCGTTCGCGATTGGCGAGTCGGAGCGCGACCAGTGGCTGCACTGCATGCAGCAGGCGGTCAGCGAAACCCTGCCCGCCGGCGAGGTGCGCGACAAGTTCTGGGAAGCGGTGGTCGGCCTCGCTGACCACATGCGCAATCGCTGACGCACGCGCTGCGCCACCCAGCGCTCACAGCGACGAAGCAGGGCTGCTTGAACCGCGCCAGGCATGTGCCACGGGCTAGGGCGTGTCTTTCTCTGCGAGGTAATCCGCCATGCAATCGACAAAGCTGCGGATCTTGGCTGAGAGGTGTTTGCGGCTGGCATAGACGGCATAGATGCCGATGCGTGGCAGCGCGTAATCCTGCAGGATCTCGACCAGCAAGCCGGCATCCAGCTCGGCGCGGACCAGGAATTCCGGCTGGCAAATGATGCCTTGTCCGGCAATCGCCAGCTGGTTGAGCAAGTCACCATTGTTGATTTTTACGTTGCCGCTGACCTTCACCAGGTGCTCGCCATCGCGACCCTGCATGCGCCATTCGTTAGCTGCTGCGGCATAGCTGTACAGCAGGCAATTGTGGTCGACGAGCGCTGCGGGCGTCTGCGGCACACCGTGCTGGCGGAGGTAATCCGGCGCAGCGCAGACGATCATCCGGTTGCTCGCCAGCTGGCGTGCGATCAGATTGGCGTCGACAGCGTGGCCAATGCGCAGCGCGACATCGATGTTGCTTTCAATCAGGTCGGTGAGCCGGTCGCTGAGGAACAGATCGAGCTGCACATCCGGCCAGGTACGCATGTAATGGCTGAGCATCGGCTCGACATGGCGCACCGCAAAAGACACCGGCATCGTGACGCGCAATAGACCCTGTGGTGTCGCCGTCAGGCTCAGTACCTCGGCTTCCGACTCCTTGATGTCGCTGAGGATCTGACTGCAACGTTCGAAATAGGCCTGACCGGAGTCCGTCAGCGACAGCTTGCGCGTCGTGCGATTGAGCAAACGGGCGCCCAGATGCTCTTCGAGATGCTGCACGTGCTTGGAGGTCATCGCCGTTGACATCGCCAGCTGGCTGGCCGCCGCCGTAAAGCTCTGCATTTCCACCACGGTGTGGAACACCCGCATGCTCATCAATGTATCCATGACGCCTTTTCTCCTGTCACGCGGCGAAAATGCCACGCGCTTATTGTTAAGTATGGAGAAATGGTCTGGCCTTGTTTGTGCGCTTTATCAACCGAATGCGAATGATTAGAGCTAGATCAAAAATCGACTTTCGTTTTGCCACAGAATCATTTTCACCAATACCCAAGAAAGAAAATCATGACAACCACCAGCATTGCTCACCTCAAGTTGAACCCCCTCGCCTACATCCGCATCGCCTGCGGCCTGTTGTACGTGCCCCACATCCTCTTCAAGCTCAACGGCATGAGCGCCTCCGCCGCCTTTTTCGCCAAGGCCGGCTTCCAGCCGCCGATGTTCTTCCTGATCCTCGGTCTGATCATGGAAACGGTTTGCGCCATTGGCCTCACTTTCAACATCCTGACCAAATGGATCGGCCTGGCCTCGGCAGGCGTGCTGCTCGTGGCGACCTACGCCACGCTCGCGACCAAGGGCTTTGGCTGGCTGTGGAATCTCGGCGGCATCGAATACCTGCTGCTCTGGGTAGGCCTCTCGCTCATGCTGGCGATCAACGCCTGGCAAGAGGAATACGCCGAATTCGGGCGCGTCTCGCTGTTGTTCCCGAAGCGCCGCTGAGCGCACTGGCGCACACGCGTTTGCACTGAAAAGTGATGAAAGCCGAAGGCAGGGCACGTAGATGAGCCCTGCGCAGAAACGCAAAAGCGATCCACTGGGGATCGCTTCGGGGGTGTTCTGGCGCGCTCGGCTGGGATCGAACCAGCAACCCCTGCCTTCGGAGGGCAGTACTCTATCCATTGAGCTACGAGCGCAGAGGCGCCGATGATAGCGCCTGCCCATGACAACGTCCACGTACATCGGCTGGCAAGGCTAAGGCCTGTCGCTATAATCGCGGCTTCCACTCCGCTCTCGCCCTGAAAGAAGCTCATGAAACGCTCTGCACGCCTTGTCTTGTCCGCTGCACTGACCCTCATGCTCGCCACCTTGCTCGCCTGCAGCAAGAAGGAGCCGGTGCCCGCTGAAGAGACCGCCAAGCTGATCGCCCCGGTGGCGCAAATCTCGGTTGCTGCCCCGGTCGCCGCAGCGGATGGCCCGGTCGATGGCAAGAAGGTGTACGAGACGGTCTGCTCGGCCTGCCACGCCACCGGCGCCGCCGGCGCACCGAAGGCTGGCGACAAGGCCGCCTGGGGCCCGCGCATTGCACAAGGCAAGGAGGCGCTCTATACGAGCGCGCTGGGCGGCAAGAACGCCATGCCGGCCAAGGGTGGCAACCCCGCGCTGAGCGACGACGAGGTGAAGGCTGCGGTCGATCACCTGATCAGCCTGGCCAAGTAAGCGCGCCGCCATCGGCATTGAAAAACGGCAGCCTGCGGGCTGCCGTTTGCTTGTTCAGGCGCTGGCGCGCTGCGGCAGGCCCTTGCGCTGGTAGTGCAGCATGCGCCCGCTGTAGGCGCTGCCGTCATGCAGCGGCGCGTCGATGATGCGCTCCTCGACGCTGAACCCCAGCGCCGCCATCTCGCGGTGAAAGGCGCTGCGATTGCCGCGCTTCGGGTCGATGATCAGCACCTCGGCCGCCGGCGCCGCGTGCAGGGCGATGAAGCCGGCCAGCTGCGCCGGGTGATCGCGCTCGTAGAGCACGTCGCTGCCGATGATCAGGTCGAATTCGCCCAGCGCCGGATTGTCGCGCCCCCAGTTGCCGATGCCGTACTTGAGCTGTGGCAGCTGGTTGAGCCGCGCATTGGCGCACAGGAAGGATTCGGTCAGCGGGTGGCAGTCGCTGGCCGTGATGTCGCCGAGCCGCCGTTGCAAGACCAGGCTGGCCAGACCCAGCCCGCAGCCGATCTCCAGCACGCGCCGGCTACCAATCTGCCAGTGCTGCATCAGGTCCGCCAGCTTCTGTGCCGAGGGCCAGACCTGACCGAATAGCGGCCAGGTGGCCGGCGAAATGCCGGCCAGCGCGGCTTCGCCGAGCGGGTCGTGGTATTGCTGGCAATCGAGCAGGGAGCGGATTTCCAGCGTTTCGCCACCGGCGACAAACACATGCTGGAAACGCAATTGATAAGCGGCCATGACGGATCCTCGACAAGCACGGAGCGGCGGAGACTTTCGTCGTACCGGCAACGTCGGCAGGCGTCGACGGGCAAGCGCGCAGGATCATCAGCGGAGCAGGGCCGACACGGTAACACGCCGCGCAGCAGCGCGGCCAATGTCGGGGCGCTAGGCCGTGGCCGGCGCGGCGAACAGGCGCGCGGCGGCGCTGACCGTGGCGTAGTGGATATCGACGATGTCCTCGATCACATCGGCGTAGCCGCCGGCCATCGCAATCGACATCGGCACGCCCTCGGCGCGGCAACGCTGCATGACGATGAGGTCGCGCTGCAGCAGCCCTTCCTTGCTCAGCGCCAGGCGGCCCAGGCGGTCGCCCACGAAGGGATCGGCGCCGGCCAGGTAGAGCACCAGCTCGGGCCGCACGCGGCGGAAAACTTCATCGAGCCCGCGCTGCAGCGCCGCCAGATACTCGGCGTCGCCCGTGCCGTCGGCCAGTTCGATATCGAGGTCGCTGCGCTGCTTGATCGCCGGGAAGTTCTTCGCGCCATGCATGCTGAAGGTGAATACGCTGGCGTCCTCGGCCAGGATCGCCGCCGTGCCGTCGCCCTGGTGCACATCGCAATCGATCACCGCCACCTGGCCGACGCCGGCTTCGGCCTGCATGGCGCGGGCCGCCACCGCCGAATCATTGAAGACGCAAAAGCCGCTGCCGAAATTGCGATACGCGTGATGCGTGCCGCCCGCCAGATTGACCGCACAGCCCGCGCCAGCCAGGGCTGCGCGCGCCGCCGCAATGGTCGCCCCGCTGGAGCGCCGCGAGCGCTCGACCATTGCTGCCGACCAGGGAAAACCGATGCGCCGCTGCTCGGCCGCGCTCAGTTCGCCGGCCACCACGCGGGCGATGTAATCGGCGTCGTGGGCACGCGCGAGCTGCGCATCGCTGGCCGCCGGCGGTTCGCAGAAATCACTCGCTGCAAACTCGCCGCTGGCCATCAGGCGCTCGCGCAGCAAGCGGTACTTGTCCATCGGAAAACGATGGCCCGGCGGCAGGGGCAGGACGAAATGGTCGGCGTAGAAAAGCTGCATCGCGGAAGGATGCCACAGGCCACGCCGCTCCAGTCACTCGCTCAGCTGCCTGGCAACTCCGCCGCCGCAGTGGCCAGCAAGCTGATCGCCGCCAAGCCCCACTGCGCGACGGCATTGGTCGACACATCCGGCGCCTCGTCCACCGCATTGAGCACCTGCGGCACATCGATGCGCTGGCGCACGAAGCTGCGCCCGAGAATGCCGGCCTGACCTTTGAAGAACTGCTTCCAGGCCTGCTGGCGCAGCGCCGGCTGAGCCAGTTCGCGGCCGGCGTAGCCGAGCAGCTTGGCATGCCCCTGGCCCAGATTGAGTGGCCCGAGCGGCTTGCCCAGGGCACGCGTCTGTTCCTCGGCGCTGGCGTTGTAGAGCACGCAGTAATCCAGCCAGGCCTTGCGGAAGGCCGCATCGGGAATGGCGCGGATCAGCTCGCTGCAGATTTCTGGCAAGCCGAAGGCGGCGCTCAGGTGCGAGACGGCAATGCTATTGTCCTGCGTGATCAGGAAGGCGCCGGTGCGCAGATCCATGATGCCGCCGCCGGTGAAAAAGCCCTTGGGCTGCGCGGCAATCGTCGCCATGCTGGCCAGCAGCTTGTCGCGATACTGCGTGTTGCCGGTACGCTCCCATTCGGTGAACCAGGCGGCTGAGACAGCGCCCCAGTCGGTGCCGAAAGAAACCGCTGCCTGATGCGCGACATCCGGCCCCTCGGGCGCCTTCTGGCCGACCTTGCGGCCAGCGATGATCTGCTGCAGGCGATTGACCGCATCGGCTTGCTCATGCAGCAAATCGCCGGCGAGTTCATCGGCCGTGAGGTAGTAGAAGAAGCGCGTGTTGAGCGCAGTGGAGATGCGCAGCTGCTTGGCGCTGTCGCCCCAGTGCTGCACATTGTGGCGCGAACCCAGCGGGCTGAACGGGCCGGCGTGATGCACGTCGACCTCGCTGACGTGGCGGGTCATCGCCTCGGCCAGGCGGAACACATCGCTGCGCCCGCTGAACAGGTAGTAATGCCACAGCCAGGTCTCGGTGCTCAGCTCGGAATTGTCCCAGGCGAAACCGCCGACGTCGTAACGCCAGACATGGCGATGCGTGTCGTAGGTATGCATGACATCGCCGTAATCCCAGAAGCCATACCATTTGCGCTGGGCGATCTGGTCACGGTAGAAGTCGAAGCACCAGGCCAGCTGGCGCTCCAGCTCGCTGCTCGCCGGCGTGTGGCTGGCCGGTGCCCACAATTCGTCAAAGGCCTGGCCTTGCTTGAGGCGCTCGGCGCTGGTGGTGAGCTGCGGCGGCGTCTGGATGCGCCGGCTGATGGCGAGCAGCTCTTCAGCGGCCGGCGTGGCGGCGGTCAGCTGCAGTTCCAGTTCGCTGCTGCGTGCCACACCGTAGGGCCGGCCGAAGCCGGGCTCGTAGTCCTCGTAGGTGATATCCAGGCCCTGCAACTGCTTGGCATAGTCATCCTGCCCGAGGCCGTCGTGGTAGAAGCGCAAATCCATGCCCGGCGCAGCGGGCGACCACAGCCACAGGGTAATGGCGGCCTGCTCGCTGGCGGCGCCCTGGATGTCGAGCTGAGCCGGATAGCTTTGCCAGAAATTGCGCAGACCAAAAGCCACGCCGCCAGCAGGCGTGCCCAGGTAGCCGGTGCCCGCCGCGCGACTGCCGCTGGCGGCGTGCAGCCAGCCGGCATGGGCCGCGGTGCGCTTGGCAATGCTGAAACCATCCGGATGCGTTTGCTGCAGGGAGTAATCGCCAAAGGCCGGGATGTAGTTGAGGTTCTTGCTGACCACCGCCTTGAGCTCGGGCAGGCGCTCGCCACGCAGCTGGGCCGTCGTGGCCGCCGCGCCCGGATCGCGGCGCAAGCCGGTGAGGCCGCGCACGGCCTCGGCAAACACACCGCCGTTGTCACCGACGAAGCGCACATAGCGCTCATGCGCCGGGCCCGCCAGTGGCACGCCGAAACGCAGGCCGAGGCCGCGAATCGATTCGCGCTGCTCATCCAGATCGAAGACGAAGCTGTGCACGATGCGCACCGCATCGGAGTTGCGATAGAAATACAGACGCACGGTAAAGGGCAGCACTTCGCGGCCGTCCGCACGGCGGTGGCTGCCGCGTGCCTTGACGACGACGCGCGCGGGTCCCGCGTTTTCGACGCACAGCTCGCTGATCGCCGACTCATAGACTTCGCGCACGCGGCTCTCGTTCTCGGCCTCGCCGCCCACATCGACGAGGGCGACCAGATGCGCGCTCTTCGCTTGCGACTGGCCCGGCCCCTCGATCAGGTCGAACAATGCCTTGCCACGCCGCGACAGGCTCACGCGCAGCTTGCCGGTGTCGATACGCAGCGTGTCGGCCGATTCGCTGACGAAGCTGCTGGCCGGCGCCGCGCGCTGGCCCGCCGCAAGGCTCAGGCTGGCGGGCGGCGGTGCGCCGTCAGCCGCCGGGGCCAGCGCGTGCGCGGTCCATTTGAGCGAGCCGTCGGGCCAATAGGCCAGGGGCCAGGACTGCAGCGGGTAGCGCGCATCGCTGAGCGCCAGTTGCGCCAGCTGCGGCACACGCAAGCTGCCCGGCGCCCAGGGCAGGCCCCAGCTGCTGCCGCGAAAGGCTTCGGCGGAATGCGCTTCGAGCCAGGCCAGCTCGCTGGCCTTCAAAGCTGGCGAAGCTTCTGCGCTGGCGGCAATGGTGTCAGGGGCTTCCAGAATCGCAGCGCTTGAAGCCAGGAGGGAGCCTATCTTGAGAAAGCTGCGCCGTGAAATTTCCATGATCTGTGTTCCGTAAAGCGTGTTGCAAAGACATTCAGAGCGCTTGCTCATGTGACGCTGCCGGGCATTACCCGGCAGCGCAAAACGACTTCAGACTTTTTCCAGCTTTATCAGAGGTCGCTGAACTTCAGCGTGATGCCGACGGTACGCGGATCACCCACATAACCGGTGACGCCGCCACTGCCGATCAGACGCGTGTAGTAGAGCTTGTTGAAGGCGTTGGTCACCCACAGCGACGCGTCCCATTGGCCTTGCTGGGTTTTGAACTTCACCCCGGTCGAGAAGCTTGCCAGGCCGTAACCGGTCAGACGGTCTGCTTCCGAGTCGCTGACGGTGTTGTAAGTCCAGCTCCGATAGCTGTAGTTGCCGCTGACATAGGGGTCAAAGCCATCTTGCTTCCAGCTGTAACGTGAGCTGAGCGTGAACACGCGCTTGGGCGCATTGAACACGCGGTGCCCGGTCAGGTCGCAATAGCCCGTCGTGGTTTTGACTTCATCCGGGCACAGCGCGGTAGGGTAGCTGGTGTAGCGCGCATCGTTGATGATGCCGGTCAGCCCGATGCTCAGCCTGTCGATAGGCTTGAAGTTCAGCCCCGCTTCGATGCCCTGGCTGCGATAGTTGCCGGCATTCATCAAGTAGCTGGTTTGCGTATCGACGTCGTAGGCCTGGGTCTGGAAGTTGACCACATTGGTACGGAACACCGCAGCCGACAGCAGCAGACGTTGCGGAATGATGGCGCCATGGAAGCCGATCTCGGTGCTGCGCGTGGTCTCCGGTTGCAGCAGCAGGGTGTTGTAGCCGGCCGCCTTGGCCGCGCCAGACGAAACATTGATGCCGCCCGCCTTCTGCCCGTAGCCGTAGGACACATAGGCCTTCCAGTCCGGCGTGAAGCTGTAGGTCAGCGAGCTGGTTGCCGACGGCAGCACCTTGTATTCGCGCACTTCGGTGTTGATGCTGGCCTTGTTCAGACGCTGGAACTTGCCCAGACGCTCGTTATAGGTTTCACGCACGCCAAGCTGGAAGTCGGCCTTGTCGGTGATGTGCAGGGTGCCGCGACCGTAGATCGACGAAGCTTCCTCGTGCAGCGTGCCAAAGCGGATGATGTGCAGATTCGCATTGCTGCCGGAGATCGCATTCGGGCCGTAGATCGTGTGCGCTTCGGTGTTCTGCTTCTGACGCGTATACGAGACGCCAGCCAGGAAGTCGAACCACTTGCCGCGCGAGGACTCCAGGCGGAAGTCCTGTGCGACCTCGTTGTCGGCCACGTTGTAACCACCCGTGTAGTTGTAGATCGCCAGTTCGTCAGCGAGGTGCTGCGAGTAGTGATACTGGCTGAACGAGCTCAGCGAGCGGAACTTGTAACCGTTGTCAAAGCGGTAGGTCGCTTCGGCCGATGCGCCGCCTTGTTCCGAGCGGGTGCTGATGACATCGTCGAGCACCGTCTCACGGCCGCCCGCAGCAAAGGTGTAGCCATATTTCTTGGCATTGGTGATGACTGAATTGCCTGCAGCGACGGACTGGTAAACGCGCGCCGTGGTCGCTTCCTCATAGCTGTAGTAGGCATTGAGCTTGAGGTCGAACTTGTTGTTCGGCTTGATCAGCAGCTGATTGCGCAGACCGATGCGCTCATTGCCGCCGATCCAGTTCTGGTCAGCCAGATTCTTCACCGCCCCATCGCTGCGCGAATGTTGGATGTTGAAACGGTAAGCCACCGTGTCGTTGAGCGGGCCGGTGATGCTGGCCGATTCCTTGGTGGTGTTGCGCGATGCGTAGGACACGCTGCCCTTGGTTTCCGGCGTGAAGGACGGCCCCTTGGTGTGGATGTCGATTGCGCCGCCGGTGGCATTGGCGCCAAACACGGTGCCGCTCGGGCCTTTGTAGACGTCGACATAGTCGATGTCAGTCAGTGCACGGATCACACCCGGGCGCGGGTAGTAGATGCCATCGACGAACACCGCCACGCTGCTCGGCATGCCGATGTTGGATTCGCCACTGGTCTGGCCGCCACCATCACCCAGACCACGGATGGTGAGCTGGGTGTCTTCCGAATCGGTGCTCTGGATGAAGAGACCGGGCACGATGTATTGCAGATCCTGCAGATCTTCAACATGCTGTTCTTCGAGTTCCGTACCGCTCTTGCGCGTGATGCTCGTCACCGGGCGCTGCGGCGTTTCGGCCTGTCTGCGTACCCCCTGCACGGTCACGGCGGCTAGCTGCTGGGTGTCGGCCGCGGCACTGCTGCGGATCGCAAAGCCATTGCCGGCAGGCACGGCCTCCAGGCCGCTGCCTTGCAGCGCGCGCTGCAGCGCTTCAGCCACGGTCAAGGAGCCCTTGAGTTCCGGCGCCTTCAAAGCACCAATCAGCTTGGGGTCGTAGTTGATGGCGACACCACTTTGTGCGCTGATCGACTGCAGCACATTGGCCAGCGGTCCGGTCGGCAGCTGATAGCTCTGGCGTGCCGCTTCAGCGGCCTGGCCGAGCGCCGGTAGCACCAGCAGACCGGTGATCAGCAAGAGTGCGGGTAGTCGCTTGAGTGGGTGACCCGGAACGTGTTTTTTCATTTATGTACTCCTTTAAGGGGCTTGGATTGCAAGCCCGGCAGACCTGTAAAGAGCAGCCGGGCCGTACTGATTCATTGACGTGTAACCTTGAAATCCGAGATGCGGAAATGGCTGGTGGTGGTTCTGAAAGCGAACCAGCCATCCGCGTACGGCGCAGGATCGGCGTAGGCGAATACCAATTTGTCATTAGCGAAGAAGCGCAGCGTGACCGGATCGTCCGCCGTGGCAGCGCGCGACACGACACGGATGTCCACCGGCGTATCGGCCTTCAGGCGCGCAAACTCGGGCAGCGCACCGAGTCCATCAGCAGGCGTCGTCTCGGGTGCATCGGCATAGCCCAGCAGTTGCGGGCGCGCCGGCGTGCCGTCGTAGCGGCGCAGGCGGGTGGTTTTGTTACCGTTGGCGCCGAAACCCACGTAGTAGAGCTGCAAGGGGTTGTAGGCATTGAGCGAGCCATCGGCATTGAGGCTCAGCGGATTGCCGTCGGCCTTGCCCGGCGCACGTGCATTCCAGAACAGATTGAGATCGGAAATACGATCCTTGTAGTTGGGAAAGGACGCGAGCAGGGGCGTGGCGCGGAAACGCAACTCGTAATTGCCGCCCAAGGGCTGGCGATACCAGATCGTCACCCCAGCGGTGGCCAGCACATCGAGCGCGCCGTCCTCGGCTTTGACGACACTGGCCGCGTCCTGCTGTTCGACCTTCCACTGCGCTAGGCCGTGGCGGAAGTCATCGCTGGCCAGCACTTGCGCCGGCGAGGACTCGGCCGCCTGGCCGGCCTGCGAGCACACCGCCATGGCCATGCTCAACACCACGGCAGACAAAGAGCGAACACGCGAAGGGATGCGTTTTTGCATTGAATCTCTCCATACTCAGGCGAACAGATGTGCGGCCTGATGCGCTGATTGCGGGCAACAGCGCGCCCTCACGGCTTGCCGGGGCAAGCGTGAAAGGAAGCGCTAGGGGAAGGTGAATCAGAAGGCGGGCAGCGGCCTCACTCAGGCGCCGTCAGCAATGACAGATGATTGACACCGGCATGTTCCAGCGCGCCGATGACCTTGGCAATCGGCGCGTAGGCTGTCTTTTCATCGGCCTTGACCTGCACCACCAGATCCGGCGAGGTGGCCTTCTGTCTGGCCAGCAAATCAGCGACCTGCTCGGCGCTGGCCACCGGGTCCTTGTCGATGAACAGATTGCCTGCCGCGTCGATGCTGACCGTCGTTCGCGTCTTCTGCTCGCTGGGCGTCGATGCCGCGGTTTTCGGCAGATTCACATTGACGCTGCGTGTCAGCGCCGGAATGGTGACGATGAAGGTCACCAGCAGCACCAGCATGACGTCCACCAGGGGCGTGACGTTGATGTCACTGACGATGTCATCGTCCTGCGCACTGAAAGCTGCCATTTACGCCACCACTTTCTTTTCCGCGCCATGCACGGCGGTCAGATGGCTGGGGGCAGCGAGAAAATGATTCAGCTGCGCGAGCTTGAGGAAGTCAGCCGCAAAGTCCTCGAAATCGGCGATCACCGTCTTCAGGCGACGCTGGAAATAGTTGTACGCCATCACCGCCGGAATCGCCACGGCGATGCCAACGCCGGTCGCGATCAAAGCCTCACCGATCGGGCCTGCCACCACTTCGATGCTGGCGCTGCCCTGGCTGGCAATGCCGGTCAGCGCACGCATGATGCCCCACACCGTACCGAACAGACCCACGAAAGGTGCCGTGCTGCCGATCGTGGCGAGGAAGGCCAGACCGCCTTCGAGTGCCTTGCGTTCGCGCTGGATCTGCTGACGCAGGCCACGCTCGACCAGATCCTGGCGATCCCAGCTCTGATCCGCACGCTGCAGGTGCTCGCTGGCGCTCTTCAGGTCTGCAAAGCCGGTACGCGCGATGCGCGACAAAGCGCTGTCAGCGTTGTCATGATTGGCCACGAAGGACAGCGTCGGCGTGTTCTGAAACGCGCGGCGATAAGTACTGTTCTCAGCTTTGGCGCGGAAGTTCTGCACGGCCTTGATGAGGATGATTGCCCAGGTAAGGACCGAGAACGCGGCAAGGGCCCATAGGGTTCCCTCGACAATGATTGATGCAGATCCTGTGTTCATAGCAATACTCACTTTCCAAGTTTGAAAACGATTGGCACGCTGGCCCAGCCATCGACGTTGGTGCCGCCGCGTGAGGCGGGAACGAACAACCAATTCCGTACCGTGCGCACCGCCGCGTCATCGAGCACCCGCCAGCCGCTCGTTTGCTGCACTTCGACCGAAGCGGCACGACCATTGGCCAGAACACGCACTCTCAACCACACCGTGCCTTCCAGTTCGCGCTCCAGTGCCGCGTCGGGATAGATCGGCGCCGGATTGTTCTGATAGCCCATCTTGCCGACGGCTTGCGTCTCTACCGGCGGTGGCGGCTCGCTACGGACAGGTGCGGGCGCCGGAGCAGGCGTGATCTCGGCCTTGGACGAAGCGCTGTTGTCAGGCGCAGGCGTGGTGTTGGTCGGCACGGACTCGCGCGGCGCGGGTGCGGGCGCCACCGGCGCAACCGGTTTGGGCGCAGGCGTGCGTTGCGGCGGCGCGGGCGGCAAGGGTTTGGGCGCTGCGGCCATCGGCAATGGGCGCGCCAGTTCGAGCTCGACCGCCTGCGGCTTGGCCGGCGTGTCCGGCGCTTGCGACCACGGTCGCCAGGCCACTGCAAGATGCAATGCAATCAATACTGCGACAAAGCCGGCATTTCGCGGCGAGAACAAGGCCGCTGCGGGGTGCTCCTCACGCCCGCCTAGCGCGAGATCACGATGCGCGAGTGACGCGGCCGTGCTGCGCACGCGGCGATAACGTAGCGTTTGCGAAGAAAGAATATGAGTAGTCATGCCGCATTGAAATCATCGGCAAGCGAACTATTTATGATGCGGCTTTGGCGGTGGGCCTCGGCGGCTGAACTGATGCAATGCATTGCGGTGGTTCTCTTGATGCCATTTAATGCGGAGCGAATTTTTGATTCGCAAGCTTGGTAAGATTTTCGACCAAACCTCAGGTATTTATAAATATTCAAATATTCCACCTTTATCTTAAAATGTTATTAGCTGGGTTTTGAGTGTTTGACGTGATGCAAGCCGCCGCATGTAATCGTGCGTAAATAAGCCTGGGCGGCATTGATTTTGAAATCAGTTCATGAATGCGGCCTTGCCAGCATTTCTTGATCACAAAAATAGCGGCCAAAAAAAAGCCGCAATAACGCGGCGCCTGGCATGTTCAACAATGACAGTCGTGATCATTCAGGCGCGAGCGCACCCAGCATTGGCTCAACACCCGCTTCCCGGCTGGCTTTCGCCAATGCCCCCGTCGCGGCCGGACGCAAACTCTTGAGATGCGGCAGGCTGCCATCGGGCTGGCGTGGCGCGTCCCAAGCGCTGGTGGACAGGCTCAGGAAATCGGCGGCGTCGAGGCGCACCGGTAAATTCCATGAATTATTCCGCTCAGCTGCAGGATCTGAATTGGCCAGCGGCGTCGGGCCCAAAGCAATATTGTTCTGCAGATTGCCAAGACTGATCGCTTCGCCTGCCGGTCCAATACCCAGCATATTGAAATCCGGATGATTCTGGAAACCCGTGTTATTTACAAAATCGACCGCCAGCGGATGATGGTTGGCGTAAAAGCCGGCGGCTTTATTCTGGAAAGCCACCGAAAAACGCACGCTGTGTTTGACCGCATTGGCAACATACACGCCGCCATAGCCGCCCGCCTTGAAACCATTGCCATTTCCCGCCGGCAGCGGCACCCGCGTCCCCGGCAAATAACCTTGTTGCCAAGCCCATGAGTTCTCGATGGTCACACTTGAATAGGCGTTGATCAGATCAAAACCATCGTCCGAATTGGCCCAGGCGCGGCAACCGCGAAACACATTGCCGGGCTTGCCCGCCGACACGTGTGCACCGAAGCCATCTGCGCTTTGCCCCGCGCCATTCGAGGTGTAAGGGTCGTAGTTATGGTGCGAGTCGCTGTTGAGGATCAGATTGTCGCTGCCGTCCTTGAGGAAGAAGCCCGGCCCCATGTTGTGGTGCAGGTTCAAGCGCTCGAACACGTTGTGGCTGCCCTTGACCCAGATGCCCCAGGATTCATGATTGAGCCGGTTTTGCGGCTGCTGTGGCGCGCCGGTCACTTCGATGCCTTTGAGATGAATCCAGTCGGCAACGATGTTGAAGCCTTTGACGCGGCAGTTGTCCGTCATACGACTGAAGTCGAAGACTGGCACTTCGTCCTGATAGGCCCAATACTGGATCGGCTTGCCCGGCTCGCCACTGCGGTTCAGGGTGATCGCATTGACGGTGTCCGTCATGCTGGCGCAAGTATTCACACCACGGGTGATCAGGTAAGTCCCACCACGAATCAGCAGGCTGTCGCCCGGCTCCAGCGCCTGCTGGGCACGGCTGATCGACTGCCAGGGCGCCACCTCGCTGCCCGCTGCGGCATCGTCGCCATCCGGCGCGATGAAATAGCTCTTCGCCATGCAGGCAGGCGCCAGCCCGAGCATCAGCATGCCCAGCAAGAAGCGCAGCAGGGATTCGACTTTGTTCATTCTGTTCGCGACGCAGCCAGCGGCTTGCGGCGCTCATCTGTACGGGTTTTCACTTAGTCACATTGTGAGCCCTGGCTCGACAAGTGCAAAGAAGGGTTCCGGATAAGCTTATGCGCCAGACTGCAGAATGCAGCAAATTGATGCATGCCAACCACCCGAGGATTGACCACGCTGTCACAAATGCGCAGGCTGGAACGTCTGGGTTCAGGTCAATCGTAAACATTCATCCACATGCCTATGCAGGACTACTTCAACACTCAGCGCCCACGCCTGCTGGCCATTGCCTATCGCATGCTCGGCACGCGTGCCGACGCCGAAGATCTGGTGCAGGACGCCTGGTTGCGCTGGCATGCGGCCGACACCGCCGCGTTGCAATCGGCCGAAGCCTGGCTGGTGACGGTCACCACGCGCCTGTGCATCGACCGCCTGCGCACTCTGCGCAGCGAGCGCGAGCACTATGTCGGCCCGTGGTTGCCCGAGCCGCTGCTAGACATCGCCTCGCCCGCCGCAACGCCTGAACAAGTGGTCGAGCTGGCCAGCGATGTGTCCATCGCCTTCCTCGCCGTGCTTGAACGCCTCACGCCTGACGAACGTGCCGCTTTCCTGCTGCGCGAGGTGTTCGACTTCGACTATGCCGAAGTGGCTGCCATGCTCGACCGCGAAGAAGCCTCCTGTCGCCAGCTCGTGCATCGCGCCAAAGCGCGCGTGCGCGATGAGCGGCCGCGCGTACATGTGAGTCGCGATGCGCATCAAAGCCTGCTTGAACGCTTCTGCGCTGCGACGCGCAGCGGCGAGCGTGCCGCCCTGCAGGCGCTGTTTGCGGCGGACGCGCAGTTCGTTGCGGATGGTGGCGGAAAGGTGCTGTCGGTGCTCAAGGTGCTGCATGGTGCCGAGCGCATCGTGCGCTTCTTCGAGGTGCTTGCGCGGCGCCTGGGTAATCGTATGAGTTATCGCCACGCGAGCATCAATGGCGAGCCGGGCTTGCTGCGCTATGTCGATGGCCAGCTCGATGCGGTGCTGAGCCTGATCACCGATGGTGAGCAAATTCACGCCTGCTACATCGTGCGCAACCCTGACAAGCTCGCCGCCATCGCCACGGAGCATGCGACGCTGCCGTCTTGACGCACATTTTCTGCAGCGCGCTGTCACAAAAATGGCCCTCACTGCGTCTTGTGAGTGTACGCAGTCACACGCTGCGACGCATTTCCCAATCACTCACGAGGTTCATCATGCGCAACACCGCCCAGGCACGCCTGCCCTTCCGCCAACTCGCACCGCAAGCCGTGCAAGCCCTGAGCGGCTTCAGCCAGGCCATCAATTCAAGCAGCATTCCCCAGCCGCTGATCGACCTCATTTACCTGCGCGTCTCGCAACTCAACGGTTGCGCCTATTGCACCGACCTGCACTGGCGCGACTTGCTCAAGCAAGCTGAAGATGCACGCAAGCTCAACACCTTGCAGGTCTGGCAGGAATCTCCCTTGTTCTCATCAGGCGAACGCGCCGCGCTGGCCTGGACCGACGCGCTCACACGCAATCAGCACGAAATTCAGGACGCCGCTTTCGCACAGCTGCAAACGCAGTTCGCGGTGCAGGAAATCGTCGACATCACCATGGCGATTGCCTGCATGAATGCCTGGAACCGCATCGGTGTCGGCATGCGTTTGCCGATTGCAATGACGCTCTGACAAAGCTGAGCCATCGCGGTGAAAGCGAGCGCTCCGAATCAGCCGCTCAGCATGTTGGGCGCAATGCGCTAACGCTTGTCGCACCGAATATCGGCAGGTTTGCCAGCACACAATTGATGTCGAAATCTTGACGATTGCCGCCGCAGGAAATTCACCGCGAAGATGGAGGGCCGCTGCGGCGCCAGGCACGCAGAGGGCATTGGGCGAGGTTGCCGCTATTACGCAACCGGTGCAATGCCCTTTGGCTATTGCAATCTACGGAACTGCGGTGCGCCCCAAACCGGGCGCTGAGCTTTTCGAGTTGCTGTGGCGAGTCGCGCGGGTCAGCGGCCGAGCACCGCGCCGAGTGGTAACTCGAAAATATTGTGAGTTGCCTCAAGGCTCGGGCGAAGAGTACGCAGCTGAACGCGAGCGTATGGCATAGAATCCTTGCGACGCAGAATTCCGACAGTCAAAGGAGACTTACATGAAGATTTGCAAGATGAGCGTCGTACTGGGCGCACTACTGAGCGCCTTGGCCATGCCCGCCCAAGCCGGTATTTTTGCCGACGATCTGGCACGCTGTATGGTCCGCACGACGACAGAAGCTGATCGGCACGCAATGCTGCGTTGGCTGATCTCCTCCATCTCGGTTCATCCGGTGCTCAAGTCCATGATCACCGTCTCCGCAGAACAGAGCAAGGCCGCCAATCAAGACGCAGCACTCCTCATGGAGCGCTTGCTCACCGTTTCCTGCAAAGCCGAAGCACAGCAAGCCTTGCGCAGCGAAGGTGGTGATGTGCTGGGCTATAGCTTTGGACAGCTCGGACAGATCGCAGGCCGTGAATTGAGTAACGATCCGGCTGTCGCACAGAAAATGCAGGAATACATGCAGGTTGTGGATGCGAAGAAAATTCAGGAGGCGCTGGCGCCTGAGGAAAAGCGCTAGGGGGCATATTGCGCGCCATTGCAGGATTAAATGAGTCGTTGTGGTGGATTTACACCGCGAACGCACAAGCATGGGTCTGCTGCGCGGGGCGCACCCTGCAAGGCAGCCATGTTAGCCGCGCAGCCCATAAGCGAGCACCAAGGTTGCTGCGATAGAAACAAGAACTTGCGCAAAAACTAACCAAGCCTCGATTTGAGCAAACGTCGAAAGCAGCCTGCCTCCTGCGGCTAGATCACCTGCCAGAATTTTGCGATTTGAACGACGCACCATCAATCGAGCTGGCCAAAGTGTGGCGTATTCTAGTTCCGTCAAGAACAAGACTATATCCATATTTTGGGGAATCGGTTGTTCTTTCACCTTTTTCCCGACCTCGGCGCTAGAGGAGACCACCGCAGCCGAGTAACGCTGTAAAAGATTGAGAAGAACAACCACTGAGAACAACAAAGCAAGCCTGCTGAGCGTGCCAGGGGCAAGGAATTTTGTCGCTGAATCAAGGTTTGCGAGTAACGCACCGAGAATAGCCGCATAACCGATTAGTAACCATCCGGAAAACTTGGACAGGCCCTCACTTATGCATTTGGCCAGTTCCATTAACACTTGTCCAATATATGCATTGTCACTGGGGGTGAGAGATGGCTTGATTTTCATGTGCGGCTAACGTTTGAGTTGATCGGAAATAAAATCCCAGGGGGTAGGGTGCGCATTGCGCACCGTTGCACGATCCAATTAGCACGTAGGGTGCAATAAGCGTTAGCGCATTGCACCGAATTTTTTGCAATCGTAACGATCGCCGTTACAGCAAATTCACCGCGAAGATGAAAGTATCGCCGCAGCGTCAGGCGCGCAGTGGTATTGAGCAAGTTGCCACCATTACAAAACCGGTGCAATGCCCTTTGGTTATTGCACCCTACCGCGTCAAACTGCGCTGGTAAGTTTTTCCAGCAGCAGCGGTTTGACGGTCGCGAGCCAGGCGTCGATGCGGGCTTCGGTGTGCATGCTTTGGGTGCGCTGGTCGATGACCAGGCCGACGAAGCGGCCGTCGATGACGGAGGCGGAGTGTTCGAAGACGTAGCCTTCGGTGCTCCAGTCGCCGATCATCTCGGCGCCGAGCGATTTGAATATCTTGTGGAGTTGCACCAGGGAGCTGGCGAAGCGCTCGCTGTAGCGCTCTTGCGCGCCGAGGCCGAACAGGGCGATGCGTTTGCCGCTGAGGTCGGGGGTGCCGAAGCTCTCGAGGAATTCTGCCCAGTTGGCTTCCAGGCAGCCGGCGCCACGGCCGGGAATCTGGCCGACGCCATAGCTGGGTGTGCCGAGGATCAGGGCGTCGTACTGCAGCAGTTGTGCGGGCGTGATGCGGTTGACGTTGATCGGCTTGGCGGCGATGGCGTCGCCGAGCTTTTGCTGCAGTTTCTTGGCCACCAGGCGCGTGGTGCCGGTTTCCGTGCCGAAGAAAATCCCGATCTGATTCATGGCCTGTGTCGCTGTGTTGGCGTCGATACTTCCTCGCAGCAATACACATGCCACGGCCATTCGCGCACCGTACGCCCGCCCGCCAAGCCTTGCGGGGCGCGGCTTGCGGGCGGATTGGTGCGTTTCGGGGGCTGATCGCTCAGGCGCTGGCCGCTGCGGTCTTGTCGCGTTTGTCGTGTGCTGGCGCGGGCAGGCAGCCGATGCCGATCAGGCTCGCTTCGATGGCTTCGTCCAGCGGCGTGTGCGGTTCTTCGCCGAGCACGGCGCGCAGGCCGCTGTTGTCGAGGCGCACTTCGCGCTGCCAGAGGTAGCGCATTTCGAGTATCTCGCGCAGCGTCGCGATGAAGGGGGCGGCGAGCCGCACCTGCCACCAGGCGAAGGCTTGCAGACGGGGCTTTGGCGCGCCGTGTCGGCCGACGACGCGCTGTATGGCGCGGCCGAGTGTGCGGCCGTCGGCATCCCAATGACCGGCCATGTTGTAGCGGGCGAAGGCGGGCAGCTGCGCGCGCATGGCGAGCAGGCGCAGCATGCAGCGGGCGACATCGGGCACGTAGGCGAACTGGTGGCCGACGCCGGCGCTGGCCGGCAGATTGACGGCCGACACGCTGCGCCCCGGCTTGACCATGGCTTGCGAGAACCAGCTGTTGCGCACGCGCGGGCCGAAGAAGTCGCCGGCGCGGACGATGATCACCCGCGCTTCGCCGGCTTCTGCGGCCGCTTGCAGGCGGCGTTCGAGTTCGACGCGGATGGCGCCTTTGCGCGTCAGCGGGCGCTGCGGGGCGTCGTCGTGGATCAGCGGAAAGACATCCGGCCCGTAGTTGTACACGGTGCCCGGCAGCACGATGGTCGCGCCGTTGGCGCGTGCGGCGGCGAGGCTGTTGTCGAGCATCGGCAGCACCAGTTGCGCCCAGCGCCGGTAGCCAGGAGGATTGACGGCATGCACGATCACCGCGCAGCCCTCGGCAGCGCGCAGCACATCGGCGCGCTGCATGGCGTCGCCGTCGAACCAGGTCATGCCGTCGCGCTGCAGGCTGGGCGCCCCCAGATTGCGCTGAAGTGCGCGTACCTGCCAGCCGGCTTCGCACAGCTGGCGCGCCACTTCTCCACCAATGCCGCCCGAGGCGCCGAGGACCAGGGCGGTGTTTGCTGTATTCGTCATTGCTGCACTCCATGTTGGCTTGTCATGGCTGCAGTGTGGGCGTGCTGTGGTGAAACGAAAATTCGCTAAATGCGTGGAGTCGCTATACATTTATGTATGACTCGCACCACCGATTGGGATCTTTACCGCTGCTTTCTCGCTGTGCTGCAGGAGGGCTCTTTGTCCGCTGCCGCGCGCGCCCTGGGCCTGACCCAGCCGACCACCGGGCGGCAGATCGCGGCGCTGGAAGCGCAGCTCGGCGTCGTGCTGTTCACGCGCTCGCAAAGCGGGCTGACGCCGACCGATGCGGCGCTGGCGCTGCGCGGCCACGTCGAAGCCATGCACAACATTGCCGCCTCGGTGGAACGCGTGGCGGGCGGCTTTGGCCAGGCGGTGAGCGGCAGCGTGCGCATCTCGGCGAGTGAAGTGGTGGGCACGGAGTGGCTACCACCCATCCTCGCCGCGCTGCGCCGCGATCATCCCGCGCTGGAGATCGAGCTGGTGCTCAGCAACCGCGTGCAAGACCTGGTGCAGCGCGAGGTGGACATCGCCGTGCGCATGTTGCCGCCGCAGCAGGATGTCCTGCTCGCCACGCGTGTGGCCGCCGTGCATCTGGGTTTGTACGCGCGCAGCGATTACCTGGCGCGGCGCGGCCTGCCGGCGCAGATCGCGGATCTGGCGCAGCACGATCTGATCGGTTTCGATGTCGAAACGCCCTTTCTGCGCGCCGCACGTGCCGGCTACCCGATCTGGGCACGCGAGAACTTCGCCCTGCGCTGCGATAGCGATCTGGCCCAGCTGGCTTTGATCCGCGCCGGGGCCGGCGTCGGCATTTGCCAGGTTGGTGTCGCCCGGCGCGATGCGCAACTCGTGCGCCTGTTGCCCGAGGCGCTGGACATTCAGCTCGACACCTGGGTCGCCATGCACGCTGACTTGCGCAATAGCCCGCGCTGCCGCGTGACCTTCGATGCCCTGGTTAGCGGGCTGCGGGCGGCCTTGGCCATGGCGCCTTAGTGCCTGAGTGCCCTAGTGCCTGTGACCCGCGTGGGCGGGCGCTGCGCACTGCCCCAGCTCGCCGCGCGCCTGACGCAGCACCTGCCAGGCGGAGGACAGCGCCAGCGCAGCCATCACGCCGGCGACGGCAAGATCGGGCCAGGCCGTATCGGTGCTGAACACGCCCAGCGCGGCGAGCAGCACGGCGACATTGCCGAGCGCGTCGTTGCGCGTGCATAGCCACACGCTGCGCATATTGCTGTCGCCCTGGCGATAGGCGTAGAGCAGCAGTGCGACGCCCAGATTGGCGGCCAGCGCGAGGCTGCCGACGATGCCCATGGTCTCGCTGCTCGGCACATCGCCGTTGGCGGCGTGCCACACGGTGCTGCCCAGCACCCAGAGGCCGAATGCCGCCATCGAGGCAGCCTTGATCAGCGAGGCGCGTGCCCGCGTGGCAAGGCTGAGGCCGAGCACCCACAGGCTGATGCCGTAATTGGCGGCGTCGCCAAGGAAGTCCAGCGAGTCGGCAAGCAGGGACACCGAACCGGCTTTGACGCCGGAGATGATCTCGATGCCGAACATCGCGAAGTTGATGATCAGGGCGATCCACAGCACCCGGCGGTAAGGCCCGTGCGCGGGGGGCGCGGAGGAGGGTTCGGGGTGACAGCAATGGGCGCTCATCGGTGTTTCTCCGGCAGATCAGAAAGCGCTATCGTGAACCCCGTAGTCACTACAGGGTCAAGCCATGTCTGCAGAATTCACTATCGGCGAGCTGGGGCGCGCATCGGGCGTCAATCCGGAAACCATCCGCTACTACGAGCGTACCGGCCTGCTCGCCGCACCGCCGCGCTCGCAGAGCGGCTACCGGCGTTACGACGCTGACGCCGCCAAGCGCCTGCGTTTCATCCGCCGTGGCCGCGAGCTGGGTTTTGCCATCGAGGAGATCAAGACCTTGCTGCAGCTGGCTGACCACCCCGAAGCGCCCTGCCGCGAGGCAGACAGTCTGGCGCGTGCGCATCTGGCCGAGGTGGAAGCGCGCATCGCCGACCTCTGTGCGATGCGCGAAGTGCTGAGCCAGATCGTCGAATGCCAAAGCCATACGGCCGAGCATTGCCGTTTGATCGAGACGCTTGATCAGCGCAGCTGCTGCAGCCCGCTGCCGCCGCTTTAAGCTGCGCCGCCGGCCTGCTTGAAGACGCGCAGGCACTCATCCATCACCGAGGCGCCGAGTTCCGAGACATGGCGCGGGTCCAGCGATTCCATCAACTCGTGCGCAGCGTACAGCCCGGCCTCGCGCGAGAGGCTGTCGCGGATCTGCGCCGCCACCTGATCTCCCAGCGCGGCCAGCTGCTTGCGCTCGGCCAGCGGCAAGCGCTTTTTCGAGCGCGCCAGCCACTCGCTGCACAGCGTCGCGCCCTGCGCCTGGCTGAGCCACTGACCATGCTCGTAGAAGGCATCGAGCTGGTGGGCGACCAGGGCGTAGATCGCCGCCACCCGCGCGCCTTCGCCGGGAAGTTCGTCACCGGGCGGGTCCGCCTCAAGCATGTTTGCTCCGCTGGTCCTGCTGCGTCTTGCTCAACTTCATCATGGTCTCTGCTGCCGCGCATGTCGCGCCGGGCCAAGCATACAGAAAGGGCGTGCGGCGGTCAGGTGATTGACGGGCCGGAGATTGCCACGGAACATACGCGGCTTGCGCAAGCAGCCCTCCCTTCGCATCGTTGTTGCAGAAAGTCCCCAGATGAAAACCCGTTTCGCCGGCCGCCCGGCCATTGCCCCCCACCTTCGCCACCCGAGCGCGCTGTTGCTGGCCCTCGCGCTGTGCTGCAGCGGCGCTGCCAGTGCTGCTGACAGCGGTGGCTACTCGACTGCCACGGGCGGTGGTGATGTTGCTCCGGTCTATGCGGACAGCATGTCTGCGCTGCAGTCGGCGGTGGCTTGGGGTAACAAGCTTGTCATCTATACCGGTAATGAAGACGACGCGATCAAGAGCGCTGAAGCCGACGTCTGCGGGCAGTGGAGCAAGAGCCCGCGCGAAATCCTGATCGGCAGCAGCAATCTCACCATCATCGGTGCGCCGGGTTCCTCGGCCAATTTCGGCATCCGTCTGAAGGGTGCGCGCAACGTCATCATCCGCGACATGACTATCGGCATGATGCAGGGCGGCGCCAGGAATGGCGACATCATCGGCATCCAGGCCGGCTCACGCAACATCTGGCTGCACCACAACAACTTCTTCAACAAGCATGTTGATTGCCCCGACACGCCGGATGGCGACACCACCTTCGACGGCATGATCGACATCCGCGATGACGTCGATAACATCACCATCTCCTACAACCTGCTGCATGACCACCTCAAGGTGGGCCTGGCGGGCTCCTCGGACCACGACAACGCGACCCGTCACCTGACCTTCCACCACAACATCTATTCCAATGTCCGCGCACGTCTGCCCTTGCAGCGCTACGGCTTTGTGCATGCCTACAACAACATCTACGACGGTGTTGAAGTCTCCGGCATCAATGTGCGTCAGGACGGGCAGGCGCTGATCGAGGGTAACTGGTTCCAGAATGCCCGGAATCCGGTGACTTCGCGTGACAGCCCGGTGGCTGGTTACTGGGATTTGCGCAACAACAACATCAGCAGCCCGGCCGACTTTGCAAAGTACAACATCACCTGGGATGTTTCGCGCAGCACGCTCAAGAACGCCAGCGACTGGACGACCACCAAGCCTTTCCCCGCCGCGGCGCTCACTTATGCCTACAGCGCTGACCCGGTGCAGTGCGTGCATGATCATCTGGCTGAGTTTGCGGGCCCCGGTAAAGGTGGCAAGACCCTGGTCTGCCCGCTTGCCGCAGCGCAAAAAGCAGCGCCTTGAACCACGCTTGCTGACGGCACTTACAGCCAAGTGGCGGGCGATTGGTTAAACTGAGCCTCCGAAAAATTCCTGCAAGACGTACACCATGACCGAAGTCCCGAGCACAACAGTCGCTGAGCCCTCCGCGAAGGATCTGCTGAAGCAGCTGCAACAGGAGTTCAAGGTCATGCGTGAATATCTGCCGCTGGCAATTGGCATCGACAAGCAGCTGATGGCGCTGCGTCCGCAGATCAACCGCAAGAAGCTGCGTGCTGCCCTCGGCATGCACACCCATTCGCTGCGCTACCTCAAGTCCATCCAGGCGGCGACGCAGCGCTTCGACCTTGAGGGCGTGGCTGTCGGCGAAGTCAGCGAAGAGCAGCGAGCGCTGGCCAGCAAGGAACTGTTCGATCGCTTCAAGAAGCGCAACGAAGAGCACAAGGCCTCGCAAGCCGCCAAGGAAAAGGCCGAGAAAGCCGCCCGCGCCGAACGCGAGCGTCAGGAAAAGCTCGCGCTGCTGGCCAAGAAGTTCTCCCGCCAGTAGCGCGCTGCCTCGTCTTCAGCGCTGCACGAACAGCGCTGAAGTCCACACCCGTGACTGATCGCGCTGCCGCGCGGTGATGAACAGCGGGTGCTCCTTGCCAGCTTCCAGCGGCAAGTCGTCGAGCGCAATGTCACCAGCCAGATCGCGTGGCAGTGCCTGTTCGCTGATGCGTTCGATCGATAGCTTGAGTTCGGCACCGGGCAGCAGTTGCTCGATGAAGCCCTGCTCCAGCAATTGCGCGCCGCTGATGCTCAAGCTCACTTCGGGCGCATGCACGAAAGACTGCGGCGTGAGCGGATCACCGACCTTGATGTAGCCATCGATGCGCGCTTTGACTTCGATGCGTGCGTGACGTAGTGCGCCCAGCGTGAGTTCGATGCTGTCGGTGTCGCCGTGTGTCGCGGTACGGAAACCCAGCGTGGTCGCGCTGTCGCGCCAGCAGGTTTGCTCGGGGTGGTCGAAGCCATAGGTCGTGAAGCCGCCAATCGGGCTACCGATGACTTCGATGCTGCCGCTCCAGTACGCGCCACGGTAGCGGTCCTTGATGCGCGCGCCGCCGATGCGGATGCGCACCCGCGTGTCGGCATAGCCCAGCTCGGCATGCAGATTGCGCTGCCAGATGCGGCGTTCGCCACGATACAGCTCCACACTCTCCCAGCCCTGGTCGCCGAGCAGGCGGTATTGCAGCGGCGTGTTGCCGTCGCTCGCGCACACTTCACCCATCCAGTGCTCGCCGAGGCGTAGCGATGCGAAGCTACGCTCGCCGGTGGTGGCGAAGGTGCGCCGTGCGCGCAGGGCCTGGCCGACGCCTTCGCGATTGAAGCTTGTGGCCAGCACACCGGTGAGGCCGCCGCGTGAGCCGAACACGGCCGTCGCCGGCACGCCGCCGCCGCAGCGCCCTTGGTGCTCGTCGCCATTGGCGGCAGCGCCGACGCGGTAGCCGCGCTCCAGCGCTTCGGCATAGACCCAGTGGAACTGCCCCCAGGCCGAAGTCACTTCGACCAGGCGTTCCAGTTGCGGGTGATGCCAGTCGTGGTTGCAGCGACGGCCGCCCACGTGCGGCATCATCAGGTGATGCTCGGCGTCGTCGGCATAGGCGGCATACAACTCATCGACCGGCCAGGCACCGGGGCGGATGGTGCCGGCGGTGAACTCGTTCCACTCGAAGCTGCGCACCAGGCGGCCCTGTTCGTCAAACGGAAAACGCGGCTTGCCGTGGCCGAGGAAGACGATGTTGCGGTCACCGCCCGCCGAGGAATTGCCGCACCACTCGGTGCCGGGGTAGCAGACGAAGCGGCCGTCTTCGTTGAGCGAATGGATCAGCGCGACGGCGTCGTTCCAGCGTTGCTCGGTGATGTTGAAGTCATTGGCGGTGTAGCCCAGCACGTCGAGCCCGGCGACATCGCGGCCGTAGCTGAGGTTGTAGAGCGTGTCATTGGTGCCGATGGTGTCGTCCGAATGCACATGCAGATCCGCATACAGCGGACGCAGGCCGCCGCTGGCGGCCGTGGTGACGTAAGCGCTGGCGTGGAACTGTTCGTGCCCCGCATCGACCTGCGCATGCAAATGCCATTCGCCTGCGCTGTGCAAAGCCGGAATGCTGATCCGCGCCACCGCCCAGCCTTGCGTCGCCAGCGTGAAGGGGAAGTCCAGCGCTTCGCCCGCCGGGCCGTGTAGCGAAAGGGTGCCGGGCAGCGGCGTGTTCTGGCTGGTGTTGCCCCAGGCGTCGTCCACGCGCAGCAGCACATCGAAGCGCTCTTCGGTGCCGAGCAGGCGCGGCGCGATGATCGCCAGAGTTTTCGGCGGCCCGGCGAGGATGTCGAGCACGCAGTCGCCGGGCACTTCGGCAAACTTCGAGCTGCCCAGCGGATCGATGTACATGCGGAAGCGGAAGCCCTTTTCGACAAAGCTCTGCACGCGCGTGCCGGGCCCGCCCTGGCGGCGATCGCCGAGGCGGATGACGATGCGGTCGCCCGGGTTGAGGTAGCCATCGACGATGTCGATCAGCACTGCTTTCTGGAACGGGCGCTCGTGGCCCTTCTGGTCGAAGCGTACTTTGAGATGCTGCACGGTGGCTGGACTCTGGCCCGGCACCAGCGCACCCGCATGGTATTCAGCCGAAACGAAGTTGGCGGCGCGCGGGTCGGAAGTCTGGAACAGCGCCCAGTCCGAGTAGAACTTGAAAGCCAGCTTGAGCCATGCGCCATCGGCGAGCCCCGAGGCGCCGACTTCGTAGACCAAGGTCAGCTCGGTCCATTCGCCGGCGATCAGCTCGCTGCGTTCGCAACTGAACTGGCCGAGGAAGGGGCGCGCCTTGTTGCGCTCGTAAAGCCCGACGGGTGCGATGTAGTCACCGGCTTCGCGTGCCGGATCGAATGATTTTGTCATGATGGATTCCTTTATTGACCGACCCAGTGCTGGTAATGCGCTTCCAGTCGACGGAAGAGGAGGCTCTCGGTGAGCCAGGCGATCAGGCCGATCAGGCAGATGCCCAGCAGCACCTGGCTGCTGTTGCCGATCTGCCCGCCGGTCGACACCATCCAGCCGATGCCTTGCGAGGCGCCGATCATCTCGGCGGCGATCAGTGCGCGCCAGGCCTGGCTGAAGCCGATGCGCAGCGCAGCGGTGATGAAAGGCAGGCAGGCGGGCAGGTAGACGTGGTGCAGCAACTGGCGTTTGTCTGCGCCGAGGGTACGTGCGGCGCGCACCAGGCCGCCCTGGATAGCCTGCACGCCTTCCTGCACGGTGAGCGCCATCGGGAACAGCGCCGCGAGGATGATCACGGCGACGATGGAGGCATTGCCCAGACCGAGGAGGATGATCATCAGCGGCGTCCAGGCAATCGGCGGGATGGCCATGAACAGGCTGTTGAGCGGGCCCATGAAGTCGCGCAGCGCACGCGACAGACCGAGACCGGTGCCCAGCGCAATGGCCAGCGCGGCGGCGCTGCCAAAGCCGATCAGCTCGCGCAGCAGGCTGCTGCCCAGGTGCTTGGCGAGCTTGCCGCTATCGAGCCACTGCAGGCCTTCGCGCAGCACGTCCCAAGGTTGTGGCAGCACATAGGCGGGCACGCGGCTGGCCAGTGCAATCCAGATCAGCACCAGCAGGGGCAGCGAGCTCCAGGCCAGCGCGCGCCGTCGCCATGCCGGATGATTCTTGACACTCATTTTGCTGAAGTGGCTTTCTGCCAATAGCTCAGATCAACGACCTGGTCGACCTTCAGCGGGCGGTTGATGAAGCCCAGCTCCAGCGAGTAATCCATCAGCTGCTGGATGAATTGCAGGTCGCGCGTTTCCAGCTTGTCGGACCACCCCAGGCGCTTGCGTGCCTCATGCACGATGGTCTCGCCCTGCAGGGTTTTGCCATCGGCGGTCTGCACGCTTTCGAGGTTGAAAGCCTGGGCGATGATCTTGTCCGACTCCGCCGGATTGCTCTGCAGGAAGGCAATCGCACGGCGATGCGCGCGCAGCAGCTTGATCACATCGGCCGGGCGTTCCTTGAGCGTGCTGGCTGGTGCCATCACCACGTACCAGGGGTATTGCGGTAGCGCGAGGTTCAGATCGAGCACCAGGCGGCTGTTGCCGCGCAGCAGGGCCTGGCTGACGAAGGGCTCCCACAGGAAGGCCGCGTCGACGACATTGCGATCCAATGCTGCATTCATATTGCCCGGCGGGATGGTCTGGATGTCCAGATCCTTGTCCGGATCAAGCTTGCCCTGCTGCTTGAGGATGAAACCGCGCAGCAGCACATCCATGCCGCTGCCCTTGGCGACCGAGGCCAGGCGCTTGCCGCGCAGATCGGCCACCGATTTGATGGCGCTGGCATTGTTGGCGATGATCGCAGCCTGACCATAATTCACCTTGGCGAGGATGCGTGCATCCAGACCGCGCGAGAACCACTGGTAGATCGGCGGCGCGCCGACATAGGCCACGTCGAGTTCACCGGCAGCCAGCGCCTGCTGCAGCACCGGGCCGTCGCCGAAAGACTTGATCTCGACATTCAGCCCTTCTTCGGCGAAGAAGCGTTTCTGCTCGGCGATCACCGCCGGCGCATTGGCCATCGCAAACACCCAGCCGACGCGCAGCGGCTTGTTTTGTGCAAAGGCGGCGGGTGTGGCGAGGAACGAGACTGCCAGCGCAAGCGCGCTGAGGAATTGACGACGATGGCTCATGCGAAGGTCTCCGTGACGTGGGCGATGCGGTCGAGCAAGTGGTTGCGGTATTCGAGGAAGCGCGGCAGGCGCGTGGTGCTGGCGAAGCTGCGCGGGCGCGGCAGATCGATCGCGAGTTCGCTGTCGATGCCCTGTGGCGCGCGGCCGAGCAGCACCACGCGGTCGGCGAGGAAGATCGCTTCGTCGATGTCGTGGGTGATGAACAGGATGCTCTGGCCGAGTTGGCTCCACAGCCGCAGCAGTTCTTCGTTCATGTGGCGGCGGGTGATCGCGTCGAGCGCGCCGAAAGGCTCGTCGGCGAGCAGCAAGGTGGGCTCGGGTGCCAGGGTGCGCGCCAGCGAGACGCGCTGACGCATGCCGCCCGAGAGCTGGTGCGGGAACAGCTCGGCCGCCGCGCCGAGGCCGACCAGATCGATGTAGTGGCGTGCCCGCGCAATCTGTTCGGCCGCGCTCAAGCTGCCGGCCATCTGCAGGCCGAAGCGCACGTTGTCGAGCACGGTGAGCCAGGGGAACAGATTGGGTGACTGGAACACATAGCCCAGCTCGGGCATCTCCGGGCGGATGCTCTGGCCGTTGAGTTGCACGCTGCCGCCATCGGCCTGCAGAAAGCCGGCCAGCAGATTGAGCAGGGTCGACTTGCCGCAGCCCGAGGGGCCGAGCACGGCGACGAATTCGCCCGGCTGCACCTGCAGATTGAGCGCGCGGAACACGCTGCCCGCGCCGGGATAGGCAAAGGCCAGCTCGCTGAGCTGCAGATGCGCCGCGCGTCGTGGCCCGGCTGCGACCGGCGTGGAGGGAGAAACGAGGTCGGCTGCGCCGTGCATGATCTGGATTCGCTGAAATTGTGGGGCTGTAAGTTGTCGCTCAACACTTGGCGCTAAACTACTGTGTGGCAATAATACGTATTAATACAAGTTGGCCTAATACGAATTCCGGAAAAGCTTATGAAGAAATCCGCAGTGCCCGCAGCGGCGGCGCCCAGCCTGCTGGCGCGTGAGAATGCGACCTCGCTCTACGCGCAGATCGCCAACCGCTTGCTGGAGGAAATCGAAGCCGGTCACTACGAGCCCAGCGGGCGCCTGCCTTCGGAAGCGCAGCTGGGTGAGCGCTTCGAGGTGAGCCGCGTCACCGTGCGGCTGGCGCTCGACAAGCTGGTGGCCGAGGGGCATATCGTGCGGCGCCAGGGCAAGGGCAGCTACGCCGCCGGCAAGCAGGTGCGGCATGGTCTGGATTCGCTGCGCAGCTTTCACGAATCGCTGCGCCTGCAAGGCCTCGATGCCAGCATGCGCCTGCTCGACAAGCAGCGCGTCGCCACCCCGGCCACGCTGCGCGAGCGCTTCGGCGGCGCGCCGCAGCTCTGCCAGCTGAGGCGCCTGCATCTGGTCGATGCGCAGCCGGTGGCGCTGGGCATCAGCTATCTGCCCGATGCGCTCAATACCGCCAGCTGGGACGAAGTGGCGCAGCAGCCCGCCTACAGCCTGCTCGACACGCTGCTGGGTCAGGCTCCGGTCCGTGCCGACATGGCGATCAGCGCGCAAGCTGCCGATGCCGCGCTCGCCGAGGTGCTGCAGACGCAGCCGGGCGACGCCTTGCTGGTGCTCACGCGCAGCTCCTACTTCGAGAGCGGCGCCTGCTGCGACCAGTCCAGCTTCTACATCCGCCCCGAGCGTTATGCCTTTGTGCTGAGCAGCAGCTTCAAGCTGAGCAACTAGGCGCAGCGCCAGAAAGCGCATAGCCCAATCCATTTCGCGCATACCCTTGCGCGGCCAAAACGCGGCTGACTATGATCGGCTTCGTTCATGCACCCGCGCGCTCGCCGCGCCGGTGTATGCCAAAGGCAAATCCTGAGCTGTCTAGCTGCGCAGCGCAGGATGGATTGAAGGAGGGCTCATGGAAGACCTGGCACTGCGCTTGAACCGCATTTGCGACGAGCAGATCTACACCACGGCGTGGTACGTCCGCAATCTGGTCAGCGGCGAAATCCTGCAGCGCAACGGCGATATGCCATTCGCGTCGGGCAGCACGCGCAAGACGGCGATCCTGATGGCGGTGCTGCGCGCGGTCGGCGAGGGTCGGCTGGATCTTGCCGAGCCGATTCTGTACGAGGAGCGCTTGCGCGAAGGCGTGGTCTCCGGCACCTTCAAGTACCTCACGCCCGGATTCAGCATCAGCCTGCGCGACGCGCTCGTGCAGATGATCATCGTCAGTGACAATGTGTGCACGCGCATGGTGCTCGAACGCATCAGCCTCGACGAAATCAATGACTTCTGCCAGCGCGCCGGGCTGCACAATACCCGGCACCGCAACACCATTCCGCGCCCCGACCTGCCGCTGGATCACGCGCTGGAGGAAGTGACGACGACGAGTGCCGGCGATCAGGGCCGTCTCTACGAGCTGATCCTGCAAGGTGCGCAGAGTCCCGCTGGCGCGCCACTGCTCGGCTGCACGCAGGCGCAATGCGCGTTTGCCATCGAGGTGCTGAGTTGGCAGAAGCTGCGGACCAAGATGGCCTCCTTGCTGCCAGCCGATGCCAAGGTGGCGCACAAGGGTGGCACCGGCAAGCGTGGCCGCATGGATGGTGGCATCGTGTTCCGCGACGGCAAGCCACTGTTCATCTTCACCGGCTACACCGACCAGGTGCCGCTGGTGATGCCGGATGGCCTGCCCGGCTACGCCTCTGCCTTCTCAACCCTGGGCCGTCTGGCGCGTGCGTGCTGGGACGGCATTGCTGTGGAGGCCGCACAGCATGGCTGATACTCAGACTCAGACCCAGACTCAACACTCCAGCCAGCCCGGCGCGCCGGGCGAGCTCGCGCCTAATTGGCGCGATGCCAACGTAGCTGCCGGCTTCACGCTCAGCGCGGTCGGCGACCTGATCATCTCCGATGCGATCCACGCCCGTCTGGCGCGCCGCTCGCCCGATCTGCTGGCCTTGCTGCAGAACGCCGATGCCTGTTTTGGCAATTTTGAAGGCACGGCCATCGACCTGCAGCAATTCGGCGGCAGCCCCGCCGCGCTGTCGGGCGGCTCGTGGCTGATCAGCACGCCTGCGGTGGCTGAAGATCTGCGCAAGATGGGCTTCACGCTGCTCAGCCGCGCCAACAATCACAGCACCGACTGGGGCGTGGCGGGCCTGCGCAGCACCGATGCGCTGTTCCGCGCGGCAGGCATCGTCCAGGCCGGCACCGGCGAGACGCTTGCGCAGGCCAGCGCGCCGGCGATCCTCAGCACCGCCGCCGGGCGCGTCAGCCTGGTCGCCGCAGCTTCGCGCTTCGAGGCCGATGCGCGCGCCATCGACCCGCTCGGCCAGATTCCCGGGCGCCCCGGCCTCAACGCCTTGCGCAGCACGCGTTACGTGCTGGTCTCCGAACAGCGCCTGCAACAGCTTGCCGCGCTGCGCGACGCCTTGCCCAAGGGCATGATGCGGCGCTCCATCCTCGCCGCCGACGCGCGCAACCAGGTGGTGAGCCTGTTCGACACCAAGTACCGTGCCCGCGCCGATCTGGATCAGGACGTCGCCTTCAGCTTCAGCCTCAACGAAGCGGACCGCCGGCGCATCCTCCACAACATCCGCCAGGCCAAGCAGAGCAGCGACTTTGCGGTGTTTTCGCTGCACACGCATGAGCCGGGCAATTTCAGCGAAACGCCGCCCGACTTCATGCCGCTGATCGCCCGCGAGGCCATCGATCAGGGCGCCGATGCGGTGATCGGCCACGGCCCGCATCAGCTGCGCGGCATCGAGATCTACCAGGGGCGGCCGATCTACTACTCGCTGGGCAACTTCTTCTTCATGGAGAACCAGCAGTTCCCGATTACCCGCGATGAATACGACAAGGACAAGCTCGAACCGGGCAGCATGACCGAGGCGGAGTTCATGGAACATCGCCGCGTGCATGGCGTGTTCAAGGAACAGATCTGGTACGAGAGCGTGATCGCCATCAATCGCTATCAGGCCAACGGCAGGCTGCAGGCGATCGAGTTGCACCCGGTCGAGATGCACTGGCAAAACGAGCGCGATGCCGATCGCGGCATCCCGCGTCTGGCTCAGGGCGAAGACGCGCAGCGCATCCTGCAGCGCTTGCAGCGACTGTCCGCCCCGTTCGGCACCGAGATCGAGATCACCGCAGGCCTCGGCCTCATTCGCTGCTGATCAGGCCGCCTGCAGTGCGCGGCGTTTCGTGATACTAAGTGCCTTTCGGACACGGCTGTATCGAGGAGCATCGCGCAATGAATCTCAAGCAGTTCGAGGCCTTCCAGGCGATCATGGCCAGCGGTTCGACGATTGCGGCGGCGGCCCGGCTGGGCCTCTCGCAGTCAGCCACCAGTCGCCTGCTGACGCAGCTTGAGGAATCGCTGGGCCTGTCGCTGTTCGTGCGGCGCAAGGGGCGCTTGCTGGCCACGCCAGACGCCGAGGAATTGCTGGCGCAGATCAATCGTGTGGTCGAAGAAGTGCAGCGCGTGCAACGCCTGGCCGATGCCCTGCGCGTCGGCGGCATCCGCAAGACCCTGATCAAGGTTGGCGTGCCGATCAGCATGGCGCAGCAGCTGATGCCGCGCGTGGTGGCGGACTTCATCGCCGAGCACGCCAATACCGTGGTCGAGATCGTTTCCGGCTCCTACGAAGCCATCGAGCGCGCGGTGCTCGACGGCTCGGCCGACATCGGCTTCGTGCGCGTGCCCAGTGCGCTGGCCGACTTCGACATCGTGCACACGCTGGTCAGCGAAGCGGTCTGCGTCCTGCCCCTCGATCACCCGCTCAGTGCCCGCGCGCAGATCACGCTCGATGATCTGCGCAAGGAACCGCTGGTCCTGCTCGGCCGCCAGCGCGCCCTGCGCACCGAGCTGGATCTGGCCTTCCGCGCCGCGCAGTTCATCCCCAAGGTGCGCATCGAAGTGCATTCGGCCGGCGCCGCCTGCGGCTTTGTCGCGGAAGGCCTCGGCATCTCCATCATCAACTCGCTGCTCGCCTCGCACTTCAGTCATCTGCCGATTGTCTGCCGGCCCTTCCGCCCGCGCATCGCCTACACCTTCGGCCTGGCTTTTCGCGCCGACCAGCCACGCGCCAAGGTGCTCGACGACTTCGCACGCCACTTCATCGGCCATCTGGCAGTGCATGAGTGAAGCCGCGTCGAGTGAATGGCGGTCTGGCGACACGCCAGCATCAAGCGCTGGCCACCGTGGCCAGTGTGCGCGCGAAAATCAGTTCTTCAGCAATCGCCGTACGCTCAACCAGGACCAGCCCCAGCGTGCTGACAGCAGTCCCCACACACCCCGTGGCGCTTTGATCATCACCAGGATGGCGGTCGCACCGAGCAGGATCTGGTACCAGGCGCCGTAGGCGGCGAACACCTCGCGCAAGGCGAAGAAGATCAGCGCGCCGAGCAGCGGACCTTCGATGCTGCCAATGCCGCCGATGACTACAATGAAGATCACGCTGGCGGTCCAGTCGCTCATGCTGAAAGCCGCACCGGGCGAGATGCGCAGCTTGTTGAGGAAGATCAGCGCGCCGATCAGGCCACTCATGCCGGCCACGGCGAGATAGACCGCGAATTTCACGCGACGGGTGTCAACGCCGAGGCCCGCAGCGGCGGTCTCGTTGTCGCGCAGCGCGGTGAGGGCCAGCCCCTGGCGTGAGCGCAGCCACAGGAACACCAGCAAGGTGCTGCCTATGGCCAGCAGCAGGGCCAGCCACCAGATGAGCTGGATTCGCTCGTCGGCCGAGGCGGCCATGGCGCGCACTGCTGTCGCGGGCAGGCTGAGACCAGAGGCGCCGCCCAGATCTTCACTGCGGGTCACCAGCAGCATCACGCTCTCGGCCAGCACCCAGGAGCCAATCGCGAACTGTGCGCCGCGCAGGCGGAACAGCAGCAAGGCCGCGGGCAGGGCGATGACGAGAGCAGCGCTGCCGGCCAGCAGGAGCGCAGGCAGCACGCCCCAGCCGAGCTTGATGACCATGGCGTACAGAACATAGGCGCCGATACCGACGAACATCTGTTGCCCGATGGACATCAATCCGGCATATCCGGCGAGCAGGTTCCACATCTGGGCGAGGGCGATGTAGTACGCAAACTCGACCGCGCGCAACAAGCTGGCGCGTTCCAGCCACCAGGGGGCGAGGCCGAGCACGATGCACAGCAGGAAGCAACAGCCGCCTGCGACGAGGCTGCGCGTGGCAGCGGAGCGATCAGGGTTCATCACTTCATTTACCTTTGGCAATCAAGCCTTGCGGGCGTAGCAGGAGCAGGATGAAAAACAGCACATGGCCTGCCAGAGTCTCCAGCACGGGGTCGAGTGCGGCGCCCACGGCCTGCGCCACACCGAGCAGCAGCGCACCGAGGAAGGTGCCCCAGATCGAACCCATGCCGCCGATGATCACCGCCTCAAAGGCGAACAGCAGGCGTGCCGGCCCGGACAGCGGGGTGAATTGCGTGCGCACTGCCATGAACACGGCGGCGACTGCGCACACCGCCATCGCTGTACCCATGGCCAAGGCATAGATGCGCTTGGGCTCGTAGCCCATGTGCGAGAGTGTGCGCGGGTCATCGGCGGCGGCGCGGAAGGCGCGCCCCAGGCGGGTACGGAAGAACAGTGCATGCAGCAGTGCCAGCAGCACGACGGCGCAGAGGAACATCAGCAGGGGCAGCCAGCCCACCGTGACGCCCGGCAGCAGATCGAGGCTCTGTACTTCGATGGCACCGGCTTGCAGTTTGCGATTGTCAGCACTGAACAGTTCGAGCAAGCTGTTCTGGATGACGATGGACAGCCCGAACGTCGTCAGCAGCGGGGGCAGCTCGCCATTGCCGATGACACGGTTCAGCAAGCCCTGTTGCAGCGCGTAGCCGAGCGCGAACATTGCCGGTACGACGAAGATGAAGCTTGTCAGCGCCGGCAGGCCGAGTGTTTCCACCACCATCAAGGCGACGAAGCAGGCCAGCACGATCAGATCACCATGGGCCAGATTGACGATGCGCAGGATGCCGAAGCTCATCGACAAACCGGCGGCGAACAAGGCATAGAGTCCTCCGGTGAGGATGCCTTGCACCACGATTCCCAACCAATCACTCATGGTGCGCTCCGAAATAGGCCTGGCTGATTTGCTCGCGTGTCAGTGCCTCAGGCGCGCCATTCAGCACGACCTGCCCCTCACGCATGCAATAGACGTGTTGTGCCGCCTGCATGGCCAGCACGATGCTTTGTTCGACCAGCACGATGGCCGTGCCTTCGCGGGTGATCGTGCCCAGTTGCTCGTAGATGCCTTTGACGACCGCGGGCGACAAGCCCAGCGAGATCTCGTCGCACATCAGCACGCGCGGGTTGGACATCAGGCCGCGGCCGATGGCGGCCATCTGCTGCTGCCCGCCGGAGAGCGAATGTGAGGGCGCGTGGCGCTTCTCCGCCAGCACCGGAAAGAGCGCGTAGATGCGCGCCAGATTCCACGGCCCGCTGCGCCCTGATGCGGCGCCGATGAGCAGGTTTTCTTCGATGCTCAGTGAAGGGAACAGGCGGCGGCCCTCAGGCACCAGGGCCAGCCCCAGCTGCGCGATGCGTGCCGGGCTCAGCCCCTGCAGTGGCGTATCGCCGAGCGCGATGCTGCCACGGCTGCGCACCAGTCCGGCAAGGCTGTCGAGCAGGCTGGATTTGCCTGCGCCGTTGGCGCCGATCAAAGCCACCACGGCGGCTTCCGGCACCTGGATGTCAACATCGAACAACACTTGCAGATCGCGATGCCATGCACATAGCCCGCGTGTTTCAAGCGCCCATGCACTCATGCTTCAAGCCCCATGTAAACGCGCTGCACTTCGGCATCGGCCATCACCGCGTCGGGTGTGCCGTCGGCCAGTTTTGCGCCGAAGTTCAACACCAGCAAGCGGTCGACGAAGGAGGTCAGCACGTGCACCACATGTTCGATCCAGATGATCGCCACGCCTTGCGCGTGAATGCTGCGGATCAGTTGCAACAAGGACTGGCATTCATCGTCGGTCAGTCCGCCAGCGATCTCATCGAGCAGCAGCAGGCGCGGTTTGGCCGCCAGCGCGCGCGCCATTTCGAGCCGCTTGCGGTCGAGCAGACGCAGCTGCCCGGCCGGTTCATTGGCGCGCGCGAGCAAACCGGTTTGTTCGAGGATCTGCGCACAGTGCGTGCGCGCTTCGCGTTCGGACATGCCGGCAGCGAAGCTGGCACCCACCAGCAGGTTCTCGAACACGCTCATGTTGTTGAAGGGCTGCGGCACCTGGTAGGAGCGGCAGATGCCGATGCGCGCGCGCTGTGTCGCCGGGCGCCGCGTAATGTCCTGCCCGTCAAAAATGATGCGGCCGGCATCAGGCGGCACGACGCCGGTGATCAGATTAAACAAGGTGCTTTTACCCGCACCGTTCGGCCCGATCACCCCGAGCGTGCGGCCGAATTCGAGCGAGAAGCTCAAATCGTCCGTCACCTTGAGCGCTCCGTAGGACTTGTGCAGTCCCTCCAGCTGCAAGCCGGCCATAACAGACTCCGTTCCGCTCAGCTCAAGGCACGCAGCTTGCCGGTCAGACCGACTGCAGGCGCAGATTCATTGGAGACAATCTCGATGTCATGCTTGAACTTGCCGCCGGATTTCCACTGCCCGGTCACCAGCGGAATCGAGGACACGTTCTTCATCGGCCCGTTGGTGAAATTGACCGCGCCAGCCAGGGTTTGCAGCTTGGTCGCCTTGATCGCATCGCGCACGGCGGCCGCTTTGAAGGGGTCGCCACTGCGCCGCAGTGCGTCGATGCCGACCTCGAACAGCGCATGAATCCAGCCCAGCGGCGGCGTCCATTGTTTCTTCGCACGCCCTTCCCAGGCTTCGGCCACTTGCGCCGAGCTGGCCCCGGTGAGGGAGGATTTGAAGGGGTGATAAGGTGACCACACCACCTCGGCGGTTACGCCATCACCGGCGGTGCCGAGGTTGTCGACCGCTTGCGGAAACACCATCGCCTTGGCCACCGTCACAATCTTCGGCTTGAAGCCCTGCTGTCGTGCCTGATTCCAGAAGGTCGTGAAATCCGGCGGATTGAGCACGCCGCTGACGATCTCCACACCGGCTTTCTTGAAGGCCGTGATCTGCGCCGTGTAGTTGTCGCTGCCGGACTGGAAGCGGCCCAGATCGACAAGTTTGTAACCCTGCTTCTGCAGGGCCGGCGGCAAACCGTGCTGCTTGTCGGCCCAGGCCTCGCCATCGGCATCATTCGGACACAGCAGACCGACCACCTTATTGGTTGGCAGCTTCTGCCACAGCGCGGTGTAGGCCGCGATGCCATCGCCCAGGCCGAAGAAGAAGTGATAGGTCCAGTCGAAACCTTTGGCCGGCGTACCACCACGGCCAAAGTACCAGGACTCCCAGGGCGAGGCCGTCGACACGCAGGGCACTTCGGCCAGCTCGCACTGATCGCTGACCGGATTGACGGTATCCGGCGTGGCCGCGCAGAGCATCAGCTGGACCTTGCTCTTGTTGATCAGGTCCATCGCCACTTCGGCGGCACGATTCGGGTTGGACTGGCTGTCCTTGACGATGATCTCGACGGCATACGTTTGATTGCCGATCTTGATGCCTGCCTTGAGCGCTTCGCGCACCTGCGCCAGGGTGAAGTTGTCGGTCTCGCCGAACGCGGCCAGCGGGCCGGTTTGCGGTGAGACGTAGCCGATGCGGATCACCTTGCTCTGCGCACTGGCCATGCGCGGCAGCGTCAGCGACAGCGCGGCGGCCGACAAGCCTTGCAAGAGCTGGCGACGATGGACGGACTTGATGGGTTTCATGCTGGCCTCGCTAATCAGGATTGGGAGCGCTCAGAAGCTGGCCTTGAGCACGATCTGCGGCACGTGGTGCGCCTTGGTGCCCGCGGTGCTGTAGCCGTTGTCGATGGCGTCGCTCTGGCGCAGGTAGTAGTCGCGCAGGCCGATGGCAAGGTGCGGGTTCAGTTCCATGAACACATCGGGTTCGATCCACACGCGTGACGGAATGCCATTGATGTTCTCGTCGCCCGTTGCGGCAGCCTTGCCACCACGGCCGATCTGGTAGCGGATGAAGGTTTGCGAGGTCCACTTGTAGCCGAACATCTGCCACGAAGTTTTCAGGTCGGCGCCGACCAGCCAGCTGTCGCGATAATCGCGACGTGTGCCGACATCGAAGCCACCCTTGCCGGCGGAGCCCGAGATGTCGGACTTTTCACGGCGCCACAGCGCCAGCTTGAAGACATCCAGCCCAGGCACATTCAGGTGCACGCGCGGGCCGTACTCGAAGGCATGGAACTTGTAGTAGCCGCCACGCTCGACGCGGGCTGACAAGCCGATGTCCTTGAGCAAGCCCTTGCCTTCTTCCAGGCCGAAGACTTTGCTGCCCAGCAGTTCCGATTCGGCGACCCAGAAATAGGTACCACTGCCATCGCCGTAAGCGAAATTGGCCGGTTTGTTCGGGCCGAACACTTCGCCGCCCAGCGCCTTGTCGCTCTTGAGGTAGTCGTAGAGGAAGGAGTTGTTGCCGAAGCGCCACGAGTCCTCATGGTGGAAGCGGAAGGTTCTCAGCTTGCTGCTTGCGGCGCCATAGCCCAGCGCCTTGTCTTCGCTGGAATCCAGCGCGTAGGCATATTGAATATTGGTGGCGACATTCTTGAAGTCGAGAGCTGCTGCCTGGGCACTATTGCCTGCCAGGGCTGCGAGCGGAGCGATGGCGCTGACCACGAGCGCGGCGGGGAGTCTGCTGGGTTGCATGTTGGGGCCTTTCTGATCGTTTTGATGGGTGCGGGATGGATCAAGCGAAACTGAGTGGCGCGGTACTCATGAACTGCCCCTCGGCGTAGAGCAGCGGCTTGCCGCTCTCCTGATAACTGATGTGACGGATGTCGCCGATGACAATGGCGTGGGTGCTGGTGACCAGGATCTGTTCCACGGCGCAGTCGAAACTCGCCTGCGCGCCGACCAGCAGCGGCGCACCGGTCGTCGCCTGGGTCCATTGCTCGCTGCCCTCGAAGGGATTGCCGCATTTGGGGTTGGCAAAGCGCTTGGCCACTTCCTCGTGTTCGGCGCCGAGTACATTGACGGCCATCACGCGGCTCTCGCAGATCATGCGGTAGCTGCGTCCGGCCAGATTGATGCAGGCCAGTACGCGCGGCGGTGCGGCAGTCAGCGAACAGACCGCTGTGGCGGTGAGCCCGCCAAGCTCTTCGCCAGCGCGCGTGGTGACCAGGTGCACTGCACCCGCCAGGCGGCGCATGGCACCGCGAAACGCGGCTTGCGCCTCTTCTGCACTGAGGTAGGACGAGGGGCCGGCGGATACGCCGGCGGTGGGCTGGGGAATCCAGGCGACATGCGCAGTCATGATGTCCTCAGGCCTTGGCGGGTAGCTGGATGCTGTCGAGAATGCCGTCGACCATGGAGGTCGAGGCGTTCCAGTCGTAGTTGCCGAAGCAGCGCATGTGCTGCACGAAGGGCGGGCCGGAATAGAACATTTCGTACTGCGTGTGACGCGAGCCGAATTCCGAACCCAGCGCGTCCCAGGCCAGCTTCATCAGCTTGACGCGACCGAGCGGCGTGGTGGCGCCGGAGCGCTGCGTCGCTTCGATCATTGCGCTCATCTCGGGGTTGGCGAAATCCTCGACCGATGAAGGCAGCATGATCACGCCACCGCCCACCAGACCACGGATCTCGTTGACGAACAGCGGGTAGAGTTCCTGCCCGATCGAGGTTGCCGAATACACACGTGAGGCCTTGGGCACATACACATCGCCACGCCGGGTCGGGTCATTGGCCAGCGAACGGAAGGCGCCTTCAACCGCCATCGCCTGCGCGGCGAGCTTGCCGAGGATGTCCTGGATCGGCGGAAAGTTGATCACCCCGGTGGTCTCGGTGACGCGGCGCGCCACACCCAGCAGGAACTGCAGCTTGACGGTCAGGCGGGCCTGGCTTTGCAGATTCATCAGTGCTTCGGCAGCGGTCTTGTGGAACAGCGAATTGACCAGGTCCGGGCGCTTGTAGATGAACACGCGTTCCCAGGGCACCTTCACATCGTCGAAGAACACCAGGGCGTCGTTCTCGTCAAAGCGCGTCGCCAGCGGGTAGTCGAATTCCGAGCTGGCGGCCGCTTCATACGAACGGCGCGACAGCGTGCGCACGCCCTTGGCGCCCATCGGGATGGCGAAGGACAGGGCGTAGTCTTCATCGCCGGGCTTGAGCGGGTTCTGCACGCCGACGAAACACTCCTGCGCCAGGGTCGCCGAGGTGCCGAGCATCTTGGCGCCGCGCACGGTGATGCCTTCGGCATCCTCATCAATGACACACAGCGAGTGGTACTTGTTGCCCTGCTCGCCAACATCCTTGGAGCGGTCGCCTTGCGGATTGACGATGGTGTAGGTCATCGCCACATCATTGTCGCGTGCCCACTCGTAATAGGCCTTGAGTGCCGCCGCGCGCTTGCTGTCGTACTCTTCGAGCACCTCGATGCCGGCCATCATGCCGACCAGGGCCGAGGGCACGTGGTCGGGCGAGCGGCCTAGCCAGCCACCGGTCTGGCGGGCGACGGCGAGGTGACCCTCGGCGCGCTTCTTGAGCAGCTCCGGCGTGGTCGGAATCTGCCATGCAAAGCTCACCTCGCGGCCATTGCCGGGCGAGCGGAAGCTCATCGTCTCGGGATTGGCGGCTTGATAATCGTAGAGGCCGGCGACCGTGCGAATCGCATTGCGGAAAGCCGGATGGTCGACGTGATTGTCCAGACGCTCGCCATTGATATAGACCGCGCGTCCATCGCGCAGACTGTTGATGTAGTCCTCACCTGTTCTGCTGGTACTCATGATCTCTCCTCGTGTCGGTGCTTCAAGCGGCTTGAACGAAGGCCTGCGCCATCGAGCCGGTGTCAAAAAAGTCGCTCAGTGCGGTCAGCTGCCGGCCATTGCTGCGCCACACCTGTACCCAGGGCACGTCAAAGACGCGGCCTGTGGCCTTGACCCGCGAGCGTTCGCGTCCCAGCACCACGACGCTGCTGCCGCCATCGATAAACTCGCTGGCCTCGAAATGTTCGATCTCCAGCGCGCTGCCGATCGTGGCGAAGAACTTGCCGATCGCTGCGCGACCGACATGCCGGCCAGCCAGCGGGATGCTCGCCGGGCCGTGGAATTCAATGACTGCATCATCAGCAAAAAGCGCCAGCGCCTCGGCAAACTGACCGCTGCCGGCCAGTGCGTGAAACTGCTTTACGATTTCAATAGACATGGTTCCGCCTGTGCCCCGTCTTGCGGGACGCTTGATTTCAAAATGAGAGAAGGTGTGCCGCTGCGTACGGCTTAGTCGAGCTTGATGCGCTGATCCCAGGGTGATTCCCGACTCCAGTTGATGCACACGCTCTGGCGCCGCATATAGCCCTTCCAGGCGTCGGATCCAGCTGTGCGCCCGCCGCCGGTTTCCTTTTCGCCGCCAAAGGCCGCGCCGACATCGGCGCCCGTGGTACCCATATTCACCTTGGCGATGCCGCAGTCGCTGCCGGCGGCGGAGAGGAACAGCTCGATATTGGAAATGTCCTGGCTGTGGATGCCCGAGGCCAGGCCCTGGACCACGCCGTTGTGCAGGTCGATGGCTTGCTCCAGCGTGTCGTACTCGACGATGTAAACGATGGGCGCAAAGGTTTCGTGCTGCACGCAGGGCCAGCTGTTGTCTGCTCCGGCGATGATGGTCGGCTCCACGTAATAGCCGGGGCGCTCGATGCGCTTGCCGCCGTAAACCACACGGCCACCCAGTGCGACCGCCTGCGCGATGGCCTCTTCGAAATGTCCGACGGCGGCTTTGTCGATCAGCGGGCCGACCACGGCGTCAGCTTCGCGTGGATCGCCAACCTTGATTTGCGCGAATGATTGCGCCAGCAATTCGGTAAAGCGCGCCGCAACGCTCTTCTGCACGATCACGCGGCGCGTGCTGGTGCAACGCTGGCCGGTGGTGCCGACGACGCCAAAGGTGATCGAGCGTGCAGCAAGTTTGAGGTCGGCGGTCTCATCGACGATGCAGCCATTGTTGCCCGAGCATTCGAGCATGTAGCGACGGCCCAGCTGCGCGCCAACGATCTGTGCCACCTTGCGGCCAACGCCGCTGGAGCCAGTGAAGGACACCAGGGCGATGCGCGGATCGCTGATCAGCAATTCCGCAACGGCATTGTCCTCGGGCAGGAACAGGGAGAACACCCCTTCCTGGCCCAGCTCTTTCATGGCGCGATTGCTCAGGTGCTGCAAGGCCAGCGCGGTCAGCGAGACCTTTGGGCTGGGCTTCCAGATCACCGTATTGCCACCGATGGCGGCCAGGAAGCCATTCTGCGCCCACACCGCAGCAGGGAAGTTGTAGGCCGAGATGATGCCGGTCACGCCCAGCGGCAACCATTGGTCATACATGCGGTGGCGTGCGCGCTGCGATTGCTGCGTGAAGCCGTACAGCATGCGCGACTGGCCAGCCGCCATGGTGGCCATGTCGATGACTTCCTTGACCTCGGCCTTGCCTTCCATCACCGACTTGCCGGTATCGATGGCGACCAGCTGACCCAGCAGCGTGTGGTGCTCCTTGACCAGTTCGCCGATGCGCATCACCAGATCGCCGCGCACCGGCGCCGGCACCATGCGCCAGCGCAGCTGGGCCGCCACGGCATTGGCCGTGATGCGTTCGAAATCTTCCGCCGTGGCGGGCGTGATGCGGGCGGTGGCTTCGCCGGTTGCCGGGTTGATGGCGGCAAAGCTGCTGGCGGCATCGAGTGCCGTCCAGGCCTCTGCGCTCCCCGCGCAGGCGCCGGAATTGAGAGCGCCCAGACCCAGCGCGCTGAGTGTTTCAAAGGTGTCGAACATCATCATTCCTTGTCTTGCTGAGAGAGAAATCCGCCAATCGATTCATCCGTATGGAATACCGGTTTGGCGTAGTAGTGCGGTCCGTCGTAGATCTCGATCAGCACGCTGCGGGCATGGGCAATCGTCGGTCCGTGCGGATGATCCTTGGGGTTCATGTAGAAGGAACCGGGCTTGAGGCGTAGCTGCGTATCGGTGTACTCGTAGTCGCCTTCCAGGCAATACATGAACTGGTTGGAGGCATGCGTGTGCTTGACCGGAATGCGCCCGCCTTGCTGGTATTCGAGCAAGGCGATGCTGGCGCCCGTCTCGGCGTTCTTCCACAGGAAGTACTGACGGAAGCCGTACTCGGGGAAGTCGATCCATTTCGCGGGGTCCAGCTCGGTGCTGTGCAAGAGCATTTCGAGCGTCGCGGGAAGCTTGCTGGTATCCATTCGTGCACCTTATGGAAAGCTGCTGGGCCGACCGGCGGCCACCCAGCGTTCGTAATCGGCACGGCTCTCGTCGGTGCCGGGGAACAGGCCGAACAGCGCACGGCCGCGCGGAATCTGGGTCTCCACATAGCGCTCGTACTGCATTTGGGCGAAGGCCGCTTCAGCGACTTCATCAGCGAGCTGCGAGGGGATGGCGACGACGCCTTCATCGTCGCCAACGATGATGTCGCCGGGGTAGATGGCGACGCCTGCGCAACCAATCGGCTTGTTGAGCTCCAGTGGATGCAGGCCAATCGGGGTTGCCGGCGGCGCGTTTTCACGCTGGTAGGCGGGCAGGCCGATGCGTGCAATGGACGGTGTGTCGCGAAAGCCGCCATCGGTCACGATGCCGCTGACGCCCCGCATCGACAGCCGCGCCACCATGATGTCGCCCGCCGAGGAGGCGCGCGTGCTGCCACCGCTATCGATCACCAGCACGCAGCCGGCCGGGCACTCTTCGATGGCACGCCGATGCGGATTGTCGTCGCGCTGGTAGTTCTGCATCGTGTCGATATCTTCACGCGCCGGGATGAAGCGCAGGGTGAAGGCCGGGCCAACCATGCGCGGCAGTCCGCTGCGCACGGCGAACAGACCGAGCAGATAGCTGTTGCGCAGACCAAAGCGCATCAACAACACATTGGCGATGGTTGAGCTGCTCGATTGCGCGAGCAGCTCACGCGTCTGCGTGCTCAGCGGCATGACATCCGGTTCGTTCATGCTGCCTCCGTCACGGTATCGGTGACGCGCACCTGCAGCTGGCCTACACCAGCTACTTCGGCCAGCATGGTGTCACCCGCCACCACCGGGCCGACGCCCTCGGGCGTGCCGGTGAAGATGAGGTCGCCCGCCTGCAGCGTGAACAAGGCCGAGAGGTCGGCAATGATCTCGGGAATCGACCAGATCAGCTTGTCCAGATTGCTGTGCTGGCAGGGCTTGCCGGCGACGCTGAGCTGGATCTCGCCGCTGTCGATGATCCCGGTGCTGGCCAGCGGCTGGATCTGGCCGATGGGCGCGCAGCGCTCGAAGCTCTTGCCGATCTCCCAGGGCTTGCCCGCCTTGCGCATCGCCTGCTGCAGATCACGCCGCGTCATGTCAATGCCTACGGCATAGCCGAAGATGTGTTCGTGTGCGTTTTCCTTGGTGATGTTGCGGCCACCGCGGCCGATGGCCACCACCAGTTCCACCTCATAGTGCAGATTACTGGTTTGCGGCGGATAGGCCAGCTCCAGCACAGCCTCCGGCGTCTCGGGCGCAAACACGGTATCGGCCGGCTTGCAGAAGAAGAAGGGCGGGTCGATGCGCGGGTCGACACCCATCTCCAGCGCGTGATCGGCATAGTTGCGGCCGACGCAGTAAACGCGGTGGATCGGGAAGCGCTGCGTGCGCCCGGCAACCGGCACACTGGTGATGTGGGCCGCGTGTGTGTAGTGCTCACTCATGCTCAGGCCTCCATCGTCTCAAGCGGGCGACCACCGTGGCCAAGCGCCGCCACGGCTTCGATCTCGACCAGCACGCCAGGTTGCAGCGAACTCACTTCAACCAGTGTCGCCACAGGAAAGCAACGCGCCATGCCGAAGAACTCCTGCCGCGCCCGCCATACCGCCTGACGCTGATCGATACGCGTCAGATACAGATTGAGCTTGACCACATCGTCCGGTGTTGCGCCGGCGGCCTGCAAGAGCTGCCCCATGCGCTGGAAGATGTTGATGGACTGGGTATATTCGTCGTCGCCCTGCACCTGGTTGTCGCGGTCGCGCGAGGTCAGGCCGGACACATAGACGGTGTCGCCTACCTTCAGGCAGTTGGACCACAAGCCGGGGGCGGGCTCACGGATGCTGGCACTGGTGATTCGTGTGATCATGTTTTAGCTTTGTCGGGGGGAAGAGGTATCAATCAAAAAAGGCTTTGTCGGGCGCCATGCCCCACTGCGTGGTCTCGTCGGCGCTGCCGGTGAACACGGTGGGCGTGTGCTGTGCATTGACGATGTCGCCATCGGTGTAATGCTCGACGCGAAAGCCTGCCGGGTCGCGCCAGTAGTCATAGATCTGGCTGCCCAGCAAATGGCGACCAACGCCGCAATCGAGCCGGTAACCACGTGCCAGCAGATAGTCATGGGCGGCCATCAGGTGGTCGATGTCCTGCAGTTCGAATGAGCAGTGGTGCACACCGATGCGCTTGGACTCCAGCACCAGCAGGCAGTGGTGATCGACGTACTCGCCACCGGCATCGACGCGCATGAAGCTGCCGACTGCATCTTCGATGCGCCCCGGCGGCGGGCCGAAGTGATCCGAGGCAATCAGCCCCAGGCGTTCGTTGAGCCAGCGCACCGCTTCGCGGTGATTGCTGACATGCAGCACCACATGCCCCAGACGCAGCGCCGGCGCTGCTTCGGCGCGCTGGCGGATGCTCGCATTGGTGCGCTGTTTGCGATGACCGGCGTTGAAACTGAAGGGCCCGCGCACGCGGCAATCCGCCGGGCGCTCGCTGCTCCACACCGCGTCGATCAGGAAGCCGTCGGGCATCTGCATGCGCACGAATTCGCCGCCCTCCTTGGTGTTGAGCGGGGCAACGGGCGCAGAACCGGGCAAGCTCGCCAGATGCTGCAGCGCGGCGCGTGAGCGCACGCTGAAACCGACACCCAGAAAACGGTTCTCATCACCCTTCACTGCTTCGTAGATGAAGGGCGCCGCCTCGGCACCACGCATGCGCAGAACCTTTGCGTCGTGTTGCACCGTGGTCAGACCGAAGTCGGTCATGAAGGCCTCGGCGCTGTCCAGATCGGCAAGCTGGTAGCGAACGTAAAGGATGTCACGGGCAACTGTCACGGCTGGGCTCTCGCTGAAATTCATGAGGCCAGTATTGCCAAAAAATTACGCAGCTTCCAATGAGATTGTTGGAAAATGAGATAACCAAATACTCATATCAGGGCATACACGTGGCGCGTCTGGACTGGTACATCCGAGCCAATCTCAAATTCCGGCACTTGCAGCTGCTCGTTGCACTCGACGACTACCGCCATCTGGGCAAGGTCGCTTCGTTGCTCAACGTGACCCAGCCAGCGCTGTCGAAAACCCTGGCCGAGCTGCAATCAGGCCTTGGCGAAAAGATCTTCCTGCGCACGGGCCGTGGCCTCAAGCCCACCGAGTACGGCAGCGTGCTGATTCGCCACGCACGCAAGATGCTGCACGACCTTGCCGAGGCGGGCGATGAACTGCACTCGGCCGCCAGTGGTGCCAGCCGCCGTCTGCGCATCGGCAGTCAGCCGGCGTCTGCCTCATGGTTGTTGCCGCACGCCATTGCCGACTACAAGCGCAAGCAGCCGCAAACCGGCGTCTTCGTGCGCGAGGCGACCATGGACCTGCTCCTCAACGAGCTACGCGTGGGCAATCTCGATGCCATCATCGGTACCCTGCCAACCCGTCGTCTGATTCCAGACCTCGCCGAAAAAGCGCTGTTCGACGACGACACCCTGCTCGTCGCCCGTTGCGGCCACCCGCTGTTCGAGCAAAGCTCGGTCGACTGGGAAGAAGTCGCCCGCTACCCCTGGGTGCTGCCTCCGTCTGATTCCCTGCTGCGCCAGCCGCTGCTGGTCGCCTTCAGCGCCCACGGTGTCGGGCCACCACTCAACTACATCGAAACGCTCTCGCTCAACGTGTCGCTCAACTACGTGCAAGCCAGCGATGCGGTCGCCACTCTGCCCGGCACGGTCGCCCGTCGCCTGCAAGCGGCCGGCACGCTGTCGATCCTGCCGCTGCGTCTGGCGCGCCTGATGCGCCCGGTCGGCATGATGTGGCTCAAGAGCAGTCCGGTCACCCATGCGCTTGAAGTCTTGCTGGAGAGTCTGGAAGAAACCAGCCGCAAGCTGTAGGCATATGGCATTTTTGGTGGGCCTTGCAAGATTGTCTTGGTGTCCGGCGGCATCCTGAATATCATCCCGTAAGGCTAGTGCCGAATGCACATGAGGACAGGATTGGTGACCGAACACATACGCACTGATGAGCAACAGCGCAGTAGCAGCCAGGGTTTGCACGACCCGGTTTTCATCACCGCGCTGCGCCGGCAGATGCTGCGCTTTGCCACGCTGCAGCTCAGCAATGCCGAGCTGGCCGAAGATGCTGTGCAGGAAGCGCTGATCGGTGCGATGAAGAATGCCGACTCCTTCGCCGGCAATGCCGCGTTCAAGACCTGGGTGTTTGCGATCCTCAAGAACAAGATTGGCGACATCCTGCGCCAGCGTCAGGCGCTGCAGGAGGCCAGCCGCCTGCTGCACAGTGATGAAGAGGAAGAAGACTTCGACGAGCTGTTCGATGCCAGGGGTCACTGGCAGCCGGACGAGCGCCCGCAGGCCTGGGGCAACCCGGAGGGTGCCATGCACACGCAGCAGTTCTGGCGCGTCTTCGAAGCCTGTCTCGACAATCTGCCCAGTCAGCAAGCGCGCTTGTTCATGATGCGCGAGTTCGTCGAAATGGACTCCCCCGAGATCTGCGCGGTGGCTGGCATCAGCGTGAGCAATCTCAATGTCAGCCTGCACCGCGCGCGCCTGCGCTTGCGCGAATGCCTGGAAAACAAATGGTTCGTGTCTGGAGATCAGGTATGTTGAACTGCCACAATGCCACCCGCCTGATGTCTGAAAAGCTTGAACGCAAGCTCAGCTTGCGCGAAGCGATCAATCTGCGCTTCCACCTCATGATGTGCAGCGGCTGCAGCAATTTCGACGCGCAGATGGGCAGCCTGCGCCAACTCAGCCGCGTGTATGCCAAAGGCAAGGGCGCGGCTGGCGCTCCGCCGCCGGACGATGGCGAAGAACCCGGCGCTTGAGGCGCCCGCTCAACGCAGGCCGTAACGCCGCGCCAGCCAGTGATCCAGTGCTACGCGCCCTGGCCCCTGGGCGATGAGGTAGAGCAGCAAGGCGGCCCAGGTTCCATGCGTGGGATACGCGCCGGGGTAGACGAAGATCTGGATCACGCAGGTCATGCCGAGCAAGGCCAGCGCTGCGAAGCGCGTGCCCAGCCCGAGCAGGATCAGCAGCGGGAAAAAATGCTCTGCGAACGCTGCGGCGTAGGCGGCAAGCTCGCTGGGGATCAGCGGCACTTTGTATTCCTCGGCAAACAGCGGAATGGTCGAGGCCGCCAGATGCGGCCAGCCGAACTGGAAACTGCCGTCCACGATGTCGATGGCCAGCCCCTCGATCTTGGTCTGGCCCGATTTCCAGAACACGGCGGCAATCGAAAAGCGCGCCAGCAGCGCGATCAGATCGGGCGGGATGCGCGCGCAGCAGGCCATTGCATAGTGCAGCAGGGCGACAGGCGAGCGTGCGCCGTCGGCAGGGCTTGGATTCATGTCGGTTCTCTTTCGCTATCGTCGGAAAAATCAAATGCGCTGATCAGCGCGGCGCCGATCAGCTGGGCGAGTGCCGCGCCAAGCTCGAAGTCCGCCTGCAGCGCGAGTGCTGACGCAGCCGCCTCACCCAGCGTGCGGCCCTGCTGCAGTGCTTCGATGAACAGCAGGCCGGCGGCATCCACCGCCATTACCTGCACCTCCAGGTCTTGCCGCCACACCAGGGCATGCTCGGCGCGGAAGGGATCTACCGACTCGATGCGGCACAGCCCTTGATGCGCAGCCCACAGCGACACCGCAGCAAACTCGCCGCGCAGGCAATGCAGCGAAGGCTGCAGCAGCAGGCGACAGGCGCCGGCGCGTTCGGCGTCTGCAAGCTCGGCGGCGATCTGAGCCGGGCTCAGGCTGGCGGCATCGGCCGCGTGGCAGGCCACCACGCGTGCATATTCAAGTTGTGCCACCTCAGCCAGATAAGGTAGCGACGCCGCCGGCGGAAAGTCGCGCACGAAGGCCGCGAAACCGGCGCCGTAGTTCACCAGCAATGGCGAGCTGGGCGGCTGCGCCTGCACGAAGCAGCGCGCCATGGCGCGAAAGAAAGGCTCGCCGACCAGCTCGGCGACGACCGGAAAAGTATCGGCCAGCGCATCGACCAGCGAGCTGACCACATTGTTGCGATACACCGCCAGACGCCGCGCCGGTACGCCGCCGTTCCAGCGTGTGAGGCCGGTCGGGCAAGGCCGTTCCGGGTCCAGCACGGCGGCAGCAAACTCCGCCTGCACGCTCGCCGCGTTCATCGTGCCACCTGCAGCAGCTGTTCGGCCTGCCTGGCTTCGTCGAGCAGCACGGCCAGCGCGGGCACATCGTTATCGCGCTCGATCAGTGTCGGCTGCGGCCCGATCATATCCAGCACATCGGCATACAAGGCCCAGACGGCTGCGTCCACCGCGCTGCCATGACTGTCGATCAGCAAGCTGCTGCCGTCTTCATCCGTATCGCGGGCAAAGCCGGCCAGATGGATCTCGCCCGTCGCTGCAAGCGGCAGCCGCGCCAGATAAGCCTTGGCGTCGCGCTGGTGATTGACGCAGGAGACGTAGACATTATTCACATCGAGTAGCAAGCCGCAGCCGGTACGCTGCACCACTTCGCTGATGAAGTCCGCCTCGTCCACACTGGAGGCGGCAAACTCTAGGTAGCTCGCCGGATTCTCCAGCAGCATGCGGCGGCCAAGCCGCTCCTGCACCCGGTCGATGTGCGTGCACACGCGCTGCAGGCTGGCGCGGTCGTACACCAGCGGCAAGAGATCATTGAAAAAGCGGCCATCGTGGGTGGACCAGGCCAGGTGTTCGGAAAAAGACTGCGGCGCATAGCGCTCCAGCAACGCCGCCAGGCGATCCAGATGCGCCTCGTCCGGCGGCGCCTCGGCGCCAATCGACAGGCCCACGCCGTGGATCGACAGCGGGTAATGCTCGCGGATGCGGCCCAGGTAATGATGAAAAGGCCCGCCCGCCACCATGTAGTTCTCGGCATGCACTTCAAAAAAGCCGATCTCCGGCAGGCTGTGCAGGATGTCGCGGAAATGCTGCGGCTTGAGGCCGATGCCCGCCCGCAAGGGGAGCATCGGCGCGCCAGCCCCCGGCGTGGCGCGATGCAGGCCTGCAATGAAATTGTCATCACGATTCATCGCGCGCTCCGGGAGTCGATCAGGCCTTTTCCTTGAAGGCTTTGAGCTGGCCAAAGCCGCTCGGCGAAGTCGGCGACGCCGTCTTCTCGCAGCTACCCGCCGGCACCAGCTTCCACGAGGCGCCCTGGTAATCCATCTTGGACGTACCTGCACAGGTCGTACCCGGCCCCGCCGCGCAATCGTTCTTGCCCTTGAGGGCGACGCCGTAGCATTTTTCGGTATCGGCAGCATTCGCCGCAGCAGGCAGGCTCAGCGCAGCACCAATCGCCAGGGCCAGCGCAGCAGCAGGAAGGGAACGGGTAAAAGTCTTGCTCATGATTGAATCTCCACAAAAAGTTAAGAAGTTGGCTCGTCTGGCAACCGCCCCGCGCCAGAATCTGCACTGCGTCATGCCGGGGCTTGCTGATTCAGTCGTAGCGAGCCGCCCGCTTCTTACAGCTGGAGTGAAATTTTTTTTGCGCGTGGTCGACGCGCCCGCCCGCTGGCGCGGAAGATCGAGCGGCGAATGCGGACATCTGCTGCAATGCTCGTCGGCGATTGACCCCCAAGGGCCTCAGCTAGGCCAGCCCCTAGCGCAACCAGTTCTCAATCACCAATCCCGGTACGCGCGCAAACTCCCGCTCCTTGTCGGTGACGAGTAGCGCATCAGCAGCCAATGCCTGTGCGGCAATCCAGGTGTCATTGGCGCCAATAGGGGTGCCATGCGCTTCAAGATGGGCGCGCACCTGGGCATAACGACGACAGGTTTCGCGCTCCGTGCCGAGCAAGGGCAAGCGTTGCGCCAACTCCGCCAAGCGTGATCAGACGTGCAATGACCTTGCCGTGACGCGTCACAGCAATCTCCTCGCCCGCCTCGACTACGGCTAGCAGGGCAGAGATCAGGCTGCACGAGAGGTGGATGGGCGGAAGCGCTTTGCGTTCCGAATTATTAATATCTAGGGTGCGCGGTCAGATGCCATGCGCAATCGCACCACGTAGCACCGAATCTCGTCGCTTTATCGATGAGCATTCATTTGGCTGGATCGCTAGCGTTTTCTTCGAGACCACCAGCCCAATCAACCGGATAAACACCGGCTTTCACCAGCCGGTGAAACGTCGAATGCGGCCAATCCGCCACACGCCGCACCCAGCCGTGTTTTACGGGGTTGAAGTGCACATAATCTATGTGCGCGCAGAAATCCGCCTCATCACGAATCCGGTGCTCCCAATATCGACGTTGCCAGATGCCCCGTTCGCCGCGCTTCTGGCGAGAAGCATTCCGTCGCTCAGTGAGCGGAATCGCTTTCGAGAAATCCATTTTGATGAGGCGCCAGCGCAAGGCGAAATCCGCATCATCCGGTGGCAGCTCGATCACGCAATGCAAATGCTCGGGCAACACAACCCATGCATGAATCACGAAAGGATGACGGCGCTTCACATCCATGACCACGCGTCGCAGCACATCAATGTGGCGCGTGAGCAAGTCATTGCCTTGCCGTTGCAGCAAATTCACCGTAAAGAAGAAAGTGCCGCCGGGGCGCCAGGCGCGCAGATAGTTGGGCATCGGGAAAGCTTGCCATTGCGAAAGATCCGGTGCAATGCCGGACGACGGACATTTTCATCAAAGCCACCGTGTAGGGTGCAATAACCGAAGGGCATTGCACCGAAAGTCATCTCCAGCATGTGAGCCCCATCCCGCCGAATTGGCAGACATATCGTGGGGACACCGGGTGCGCAGCGTGCTCAGCATTGGGTAGGATTAGCGGCGCGAAATCCGGTGCAATGCCAGGCGACGGATATTTTCATCAAAGCCACCGTGTAGGGTGCAATAACCGAAGGGCATTGCACCGAAAGTCATCTCCAGCATGTGAGCCCCATCCCGCCGAATTGGCAGACATATCGTGGGGACACCGGGTGCGCAGCGTGCTCGGCATCGGGCGGATTGGCGGCGCGAAATCCGGTGCAATGCTAGGCGACGGACATTTTCATCAAAGCCACCGCGTAGGGTGCAATAACCGAAGGGCATTGCACCGAAAGTCATCGCCAGCATGTGAGCCCCATTCCACCGAATTGGCAGACATATCATCGGGACACCGGGTGCGCAGCGTGCTCAGCATTGGGCAGGATTGGCGGCGCGAAATCCGGTGCAATGCCCTTCGGTTATTGCACCCTACGGACCTGTGCCTTTGAGCACGTTAGGGTGATTGAGCGGCAACCAGCGAATCTCATCATGCGTCAGCAGCCATACGAAGGCTGCACTAAAGACCGAATGTATGGCTGCAATCGACTCCGTGTGTCGTCATCAATGAAAAGATTGGCTTTGCAAACGGGGGCGTCCATGTATGCAATAACCGAAGGGCATTGCACCGAAAGTCATCGCCAGCATGTGAGCCCCATTCCACCGAATTGGCAGACATATCATCGGGACACCGGGTGCGCAGCGTGCTCAGCATTGGGCAGGATTGGCGGCGCGAAATCCGGTGCAATGCCCTTCGGTTATTGCACCCTACGGACCTGAAGATGACGTCCTTACTATTCACTTCCCGAAGAAAGTTCTTCTTGGTGATCTTTCGCCTCGCCTCGTCAGCCTGAATCGCTAGCCGCTGAATCACATTGATCGCGCTCGGATAGTAAAAAACCTTCGCATCGACGTCGCTGCATCCGGGAATAGCTAACTCCAGGAGCTTAAGCAGTTTTGTTTGCTGCGCATCGTAGGAGAGCGCATTCACATCAATATCAAGCAGGGACCGAAAAGCTGCAAGCTGCGGCCCAGAGAGTCCAAGCTCCTCATGAACCTTGTGCTCCTCCTTGTCCTTCGTGTAAGTGAGGAAATTCACTTTCAAGAAGTTATCGGTCAGGGGGAGCGTAAGCTTTGTCTGGCCGCTCCTGTAGTGCCCGTAGAGTCGGTATTTAATGACTTGACTGGCTGGACATCCAGCTGCATGAAAGTGCCGCAGCATGTGGATTACCGCCTCCTTGATCACGGAGTGGTTGTATTCCGTCCCCTCGTAATACTTGCATTGGACGAAGGCACTGTCATTCCCATCGTCAATATCGATATCTTCAATCCCTTCAACCGTGACGCTCGCATGCTCCGAGCCTTCCAGCAATCGCACGATTGTTTGGTCAAATTGGTAGAAATATCCCTTGATAGTCGCTGTAGCACTGCGATCAGTCATGGCAAAACCTCGGCATGCTTAAACCCCCCCCAGATACCCATAGGACGAAGTGCTAATCGTCTTCCCCTATCCCGCATCCACTTCGTCATTCGCCAGCCTCCCCCTTCTTCACCTCCGCAAACTTCCCCGCCATCGTCGGATTCCCCCGCGTCAGCCTTTTAATTGTCACATCCTGCGCCTTGTCATTCGCCAGGCGCAGATTGCGGTCGGTCCCGAGCAGGGCTTCCTTGGTTTTCTGCAGGTGGTCGATGGATTTGTCGATTTCGTCGATGGCGGTCTGGAAGCGGCGGGAGGCGATGTCGTAGTTTTTGGCGAAGGCGGATTTGAAGCTCTCCAGCTCGTTTTCGAAGTTGGTGATGTCGATGTTTTGCGCGCGCACCAGGGCGAGTTCGGATTTGTACTTGAGCGAGTTCATCGCGGCGTTGCGCAGCAGGGTGATGATGGGGATGAAGAACTGCGGGCGGATCACGTACATCTTGGGGTAGCGGTGGAAGACGTCGACGATGCCGGTGTTGTAGAGCTCGCTCTCGGGTTCGAGCAGTGAGACCAGCACGGCGTATTCGCAGCCTTTCTCGTTGCGGTCTTTGTCGAGTTCCTTGAGGAAGTCTTCGTTGCGCTGTTTGGTGGCGGTGGTGTCGCTCTCGTTCTTCATCTCGAACATGATGGAGACGATTTCGGTGTCGGCTTCGTCCTTGTCGCGGAAGATGTAGTCGCCCTTGCTGCCGCTGCGGGCGTCGTTGTCTTTCTCGAAGTAGGCGCGCGG
>NZ_JBDIVE010000034.1:0-566 GCF_039631295.1 Uliginosibacterium sediminicola | reverse complement strand
GGCACGGCCATCGTTCATACCGTCACCCTCAACAGCTACTCGACCGCGGGCAGCACCACCTTCGCGCTGAGCCTGGCTGATGCCAGCGCGACGGCAGGTTCGGACTACAGCACGACGCCGAGCTTCAGCGATGGCGTGACCTACGCCAATGGCTTCGTCACCGTCCCGGCCAACGTCTCCAGCTTCACCGTGAGCGTGCCGACCACCGATGATTCCATCATCGAATCGACCGAAACCTACACGCTGAGTGTCGGTGGCAAGGTCGGTACCGGTTCGATCCTCGACAACGACACGCTGAGCGTCTCCTCGGTCAGCAATGGAACCGTGATTGAAGGCACGGCGGTTATTCACACCGTCACCCTCAACAGCTACTCGACTGCTGGCAGTACCACCTTCGCGCTGAGCCTGGCCGATGTCAGCGCTACGGCAGGTTCGGACTACAGCACGACACCAAGCTTCAGCAACAACGTGACCTACGCCAATGGCTTTGTCACCGTCCCGGTCAATGTCTCCAGCTTCACCGTCAGTGTGCCGACGACTGACGACACCTTGGTTGAGTCGACCGA
>NZ_JBDIVE010000033.1:0-572 GCF_039631295.1 Uliginosibacterium sediminicola | reverse complement strand
TCGTCCTTGTCGCGGAAGATGTAGTCGCCCTTGCTGCCGCTGCGGGCGTCGTTGTCTTTCTCGAAGTAGGCGCGCGGGAAGGCGGTGGCGCGGATGCGGTTGAATTCGGTTTCGCAGTGCTGTTCCAGGGTTTCGCCGACCATCTTGGTGGACAGGCGCGCCTTCATGTCGCGCAGGCGTTCGATGGCTTCGTCGCGGTCTTTGAGCTGGGCCTCAAAGCGGTCTTTGAGCGACTGCTCGGCGAGCCGCTTTTCGAGTGTGGCGCGTTCGAGATTGCTCTTGAGTTCGTCGCGCTCTTTCTCGACCGTGCCGAGTGCGTCGGCCAGCGCGAGCTTCTGGTTGAGCGCGAGGGTGTCGAGCTGCGCCTTCAGCGCCTGGATTTCGGCGTCCTTGCTGGCGGCGTTCTTCTGCAGCTCGGCAAGCAGCTTGGCTTCGGCGAGCTTTTCGCTGGCTTCTTTCTCCTGCTGCGCCTGCTTGAGCGCATTGGCGAGCTGGTTAGCCAGCGCGTCGCGTTCTTTCTCGATGGCGCCGAGCGCCTGGCTCACGGCGAGCTGGCGCTGCACTTCGCCGGC
>NZ_JBDIVE010000032.1:0-704 GCF_039631295.1 Uliginosibacterium sediminicola | reverse complement strand
ACACCTGCGCCGACGGTACGACCGCCTTCACGGATGGCGAAACGCAGACCTTCTTCCATGGCGATCGGCGCGATCAGCTTGACGGTGATCGACACATTGTCGCCCGGCATGACCATTTCGGTGCCTTCCGGCAGTGCGATCGAGCCGGTCACGTCCGTCGTGCGGAAGTAGAACTGCGGGCGGTAGTTGTTGAAGAACGGGGTGTGACGACCACCTTCGTCCTTCGACAGCACGTAGATCTCGCCGGTGAAGTGGCTGTGCGGCTTGATCGAACCGGGCTTGGCCAGCACTTGGCCGCGCTCGACGTCTTCACGCTTGGTGCCGCGCAGCAGGATGCCGACGTTGTCGCCTGCTTGACCTTGGTCGAGCAGCTTGCGGAACATTTCAACACCGGTACAAATGGTCTTGACCGTGTCCTTGATACCGACGATTTCGATTTCTTCGCCGACCTTGACGATGCCGCGCTCGACGCGACCGGTCACCACCGTACCGCGACCCGAGATCGAGAACACGTCTTCGATCGGCATCAGGAACGGTTGATCCACAGCGCGCTCAGGCGTCGGGATGTAGCTATCCAGCGCATCGGCCAGGGCCATGATGGCGCCTTCGCCCAGATCGCCCTTGTCGCCTTCGAGCGCCTTCAGCGCCGAACCCTTGACCATGGGGATGTCATCGCCCGGGAAGTCGTACTTGGAGAGCAGCTC
>NZ_JBDIVE010000031.1:0-820 GCF_039631295.1 Uliginosibacterium sediminicola | reverse complement strand
TTGAAGCCGGTGTGCCCGGTCAGGAAAACACGCTTGCCGCGCCAGAATGCTTGCAACGAAGACTGACTCATTTCCACTGCTTCCACGGGGCGTTACCACTTGCCCATTGCTCTTCCAGATAAGTACGGTCGCGCAAGGTGTCCATCGGCTGCCAGAAACCCGTGTGCTGATACGCCGCCAGCTGACCTTCCGCTGCAAGCGTCTCCAGCGGCTCCCGCTCCCAGATCGTCGCATCGCCCTTAATCAGATCAAACACGGCCGGCGTCAGCACAAAGAAGCCGCCATTGATGAGCGAACCATCACCCTTGGGTTTCTCCTTGAAGCTGCGGATACGCACGCCATCAAAGTCAAGCGCACCAAAGCGACCCGGCGGCAAAGTTGCGGTAAGGGTTGCCTTGAGCTTATGTGCTTTGTGAAAAGCAATCAGCTCAGTGATATTGACGTCACTGACACCATCGCCGTAGGTCAGGCAGAAATTCTCCTCACCCTCCAGGTAGCGTGCGACACGCCCAAGGCGCCCGCCGGTCATGGTTTCCTCGCCCGTATCAACCAGCGTCACCTTCCACGGCTCAGCCGTACGGTGATGCACTTCCATGCTGTTGTTGGCAATGTCGAAGGTCACATCCGACATGTGCAGGAAGTAGTTGGCAAAGTACTCCTTGATCAGGTAGCCCTTGTAGCCACAGCAGATAACGAAGTCATTGATCCCGTGATGGGAATAGATCTTCATGATGTGCCACAGAATCGGCTTGCCACCAATCTCGATCATGGGCTTAGGTTTCAGGTGGGTCTCTTCGCTGATGCGCGTACCCAAGCCCCC
>NZ_JBDIVE010000030.1:0-851 GCF_039631295.1 Uliginosibacterium sediminicola | reverse complement strand
TGCAGGGGATTCGATTCCATGCCGCCGTCCGCTCGCACACGACTTGAGATCTTGGGGAAGTAGGTCTGCTCCGGGTCGACGGCAACCAGAAAGGCGTGAACGCCTTGCGCATTGAACGCGGCAAGAAACTCCTCCGACGCTTCAAAGCCCGGACCTACGCGCAGCACCGGGACATCGTAGGCGGCAAACAGCTTGCTCCAGTCCGGCAAACCCAGTCCAGTGGCGATATCACAGCCGACGTAACGACCTCCGAAGTAGCTGCGCTGGGTCATCCGGATCGAGGCATAGCCCTTGTCGTCAAAGACGAACATCTTGAGGTTGAGCTTGTTGATGGCGGCAGTACCGACTTCCTGCAGGTTCTGCGCGAAGCCTCCGTCGCCTTCAATGAGGATCGTGCGTTTGTCCGGATTGGCCAGCGCGGCACCAATAGCGCCGCTCAAGCCATAGCCCATCGAGGCCAGCGATTTGTCGGTGACATAGTGCTGGCCGAATTTCTGCGAGATCGATTGGTAGGAGCACGTAAAGGCGCCGCCGCTACTGCAGGGAATCAGCACATCGTCCGCACGCGACAGACGCGAGAGCTCATCAAAGAACGTGTAGGGCGAGATATAACCTTCGCCCGTAACATTGACGCCGGGCTCCACCAGCGGCAACTCGGCGCGTACGCTGCGGCAGAACGCGATCCACTCTCCGTGCTCACCCAGGCTATGAGCTTGCAGGCGCAGCAACAGGTCGTTGGCGTCAACCGACAGCCCTTGCGCGACCTCGGGATGCCCCTTGGCAAGCTCCGCTGGGTCCAGATCGACCTGAACAATGTCGCCCAGCGGAATGAACTGCTGCCAGTTGAAACC
>NZ_JBDIVE010000003.1:77334-418754 GCF_039631295.1 Uliginosibacterium sediminicola | reverse complement strand
CGCTTGTTGCTCATAAACACCTCCATCAGCCTGAAAGTTTAAGGCTTCAGGGTGTCTAGAAAACCCGGGGCGATTCAGAGCGACCAACGCCACTGGGTCCGAACGATCTTTCTGAGGCCGGAGTTCCAAGGGCTAGGAGTGGGGTCAGCATTGCTTGCTCAAGAAGCTAATCGAGCAAAAATCGTCAACAAGCATTTGGTGCTGAAGGTCATAAAGATCAATCCGGCAAAACGCCTCTATGACCGTTTAGGTTTCAAAGTTGTGAAAGAAGACGATGCTACATACCATATGCAATTGGTCTAACATGGCAGTCGAGAGGGACGGCCACAAGCTGCGCTTGTGGGTACCCTTCGCTTTGCTTCGGCCGCCCCTCACTTTTACGTTAGTCGTCACACATGAACGTCATCCACTTCGGCACCGAATCCGAATACATCAAGATCATGCTTCCTAGCTCGTATTCCACAGATGGGTGGGCACAAGCAAGTGTCGAGATTGCTGTGAATCGATTTCGGGGAGAAATCAATCCTTGGATGGAAGCCGTCGACTTCGAACTCTTCACCAAGCAGCTGCGAAGCCTGTATGAGTCATTGCGCGGCGAAGCCGAGTTCACGGCAACTGAGCAGCAATTCAACATGAAGCTCGCCGCCAGTACCGGCGGCCATATCCAAATTACTGGTGAAGCATGGTCACTTGCGACGTACGAGAACAAGTTGTCCTTTGTTCTAGAGCTTGATCAGTCGTACCTCTTAGCGCCGCTGAGGGTCCTGGAGTCTTTAGTAGTGCAGGATGTCCCCGGTGCCGCCTAACCCTTCAGTCAACCGAACATGCCCCGGCAAGCCAGGTCATGCCGGTTATCTCAAATGTTAGCCATCACAAACACCATGCGCTCAGTTCTCGCACTCCTCGCGCTTATCGTCGTCTCCTCACTCGCTGCCGCTGCGGAACCAAGCGAAGTCCAAGCTGCGTCCTTTGTGCTCCTTACAGAGCCGAAGCTACCCGAAGCCAACGCATTCCGCACGCAACTCGAAGCGAGGCTGAAGGGAAGAGTCCAGATCGACAACATGGAGGCAGACGGCGAGAAGGTCATTCTCCTTCGCATCCGCGGCGGCACGTTGATGATTGGCCTCATCGAAGCGCCTCTTCCAAAGGGGCAAATAGATGACCTGTGCCAAGGCGCTTGGTACTGAAAGAAGGCTTGCGATGAGACGGCCAGACACAAGGCCCATGCCTACGTCAGCACAATAGACACCGACCTCGACCGACTCACTCGACGCACACCTCCTGCAAACCGATGTTGTCGCAGTTCTGATGGAGCAGAACGCTGTTGCAAGCTACTAGGGAGCTAGCCTTCAGTCCCCCGATGCATTCTTGAAGCAGAGTGCGGTTGCCGAGCGTGCCCCCCGTCTGGCTCTGGGTGACTTTCCGCATTTCGAACGATCGAGACAAGGGATTTTCCCTGTCCACGCAGGGAATGGAGGGATTCGGCCTACGCGAGATCGAAGCAAAGGACGTGAATCGAAACAGCCTGAAGGTCCTCTCCCTACTGTTGGGAACGGCTCAATACCTGGTTCAGCAATGGCCCGGTGATCAAAGACGACGAAACTATTGGCGCCTCGCCAGCCCTGAACATTAGGGTACGCCAAGGGCCTTCGTACTGGAGAGAGGGCGCAACAGTCTATAGAATCACCTACTCGAAAGAGTAATCGTCAGTGAGCGTACACGCGACGATGCCTAAGCCCTCGCTCAACCGGACCAGCTACGGCAAGCGGGTTAGCTCGAACATTAGAGGCCAAGCATCGATGCCAAACTCTTCAGATACAAATCTGAGTCACGTGGTGCAACTAGAACGCCTTCGCCGAGTTCGTGCATGGCTGTTCGCACTAGGTATTGCGGTGATCTGCTTCTCACTCACCTTGGTCAATACCAGTAGTGTCAATCCAGAATGGTGGGGCAACACATTTGCTGCACTGAGAGATCAGGGCCTTTTACTGTGGCTTGTCATTCCGAGCTTCGGCATTGGAGCCATGCTACTTGTTGCCGCAGCAGTAGCCACATACTCTCTCCGGAAAAAGGAGAAGGGGTTCTTATGACGGCCTATGGTTGAAGTCCTACTGGTAAATTCGTCCCCACGGACAGCAAGCGCTACACGTCGATTTTTATGCCTGCGCCCCACTCTAACACTACAGTCGAGTGTTACAGCCAACACGCTGTGCTTGTTGCTGCCCTCCGCGCTACGCACGCCGGCTGCCCCTCCCTTCCACGTTAGACCGCTAGCCAAATGGAAACTGTCGTCGATGAAATCCGAAGCGCGGTTGCCATCTTGAGTTTGCCGCAAGATGCTATGCGTTTGCTTCCTGGCAATCAGAGTCTTGAGGTATTCAATGCAGCGTTGAACCGTTTTGTGTCCGGAGGGGATCACGCTTGGTGGTGGGAGTCATTTCGAGAACCGGGAGTTTTCGTTCAGTTCAGAAATGGTGATGGCTGGAAGTACCTTCCGCATATAGCGCCAAACGAAAATGAAAAGATTTGGTTCGTTGCTGAAGAGAGCGCACTTCCGCATTACCCTGTATTCGAAACAACACCGCGTATCGCGTCTGAGGTTATCTCACAGTGCTACGCCTTCGAGTATTATTTGATTGCCAGAGATCTGAGTTGGCTGATATGCGAAACACACCACGATGTCGTGTTTGCCATCGGACCACTCGTGGAACAGAGACTCCGTGAAAATGCGGTCTAACACTCGTCGAGTAGTACAGCCTACACGCTGTGCTTGTTGCTGCCCTCCGCGCTACGCACGCCGGCTGCCCCTCCCTTCCACGTTAGATACTGGAGCTCTGCATAAATGAGTCGTTGGCTAATCTGGATCGGGTGTGGGGTTGTAGTGATTGGCCTGCTCTTGCTGTCGCCAGTTGCTGATCTGCTCCCAATAGATTGGGTACTGTGGCCTTCTGGGTCATCAGCGCATCATGCGTACTTCAGGGTTGTGCCCTCAAGCAATGAAAGCCATCTCCCTCAAATCATTCTTGCGGCGCTCGTATTCATTGGCATAGCGTTGATCTTCGCCGGTCGTTTGCTCGGCTCCCGCAAGCGAAAGTAAGCGGGGCACTTGCGGGTGAAAAGGCTCTGCGCTTATGCTCATGCAATCATCTTTCAGGGGCGGAAGGTCGTGCGGCAAATGTTCAAGGGTGGATTCGCATCTAACACTACAGTCGAGGGAACGGCCAGCGAGCTGGCTTCCCTCTCTACGCTCGGCGCCCCCTCACGTCCACATTAGGCATCAAGATCGTGGCTACGACCGCACCTACTTTGCTGTATTCACAACGGGTAGTAATCGAGCGGGAGTTTGATCGTCAACGCGGCTACTGGGGGCGCGGCGGCCCCAAGAACACATTGCTTGGTGTTGAAGTTGCTGGGGAGCGGCGCATTTCTCTTACGCTAGATGGATGGCCTGAAGAGCAAGCGGGAGCAACCGTCACGGCCTTCTTTCGAGAGCCCAATGATTGGCAGCAACTTGTTGGCTGGGTGAACCACCGGTCGCGCGAGATTATTGCCACATTCCCGCCGATTTCATGGATTGCCATCGCTATAGAGCTTGCACTGTTCGTAGCGTGGCTTGCATTTCTTTTGCACACCTCTTGGTTGTGGGTGGCGCCGAGCGCTATTCGTCTTGGCGTCCTCGCGGGAACTGCAGTCCTTGGTCTTGTAGTTGGTTACGCGGTAAAGCGGCTGGCCCGCACCCAGCGGGAGCGACGAGTTCTTGAGGCTTTTAAGGACTCCTTGATGAGTGCTGCAATGCATAGCCTCAACGCTGAAGTGCAACGCGAGCAATGAAGAATCAACCTAACACTGCCGTCGAGAGGGACAGCCACAAGCTACGCTTGTGGTTCCCTACGCGTCGCTCCGGCGGCCCCTCACTTCCACGTTAGATTTCTCCATGCCAAAGTGCGTTGTGCTCCACTCAACTACCGCATATTCCGAGGCGCACAGGCCGGTGCTGCGTGAAATTATTCGGCTTGATCCAGATCTCTTTGCGGCGGTTGGCGTTGATTGCAGAGAATGGGAAGCAGCAATGGACTGGTTGTGTATCGAGCTAGATACCTCCGGAGAGAAACCAGGGGCCTTCTGCAACACCACATCCCACCCTGATGAAACTCTTTCCGAGGTCATCGCCTTTGCGGAGCAATGGTGTGATCTGAAAGGCTGGAGTCGCGATGTCGAAGTCACTGAAATCTAACTCTGCCGTCGAGAGGGGCCGCTGCATGCAGCGCTTGCCGTTCACTACACTTCGCTCCGGCGGCCCCTCACTTTTACGTTAGACAACACCATTGTCATGCGCATCCAAACCAATCAAAGTGTCTGCGAGCGGAAGGGCGAAAAGCCACAGTCGCCCCGCCCTCTCTCGAAGGTCGGTATTGCGCTGTCGACTCTCGGCAAGCAACCCATCAATGGGCTGCGCCACAAGCCAACAGATACAACCAACGGTTGGTATCTTTGGTGTGGCCACGAGTTTTCGGAAGACCCCGATTTTTTCTCACCGCTGCACGTAGAGCACTTGTCCGATAAATTGCCGGAGGTGCTTGATTATCTTGAATTGCCCCCTGGGTACCGTTTCTTGATTGACCGCAAAAACTACGAAGACGTGTGGTTTGATCCTTCGCTTCTGGAGGCTTAATTGTCGATCTACGTCCCTGCGCCCTTGTATCGGAAAAACCAGTCTAACCCTGCAGTCGAACAGGACAGCCTACCCGCTGTGCTTGTTGCTGCCCTCCGCGCTACGCACGCCGGCAGCCCCTTACCTCTACCTTAGCCATCATGTCCCGCGCCTTTTTCGTACTTCTGCTGACCCTCATGACAAATATTGCAAGTGCCCAAGTCTGGGCAACGGCCGTCTCAAAAAACGAACGTGAGGGAACTGCAATTGTTTACCGCTACGTTCAAGAATTTGCTGAGGACTTTGACCGCTCGACGCAGCCAAATCGTGTGATTTTGGTGTGGCGCTACAACGGTGAAAAAGGTATGCCGTCAATAGAAGAGCGGGAGCGCATGGAGGAGTTGGAGAGCTCTCTTGAGGCTGCCGTGGAAAAGGACGGGTTCTCCACTTTGGCTCTGGTATCCACCGGAGACAACTTGAAAGAATGGATGTACTACGCAAATTCAGAGAATGAATTTTTACTGCGTCTCAACGCGGCGCTTGGCCATAAAAAGCCGTTCCCTATCGAAGTGCATGCTAGCCCAGACCCTCAGTGGAACACATACACAAGGTTCATTTCCGGTGTAAAGCAATGATCTGCGTGACTAACAATTCCGTCGAGAGGAGCCGCCTGCAATCTGGGCTTGCAGACCCCTCCGCGCCTCCAGGTTAGAACTTGTCGATGAAAAAAATCACCGTAATCTCATTACTGCTGGTTAGTGCTTTAATTGGGTGCGCTACCTCAAATGAGGTCTCAACCCCAGAAAAATCTGCATACAACCGAGCCGTCGAAGCTTGGCGCAGTAAAAACTATGTGCTTGCCCGCCAGCTTTGGAGCGCCGCTATTGTCGAAGGCGCTAACGATGAGGCGTACAACAACCTTGGGCATCTTCTTTATTACGGCCTCGGCGGCGCAGAAGACGCCAAGCAAGCCGTTAATCTCTTTCGAAAAGGCGCCGCTCTTGGCGTCTCGGAAGCGCAAAGGCATCTTGGTGTGGCTTTTGAAGAAGGTCGGGGCGTAAAAATCAACTACGCCCAAGCTTATGCTTGGTATAAATGTGCCGTAGCCACCGCCGGGGCAAACAAGGCAAATGAACCAATAGAAGAGACCATCGAAAAAGACTCAAAAGCCGCTATGGAGGCGATTTCTTTGAAAATGACTATTACAGACCGAGTCGAAGGTGATCGATTGGCAAATATCTACATTTCCAAGTATGCAAGCCGTCTTGCTTTACTCACGCTCTGACAATTCCGACGAGAGAGATCTCCAACAAGCTGAGCTTGTGGGCTCCCCCGCGCTTCGCGCTCCGGCCCCTCACCTCCAAGTTAGAACTATGTACCCAGAAGATGCTGAAGACGCCCTTGGCCGTGCAATTGCTAAACATGGGGGGATCCTCCGTCCTCCAGCGGGCGCAGACGCTCCATTCCTGGCCACTCAACGCCTTCAAGCCACTTTTAGTGAAGGCTATCTTCGCTTCCTCTCACGTGTCGCAAACGGAACAGCTCAACGAGATCGAAATGGTTGGTGCTTTTGGTCCGCAGAGACGCTTCGGTTTCTGCCTTCGGCACGAAAGATGTTCGGACAGTCCGTCCTGCCCGAGGCGGCCAATCCAGAAATTTACGTGGTGCTCGCCGACAAATCGGAAGGGGAAAAATTGCTGGTCTTTCGCCGATTAAGACCCAGCAACGTGACGCCTCATTACTATCTAGTGTCTGGAAACAAAATATTTGAGTATGCGAAATATTTTGAGGAGTTGGTCCGAAACTATGAGAGCGGAAAGGGCTATGAGTCAGCGACGGTATGACATTACAGTCGAGCGGACCGCCACAAGCTGCGCTTGTGGCGCCCTTCGCAGCTTCACCGCAGTGCTAGCCCCTCACGTCAAAGCTTAGACGACACCTTTCAAAACCCTCATCACGCATTCACGTAACGATGGACGAACAGAAACTACATCCCATTCTGGATAGGCCACACGAATACGATGTTGGCGACTTTCGGTATCACGTCGATAGATACGAGCCGAGCGAATCCTTCATTGAAATGACGCTGTGGAAAAACGCTGATTCAGTTACGTTGCGTTTCTGGCAGCCCATCAATCTGAAGATCGAAGAAGGATTCCCACAACCAACAAGAGGCATGGTGTTCTACGACCGTGCCGCTGACGGATTGGAAGACATCAGAGTTGAAGTGGCTGACTTTGAGAGTTCGGGGGGCGCTCTTACGTTCTGCGCTCGCAGCGTCGAGAAAGTCGTCACGCCATCATGAGCCACCCATCTAAGCCTACAGTCGAGCGGACCGCCACAAGCTGCACTTGTGGTTCCCTCCGCGCTTCGCGCACCGGCGTCCGCTTACTTCCACGTTAGAGGCTTTTCTTGTCTATCGCATCGCCATTTTTTGAAGCTCTGATTGGCAAGGCTGTTTCTCATGTCTGGCGCGGGCATGGCTCAGCTATTTTCGTCGAGTTTGGAACACTCACGGCGCATACAAGAAAAGACAAAACACAGGGCCAAGCATTCGGCGAGCTAAGCCTGATGATTCAGTGGAGTTGGCGCATAGAGCGCCCCAAGTCAATCTTGGGCGGTAGCTGGAGTCCGGAAGCTCGGTGGCCCGGAATGTTTGAAAAGTTAAAAGGCGCCACAGTTTCGGAAGTTCAGCTCTATGGCCAACTACCTGAAATATGCGTCTCGCTTTCCAACGGCCTTCGATTAACATCTTTCATGACTGCCGAAGGGCAACCCGAATGGGCGCTCATTGCTCTTCAACCGAAGATCGGTAGTCTTTGTGTCAAAAGAGGTTCTTTGTGTGTTGAGCCACCAAACCTCTAACCCTGCCGTCGAGCGAGCCCGCCGACAAGCAGTGCTTGTGGTTTTCCTCCGTGCCTAGCACTCCGGCAGCCCCTCACTTCCACGTTAGACATTACCGATATGAGTTACGACCTGTACTTCAAGCCGCGCAACGGTTTCTTCAGCGAGGAGCACTTTCACGCCTACTTCGGCAATAGGCCAAACTACAAATATGAGGGAGCTCAGGCGTGGTACGGCAATGAAGATACCGGGGTTTACTTCGTATTTGAACTTCAGACGGAGCAAGCACCTGAAGAGAATGACGATGAGCCCATCGAGCCTTTTCCTGTTGCGCTAAATATCAATTACTTGCGGCCAAGTTACTTCATTTTTGAAGTAGAGCCCGAGGTGACTGCGTTCGTCAAAAATTTCGATCTTCTAGTTTCTGACCCGCAAGTGGAAGGCATGGGAGACGGTGAGTACAACGCGGAAAAGCTCTTGTCCGGATGGAATTACGGAAACGAATTCGGATACACCTCCATCCTGAAAGATGAAAACAACCGAAGTGGTGTTTCTCACCTTCCCGCTGCACAGCTTCAGAGCGCATGGAAGTGGAACTGGTCGCGCTCGGAAGTGCAGACACGTGCTGGGGAATCAAAATTCGTTCCGCGCATCATGTTTATGAACCTGGGCGGATCAACTGTAACAGCAGCTGTATGGCCCGATGGCATTCCCGTGGTCGTCACGCGCGTTGATTATCTTTGCATCCCCCGGAAAGAGCTCGCACCGACCCGGTTCTTCCGCAAGAAAGAAGATACAACATTCGTCGAATGGGATAAGGCACTTCCAATTCTGCTTAAGCACGGAACGCAGAACGAAGATGGTTCAATCAGTTTGAATTACATGACACCACCCTCAGACGTGGTGAAGTTTGTTCAGTCACTGCCGGCCGAGAACAGAGCCGTCGCCGGCTTATCTGCAGACAAAGTACTGGATCGTGAGATCTATGAGCGGAGCATTGCCTGACAATTCCGTCGAGAGGCACCGCCCACAAGCTGCGCTTGCAGGTGCCCTCTGCGCTCCGCGCTGCGGCGTCCACTTACTTCCGAGTTAGCTCTTTATGTCTTTGCTCACACTTCGCAGCGGCGATGACTTCTTCGAGATGGGGATTGCTATCGAGGAAGATCAAATACTCTCCCGTCACGGGGATGCCTATGTCAACGTCAAAGTTCAATCCAAGGGGTTTTCTGGGCACAACGATCTTTGGGTTCAGGCGGAAGCAATGCAGTCGTTTTGTTCAGCGCTAATAAAGCTGGAGAAATATCTCCAGGGGGAGGCTCCTCTCGAAGCCATATCTCCCGGAGAGTTGGAGCTCAAGGTGCGCTCCGTCAATTCTCGCGGCGACCTAGGTGTCGTCGGCACTACTGGATATCGAGTGCAAGATGATGGCCGCGAGTACTGGCACGCAGTGTCGTTTGGGTTCGAGTTCGAGCCTGCTCAACTCTCGGTTGCAGTTCAACTGCCTTGGGTCAAGCGATATGCGGGCTAACAATTCCGTCGAATTGGACTGCCCACGTGCTGCGCTTGCAGGAGCCCTCCGACGGCCCCTTATTTGGAGTTAGATATCTCAATGTCCGAGCCGAACGAAAGCTACGCGTACTTCACAGTCACAGGTGACGACCTGGATCCTGCGCACATCACCGAGATTGTGGGCGTCACGCCCACCGACTCGTGGAAGAAAGGCGAGTTGAATCCACGCAACAGCCAAGAAAGAAAATTCGGGCGTTGGTCACTCTACTCGCGCCTAGCGCGCTCGGAAGAGCTCGAAGCACATATCGCGGATGTTCTGGCCCAGCTTGATCAAAACCCTCAAGCTTTCAAGCAGGTATCCGAAGCCTACAATGCTTGCATGCAGCTGGTCGGTTATTTTCACTCTTACTATCCCGGCCTCTACTTCACATCCGAAACAGTTCAAGGGTTGGCAAAGTACAAGCTGGGTGTCGATCATGATTTCTATTACCTGCACTCTGTTGCCCGCGAGGATGCAGATGCCTAACCCTTCAGTCGAGAGTAATCTCCTACAAGCTGCGCTTGCAGGAGCCCTCCGCGCTACGCGCTCCAGCGGCCCCTCACTTCTATGTTAGACGGATCAAATGATTAACACATCATCCGCGATTGTTGCCGTCGTTGGCCTTCTTTGTGCGGCCAATCTCTGGGTGTCGATTTCGGTAGGCAAGTGCCAGTTCTACTCTCCGTTGCAGAAGTCAGTTCAAATTGCAATTATTTGGCTTTTCCCGATCCTCGGGTGTGTATGCGTATGGTCTTTTCTCCGCGCACAGTACAACTGGCAGATGTATGACACTCGTGCCTTCCCTGAGCCTGCTGAGAAAATGAGACCAATTGAAATTGAAGATGCTCTTCAGGTGGGGTCAAATGCGCATCATCAGTCATGATTAGCATCAGGCATTTCGTGAGCAACAAAGGCGTAAAAGCCTTCAGGCCCCACCAGCCGTCTAACCCTGCTGCCGAAAGGGACAGCCCCTCGCTTCCACGTTAGGGATCACAAGGCCCACATGCAATCCGTCGATGCGATTGAATACGAAGTGCCGTTTCAGCGCACCGTGCTTTTCGGCAGCCGACTAACCCCGCGCCATGCAACGCGTTGCGCCCTCCTTCTTCACGGCGGAGGAAACTCGGCCGCCGACGGATTCCGCGAACTTCGCGCGTTCCTCTGTGTGCAAGGGATAGAAACTCTCGCATTCGATTTCGTTGGTCACGGTCGCACGGGCGGCTCACAGCACGGCACCACGCTGCTGGAGCGGGTCCAGCAGGTGCACGAAGTAGTCAAATCGCAGCGCCTTGAGCGATCGACACTCACTCTTGTCGGCTTCAGCATGGGTGCCTATGTGGCCATGAAGGTCGCAGTTGAAGCCGAGATTCCCCGTCTTTGCCTCGCCATTCCCGCAGCCTACGCCGCAGGAGCATACGCAGCGCCGTTCGGGCCGGACTTCAGCCAAGTACTACGAACTCCGCGAAGCTGGGAGAGCTCCGACGCATTTGGCCTCGCACGCGACTACGCAGGGCATTTGCTTGTTATCTCCGCCGAAGAGGACACCGTGATTCCTGCAGAAATTGCGCACCGCTATGCATCGGGCCGAGAGCACCGAGCATCAACCGTTCACCATGTCATCAGAGGTGCCGGGCACAAACTGAACGAGCACTACGAGCGCGAGCCACAGGCAAGACATGCGGTTTACAGCGCAATCGCCTCACTATGCCAGCGCGCGAATGCCTAACACCACGCTCAAACTGGGGTCCGAAGGCCACCGCTGGGCCTGCGAGGCGGTATCAAAGTTTCTTTGGCGTGGTGGTGTGTTCTATTTTCTTCGTCTGCTCACTTTTCATGGGCGGCCACTTCGACGCCACACGGGGCCACTCGAGACCTTGCTTGAAGCCATCGCTTGGTCTGTGTCGACCGCTGCTTTCATGTCTGGTCATTTTCATAGGCTGAGACACTTCAAAAATGCGGCAGCCAATCGCTAACGCTTCCGTAGCGCAGTGCGGCCACAAAGCTGCGCTGGTTGGTGCCCTCCACACTGCCCGCTCCAGCCTCCGCTTGCTTTCAGCTTAGACGTTTTATTCTTCCTTCTTTTCGGCTCACGCCCGCTTTTACGGTACCAGTATTTGGCCCGGGGTTTTCGTGGACCAGTTCAGCCTTGCCCGACGCACCCACGCCATGCACGGCAAAAATATCTTTGGCCAGATCGATACCTACGGTAATAATGCTCATGGACTTCCCCTTTCTCTGTGCGTTGATGAGATCTGGAAACTCCATTATGGCACTTCAAACTGCCAGCGGCTTCCGCCGCAGCCTCGGGACGGGGAAGTCCCTTTCATTCGTTAGGCAGCCATGGCGCTCTTGGATCGGTTCCCTATTGCTCGCGAAGGTGTTTGGCTTTATGACCAAAGTGTTCCTGTGTGCATTCGTGTTGTCGCAAGCCCAGAAACATGGGGTACGGGTGACTTTGAGGACGAAGAATCCGTGGCAGAAAATCAGGCAATACCTTGCTTCTTCATTGTTTACGAGTCCGCAGGCTCGCCTGGAAATTTCAACAATGTCATCCCGAATATCGAAACGCTGGAGTCTGCGTATCAAATGGCAGAATCTAAATTTCCAGGAATTGAATGGCGTACAAAACCATGAGCACATTGCGTAGTCGCAAGGTTGAAGTGCAATGAAGATGATGAAAAATCCGCCTAACCCTGCAGTCGAACAGGACAGCCTACACGCTGTGCTTGTTGCTGCCCTCCGCGGCTTCGCCGCTGCGGCGGCCCCTCACGTCATTCGCTAGATTTATTATTTATTAGCCATGAAATTAGTCGCCATCGCAATGATTCTGTTTTTTGTTTCCGCCTGCGCTCACATAGGAAACCAAAAAGAAAGGCGGATTTCCTATGGAGACGACCTTGTGGTTTTTCAGCTCCCAGACAGCTGGGAAGCACACATTGAAGAAGAGGGAAATGGAATTTACTTTAACCAGGCCATTGATTCCAACGCACTTAGACTGAGCGTCATATCAATTACTTCGAAACCTGACAACACACTTCAAGTTAAAGACCTTCTAACCAAGAATCACAATAATGAAAAAATTTCGCATCTAACGAACGGAAATCTAGTTAAGGTTTACGACGAACAATCAGTCGAGAATGGAGTTCCTATAAGCACCCGTTTTTGGGAAGTTTCTCACCTTGTGAATAGCCACTGTGGGCGAATCGCCATTTTTTCTTACACCACGCCCATTGCATATAAAGACAAGGCAGCCACTGAGGCAGCCTTGTCGTATCTCGACAAATCAATAAAAAGTTCAAATATATCGTCAAGCAGCTGTCGCCACTGAAATGCAGAGCTTTTATAACCCTGTTGCACTTGATTCTTGAGACCAAGCAGTCGAGCGGGACAGCCAACAAGCTGCGCGTGTTGGTTCCCTCTGCGCTTCGCGCTTCGGCGTCCGCTTACTTCCACGTTGAGCGTCCTAAACACATGAGCGAGTTAGCCACAATCATCTGGGTCAGCCTGACGTTCCTCGCCGCGGGTTGGATCAAAGGCGTTGTTGGTATGGGCCTCCCCACGGTCGCGATGGGTGTGCTCAGTCTCTTCTTGGCACCATCTGCTGCCGCCGCGATGTTGGTTGTTCCATCTCTCGTGACGAATATCTGGCAGTTGCTGGCCGGGCCAGCGTTTGGCGCCCTGCTTCGGCGTCTGGCAACCATGATGGTCGCGGTCTTCGCAGGGACTATCCTGGGTATCGGTGTGCTCACGGGGCATTCAGCATCATTGGCGAGCGCAGCGCTCGGAGCGGCTTTGGCACTCTATGGGGTAGTTGGTCTCGCCGCACCACGTTTCACGGTACCTGCCAAAGTCGAGCCTTGGCTCTCACCCCTGATCGGCCTCATCACAGGCCTTGTCACCGGCGCAACCGGGGTCTTCGTGATACCGGCGGTTCCCTACCTGAGTGCTCTCGGGCTAGCGAAGGAAGATCTCATTCAAGCACTGGGCCTCTCATTTACCGTCTCCACGGTTGCACTTGCGTGCGCCCTGGGTTTGAGCGGCCAATTTCAGCTCTCAGCAGCCTCGAATTCACTGCTGGCGGTTGTTCCCGCCTTGGCTGGCATGTTCATCGGGCAGCGCATACGCAGCAAGCTCCATCCGGAGGCGTTTCGCAGGTGGTTCTTTATCGGACTTGTCGTGTTGGGTGCTTACATGCTCGCCCGCGTGCTGGGTACGAGCTGAAGCCCAACGCTGCGCCCCCAGGGGCGCGGCGGCAGTGTGGCGATGCGTTTCAGAAGCGGATCACGCGCGCCCCGCGGTTTGCGCAGCTCCGCCCTGCCCGACTCATGGACGCCATGCATTGCAAAGACGTTCTTGGTGAGATCGATGCCAACGGTAATAATGCTCATGGATGTCCCCGTTCGGCACGGTGTTGATGAGGTATGGCAACGCCATCATGGGCAGCCAAAACTGCCCGCGGCTTTCGCCGCAGCCTCGGGACGGGGAATCTCTTTCATTCGTCAGGCCTTGCAACCACGCTATCTATGTCCGCTACTATCGAAGAAGGCTATCGCCCGGGTTGCATCGGAAGAATTGCGCAACTACATGCCCGTTACTACGCCGCCGCCAGCGGGTTTGGCGTTGAGTTTGAAGCGAAAGTAGCGAGAGAGCTCGGCGACTTCTGCGGCTCGTACAAGGCTGGACGCGATGGCCTTTGGCTCGCCGCCGACGCCGAGATCCAGGGTTCGATCGCCATTGACGGATCGAACGCGCAGGATGAAGGTGCCCACCTCAGGTGGTTCATCACCTCAGATTCACTTCGCGGCCAGGGCATCGGTCGCCAGCTGCTGGAAACGGCTCTGCGGTTCGCGGACGCCTGCCAGTATCAACGAACCTATCTGTGGACATTCAACGGTCTTCTGGCTGCGCGCCACCTATACGAATCTCACGGATTCCGTCTGGTCCATGAAAGCCTTGGCTCTCAGTGGGGCACCGTCGTCCAAGAGCAAAAATTCCTCCGCGTGGCCTATTAACCCACACAACTCACGAACATGCCCTCCATCACAAGCTTCCTCCTCTTCGCAGGCGCGGCCCTGCTCATGGCCCTCACGCCGGGACCGAACATGGTCTATCTGATTTCACGCTCCTTGTGTCAGGGGCGCGCGGCAGGGGTGATGTCTTGGTTGGGTGTGGTGCTTGGCTTCACGGTTCACATGGTGTGTGCGGCGGTCGGTCTCACCGCACTGTTCATGGCGGTTCCGCTCGGTTATGAACTGCTCAAGTTTGCCGGCGCCCTCTACCTCCTGTGGCTGGCTTGGCAGGCCGTCCGCCCTGGCTCGCGCTCGCCATTCGAGGCGCGCGACCTCCCCGCTGAATCGCCACGCAAGTTGTTCACCATGGGCCTGCTGACCAGCGTCCTCAACCCGAAGGTGGCGATCTTTTACCTGTCGGTCCTCCCGCAATTCATTTCGCCGGAGGCCGGCTCGGTCCTCGCTCAGAGCCTGCTGCTCGGCACGACTCAGGTGTGCATTGGTGCCACAGTCAACTTGCTGGTCACGCTCTCTGCCGCAAGCATTGCAGCCTGGTTCGCCAGGAATCGCCTCTGGTTGATTGTGCAGCGCTATCTCATGGGCGTCGTGCTCGGTGCCTTGGCCATCAAACTCATGGGGCAGCACCGAAATGCCGTCTAAAACGGCGCTTGAGCGAGGGCGCCCGCAAGCTGCGCGTGCCGCACGCCACACTCCACATTCCGGCAGCCACTCAGGGTGGCGTGACGGCCGACTTCTGAATTCACGTTCCTATCGAGTTCCCATGCGCAAGATACTGATCATTACCTCCGCCCTCCTCGTGGCTCCGCTGACAGTGATGGCACAAGGCACGGTGGCGCCGCCCAGCGACACCTTCGTCTTTCGCTTCCAGCCTCCGGAGGGGATCACGGTCCGTCAAACGTACAAGCTGGAAAGAACACGAAAAATAGAAGGCCAAGCCTCCATCCAGGACGAGAGCGAATCACAAACCGAAGGGCAGTTCAGGCGCGTCGGCGATGGCTTTGAGTATTCGCCAAAAACAACCGCGTCTGCGGCGCGCAGGAATGGCGCAGCCATCACGGACCCCGTCCTTGGACTCCTGTCACGGATCCAGATGACCTACGTCATCTCAAAGGGCGGGGAGGCGATTGATGTGCGAGGCTTTGCTGATGTCGAGCAGCTGTTGAAGTCTAGCCAGCCCGCCCGAATTGCGGCGGCGCTGGCGCCAATTCTGAACGAGGCAAGCTTGGTCGAGCAGCAAAAAATAGAATGGAATGCACGTTACGCTGACTTTGCGGATGGCAGCTTCAGAATCGGCGATGTCATTGATGTGCAAGCCCCGCAAAAGCTACCGAATGGCGAGACCATCCTCTACACGATCCGAACGAGTTTCCCCGGCTGGGAGCCCTGCCCGGCAGGCCGCTGCATTCGTCTCAAGCAAATCTACGAGTCCGACGCGGCCGAGTTGGGGAAGCTGGTCGAAGGCGTAGTTGGCCGCCTATCCGAGGCCAAAGCAACGCCCGTACAGGATGATCGAGGGTCTCGAATTACCGGCTCGCTCAGTCGCCTGATCGACCCGAAGACGATGCTCATCTACTCCGAGGAAATGAAACGCAGCATTTCAATGCGCATCCAGGTGCCGGGGCAAGGCCTATGGCCCGTGGTGCAAGAAGAAACGCGAACCTATACCTACGCTTACGAATAAGCGCCGAGATAGCTCCCAAACAACACGTCTCAAACGTTTTTGACGCCAGCTCAAACCGGCTTTTCTCCAAGAACTAGACTCAGCCTCAGCTTTCTGAGCGCTTCTGCGCCGGGCCCGCGCTCGCGCAGAGGCGCCTGGAACCCGCGCGGATGGGTGTGCGCCTCGTCCTCAGAACCTGAAAATCCGTCCTGAAGATTCTTGGTTTATGCCAATCGGTCCAGACGTGCTCCAAACGACACACGACCGGGCAAGCACACGTGATGCGTGAAGCGGTATTGCAATGTTGAATTTTTATCCAGAGGCCGAACAATTGAAAAAGCTATTCATGCTGATGGTGTTTTTACTGGCTGCCGGCTGCGCTTCCTACACGCCAGTACCCGCTGACTACACAGGCCCGATCGCGAGCATCTCGGACTCCGGCCGGGTTGAAGGTGCGAGCAAAGCCCAGCTCTTTGTGATTGCCGAGATTGACGGCCAGCGTATCGACAACAGTTTCAAGGCCAGTGCGCAGGCAAGCTATGGTCAGGGCCTCGCTCTGCGTACCCGCTATGTCGAGCGCAAGATTCCCGCACGCCCGATGAAGGTCAAGCTGGAGGGTTCGCATATCACGGGGGCGCCGATTCATGCGCTGATCAGTCAGGCGGCGGGGACCTTCTTCTCGGTCGAGGGAGTGATCGACTTCTCGCCCAAGCCCAATGGGCAATATGTGGTCAAGGGTGAGCTGAAGAAAGAAGGCTCCAGCGTGTGGATTGAAGATATGGAGACGGGTGAGCGAGTCGGCGACAAGATCAGCGGCAAGTAAGCCGCCTCCGCACAGCGACGCAAGCGGCACTCCGCCCTGCGACAATAACCGCCTTTCGCATCACACAGGAGCACAGGGCATGGCGGATCTCTCACCGAAAGTCGGCGTAGGCGTGATCCTGATTCGCGACGGGCGGGTGCTGCTCGGTCAGCGCATCGGTGCGCATGGCGCCGGTAGCTGGGCGCTGCCGGGCGGGCATCTGGAGTTTGGCGAGCGTATTGAGGACTGCGCCCGGCGCGAGGTGCTGGAGGAGACCGGGCTGATCATCCAGCAGATCACGCCCGCCCCGTACACGAACGATGTGTTCCATGCCGACGGCAAGCACTACGTCACCTTGTTTGTGCAGGCGCATGACGCGCAGGGCGAAGCGCAGCGGCTGGAACCGGCCAAATGCCTGGGCTGGCAGTGGTGCCGCTGGGACGCGCTGCCGCAGCCGCTGTTTGCGCCGCTGGCCAGCTTGCACGGCAGCGGCTTTCGCCCGCTGCAAGTGGTCTGATCAGGCCGCCAGGGCGGTGACGCGATTGCGTCCGCTGTGCTTTGAGGCATACAGCGCGTTGTCGGCGCGTCCGATGAAGGCTTGCGGCGATTCGCCCGGCTGATAGCGGGTAACGCCGACCGAGATGGTGATATTGGCCAGTTCCAGCGCGTTGTCAGCACGACGGATGCGGCTGCGCTCGATCGAGGCACGGATCTTCTCAGCCACGGCACGGGCGCCGTCCAGCGAGGTGTCAGGCAGCAGGATGACGAACTCCTCACCGCCGTAGCGCGCCGCGGTGTCGCGCCCCTTGATGTTCTGCTTGAGGATCTGTGCGACGGCGCGGATGACCTTGTCGCCGAACAGGTGGCCGTACTGATCGTTGATGTGCTTGAAGTGGTCGATGTCGGTCATCAACAGGCTCAGGCCGGGGCCGCTGTGGTCCAAAGCTTCGAGGCTCTTGCCCAGGGCGGCGTCAAAGCCGCGCCGGTTGCTCAGGCCGGTCAGCGCATCGGCCAGCGCGTCGCCGCGCGCGCGTTCGACTTCCTGGCGCAGCTGTTCGATCTCGCTACGGCTGTCGTCAAGGCGCTGCTTGAGTTTGACGATGGCATTCTGCATGTCGCGCGTGCCATCGAGTACCGCTGCGATGCAGGCAATATTGCTGCCGACGTCGTCCGTCGTGCTGCTGAGTTCGCCAGACAAGGTTTCCAGCGTGTGGCCAAAGCGGTGGGCATGCTCGCCCGCATGCTGCGCCGACTGCGAGATATCGGCCAGCACACGCTGGAACCCGACGCTGACGCGGCGCGCGGTATCTTCGTCGACTTCGGCAATGTGCTTGCGGTAGAGCGTCTCGACCTGTGCGTCATCGAGCACCACGCTGCGCTGCAGGTTCTCGTCGACAGCTTTCTTGAGCGCCAGATTGGTGCCGGCAACGTATTCATACCAGACGGCATAGCTGACCGGATGCAAGGCGGCCGCTTGTTTGGCCATCAGGGGCAAGGCCAGGCGCAAAAACTCCGCGCTTTGCTCAACGCTCTCTCTGTATCGCGAACTCATTGTTCTTCATTCCTCATTCAGCCGGAGCTCCGGCTGGGCCTGACATGCGTGTGCCAGGATCTGTTTTGTCAGTCTCCTCACTCAGTGGCGCCGCGCGCAACACACCAAGTGCGCGAAGAATAATACGCTTCTATGTCTCTAGTCATAGTTTTTGAAACCAGAACGCAATAATTTTCACAATTGAAAACAACAAATTAGCGCCAATCATCAAAGTCTCAAGAAGCGCGCCGGCAGCGCTTCCGCACACGGCCCAACGCACTTTAGCGATGCGCAATAGTGCGTATTCACCACCAAAGACGCTGTATGTATGCTCTGGTTTGCGCTAGGCTGCTTGCCTTTGTCGCGCATTCGAAACGAGCTTGTTCGAAAGCGCGTCTGTCAGTTTCCCTGTTCGCCCCGTCATGCCGCTGCTGGATCGCTACACCACCCCTGCTGACCGCTACGACGAACTGCTTGCCGCCAATGGCGAGCCTCGCCCGCACTGGGCGCGCCTGATCGAGCATCTCGAAAGTCTGGGTCCGCGCGCCCTGCAAGAAGCCCGCGAGACCATGCAGCGCCAGATCGCCAGCAATGGCGTGACCTACAACGTCTATGCCGACCCGCGCGGAGCCGACCGTCCCTGGGATCTGGACCTGCTGCCGCAGATCCTGCCCGCCGAGGAGTGGGAGGAGATCTCTGCCGCGATCCGCCAGCGCGCCACCTTGCTCAACGCGGTGCTGCGCGACCTCTACGGCAAGCAGGAGCTGATCGCCGAGGGGCATATCCCGGCCAGCATCATCCAGGGGCATCCGGGCTTTCTGCGCAACTGTCATGGCATCGAGGTGCCCGGCGACATCCACCTGCACTTCTACGCCGCCGACATCGCCCGCTCGCCGGACGGACGCTGGTGGGTGGTGTCGGACCGTACCCAGGCGCCGTCAGGCGCCGGCTACACGCTGGAGAACCGCGCCCTGGTCGGCGCCCAGTTCCCCGACCTGCTGCGTGAGCTGCGCGTGCAGCCGCATAACGACTTCTTCCAGTCATTGCACGACGCGCTGGCGCACTGGGCGCCGCGCGACGACGAGACGCCGCTGATCGTGCTGCTGACGCCCGGCGCGCTCAACGAAACCTATTTCGAGCACACCTATCTGGCGCGCCACATGGGGATTCCGCTCGTCGAGGGGCAAGACCTCACGGTGCGCCACGGCAGCGTATTCCTCAAGACGCTCGGTGGGCTGCGCCGCGTACATGCGATCCTGCGCCGCGTCGATGACACCTGGTGTGATCCGCTGGAACTGCGCCCGGACTCGGCGCTGGGCGTGCCCGGCCTGGTCGACGCCGCACGCCAGGGCCGCGTGCTGATCGCCAATGCGCTGGGCAGCGGGCTGATCGAATCCGGCGCCCTGCTCGGCTTCCTGCCCACGGTCTGCGAACACCTGTACGGCGAAAAGCTGGCCATGCCCTCGGTGGCGACCTGGTGGTGCGGTGAGACGGCCGCCTGTGACGAGGTCGACGAGCGCATTGATTCGCTGGTCATCAAGCACGCCTATGGCTTTGGCGCCGAAGGCCCGGTATTTGGTGGCGATCTTGACGCCAAGGCGCTGGCCGCGCTGCGTGCGCGCATCCACGAACAGCCGCGCAACTTTGTCGGCCAGGAAATGGTGCGCATGGCGCGTGCGCCGGTGTGGAGCGCCCAGAACAGTGGGCTGGAACCGCGCCTGACCGGTTTGCGCGTCTTTGCGGCCGCCACACCGAATGGCTACATCGTGATGCCCGGCGGCCTGACCCGCGTCGCCGGCCTGCAGGACGCCCGCGTGGTGACCATCCAGCGCGGCGGCGGCAGCAAGGACACCTGGGTGCTCGGTGCGGCCCAGGAAGAGCTGCCCCTGAGCCCCGGCGCGCGCAAGGTACCGGCCGCGGTCGCCGAATATGATCGCAGCACCCTCGCCAGCCGCACCGGCGAGAGCATGTTCTGGCTGGCGCGCTATGCCGAACGGGCCGACTGTGGCCTGCGTCTGCTGCGCAGCGGCCTGCGCCAGCAGCTCTCCGCCGATGACAGCGAATGGCCGGTGCTGCTCGCCGCCGGGCTGCGCTGCAATGTCATCGCCTTTCACGACAAGCGCTTGAGCCCGCAGGCGACCCTGCTCGGCGCACTGAAAGATCGCGATCACCCCGGCGGGCCGCTGAGCAATCTGCACAATGTGATTCGCCTGGCGCGTGCGCTGCGCGACCGCCTGGCGCCGGACAGCTGGCGCATCTACAACCGCCTGGACCGCCTGATCGCCAGCTGGGGCCGCGGCACGCATACCCTGTCTGACGCGCTGGAGTTCCTCGATCAGGCGCTGATGCTGATGATCACCCTGTCCGGCTACAGCATGGAGCAGATGACGCGCGACGCCGGCTGGCGCTTCCAGTCGATCAGCCGCCGCGTCGAGCGCATGCAGTTCCTCGCCGCCGCATTCGACGCTCTGCTGGTGCCGGAGAGCGGCACGCCGGCGCTCAATACCCTGATCGACCTGACCGATTCGGTGCTGACCTATCGCCGCCGCTACCAGCGCGCGCCGGAGCATGCGCCGGTGGCCGAACTGCTGCTGATCGATCACGACAATCCGCGCGCCTTCCTCTACCAGATCGAATCGCTGGCCGACCACGTCGTCCTGCTGCCCGGCCCCTTGCCGCCGGACATCCAGCTGCCGCTGCAACAGCTGGCCACGCGCCTGCTCGCCCGCCCGGCTGAAGACTGGATCAGCACGCCACGCCACGCCGCCGAGCTGCGCGCCCTGCTGCGCGAGACCTGGCATGCCGGCAATACAATTGCCAGCCAGCTGCAGAACCGCTATTTCAACCACCTGACCACGCGCTCGACGATGAGCTAGGGCGTGTTCACAGTAGGCGAGGGGATTGCGTTGAGGACTATGGCTTGCGGGACAAGGCGCGCGACGCGGTGCGGGGTGGTTCCCCCGCACAAGGCGCGCAACGCAGTAGCGCAGGCCATAGTCCTCAACCCGAAGGGCTCGGACGAAATGGGCGCATGGCTGCGTTGCGGCGACTCGCCAGGAGACTACCCTGCCAGCGTCGCCGCGCCTTGCCCTGCACCCATTGCGTGCGAGCGCAACCACTCGCCTACTGTGAACACGCCCTAGCCATGCGCTACAGAATCGAACACGTCACCCGTTACGCCTACAGCCAACCGGTCGGTCTGAGCCTGCAGGTGGGCCACCTGCGCCCGCGCGACAGCGCCGAACAGCGCTGCCTGTCGCACGCGCTGAGCGTCAGCCCGGAGCCTGATTACCTCTTCGAGGATCGCGACTACTTCGGCAATCCGGTCACCCGTTTCGAGCTGATCAAGCCGCACCAGAGTCTGCAGATCGTCGCCAGCAGCGAGGTCGAGGTGCAGCGCAAGGGCGAACGACCGAGCGAGGTGCCGAGCTGGGAAGCGGTCAGCGCGCATTTTGCGAGTACCCGCTGGGGCCTCGACGAAGACAGCCGCGCCGGGGAATTCCTCTTCCCCTCGCTCTACGTGCCGCACTCGCAAGCGATGCGCGAATACGCGGCCGAGAGTTTCGGCGAGGATCGCTCGGTGATCGACGCGACCCGCGACCTGATGGGGCGCATCCACGCCGACTTCGATTTCGACCCGAGCGCCACCCACATCGCCACGCCGGTGGAAACCGTGCTCAAGATGCGGCGCGGCGTCTGTCAGGACTTCGCCCATCTGATGATTGCCTGCCTGCGCGCACTGGGCTTGCCGGCGCGCTACATGTCCGGCTATCTGCTGACCCAGCCGCCACCGGGCAAGCCGCGCATGATCGGCGCCGATGCTTCACATGCCTGGGTAGCGCTCTACGTGCCGGAGCACGGCTGGTTCGAGTTCGACCCGACCAATGATGTGATGCCCGGCGAGGCGCACATCACTCTGGGCTGGGGACGCGACTTTGCCGATGTCTCGCCGCTGCGCGGGGTGATCCACGGCGGCGGTGAGCATGATGTGGCGGTCGGGGTGACAGTCACGCCGCTCGGCGAGACCAAGGAAGCCGCCGAACCCAGCCGCCCGGCCAAACCGGAAGCGGCCTGATGTCGCTATCGCTCAGCGGCAGGCGCTGCAGCGATTGATCTCGACATTGACGTGGTAGAGCTCGGGCAGGCTGCGTAGCCAGCCGCGCACATCATCGGGCTGCAGTTCGGCGCGGTGCGTCACCAGACCCAGCACGCACGCATAGCGCGAACGCCCGACGCGCCAGACGTGCAGATCAGAAATCTCGATGTCACCGCCGTTGGCGGTATCGAGCACGCGGGCACGCACCCGCTCACCGACCGGCAGATGGCGCTCGTGATCGAGCAGCACTGCGCCGGTCTCGCGCAACAAGCCCAGCGCCCAGACTGCCACTACCACGGCGCCGACCATGCCGATCACCGAATCGAGCCACCACCAGCCCAGCCAGCTGCCACCGAGCAAGGCCGCAATGGCCAGCAAGGAGGTCGCCGCGTCGGCCAGCACATGCACATAGGCCGAACGTAGATTCACATCCTCGCCGTGATGGGCGTGGGCGTGATCATCATGATCATCGTGGTCGTGGTCGTGGTCGTGGTCGTCATGATCGTGATCATCATGTGCCAGCGCGTGGTCATGACTGTGACCATGGCCATGATCGTGATCGTGCGCGCCATGCAGCAAGGCTGCACAGACCAGATTCACCACCAGACCGATCACGGCAATCCAGATTGCCTCGGTGTAATGGATCGCCAGGGGCGCAAAGAGACGCTCGACCGAACCCCACAGCATCGCTGCCGCGACCAGCAGCAGCAACAAGGCGCTGACGAAGCCGCCCAGCACTTCGATCTTCCAGGTGCCCCAGGCATAGCGTGTATCGTGCGCATGGCGCCGCGCCAGCGCATAGGCCAGCGCAGCCATGCCAATGGCGACGGCGTGCGAACTCATGTGCCAGCCATCGGCCAGCAGCGCCATCGAATTGGAGTAGAGGCCGCCGATGATCTCGGCCACCATCATCAGCAGGGTGATGCCAAGCACCAGGCGCGTACTGCGCTCGGCGGCCGGATTACCCTCGTCAAAGCGATGCGGCAGATGCCAGGCTGCCGCGTGCGAAACATCCTGCGCAGGCCCAGACACGCTCATCACAGGCTCACTTGATGACGCGCAGGTGGGAGCGTGTCGGCGGCTTGGGCTCGTCGGTCGCAGCCGGTGCGCTGGCCGCCGGCAGGCTGTTGTCGGGCTCGCCCATGGCGTCGTCGTCCGCCGCCTGCTCGGGCGACTCGGCCTGGATCTGCACGCCGCCATCACGCGCATCGGCGCCGACTTCAAAAGCCATACCCTGACCGTTTTCGCGGGCATACACCGCCATCACATTGGCAATCGGCACCAGCAGGGATTGTGCAACCCCGCCAAAGCGCGCCTGACAGGTGATTTCATCATCGCCAATGGCGAGCTGATGCGTCGCATACGGCGCGATGTTGAGCACGATGCGCCCTTCGCGCACGAAGGCCATCGGCACGCGCGTGTGCTCGTCCACCGCGACCATGATGTGCGGCGTGAAACCCTTGTCGACGCACCAGTCGAAGATGGCGCGAATCAGGTAAGGCTTGGTGGAAGGTATGTCACTCATGGTTTGCTACAAACAGCCCGGTAAAACGCTATACAAGCGAGAAACGCGCCATGGCCACCGCACAACCCGGACGCCGGAAGGAAAAACCGCCGTACGGCATACGGCGGTTTTTCACTGACTCGGCGCCGGCCCGCGCGGGGCCGATGAAGCTTAGCGACGCATGGCGCGTTCGGAAGGCGTCAAGGCGTCGATGAAACCCTGACGCGAGAAGATCCGTTCAGCGTACTTGAAGATCGGGGCAGCCGCCTTGGGCAGCTCGATCGCGTAGTGCTCCAGACGCCACAGCAGCGGCGCAATGGCCACATCCAGCATCGAGAACTCGTCACCGAGCATGAACTTCTGCTTGGTGAACATCGGGGCCAGTTGGGTCAGTTGGTCACGCACGTGGGCGCGCGATTTCTCGACGCCCTTCTGATTCTTTTCCAGCGCTTCGATATGCGAGAACAGCTCCAGCTCCAGCGTGTGCAGCAGCTGGCGGGCACGCGCACGCATCAGCGGATCAGGCGGCATCAGCTGCGGGTGCGGAAAACGCTCATCGATGTACTCGTTGATGATGTTCGCTTCGTACAGGACGAGGTCGCGATCCACCAGCACGGGCACGCGGTTGTAGGGGTTGATGACGGCGATGTCTTCAGGTTTGTTGAACAGGTCGACATCAACGACCTGAAAATCCATGCCCTTTTCAAAGAGCACGATCCGGCAACGGTGGGAAAACGGGTCCGTCGTCCCGGAATAAAGGTTCATCATCGCGGAATTGCTCCAGGAGTATTCAACGTCACGCACGATACGGCGGGATGCAACCGCATCGTGTTCGCGACTGGATAACAGCATCATTTCGGCTGCAACCTATCAAAGGACATAACAACAGGCATCAGATACGGCACTGCAGGCAGAGGCCCGGACTACGCGCTTCTGCCCTTGCAATACCCTGACCCACCCGCTGCCATGTTTAGTGGACATCTTTCCAGAAGGCGCGCTTGAGCGCATAGCTCAGCACCGCCAGGACGGACAGAACGGCCAAAACCCACCAGCCAATCTGCTGCCGCAGCACCTGCGCAGGCTCGCCCATCCAGGTAATGAAGGAGACTAGATCGGCAACTTCCTTGTCGAACTGGTCCTTCGTCAGCTTGCCGGGGACTGCAATATCCAGCTTTTCAAGGTGCTTGGCAACCCCCCCCTGCTCGTCTTTGACTTCCGCGAAGTGGGCTTGTTGCTCGCCTTGCAGCGCCCACAGTACGTTTGGCATGCCTACATTGGGGAAAAGTGCGTTGTTCCAACCGGTCGGTCGGGAGTCATCGCGGTAGAACTGGCGCAGGTAAGTGTAGATCCAGTCAGCGCCGCTGCCGGACTCGCTGCTGCGCGCACGGGCGATCACCGAGAGGTCCGGCGGCACCACGCCGAACCACTGTTTGGCGTCCTCGCGACGCAAGGCGGTGCGCATCAGATCGCCCACCTTTTCGCCGGTGAACATCAGATTGTCCCTGATCTGCTCCTCGGTCAGGCCAATGTCGCGCAGACGGTTGTAACGCACCGAGCTGGCACCGTGGCAGTTGAGACAGTAATTGACGAAGAGCTTGGCGCCGTTCTGCAGCGAGGCATTGTCGAAACGCAGCGGCGCCTTGTCCAGTTGCAGCGCTTCGCTGGCCTGCGCCGCCACGGGCAGGATCAGGCTGCAGGCTGCGATCAGCAGGAATTTGAGAGTCTTGTTCATATCAGCTCACCCGTTCCGGTTCAGGCAGGGTCTTGTCCAGACGCGTATACCAGGGCATGAAGGCGAAGAATGCCAGATAGAGGATCGAGCACACTTGAGAGACGATCTTGCCGGTCGGCGTGGGCGGCAACACGCCGAGGTAGCCGAGAATCAGGAAGCACACCACCCACACGGCGAGAATGCTCTTGAACAGCGGGCCTTTGTAGCGGATCGACTTGACCGGACTCTGGTCCAGCCAGGGCAGCAGCGCGAACAGCATCACCGAGCCGCCCATCAGCACCACGCCCCAGACCTTGGCGTCCAGCAGGAACAGAGCCGCCACCACGACCACGGTGACGGCCACTGCAAGCGCACGCACCACGCTGACGCGCGCGGTGAAGAAAGTCAGCGCGCCGGTCGCGGCGACCAGCGCGGCCAGATAAGGCAGGAAGTCCGAAGTCGTTGCACGCAGGATCGAGTAGAACGGAGTGAAGTACCACACCGGCGCAATATGCGGCGGCGTCTTCAGCGGGTCATAGGGCAGGAAGTTGTTGGCTTCGAGGAAATAGCCATTGCCCTCGGGCGCGAAGAAAACGATCGCCGAGAACACCATCAGGAACACCACCGCGCCGAAAATGTCCTTCACCGTGTAGTACGGGTGGAAGGGGATGCCGTCGAGCGGGATGCCGTTGGCGTCCTTGTGCTTCTTGATTTCGACGCCGTCGGGGTTGTTCGAGCCGACTTCGTGCAGCGCGATGATGTGGGCGGCGACGAGGCCGATCAGCACCAGCGGGATGGCGATGACGTGGAAGCTGAAGAAGCGGTTGAGGGTGGCGTCACCGACCACGAAGTCGCCGCGGATGAAGATCGACAGATCCTTGCCGATCAGCGGAATCGCTTCGAACAGATTGACGATCACCTGCGCGCCCCAGCCCGACATCTGGCCCCAGGGCAGCAGGTAGCCGAAGAAGGCCTCGGCCATCAGGCACAGGAAAATGGCCACGCCGAACAGCCAGATCAGCTCGCGCGGCTTGCGGTATGAGCCGTAGAGCAGGCCGCGGAACATGTGCAGATAGACGACAATGAAGAAGGCCGAGGCGCCCGTCGAGTGCATGTAGCGGATGATCCAGCCACCGGGCACATCGCGCATGATGTATTCGACGCTGGCAAAGGCCACCGGGATGCCCGAGACATTGAGCGAGGCATCCGGCTTGTAGTGCATGACCAGGAAGATGCCGGTGACGATCTGGATCACCAGCACCAGCAGCGCCAGCGAGCCGAAGAAGTACCAGAAGTTGAAGTTCTTCGGCGCGTAGTACTCGGAGAGATGCTCCTTGTACAGCTTGGTGGCCGGGAAGCGGTCATCGACCCAGCCCAGCAGTTGTTGTGCAAGCTTGCTCATGGATCAGGCTCCCTGGCTGTCTTCGCCGATGAGGATGCGGGTGTCGGACAGGTAGCGGTGCGGCGGCACCGGCAGGTTGTCAGGCGCCGGCATGCTCTTCAACACGCGGGCCGAAAGATCGAATTGTGAGCCATGACAGGGGCACAGGAAACCACCATGCCACTCCGGCCCCATGCCGCTATCAGCGCCCGCCACCAGCTTGTCGCTCGGCGAGCAGCCCAGGTGCGTGCACACACCGATACAGACCAGGAATTCGGGCTTGATCGAACGGGCCTCGCCCTTGATGTAGGCCGGCTGTTCGGAGCGCTTGGACTCCGGATCGGCGAGCAGCGGGTCGGTGGCCTTGAGGGAGGCGATCATTTCCGGCGTGCGACGCAGGATCCACACCGGCTTGCCGCGCCACTCCACCACTTTTTTCTCGCCCGGTTTGATGTCGGAGATATCCACCTCAACCGGTGCGCCGGCCGCCTTGGCGCGTTCCGACGGTGTAAAGCTCATTGCGAAAGGCACGGCCGCACCAACGCCAGCTGCACCACCGACCACGGCTGTCGCCGCAATCAGGCTGCGGCGGCTGCAATCCGTGCAGCCAGCCTCAGCATTCTTTTCATCGCTCATTGAAAACCCCGATAGCAGTATGGAATTGCGAAAACTTCGCGAGTATAACGATAGGCAGGTAACAAAAAGAAGGCTTGATCTATATCAATGCCAGAAAGCCCACGCCGGCGCTAGGTTTGCAGGTTGCAGAGGTTTTTCCGGCGTTTTCACCCCATCTGCATTCACCTGCACGCGCTACACTCGGCGCTCGACTCCACCAAGGAATACCAGCTTCATGATCAAAAGTGTCATCTGTGACATGGACGGTGTCATCTACCGCGGCAAGCAATTGATCCCCGGTGCCACCGACTTCGTGCAACGCCTGCTCAGCACGAACACCCCCTTCCTGTTCCTCACCAACAATGCCGAACAGACCCCGCTGGACCTGCGCCTGAAGCTCGAAAGCCTGGGCATCCACGGCCTTACCGAAGAGAACTTCATCACCGCCGCGATGGCCACGGCCATGTTCCTCAAGGCACAAAAGGAATCGGCCACCGCCTACGTGATCGGCGGCGGCGGCTTGATGAGCGAACTGTACAAGGTTGGCTTCTCGCTGTCCGAATCGAATCCGGATTACGTGGTGGTCGCCAAGAGCACCTCGTTCAATTTCGACCAGCTCAAGAAGGCCGTGCGCATGATCGATGCCGGCGCCAAGTTCATCGGCACCAATCCGGACATGATCGATCCGGTCGAGGGTGGCAACGAGCCGGCGGCCGGCACCATCCTCGCCGCCATTGCAGCGGCAACCGGCAAGAAGCCTTATATCGTCGGCAAGCCCAATGCGCTGATGATGACCCTGGCGACGCGCAAGCTCGGCACCCATCCGGACAATGCGGTGATGATCGGTGATCGCATGGATACCGACATCGTCGGTGGTATGGAAGCGGGCATGAAGACGGCGCTGGTGCTCTCGGGCGTGACCACGCCGGAGATCATGGCGCACTTCCCCTACAAGCCCGACTACGTCTTCAACAACGTCGGCGAGATCGACCCGCAAGCGCTATAGCTTGCGTCGCTCGACCATGGCTTGCGCCAGGGTGCCGATGTCGGTGTGCTCCAGCTCACCGCCCACCGGCACACCGCGCGCAATGCGGCTGACCTTGATGCCACGGCTGCGCAGCACTTCGCCGACGTAGTGCGCCGTGGCTTCGCCTTCATTGGTGAAATTGGTGGCGAGGATCACCTCGCGCACCACGCCGTCGCTGGCGCGCTCAATCAGCTTGTCGAGCTGCAACTCACGCGGGCCGATGCCATCGAGCGGCGAGATGCGCCCCATCAGCACGTAATACAGCCCGCCATAACTGTGGGTCTGCTCCATCACCGCCAGATCGGCCGGCATCTCGACCACGCAGAGCAGGCTGGGATCGCGCTGGGTATTGCTGCAGCGCTCGCAGATCTCGGCCTCGGTGAAGCTGTTGCAGCGTGCGCAATGCTGCAGCTGTGACAGCGCCTGCTCCAGCGACAGCCCGAGGCGCTGCGCGCCGCTGCGGTTGTGCTGCAACAGGTGGTAAGCCATGCGCTGGGCGGACTTCGGCCCGACACCGGGCAGCACGCGCAGCGCGTCGATAAGCTGGTCGAGGATGTTCAAACCGGCGTGCCGAACGATCAGAACGGCAGCTTCATGCCGGGCGGCAGGCCCATGCCGGAGGTGAAGCCGGACATCTTTTCCTGCGTCGTCGCATCGACCTTGCGCAGTGCGTCGTTGAACGCAATCGCCACCAGGTCTTCGAGCATTTCACGGTCATCCAGCGCGGCTGCATCGATGCTGACGCGACGCACTTCATGCTTGCAGCTGATCACCACCTTCACCGCGCCGGAGCCGGCCTGGCCTTCGACGTCGATCAGGCCCAGGGCTTCCTGCGCCTTCTGCATATTGGCCTGCATCTGCTGGGCTTGTTTCATGAGGCCAGCGATTCCGCCTTTCATCATTTTCCTGCTCCTTGTTTCAATTCAATCAAAGGGGTTTGACAGAGGATTCGACCAAGGTCGCATCAAAGCGCTCGATCAACTCCTGTACAAAAGGGTCCGACTCCAGCGCGGCCACAGCTTCGCCATGGCGCTGCCGCTGGGCTTCGGCACTGCGCTGGGCAGGCGTTTGCGCCGCCGGATCGCCGATTTCGATATTCAGCCTGACCGCGCCCTGATAGTGGCGCGCGAGCGCTTCCTGCAGCTTGGCCTGGGTGCCCGGCATCGCCAGCAGATGCTTGTGCGTCGGCGTCAGGCGCAGCTGCACGGCATTGCCCTGCATCGACAGCAATTCGCAGTTCTGCGCCAGTTCGCGCACCAGCCCGCCGAGCTGCATGGCAAGGATCAGCTCGTGCCAGGGCGGCGCCTCGTGCGGCAAACCGGCTGGCGCGGCTTCTGCGCCCGCTGACGCTGCGCTGGCGACCGGCGCTGCGGCGGCAGGCGCCGGAGCCGGTGCAGGTGCCGCAGCACGGGCGGGCGGTGGCGCCGCAGGTGCTGGGGCGGGCGCCGGCGCTGCGGCCGGTTTCAAGGCCGCGAAATCCGGCAGCTTGCGCGCCTGCCCGCCGCCGGCGCCAGGCGCTGCAGGTGGCGTTGCGCTGGGCGCAGCACCACCGCTATCGGGGCGGAAAGCATGCAGGCGCAGCAGGCACATCGAAAAGCCGGTCAGCTCGTCCGGCGCCAGGGCCAGCTCTTCACGACCATGGACGACGATCTGGTACGCCAGCTGGAGGAATTCGGCATGGAACTGGCCCGCGTAGACCTGCAGGCGCTCGCGCTCGAAGCTGTCGCTGACCGCATTCGGCGCAAACTGCACCAGGGCGATACGGTGCAGCAGGCTGGCCAGGGTCTGCAGCGCGTCGTCAAAGGACAACGCGCGCGCCTCCATGGTCTCGGCCGCCGCCAGCATGGCATCGATGTCCTGCGCCGCCAGCGCGTCGAGCAAGGCATAGAGATGGTCGTCGCCGACCGTGCCGAGCATGTCGATGACCTGTTCTTCCTCGACCTTGCCGGCGCCGTGGGCAATCGCCTGGTCGAGCAGGGACAGCGCATCGCGCATCGAACCATTGGCGCCCTTGGCCAGGTGACGCAGCGCGCCGGGCTCGAAGCTCACGCCCTCCTCGCCGAGGATGCGCGTCAGATGCTCGATGATGTGCGTCTGCGGCATCTGCTTGAGGTTGAACTGCAGGCAGCGCGACAAGACGGTGACCGGAATCTTCTGCGGGTCGGTCGTCGCGAGGATGAATTTCATGTGCTCGGGCGGCTCTTCGAGCGTTTTGAGCATGGCGTTGAAGGCGTGCCCGGTGAGCATGTGCACTTCGTCGATCATGTACACCTTGTAGCGGCCACGCGCTGGCGCGTAGGCGGCTTTTTCGAGCAGCGCCGCCATGTCGTCGACACCGCGATTGGACGCGGCGTCCATCTCGACGTAATCGACGAAGCGCCCGGCATCGATCTCGGTACAGGCGGTGCAGACACCGCAAGGCGTGGCCGTGATGCCGGTCTCGCAATTGAGGCTCTTGGCGAGGATGCGCGAGATGGTGGTCTTGCCGACACCACGCGTCCCGGTGAACAGATAAGCATGGTGCAGACGCCCGGTGCCCAGGGCGTGGCTGAGCGCGCGGACGACGTGCTCTTGTCCGACTAACGTGTCAAAACTCTTGGGGCGCCACTTGCGGGCCAGGACCTGGTAGCTCATGGGCGAGATTGTAGCCCGGAAGACTCCCCAGCAGCCGGACGCTGCGCGGACAGGCACGCTGGGCGCGCATAGGCGTGTCCCCGGATGGCCGGCAGCGGGGCGCTCCGTGACAATCTGTCCAGTGCAGCGCCCGCGCCGCGCATACTGCTCCACCCGTGCTGCAAAACGCAGACTATCTTGAGTATTTGATTAAACAATTAGATTGATCGCCATCTGATCGATAGATTTACCACATCGAAAGGAGGCGTATATGAAATCTCGACTCAACGCACTGACCCGGCTCGATTTCTGGATCGATCTGCTGGCCTGCCAGGCCGGTCGCTACTGACGACCCGCCGGCATGGTCATCACCCTGCAAAGCCACACCCTCACATTCAGACACTGATCACACAAGGAGCCACATCATGAGCAGCACCGGCAAATGCCCCTTCCCTCACGGCGCCAACGCAGTCGCCAGCGCCCAATCCAACCGTGACTGGTGGCCCAACCAGCTGAACCTGAAGATCCTGCACCAGCACAGCCCGGCATCGAGCCCGCTGCCGGCAGATTTCAACTACGCCGAAGCCTTCAAGAAGCTCGACCTCGCCGCCGTGAAGCAAGACCTTGCAGCCCTGCTGACCACCTCGCAGGACTGGTGGCCGGCTGACTGGGGCCACTACGGCGGCCTGATGATCCGCATGGCCTGGCACAGCGCCGGCACCTATCGCACGGCCGACGGCCGCGGCGGCGCCAGCACCGGCAACCAGCGCTTCGCGCCGCTCAACAGCTGGCCCGACAATGGCAACCTCGACAAGGCGCGTCGCCTGCTCTGGCCGATCAAGCAGAAGTACGGCAATGCGCTCTCCTGGGCCGATCTGATGATCCTCGCCGGCAATGTCGCGCTCGAATCGATGGGCTTCAAGACCTTCGGCTTCGCTGGCGGCCGCGAAGACATCTGGGCGCCGGAGGAAGACATCTACTGGGGTGCCGAACAAGAATGGCTGGCCACCTCGGACAAGCCGAACAGCCGTTACAGCGGTGATCGCGAGCTGGAAAACCCGCTCGCCGCCGTGCAGATGGGCCTCATCTACGTCAATCCGGAAGGCCCGGACGGCAATCCCGACCCGCTCGCTTCGGGCCGTGACGTGCGCGAAACCTTCGCCCGCATGGCAATGAACGACGAAGAGACGGTGGCGCTGGTCGCTGGCGGTCACACCTTCGGCAAGGCGCACGGCGCGGGCGATCCCAAGCTGGTCGGCCCCGAACCGGAAGCCGCGCCGCTTGAAGAAATGGGCCTGGGCTGGATCAACAAGCTCGGCTCGGGCAAGGGGGTCGATACGACCACCAGCGGCATCGAGGGCGCCTGGAAACCCAATCCCACGCAATGGGACAACGGCTACTTCGACACGCTCTTCGGCTACGAATGGGAGCTGGTCAAGAGCCCGGCTGGCGCACATCAGTGGCGCGCCAAGGACGTCAAGCCGGAACACCTGATCCCGGACGCACACGATCCGTCGAAGAAACATGCGCCGATGATGACCACGGCCGACCTGTCGCTACGCTTCGACCCGGCCTACGAGAAAATCTCGCGCCGCTTCCATCAGGATCCGGCGGCCTTCGCCGATGCCTTTGCGCGTGCCTGGTTCAAGCTCACGCACCGCGATCTGGGCCCGAAATCGCGCTACCTCGGCCCCGAAGTGCCGGCTGAAGACCTGATCTGGCAAGACGTCATTCCGCCGGTCGAGCACGCCCTGATCGACGCGGCCGACATCGCCGCGCTCAAGGTCAAGGTGCTGGCCTCGGGCCTGTCGGTCGCCGAACTGGTGTCGACGGCCTGGGCTTCGGCCTCGACCTTCCGTGCTTCGGACAAGCGCGGCGGCGCCAATGGCGCACGCATCCGCCTGGCACCGCAGAAGGACTGGGAAGCCAATCAGCCGGCCCAGCTCGCCAAGGTGCTGGGCGTGCTCGAAGGCATCCAGCAAGCCTTCAACGCCACCGCCAGCGGCGGCAAGCAAGTGTCGCTCGCCGACCTGATCGTGCTCGCCGGCAGTGCCGCCATCGAACACGCGGCCAAGGCTGCCGGCCAGAGTGTCGAGGTGCCTTTCACGCCGGGCCGCAGCGATGCCACGGCCGAACAGACCGATGTCGAGTCCTTCAAGGTGCTCGAACCGCTGGCCGACGGCTTCCGCAACTACCAGAAGGCGCAGTACCGCGTGCCGGCCGAGAAGCTGCTGATCGACAAGGCCCAGCTGCTCAGCCTCAGCGCGCCGGAACTGACGGTTCTGGTCGGTGGCCTGCGCAGCATCGGCGCCACGGTCGATGGCCAGCACGGCGTATTCACCCACCGCCCCGGTACGCTCAACACCGACTTCTTCAGCAATGTGCTGGATATCGCTACGGTGTGGGCGCCTGTCTCACCTGAGGCACAACTGTTCGAAGGCCGCGACCGCACGACGGGCGCCGTGAAATGGACGGCGACACGCGTCGATCTGGTGTTCGGCTCGAACTCGCAGCTGCGCGCCCTGACCGAGGTCTATGCACAAGCTGACATGCAGTCGCGCTTCGTGCAGGACTTCGTCGCGGCCTGGACCAAGGTGATGAACCTCGATCGCTTCGACCTGCAGTAATTCAGCAGGTACGCGCGCCAGCGGCAGCCTACCCGGCTGCCGCCCGGCCAAAAGAAAACGGCGCACAGTCCACAAGACTGTGCGCCGTTGGCGTATTCGGGGTGGCGAGCCCGACCCCCGGCACTTGCAGGGAGCGGTTATGGCTGCTTCCTTCCGGACCTGACCAGGTTCCCACGCTGCAATGCGGGGAGACCCGCCACGCGGCATTGTAGCGCAGACTTTGCCGCAATGCTTCAGCGGCGGTCCATGATCCTTGTGTTGTGCGTGGATGCGATCAAGCGCTGCAACGAAAAGCTCGCAAAGAAATCCTGCGATTTGAAGCTTTGCGAACCTTCGTTTTTCTTTGCGTCCTTCGTGTCAAAGACAAGACCCTCAGGACTTGCTCAGCGCGCCGCGCTGACGCCGCGCCTCGAACAGACACACGCCGGAGGCGACCGACACATTCAGGCTCTCAACCGAGCCGAGCATCGGAATCTGCGCCAGCTCGTCGCAAGTCTCGCGGGTCAGGCGGCGCAAGCCGTCACCCTCGGCACCGAGCACCCAGGCGATGGGGCCGGTCTGGTCGATCTCGTAAAGCGACTTCGTCGCTTCACCCGCCGCGCCGACGCACCAGATGCCGACTTCCTGCATCTCGCGCAGCGCACGCGCCAGATTGGTCACGGTGACGTAGGGCACGGTGTCAGCCGCGCCGCTGGCAACCTTCACCGCCGTGGCATTGAGCCCCACGGCGCGGTCTTTCGGCGCAATCACCGCATGCGCGCCGACGGCATCGGCCACGCGCAGACAGGCGCCCAGATTGTGCGGGTCCTGCACGCCGTCGAGCACCAGCAGCAGCGCGTTTTCGGTCAGCGTGTCGAGCACGTCTTCAAGCTTGATTTCGCGTCGCTTGCCATCGACCCGCGCCACCACACCTTGATGGCGATGGGTGCCGGCCATGCCTTCAAGACGCGTTGCATCGGTGGGAATCAGGCGCACGCCGGCGGCTTCGGCACGCTCGACAAGATCGCGCATGCGCTGATCCTGACGACCGGCGGCGATGAAGACTTCGAGCACGCCTTCCGGATCGTGGCGCAGCTTGGCCGCAATGGCATGAAAACCGTGTAGATAACGCGTAGATTTGTCCTGCTCAGCCACGGCGGGCCCCTCCCTTACGACTTGTTTGTTTGCTTGCAGGCTTGGCTGCATGTGATTTCAGCGTGCCAGCGGCGGTGGCGCGGCCACGACCGGGCAGTTCGTCCAGTGTCGGCGGTCCCTTGCGGTCCGGCAAGCCGGCCAGCTCGCGCCAGCTGACGACTTCATCGTCGAGCGCAATCGGAATCGGCACCGGCTTGCGACGACGCGGCGCCTCGGCCGAGGACTGGCTGTCCTGCGGCGGCAAGACTTCCGCCACCGGCGGCGCGACCACCTTGGGCTTGAGCAGGGCCGCGACCTTCTTGACGCGCGGCGCGGCGGCAACCACGGTCGGCACCTTGCTGGCGGACTTGCGCTCAGCCTTGGCGGCCGGCTTGGGCGCTTCTTGCAGGCTGGCCGTGCGCTTGGCCACCGGGCGCGAATCGCGCTGCCCCTGGGCGGCCTTGGGCTGCGCTGCGGCAGCGAGGCTGGGCGCCTTGTCCTTGCGACGCTCGCTGGCCACGTCGGCGGGCTGTTTGTCGACCTTCTGCTTGGCTTCTTTTTGCTTGGCGTCCTTCTGTTTCTCGCTCTTCGGCTTGTCGGCCTTGGCCGGCGCAGCGGGGGCGAGCTCGACTTGCGGCGTCGGCACCGGCTTGCGCGCACGGCGCGCGCTGCTCGCCGGCGTGGCGATCACCGGTTCTGGCAGCGGCGCCGGGACGACGGGCGCTGGAATCTCGACGGCCTGCTTGCGGGCGGCATCCTTGGCGGTCTTGCCCGTGCGCGTGGTGGCGCGCTCAACGCCTTCGACCAGCTTGAAGTCGATCTTGCGGGATTCCAGATCGACGCGCATCAGTTGCACGGTGACGCGATCGGACAAGCGATAGCGCTCGCCGGTGCGCTCGCCCAGCAGTTCGTGGCGCGCCTCGTCGTGGTGGAAGTAATCCTTGCCCAGATCGGAGATGTGCACCAGGCCTTCGACGAACAGATCATCAAGCGTGACGAAGATGCCGAACGAGGTCACCGCAGTGATATTGCCGCTGTAGATCTCGCCGACGCGATCCTGCATGTAGAAACACTTCAGCCAAGTTTCCACATCGCGGCTGGCTTCGTCGGCACGCCGCTCGGTGGCCGAGCAATGCACGCCGATGTCTTCCCAGATGCCGGCGCTCTTGGCCTTTTCGGGCGCCTTGGCGACCGGCTCGGCAGCCTTGGCGCCGCGCTTGTTGCGATCATTCGGCTTGCTGCGTTTGCGCCGCGTATCCATCAGCAATTCGACCGGGCCCTTGGAAGGCTCGTACTGCTTCTTCGACAGCACCGCCTTGATCGCGCGATGCACCAGCAGATCGGGATAGCGACGGATCGGCGAGGTGAAGTGCGTGTAGGCCTCGTAAGCCAGGCCGAAGTGGCCGACATTGTCGGGGCTGTACACCGCTTGCTGCAGCGAGCGCAGCATCACCGTCTGGATCAGCTGGAAATCGGGGCGCTCGCGGATCTTGTCGACCACGCTGGCGAAGTCTGCTGCACGCGGCTTTTCGCCACCGCCCAGCGAGAAGCCGAACTCGGCGAGGAACTCGCGCAGGCGTGTCAGCTTTTCAGAGGTCGGCCCTTCGTGGATGCGGTACAGCGCTTTCTGCTGGCTGGCCAGCAGGAATTCCGAGGCGCAGACATTGGCCGCCAGCATGCATTCCTCGATCAGGCGGTGCGCATCGTTGCGCGCCTCCGGCACGATGCGCTCGATCTTGCCGTTGTCATCGAAGACCATCTTCGTCTCGACCGTCTCGAAGTCGATGGCGCCGCGCTTGCCGCGCGCCTTGAGCATAACGCGGAACAGCTCGTCCAGATCCTCCAGCTGCGGCAGCAGGGCGGCCAACTCGCGGCGCAGCGCCGGCTGCTTCTCGTAGAGCGCGGCGGCGACCATGTTATAGGTCAGGCGCGCATGCGAAAACATGACGGCCGGGTAGAAGCGATATTGCTTGATGACGCCCTGCGCATTGATCGACATGTCGCAGACCATGCACAGGCGTTCGACCTGCGGATTGAGCGAGCAGAGACCGTTGGAGATTTTCTCCGGCAGCATCGGGATCACCCGGCGCGGAAAATACACCGAGGTGCCACGCGCCAGCGCGTCAGCGTCCAGCGCCGAACCCGGCGTGACGTAGTGGCTCACGTCAGCGATGGCGACGATCAGGCGATAGCCCTTGCCCTGCTTCTCGCAATAGACGGCATCGTCAAAGTCGCGCGCGGTCTCGCCGTCAATGGTGACCAGGGGCAGATGGCGGATGTCCTCACGCTGCGCCTTGGCCTCATTCCAGGTCCAGTCCTTCTTGCGCACGGTGTCGGGCAGCTTTTTGGCTTCGGCCTGCGTGGCTTCGGAAAACTCGAAGGGCAGATCGTGCTTGCGCAGCGCAATCTCGATCTCCATGCCCGAATCGGCGTAGTTGCCGAGGGTCTCGACGATGCGGCCGATGGCCTGGGTATGCGCGCCCGGCGGCTGGGTGATCTCGACCGTCACCACCTGACCGTCACGCGGCTTGGTGGATGCATCCGGCGAGAGCAGGATCTGCTGCGCGATGCGCCGGTTCTCCGGCTGCACAAAGGCCACCCCCTGCTCGACCACGACACGGCCGACGATGCGGGCATTGGCGCGTTCGAGCACTTCGACGATCTTCGCCTCACGCCGGCCACGCTGATCGAGGCCCATCGCGCGCACCAGCACCTTGTCGCCATGCATCACCTCGCGCATCGCACGCGGGCCGAGGAACATGTCATCCGAGCCATCGTCGGGGATCAGGAAGCCGAAGCCATCCGGATGCCCTTCGACCTTGCCGCGGATCAGATCGGCCTTGTCCGGCACGATGTAATCGCCAGCGCGGTTGCGCATCAGCTGGCCCTCGCGCTCCATCGCATGGATGCGGCGGGCAAAGGAATCGACTTCCTGCTCCAGGATGTCCAGCGCTGCGATCAGATCCTCGCCCGACATCGGCCGCGCGGCCTCGGTGAGGATCTGCAGGATGTATTCACGTGACGGCAGCGGAGATTCGTACTTTTCCGCTTCGCGTTCATAGAAGGGGTCGGCCCGACGGATGCGTGACACACGCGGCTTGCGGGGCGATTTTTTGTTCTCTGTTTTCTTTTCTTGTTGACTCATTCAATTAATGCTTTATAATCCGCGCCTCTTGCCCAGGTGGCGAAATTGGTAGACGCGCTAGTTTCAGGTACTAGTGCCGCAAGGTGTGGAGGTTCGAGTCCTCTCCTGGGCACCAGATTTCGATAGTTTCAGACATAGGCCGGTTCTCGCGAACCGGCCTTTTGTTTTTCCGGCATCCAGATTGCCGAAAGCGGCGGTCCGGATTGTATTTTTGTTGATTGAAGACACCAAATAGAACACAGCTTCCTTCAATCCATCTATAATGCGCGCCTCTGCCCAGATGGCGAAATTGGTAGACGCGCTAGTTTCAGGTACTAGTGCCGCAAGGTGTGGAGGTTCGAGTCCTCTTCTGGGCACCAAATTCTTTGTTGCAAGTCATGCGTTTCATACATTGGCCGGTTCTCAGGAACCGGCCTTTTGTTTTTCTGGCCACCGCTTTGCCACCCTGCCCGTCCGTCCGTGCAGCGGGCTTCGCGGCAGCCGCCCCCAATGCGGGCGGCCAAACAAAAAGGCCGGCTGCTGTGCCGGCCCGCTTGATCAACCCGCAAACGGGTGCTGCTTGAGGATGGTTTCATCCCGCTCAGGACCGGTCGAGATGATCGCGATCGGCACTTCGCACAGCACTTCCAGACGATCCAGATACGCGCGCGCATTAGCGGGCAGATCTTCCCAGCGCTTGACGCCAAAGGTCGTCTCGCTCCAGCCCGGCATGCTCTCATAGATCGGCTCGCAGGCGGCAACTTCATCGGCACCGATCGGCAGCAGATCGAGCACCTTGCCGTCGAGCTTGTAGCCGGTGCAGATCTTTAGCTCTTCGAGCCCGTCGAGCACATCGAGCTTGGTGATGCACAGGCCGGTAAGCCCGTTGATACGTGCCGAACGGCGCAGCGCAGCGGCATCGAACCAGCCACAGCGGCGCTTGCGCCCGGTCACCGTGCCGAATTCACGACCGACAGTGGACATCTGATAACCCGGACAAGCCGGCGTTTCGATATCCAGCTCGCTCGGGAACGGACCGCCACCGACACGGGTGCAGTAGGCCTTGGTGATGCCCAGCACGTAATGCAGCATGCCCGGCCCCACGCCCGAACCGGCCGCAGCCTGGCCCGACACGCAGTTGGACGAGGTCACGAAGGGATAGGTGCCGTGGTCGATGTCGAGCAAGGTACCTTGCGCGCCTTCGAACAAGAGGTTCTTGCCGGCCTTGTGATCTTCATAGATCTGCGCGGAAATATCGGCCACCAGCGGGCGGATCGCTTCAGCATCCGCCATCGCCTGACGATACACGCTGTCGAAATCCACCGCCTCGGCGCCCAAATACTGGGTCAGCACGAAGTTGTGGTAGTCGAGCACTTCACGCAGTTTGTCGGCGAAACGCTCGGGATGGAACAGGTCATAGACGCGCAGCGCACGACGCGCCACCTTGTCGGCGTACGCCGGGCCGATGCCCTTGCCGGTGGTGCCGATCTTGTCACCCGCGCTCTTCTTGGCTTCACGGGCGCGATCCAGCGCCGAGTGATACGGCAGGATCAGCGGACAGCCCGGACTCACCTTGAGGCGCGAGCGCACATCGATGCCGTCTTTCTCCAGCACGGCGATCTCGGAGAGCAGGTGATGGATGTCGAGCACCACACCATTGCCGATGTAGCACTGCACACCCTCACGCACGATGCCCGAGGGCACCAGATTGAGCTTGTATTCCTTGTCACCGATGACCAGGGTGTGGCCGGCATTGTGGCCGCCCTGGAAACGCACCACGCCCTGAGCGTGATCCGTCAGCCAGTCGACGATCTTGCCCTTGCCCTCATCGCCCCATTGCGTCCCGACGACGACGACATTCTTTGACTTAGCCACCATTGCTCTCACTCTCCAAGCGTCACGACGCGCCACGCGCCGTCCTTCAATTCCAGTCGCCGGTCACAGCCAGCCTCACGCCAGGCGCCTGTGTGGCCCGGCAACTCATACATCACGATTTCGCCCTGGGCACGCAGCTGGGCGATCAGGGCGGCCAGTTCGGCATCCTCGCGCTGCGGGGCGAGCACCGCACCGGCCGGCGCAGCGACTTCGCCCAGCGCCAGCAGATCGCGCAGATCCATGCTGAAACCGGTCGCCGGACGTGCACGGCCGAAGGCCTTGCCCACTTCGTTATAGCGGCCGCCGAGCGCCACCGCTGCAGGGGAATGCCCGCAATAGGCGGCGAACACCAGGCCGGTGTGGTAGTGATAACCACGCAGATCGGCCAGATCGAATGACAAGGGCAGATCGGCCAGATGCTTGGCCAGATGCAGCAGTTCGCCGATGGCTTCGTGCACCGCAGGCAGATCCGGCAATTCGCTCATCGCGCGCACCAGCACTTCGGGGCCGCCATAGAGGCCCGGCAGCGGCAGCAGCACGGCAGCAGCCGGACGCGTCGCGACGAACTCACGCAGCGCCGGCACATCCTTGGTCTGCAGGATGGCGTAGAGCAGCTGTTCGTCAGCCTCGCTCAGCTCGGCATGGCGCGCCAGCGCACGGAACAGGCCCATGTGGCCGATGTCGATACGCGTTGTCGTCGCGCCAGCAAGCTTCAGGCTGTCTGCCAGCAGGCGCAGGATTTCGACATCCGCCTCGATGCCCTGGTGACCATACAGCTCGGCGCCGATCTGGATCGGCTCGCGGCTGGCCGTCGTGCTGCGCGGCATCGCATGCGCCACGGCGCCGCAGTAGCACAGACGCGTCACGCCCTGGCGATTGAGTACGTGCGCATCGATGCGCGTGACCTGAGGCGTCATGTCGGCGCGCAGACCCAGGGTGCGGCCGGAGATGCGATCAACCAGCTTCCAGGTGCTCTCGTCCATGTCCTGGCCGGCGCCAGACACCAGCGCATCGAGGTATTCGACGCTGGGCGGGATCACCAGCTGGTAGCCGTAACTGCGGAACTGGTCGAGCAGCTGCCGGCGCAAAGCCTCCAGGCGTTGCGCAGCAGCGGGCAGGACATCTTCAAAGTATTCGGGCAGGGCCCAAGGTGGCAGCGCCATGATGACTCGTGATTTCAGTAGGCAATGAGCAGCAGGACGAGCCCCAGCAACATGGAGGCCAGCCCCATGAAGCGCAGCTGTCCGTCGGCCAGACGGGTCAGGCGCAGGAAGGCCTCACGCCAGACTTGCGGCAAGGCAAGCGGCAGCAGACCTTCGAGCACCAGCATCAAGGCCAGGGCAGTCAAGACGGTACGCAGCATGATTACTTGGCTTCGCGCCCGCTGCCCTTGAGGTACTTGAAGAATTCCGAGCTGGGATCGACCACCAGCACATCGTTCTTGTTGCGGAAGCTCTGGCGGTACGCTTCAAGACTGCGGTAGAAGCGGTAGAACTCGGGATTCTTGCCAAAGGCTTCGGCATAGATCGAGGATGCCTTGGCGTCGGCTTCACCCTTGATCTTCTGTGCGTCGCGGAAAGCTTCGGCCTTGATCACTTCGGCCTGGCGGTCCGCATCAGCCTTGATCTTTTCCGCCTCGGCGCCGCCGGTCGAACGCAGCTCGTTGGCCACGCGCTTGCGCTCGGCCTCCATGCGGCGATACACCGATTCGCTCACCTCGGTCGGCAGATCAACGCGCTTGAGGCGCACGTCGATGATGCGCATGCCGTATTTCTGCGCATCTTCATCCGACTTGCGACGCACGTCTTCCATGATCTGGGTGCGTTCGCCGGAGACAACGTCCTTCACCGTGCGACGACCAAACTCCTCGCGCAGACCGGAATTGACGGTCTGGTCCAGGCGATTGATGGCCTTGGCTTCTTCGGCATTGAAGGACTTGTAGTAGAGGCGCGGATCGGCAATCTGCCATTTGACGAACAGATCGACCAGCACATTCTTCTTTTCCGACGTCTGGAACAGCTCCGGCTCCGGCGTATCCATGGTCAGGATGCGGCGGTCGAAGTACTGCACACGCTGGATCATCGGCCATTTGAACTTGATGCCCGGCTCGTCGATGACGCGCTTGATCTCACCAAACTGGAAGATCAGCGCGTACTGACGCTGGTCCACCGTGAAGATGGACATCGACAAAACGACAAATACAAACAGGATCAGGCCGGCGGCCAGTGGCAAACGCTCACGCATGTTCATCGCTCCGCTCCACGTTCACGACCACGCCGGGCATCGGCCGGCTCCAGGGGGCGCTGTTGCGACTCGATGACGGGCGCGGCAGCCTTGCCCGCGTCGCCGGCCGCAGCCGGCGCAGCCGCTGCACCGCCCTGCTGCATCAGCTTGTCGAGCGGCAGATAGAGCATGTTGCCATTGCCCTTGGAGTCAACCAGGACCTTGGAGGTGTTCGAGAAGACCTGTTGCATGGTTTCCAGATACATACGGTTGCGCGTCACTTCCGGCGCCTTGGCATATTCGGCATAGACCTGCTTGAAGCGGCTGGCATCACCCTCGGCCTGCGCGACCACACGGCCGGCATAACCGCTGGCTTCCTCAAGCAAGCGGGAAGCGGCACCGCGCGCCTTGGGAATCACGTCGTTGGCATAGGCCTGGCCTTCGTTCTTGAGCTGTTCGCGATTCTGACCGGCCTTGACCGCGTCATTGAAGGCGTCCTGCACCTGTTCGGGCGGCTGCGCATTCTGCAGCGTCACCTGGGTGATCTGGATACCCGTTTTGTAACGGTCGAGAATCAGCTGGATCAGGCGCTGCGCTTCTTGCATGATCGCTTCGCGACCCTGGTAGAGCACCACGTCCATCTCGTTCTTGCCAACGATCTCGCGCATCGCGGTCTCGGCCGCCTGCTTGACCGAATCTTCAGGATCGCGGTTATTGAATACATATGCCGCCGCGTCATTGAGCGTGTACTGCACGGCAAACTGGATATTGACGATGTTCTCGTCACGGGTAAGCATCAGCGCCTCACGCAGATCTTTGCTGCGTTCGTTGCCACGGTAACCCACCTCAACCGTGCGCACCTGGGTGACGTTGACGATCTCGTGCGATTCGAAGGGGAAGGGCAAATGCCATTGCAGGCCTTCGGTGGTCACTTCCTTGAATTTGCCGAAGCGCAGCACCACGCCTTTTTGCGAGGCGTCGACGACATAGGCCCCGCTTGCCGCCCACAGCACGAAGATGATGCCGAGGATCAGCGACACGCCGCCACCAATGGCGCGCGCGCTTGGTCCGCCACCGCCGTCACCGCCACTGCCGCCGGAGCCGGATTTACGGCCAAAGGCTGCGGCGATCTTGCGATTGAGATCAAGCCAGATTTCTTCAAGGTCGGGCGGCCCTTGCTCGCCGCCACGCTTGTCGTCGCCCTGCTTGTCGTTACCCCAGCGAGGGTCTTTCAGGGACATAAGGATTGCGGTGATCACGTGGATTCGCTCGAATCAGATTGTGGTGGAGTGACTGGATTAGCGGAAAGTACCGGAAACATCTGCCCGGCAAGCGCGTCCCGCAGGGCATCCAGACCGGCACCAGTGCGGGCACTCAACAGTACGCGGTGGATATTACCACAGGCATCCCGTTCGACTGCCGGCTCACCCGCCGTGGCATCGATCTTGTTCCATACCACGATGCGCGGCACCTGACCGGCGCCGATTTCATCGAGTACGCGGTCTACGACAGCAATTTGCGCTTCGCGTTCCGGCGACGATGCATCAACGACATGCAACAGCAGATCGGCATTGGCCGTCTCCTCCAGCGTGGCGTGGAAAGCCGCGACCACCGCATGCGGCAAATCGCGAATGAATCCCACGGTATCCGAGAGGATCAGGCTGCGCTCAGCCTCACGCAGATAGACACGGCGCGAAGTCGTATCCAGCGTGGCAAAGAGCTGGTCTGCCGCATAGGCGCCGGCCTTGGTCAGCGCATTGAACAGCGTGGACTTGCCGGCATTGGTGTAGCCCACCAGCGATACCACCGGAATTTCCTGCCGTTCGCGCGCGCGGCGCCGCACCTTGCGCTGCTTTTCAAGCTGGCGCAGGCGTTCCTTGAGCATCTTGACGCGATTGCCGAGCAAGCGCCGGTCGGTTTCCAGCTGTTTCTCGCCGGGACCGCGCAGGCCGATACCGCCCTTCTGCCGCTCCAGGTGAGTCCAGCCGCGCACCAGGCGTGTCGCCAGATGCTCCAGCTGAGCCAGTTCGACCTGCAGCTTGCCCTCGTGACTCTTGGCGCGCAGCGCGAAGATATCGAGGATCAGCGCATTGCGATCGACGACACGACGCTCCAGCAGGCGCTCCAGATTGCGCTGCTGGCCCGGTGCTAGCTCATGATTGAAGATGACAATGTCGGCCGCATTGGCGCGGGCTGCAGCGGCGATTTCCTCCGCCTTGCCCTTGCCGACAAACAATGCTGCATCGGGCGCCTGACGCCTGCCCTGAACCAGCGCGACCGCCTGCGCACCAGCCGAACTGGCAAGCAGTTCGAGCTCGGCGAGGCGGTCAGCGATGAGGGTGTCGCCAAAATCAAGTTGAACCAGAACGGCGCGATTGCCGCTGGCCGGACGCTCAAGCATCGCGTCCGTCCCGTGCGCTACGCACTATTCCTTGGTCTCGGGCGCTTCGTGCGGGATCGACACCGGACGTGCCGGTACGACCGTGGAAATGGCGTGCTTGTAAACCATCTGGGTGACAGTGTTCTTGAGCAGGACGACGTATTGATCGAAGGATTCGATGTGTCCTTGCAGCTTGATGCCGTTGACCAGGTAGATGGAAACCGGCACGTGTTCTTTGCGCAAAATATTCAGGAACGGATCCTGAAGCAGTTGGCCTTTGTTGCTCATGGTTGAGCCTCGTCTTGTTTTTTGAGGAAGTATGTTATCGCAGTGCAACAACCTACGCCAGCATACTGCAGTTTGCCTTCAACTGCCTTACACACAGATCAATCATCTTTGGCAAAGGGGTTGCTCGTCGAGCGGAACTCGATGCGCATCGGCGTGCCTTGCAATTTGAACGCTTCCATGAAGGAGTGTTCAAGATAGCGTTTATACGCATCCGGCACGTGATCGAGGGCATTGCCGTGGATGACGACAATCGGGGGGTTCTGACCGCCCTGGTGGGCGTAGCGCAGCTTGGGGCGGAACACGCCATGGCGTGGCGGCTGCTGGCGTGCCAGCGCCGACTCCAGCACCCGCGTGAGCTTGGGCGTGGGCAGCTTGACCATGGCAGCAGCATAAGCCGCATCAACCGACTTGAGCAGACTGCCAATGCCCGCACCCTGCAAGGCGGAGATGTAGTGGAAGCGCGCAAAGCTGAGGAACTGCAGCTTGCGTGCGATATCGACCTTGACGCGCTCGCGGCGGTATTCGTCAACGTCATCCCACTTGTTGACCGCAATGACCAGCGCGCGCCCGGCTTCCAGCGCGAAACCGCCGATGTGGGCATCCTGATCGGAGATGTCCTGGCTGGCGTCGAGCACCAGCACCACCACATTGGCCTGCTCGACAGCTTGCAAGGTCTTGATCACCGAGAATTTCTCGATCGCTTCAAAGACCTTGCCGCGACGGCGCAGGCCGGCGGTATCGATCAGCGTGTATTGCCGGCCGTTGCGTTCGAAAGGCACGGCAATCGCATCACGCGTAGTGCCCGGCATGTCGAAGGCGATGACGCGGTCTTCACCCAGCAGGGCGTTGATCAGCGTGGACTTGCCGACATTGGGACGACCGACGATGGCGACCTTGGGGCCGTGCGCATCGTCGTCCTCTTCAACGGCATCGGGGAAGCTGTCGAGCACCAGCTCCAGCAGGTTCTTCACCCCTTCGCCGTGAGCGGCCGAGATGACATACGGTTCGCCGCAGGCGAGTTCATGGAACTCGGCGCTGATCAGCGCACGATTCATGCCCTCGCCTTTATTGACAGCAAGGAACACCGGACGACCAGAACGACGCAGCCGCTCGGCGATCTGCTTGTCATGCGGCGTGAGGCCGACACGGCCATCGACGATGAACAGCAGGGCATCGGCTTCGGCAATCGCCGATTCGGCCTGGCGTGCCATCTCGGCAACGATGCCTTCCTTGGCCAGCGGCTCGAAACCGCCGGTATCGACGACCAGATAGGCCTTGCTGCCGCCTCGCCCGATACCGTAGTGACGGTCACGCGTCAGGCCGGGCATATCGGCCACCAGGGCGTCACGCGTGCGCGTCAGGCGGTTGAACAGGGTGGACTTGCCCACATTCGGGCGTCCGACGAGGACCAGGGTCGGTTTCACTTGGCGGCCACTTCCGGAATATTCAAGGCGTGCACGGTGCCATCGCGCGCCTGTGCCACAAAGCTGCTGCCTGCGGCACGCACCAAGGGCGCGTTGATGCCGCTGCTATCGACCTCCAGACGCCCCACAAAGCGGCCTTCCTTGGCACTGAGCAGGTGCACCCAGCCTTGCTGGTCACTCACGGCCAGATCGCCATTGGCCAGCACCAGCGGACGTCCCACACCGCGCCACAGCAGCTTGTCCTGCTTCCAGGTGGTTGCGCCGGTCGCGATGTCCAGCGCTTGCACAGCGCCGGTGTTGTCGGTCACGTAGAGCTGGGTGGCATCGGCATCGCCGCCAACCGTCGAGGCCACATCGCGGGTCCAGCGCACCGTGCCGCGCACGGCGTCGAGGCAGGCCACGCGTGACTGGTAAGCCACGACGCACACGCTGTCACCCCGCACCACCGGTTCGCCAACCAGATCGGTCAGGCGTTCCAGCTCGCTGGTGCCACGCGGCAAGGCCACGGTTGCCTCCCAGCGCGGGAAGCCCCCCGCCAGCGACAGGGACACCAATTTGCCGCCCGAGAAGCCGGCCAGCACCGTGTCACCCACCTGCGTGAAACCCGATTGCGCACGCAAGGTCAGCGAGGACTGCGCACGTTGGTAGACCCAACGCCGTTTGCCATCCGCCGTGTTGTAGGCGAGCACCTGGTTATCACCGACACGCACGACCACCACATCATCGGCGATCAGGGGCAGGCCCGAGACCTCGCCACCGAGCTGCACGCGCCACAGCGACTTGCCGGTATTGCTGTCGAAAGCCAGCAGCTCACCAGCCGTACTGGCCACCACGACCAACTTGCCATCCGCCGCCACGCCGCTGGACAAGGACTGCGCAGCGCGCACCTTCCACAGCTCGCGACCAGCCTCATAGCGTGCCAGCGTGCCATCGGCAGCCGCCGCGAAGACGGAACTGGCCACCGCAGCCGGACGCAGCACGGCAGGCGACAACGCGCCCGTCCGCTGACGCCAGCTATCAACAATCACTTTATTGCCGCCGCTCAGCACCGGCAACGGCGAAGGCTTGGGGCCGGTATCACTGCTCGACCACAGAAAACAGCCGCTCAGCAGCACAGCTAGGGCGCAGGGCAGAATCGGTTTCAAGTATGTAAAACGTCCGCGCTGCATGTCAGTTACCTCCCAAGGCTTCCAGCTTGGTCTCCACGATGTTCTTCAATGTTGCTCCTTCCGAGCTCACGCCGTACTTCTCGGCAGCTTGTTTGTACGCGCTGCGTGCGTCCTCGGGCTTACCTTGTTCGAGCAGCACATCGCCGCGCAATTCGGCAAAGCGGGCAGCGAATTCAGGGCTTGCGGCGCTGTCGACCTGCTTGAGTGCAGCATCGTATTCCTTGCCATCGAGCATGAGGGAAGCCAGACGCAGGCGCGCCATATCCTTCACCAGGGCGTCCGTGCTGTGCTCGGTAACCCATTCCAGCTTGATGCGGGCGTTCTTGGCATCGTTCTTGTCGATATCCGACTTGGCGGCCAGCAACGTTGCCAGCGAAGCCTGCAGCGTCTTCGGGTAATCCTTGGTGAGCTGGCTGGCGGTTTGCTGCAGCTTGGCTGCGTCACCCGCTTGTGCGGCGCGGAACGCTTCGGTGTACAGACCGGTCGCGGCCTCGGCCTGCGAACGCTGATAACGCTGCCAGCCAAACCAGGCCAGCGCAGCAATCGCCAGTACCAGCGCGACATTGCTGATGAATTTGCCATAGCGCTCCCACCAGGCCTTGATGGCAGAGAGCTGTTCCTGTTCTTCCAGATCGTATGCGGGCATTGAGTGTGTGTCTTTCAGTTTGATTGTTGGTCTTGTGTGTCGTCCGAATCCTGCCCGGAGCCGTACAGCTGACTGGCCAGCACCGGCGCAATTTCATCGACGGCAATCTGGCGCTGCGGCAGCTCTTCACGCAGCGCCTTGAGCGTGACCGACTGCGCTGCCACTTCGTCTTCACCGATGATCAGCGCATAGCTGGCGCCGCTGCCGTCAGCCTTCTTCATCTGCGACTTGAAGCTGCCGCCGCCGCAATGGAAGATCGCCGACATGCCGGCCGAACGCAGCATCTCGGCCACACGGAAAGCTTGCCGCTCGGCAGCCTCGCCCTGGTGCACCAGATACACATCGGGGCGCGACAAGGGCCCCTCTTCCATGCCTTCGGACCACAACAGCATGACACGTTCGATGCCCATTCCAAAGCCGCATGCCGGCGCGCTCTTGCCGCCCAGGCTTTCGACCAGCGAATCGTAACGACCGCCCGCGCAGATGGTGGCTTGCGCACCGAGCCGCGTGGTGGTCCATTCGAACACCGTGCGGTTGTAGTAATCGAGGCCGCGCACCAGGCGCGTGTTGAGCGTGTAGGGCACCACCGCTTCGCGTAGCAGGGCGGTGACGCCTTCAAAATGCTTGAGCGAGGCTTCGCCGAGGAAGTCGAACAGCTTGGGAGCGGCTTCGACGATCTCTTGCAGCGCCGGGTTCTTGGTGTCGAGCACGCGCAGCGGGTTGGTGTGCAGGCGACGCTTGCCGTCTTCGTCCAGCGCAGCCTCGTGGCGTTGCAGATAGGCGATCAGCTCGGCGCGGTGGCGCGCCCGTTCCTCGGCATCGCCCAGGGAATTGATTTCCAGGCTTACGTCGTCGAGACCGAGGTCGTCCCACAGGCGCGCGCACATGACAATGTGCTCGGCATCGACATCCGGCCCGGCAAAGCCCAGCGCCTCGACACCCACCTGGTGGAACTGACGGTAGCGCCCTTTCTGCGGACGCTCGTGGCGGAACATCGGCCCGGTGTAGTAGAGACGCTGCGGCTGCGAAAACAGCATGTTGTGCTCGGTCACGGCACGCACGCAGGAGGCCGTGCCCTCGGGGCGCAGGGTCAGCTTTTCGCCATTGAGGCGATCTTCGAAGGAGTACATCTCCTTCTCGACGATGTCGGTATGCTCGCCGACGCCGCGCACGAACAGCGCGGTCGGTTCCAGCACCGGCGTGCGGATCGGCCGGTAGCCGTAGCTCTTGAGCCAGTCGCGAACGATTTCCTCAAACGCCTCCCAGCGCTCCGCCTCATCGGGGAGCAGATCGTTCATACCGCGAACGCCTTGAATCTTGTTGCTTGCCATATGTGATGTCTGCGGGCCGCTCAGGCAGCGACGCCCTTCTTCGTGTATTTGGTGGCGACGTAGTTGTCGAGAATGCTGCGGAACTCGTTGGCGATGTTGTCACCGCGCAAGGTCATGGCCTTCTCGCCGTCGATGTACACCGGTGCGGCCGGCGTTTCGCCGGTGCCCGGCAGGGAGATGCCGATATTGGCGTGCTTGCTCTCACCCGGACCATTGACGACACAGCCCATCACGGCCAGCGTGAGGTTTTCGACGCCGTCATAGTGCTCGCGCCACACCGGCATCTGCTCGCGCACGTATTCCTGCACCGACTGCGCGAGTTCCTGGAAGAACACGCTGGTGGTACGTCCGCAGCCCGGACAGGCCGTGACCATCGGCGTGAAGGCGCGCAAGCCCATGGTCTGCAGGATCTCCTGCGCGACGATGACTTCTTCGGTGCGCTTGCCATTGGGCTCAGGCGTCAGCGAGATGCGGATGGTGTCGCCAATGCCTTCCTGCAGCAGCACCGACAAGGCCGCCGTCGAGGCTACGATGCCCTTGCTGCCCATGCCCGCTTCGGTCAGCCCGAGGTGCAGCGGATAGTCGCAGCGGCGCGCCAGCTCGCGATAGGTGGCGATCAGGTCCTGCACGCTGGACACCTTGCACGACAGAATGATGCGATCCGCACCCAGCCCCACCGCCTCGGCCGCCTGCGCCGATTCCAGCGCCGATACCACCAGCGCTTCGCGCATCACGCGGCCAGCGTCCCAGGGTTCGCTGCGCGCGGCGTTGTCGTCCATCATGCGCGCCAGCACCGACTGGTCGAGACTGCCCCAGTTGACGCCGATGCGCACCGGCTTGTCGTACTTGCAGGCCATTTCGACGATCGCCGCAAACTGCGTATCGCGCTTGGCGCCCTTGCCGACATTGCCGGGGTTGATGCGGTACTTGTCGAGCACCTCGGCGCAGGCCGGGTTGTCCTTCAACAAGGTGTGACCGTTGTAGTGGAAGTCGCCGATGATCGGCACATCCACATTCATCTTCAACAGCTGCTCACGGATCTTCGGTACGGCCTTGGCCGACTCGTCGTTATTGACCGTGATGCGCACCAGTTCCGAACCGGCACGCGCCAGCTGGGCAATCTGCAAGGCCGTTGCGATGTGGTCAGCGGTGTCCGTATTGGTCATCGACTGCACGACGATGGGGGCGGCCGAGCCGACCGCAATCTTGCCGATGCGCACCAGGCGCGTGGCGTGACGTGAAGCAGCAGAGGCAGGGGAATTGCTCATCAAGACGTCTCTCAGGGCAGGCTCAGGCGTGCCACGGTGTTGCGGATGCTCGGCGTCAGATCAATCGCTTTGCCATCGAGCGCCAGCTTGACATGGGCCGCATTGCCGACCACCAGTTCGAAAGGAGGCAAACCGGCAATTTCCAGTACGGTACCCGCGCTGTTCAGGCGCGAATGCAGCACATTGCCGGTCGCATCGCGCACTTCGACCCAGGCATCGGCCTCGAAGTTCATGCGCAGGCGACGCGCGCCCTTGGGTGCGCTGCTGCTGGCGCTGCTACTGCTGCGTGCGGCGCTGTGTGAGGCGGCTGCCACACTGGCTGCCGCGGCAACAGGCGCCGAGGGCAACACGACAGGCGCAGCGACCGGCGGCGCAACAGGCGCCGAAGCCAGCGCACCGGCAGCCGCCACTACCACGGCAGAAGGCGCCTGGATCTCCAGTACCGGCGCGCTCCCGACAGCGGGCGGCACACTCGCACTGGATGCGCTCGCCGACTGTAGCGGCAGCGAAGCCTGATCATCGGCCAGCGCGATCGACTGTGCCATCACATCGGCAAGGTATTGTTCGTCCCGCGGCTCGAACCAGCCAAAATGCCAGCCCGCCACCGCCAGCGCCAGCAAGACCACGGCGAGACCGAGTGCAGGCAGGGCCGAGAACTTCCAGCCACGCGGCCCGGGCATCTGCCCCAACGACATGACGCCAATCGGCGCAGCGCTCTCGCGCGGTGCGTCAAGCAGAACACTGAACAGCGCCGGATCGAGATTGAGGAAACGCGCGTAATTACGCACAAAGCCGCGCGCAAAGGCCGGCCCCGGCAGATGCTGCAACTCGCCGGCTTCCATGGCTTCAACCTGGCGCGGCGTCAGTTTCAAATGCAGGGCCACATCGGCAATCGACATGCCCAGTGCGGTACGCGCTTCAGCCAGCAGATGCCACGGGTTTTGCTCCACGGCGGGCGTGGCGGCGACTGCTTCCAGCTCTGGCTCTTGACTCACTCGAATCTTCCTTGCAGATAGGCCTGATATTCGTCAGAAGCCGGGAATTCCCGCGCCAGTTGCGTGGCCAGCTTCTGCTCTTGCGCACGATTGCCGAGCTTGCGCTCGATGCGCAGGCTCAGCCACAGACTGGCGGAGGTATTGCTACCGCCCAGCTTGAGCCCGAGTTCGCTCGAGAATTCACGCGCACGCACCAGGTTGCCCTTGCGCAGCGAAATCTCGGCCAGATGATAAATGACACGCAGATTGTCAGAATTGATCTGGTAGGCACGCATGAATGCGGTCTCGGCCGCGGCGTCATTCTTCATCTGCACATTGCACAGCCCCAGCGTCGTCCAGGCACGCGCCGGCGAGGTGTTGTACGGATTACGCGCCGCCTGCTCCAGGCGCACCACGCCTTCCTTGTTGCGCCCCTGATTGCAGAGGAACCAGCCGTAATCCTGATTCACCTCCGGATCGCCAGGGGCCAGCGAAATGGCGTCGGCAAACGCGGCCTGCGCTTGCGGATACTGCTCCAGCGAAGCGAAGACCTTGCCCAGCAAGGCATGGCCCGGCGCGTAGTTGCGGTCCCAAGCGATGGCCACGCGCGCCTCGTCGAGTGCGGTACCCAGATTATTGGCTTCCAGATAGCTGGTGCCCAGATCGACGTGGATCTTGGCGGTCGTGCGTTCCTTGGTCAGCGAGGGCTTCTCCGAGGACGGACGCTCGACCGGGAATTTCTCGGTCGAACCCGGCATGCCATCGGGCACCGTTGCGCAGGCCGCCAAGCCCAGCAGGGCCAGGCCGAGCAGACTTTTCACGACATCATTCATGACCTACCTCGTTGATCGGAATAATTCGTTGTTGCGTACGGCGCGTCCTATCCTGCACCTGGCCGGCCAGCTGACCGCAGGCGGCATCGACATCGTCGCCGCGCGTCTTGCGCGTGGTGGTGACGATGCCGGCATCGAGCAGGATCTGCGAGAAGCGCTTGATGCGCGGCGCACTGGAGCGCTGGAAGCCGGAGTTCGGGAAAGGATTGAACGGAATCAGGTTGTACTTGCACGACACCTGCGCGGCAATGTCCACCAGCTGGCGGGCATGCTCGTCGCTGTCGTTGACGCCTTCGAGCATCACGTACTCGAAGGTGATGAAATCACGCGGTGCTTTTTCAAGGTAACGCTCGCACGCGGCAAGCAATTCCTTGAGCGGGTATTTCTGGTTGATCGGCACCAGCTTGTCGCGCAGCGCATCGTTGGGCGCATGCAGGGACACCGCCAGCGCCACCGGGCAGGCTTCACGCAGACGATCCATGGCCGGCACGATGCCCGAGGTGGACACCGTCACGCGGCGGCGTGACAAACCATAGGCGTTGTCGTCGAGCATCAGGTTCAGCGCGGCTACGACATTGTCGAAATTGGCCAGCGGTTCGCCCATGCCCATCATCACCACATTGCTGATGACCCGTTCCCCGCTCTGATCGGCACCCAGCAAACGGTTCGCCATCCACAGCTGACCGATGATTTCGGCCGCGCTAAGATTGCGGTTGAAGCCTTGCTTGCCGGTCGAGCAGAAGGCGCAGTCGAGGGCGCAGCCCGCTTGCGAGGAGATGCACAAGGTGCCACGACTGGTTTCGGGAATGAACACCGTTTCGACGGCATTGGCATTGCCGACATCGAACAGCCACTTGCGCGTGCCATCGACCGACAGCGAATCGCGCACCACGGCGGGCGGCAACACGCAGGCCTCGGCCTTGAGCTTGGCGCGCAAGGTTTTGGCCACATCGGTCATGGCATCAAAATCGGCCTCCCCGAAACGGTGCATCCAGCGCAGCACCTGACGAGCGCGGAAAGGCTTTTCGCCGCGTTCGGCGAACCAGTCGGTCAGCGCTTGGACATCCAGATCGAGAAGGTTTTGCATGTTTTCTGAGGAACGTGGATCGAGGATCGAGGGAAGCTTATGCGGCCAGCTGTGCTGACCGGAAATCTCACCCTCGCCCCTAATTCCTCGCCCCGCCGTATCAGCGCGAGTAAATGTTCAGACCCGGGAAGAAGAAAGCAATTTCCACGGCAGCCGTTTCAGCAGCGTCCGAACCATGCACCGCATTGGCATCGATGGACTCCGCGAAGTCTGCGCGGATGGTGCCCGGAGCAGCCTTCTTCGGATCGGTCGCGCCCATCAGGTCGCGGTTCTTGAGGATCGCGCCTTCGCCTTCGAGAGCCTGGATCATCACCGGACCCGAGGTCATGAAGGAGACCAGATCCTTGAAGAAGGGACGCTCCTTGTGCACAGCGTAGAACTGACCTGCTTCCTGCTCCGACAGATGCACCATCTTCGCAGCGATGACCTTCAGGCCCGCGCTCTCGAAGCGGTCATAGATCTTGCCGATCACGTTCTTGGCGACGGCGTCGGGCTTGATGATGGACAGGGTACGTTCAATAGCCATGTAAAACTCCAATTAATGCAGGGGTTGAAAGAATTTATGAATTCCGGGTCGTCGCGTTCAAGAGCCTGTGCGTTGTAAGCCTGATCGCCATCCAGAAGATCGCCATCGCACACCGCACATCCAACTCCACCCACAACAATTTTTAGAGCCCTGCGCACAGCGTGAAGAAGCGCGCAGCAAGCCAGCACCCCCGGAAATCGGGTAACTTTTAATTTTATCAGGACTTTGTCTCATTCCGAACCAAATTTTGGTCGCGCTGCCAAGCGGCTTTTGAGCCGGCGCAGCGAAGCTGCCGGGATGAGCGCGCTAAACTGATCTCCCCACACGCAACACTTCCCATCGTGCCCGCCTCGAACTCATCGCCACGCAAGCCGAGCCGCACCGCGGCCAAGTCCTCCGCCACCGCGCCCGCCACACCTCCCGCAGCGCCTGCGGCCCCAGCCTTCCTGCCCGGCTTCATCATGCTGATGGCCTGGTGGCTGGCCGGTGAAGCACTGGTCCACCTGCTAAATCTCAGCCTGCCCGGCCCGGTCGCCGGCATGCTCCTGCTGCTGGGCTTCAGCCTGCTGCGCAAACACCTGCCGCCGACGGTATCGACCGCCAGCCACGGCCTGCTCTCCCACCTCTCCCTGCTCTTCGTGCCGGCCGGGGTGGGCATCATGGAACACGCCCAGCTACTGGGCAGTCTGGGCATCCCCATGCTCATCACCCTGGTGCTCTCCATGGCCATCACCCTGGCAGTGACCGCGCTGAGCCTGCACTACCTGCTCAAACGCCGGGAGAACAAGGCATGAAAGCGCTCCTCGTCCACCCTGCGTTCTGGCTGACCATGACCTTGCTGGCTTACATGCTGGCCACGCGTTTTCATGCCTTTTGCCAGCACAACGCCTTGTCGCACCCCTTGCTGGTCTGCATGGCCTTGCTGATCCCGCTGCTGCTGCTGACGCACACACCCTACGCCGACTATATGAACAGTGTGCGTGGCATCCACTTGTTGTTGGCGCCAGCCACCGTGGCGCTGGCGGTGCCGCTCTATACCAATCTGGCACATGTGCGCAGCATGCTGCGGCCGCTGCTCATCGCCCTGGTGATTGGCGGTCTCACCGGCATCATCTCGGCCCTGCTGTTGGGCAAGCTGTTTGGTCTGCCGACCCATGTTCTGGTGAGTTTCTCGCCCAAGTCCGTGACGACCCCGATCGCCATGGCACTGGCCGAGAAACTCGGCGGCGATGCCTCCATTGCGGCGGCAGCGGTGGTGATCACCGGCATCCTCGGCGCCATGACTGCGGAATACCTGTTGCGCGCGCTGCGCGTGCGGGATGAAGCGGTACAGGGCTTTTCGATGGGCCTTGCCGCCCACGGCATCGGCACTTCGCGCGCTTTCCACATCTCGCACAAAGCGGGCGCCTTCGCCAGCCTGGGCATGAGCCTCAACGGCATTTTCACTTCGCTGTGCCTGCCGCTGCTGCTGGCCGTGTGGCCGATGTAGAGCAGACAGCGGGCTGCCAGCTCAGCTGCCAGCCCGCTTCGCCAGGCGCGCAGCGGGCTGCCGCATCCGCACCGAGCGCGCCAATCCACAGCAAGTGCTCGCCCTGCCACAAACACGGCAGGACATCGCGCTGCCAGGGCGCAAGGCCGGCCGCTTGTGCCAGGGTTTTGAAGTCACGCTGCGGCGCAGCCGGCTCCACACGCAGCTGCTCGCCGCCTTGGCGCGGCTGGATGCGGCAAGCGCCGTTCGGCACGATGCGCAGAGCCTCGGGTCCGCTGGCCGGCACAAAGCGCAGCTCGCCGCCGGCCCAGGGCAAAACCGCTTCACCGCACCAGAGCAGGCTGTGTGGCGGCGAAGGCAAGGCGACCGGCTCCTGCCAGAGCGCATCCCGCCAGGCGCACAGCGCAATCCGCGCAAAAGGCAGGCGCACCGCAGCGGCAGACGACAACTGCTCCAGCGTTTCACCCAGACGCTCGGCCGTCGGCGCCCCCTCGCCCGCCTGGGCGAGCAGGTGACGCAGCAGATTGCGCGCGCGCGGCGCCCCCAAGGCGCGCAAAGCGCTGCGCGAACCTGGCTGGCCGAACTGCAAACGCTGCAGATCTTCCGCCGCCAGCGCATCGAGCAAGTCGGCTGACTCGGCAAACAAGCCGGCCGCGCGCGCCAGATTGGCTTCGACGCCGTGCTGACGCTGATCGAGACGCGGCAGGATGTCGTGCCGCAGGAAATTGCGCGTGAAGCGCTGATCGGTATTGCTGTCGTCCTCGATCCAGACGATGCCCGCCTGCTGCGCCCAGGCCAGGAGCTCCGCGCGCGGCACATCAAGCAAGGGTCGCAACAAGCGCCGCGCCACGTCCACCGCCCGCATGCCCGCCGCACCCTGCACACCCGTGCCGCGCATCAATCGATGCAACAGTGTTTCGGCCTGATCGCCGCGATGGTGGGCGAGCACGATCCAGTCGCAGTCCTGCTCCGCCAGCGCAGCATGCCGCGCCGCCCGCGCCGCCGCCTCCAGCCCCTTGCCCGCACGCGCCACGCTCACGCGACGCACGACAAGCGGCACGCCCAAGGACGCCGCAACGCGCTCGCAATGCGCCGCCCAGTCATCCGCCTGCGCACTTAAACCATGATGCACATGCAACGCAGACAGCTGAAAACCCACGACCGGCGCCAGCTGGGCCAGCAAATGCAAGAGAACCGAAGAATCCAGCCCGCCGCTGAAACCCACGCACAAACGCTGGCCTGCATAGGGCTGCAGGGTTTGGCTGAGTTGGTCGGGAAGTGGTGAGATGTGCATGGCAACAGACCGAAACAAGCCCTCCCGCAGAGCACGCGCCTTGGCGCCACAAGAGTCATCACGCGCATGCAGCGGCAGCCGGTGCAATGCGCTTCGCTTATTGCACCCTACCCACTCAAACAAGCGGCCGCGCATGAATGCGGCAGAAAGCGTAGCGAGCGGGTCGAGGTTGCGCTGAGGAGCGGATACGTACTTCAGTACGTTGAGCACCGGAAGCGCAAGATCGGCCCGCGCAGTAGCTTTATGCCGTATTCACTTCCTTGTACTTGCCATAGGCCATGAGACGCTCAAAGCGCTTCTCCAGCAGCACATCCACCGAGTGCTCGCTGAGCTGCTTGAGGGTGTCTTGCAGGGCGCGCTTGAGGGTCTGGGCGACGGCGCGCGGGTCGCGGTGGGCGCCGCCGACGGGCTCGTTGATGATCTTGTCGATAAGACCCAGGGACTTCAGGCGTGCAGCAGTGATGCCCATGGTTTCGGCCGCTTCATTGGCCTTGTCGGCGCTCTTCCAGAGGATGGAGGCGCAACCTTCGGGTGAGATCACCGAGTAGGTCGAGAATTGCAGCATGAACTGCTGGTCGGCGACGGCAATCGCCAGTGCGCCGCCGGAGCCGCCTTCACCGATGATGGTGGAGATGATCGGCACGCGCAGCTCGGCCATGACATAGAGATTGTGGCCGATGGCCTCGGACTGGCCGCGCTCTTCGGCATCGATGCCGGGATAGGCGCCCGGCGTGTCGACAAAGGTGAACACCGGAATGGCGAACTTCTCAGCCAGCTTCATCAGGCGCAGTGCCTTGCGGTAGCCCTCGGGACGCGGCATGCCGAAGTTGCGCAGGATCTTTTCCTTGGTGTCGCGCCCCTTCTGGTGGCCGATCACCATGCAGCTCTGGCCATTGAATCGGGCCAGGCCGCCGACAATGGCTTTGTCATCGGCAAAGGAGCGGTCGCCATGCAGCTCCTGGAAGTCCGTGAACATGTGCTGCACATAATCAAATGTGTAGGGACGCTGCGGATGGCGCGCCACCTGGGCAATCTGCCAGGGCGTGAGCTTGGCGTAGATATCCTTGGTCAGCGCCTGACGTTTGACCTCCAGACGCGAGATCTCTTCGGAGATGTCGACAGCAGACTCGTCCTGCACGAAACGCAGTTCTTCGATCTTGCTTTCAAGATCGGCAATCGGCTGCTCAAAATCGAGGAAAGTAGTTTTCACAGACAAGGGGAAGCCTTTTCGGCGCGAATCAAAGGCGCGATTGTAACCGATTGATGAAACAGACCCCAACCACGCATGATAAAGGTCGTTCAGAGCCGTTCACGGCCCTTGTCAGCAGATCAGCCAGCGCACAGGTACATGCGGATCTCGTGATCGGTGCCGTACTCCAGGGTGCTCAGCGGGCTGAGCTTGAGCGGCGCCGCGCCGAGCAGGTAGATCGGTGTATTGGCGCGCAAGCCGGCACCCGGCACCAGCACACGGGTCGGCTGGCCACGCCGCGGCGCATCGAGCACCACCACGCTGAGCTCTCCGGCGCCATCGTCCGCCATGGCGGCAACAGGCGTGCCGCCGAGCAGCTCAACCCCGACACGCCCCATGCCCGGTGTACTGCGCCAGACGCGGCGCACTGCACCGACGCGCCAGGTGGCGCTGTCGGGCATGTGCATGCCGAGCAAGGTGCCAACGGCCAGATCGCTGGCCTCGTCGAGCCGCGCATCAGCGCCAATGCCTTGCAAGCTGGCGTCCTGCAGCTGCCAGGCATGCGGCGCGCGGGCGCGCGGATCGCCAGCGAGGCGCAACGCAAACTGCTGCAAGCCGGGCACCACCAGCATGGTGCCGGGCAAGGGGTGGCGGCGATGGCGACGCACCGGCGGCTCGCTCGACCAGCAGCGGATCATGTGCGAAAGCGCGCTGGCAACCTTGCCACCCGATGCATCGACCTGACCGGCACTGATCAGGGGAGCCGGAATCTTGCCGCTGGCCACTTGCTCCAGCATGTCCTGCAGCGGACCGGAGGCCACCGTGCCGCTGAAAAAGCGCGCCAGACCAAGCGTAGCGGGCCGCCGCACGAGGCGTGCGGGCGCTTCCGGACCGCTCAGATCGACCCATTGCAAGCTGGCGGCATCGGCGTGCTCGGTCAGCTCAAGATAGGGCAGCACATACTGGATCAGGCGCGAGGAGACTTCCAGGCGGAAGGCATCAAGCTGATCGACACCCAGACTGTTGAAAGCCAGCGCACGCAGGTATTCGCGCTCGACCGTGGATTCGGTCCCGCGGTCGCTGCGCAGCTGGACATTGCGCTGCGCCACATCGGCCAGCAGCGCCAGCCGGTAAGCCTGGTTGAGCACCGCCCAGGTATTGGGCTGGATCGGGCCGTGCTGGAAGGCATCCCACTTGATGCACTGGGTGCCGGCACGGATGGCACGGATCGACAGCTCGGCGATCTCGCTGCGCGCCAGAGCCTCGGTGTCGGCCTCCACCGCCATCAGGCTCTCGGCGTAGGTCTCGAACAGCTCGCCCCAGCAACGGCGCACGATCTGCCACAGCCCATGCCGCGCCGGCGAGAGCGTAGCGCTGAGGCTCAGATAACGTTCCAGCGCGGTACGCGCCTGACGCTGCACGGCTTTGTCGAGTTCGAAAATGTGGCGCAGACGCGCGGCGTGAGGGAGATCGCTACGCGCACGGGCGGCGTGCACCTGGCCGACAACCTGCTGCAGGGCCTGGTTGGGGTCCATGTGCTGAAGCACCAGCAGCGGACTTGCCAAGCCCGCTCCTTCAGGTGACACCGGCGGGCGGGTTACGCCTCGCGTCAGATCGCTCATCGACAACACTGCAGCTCCCCTCAGTATTGATTTTGTTTGTTTTGTCGAATTTATTTTACCGACAGAATGCCGAATGCCAAGACCGTTCGTCACACTCTGTGCGATAAGTCATCCGCGTTAGAATCGAGGCTTAAGCCAAGTCAACGACTACCGCACTGCAACAGGAAATCCATGCGCCAGTACCATGAACTCATGCGCCACGTGCTCGAACACGGGCACCGCAAAACCGACCGCACCGGCACCGGCACCTTGTCGGTATTCGGCTGGCAGATGCGCTTCGACCTGGCCGCCGGCTTTCCGCTGCTGACCACCAAGAAGCTGCACCTGCGCTCGATCATCCACGAGTTGCTGTGGTTCCTGCAGGGCGATACCAATATCCGTTACCTCAAGGAGAACGGCGTCTCGATCTGGGACGAATGGGCGGACGAAAACGGCGACCTGGGGCCCGTTTATGGCAAGCAGTGGCGACGCTGGGAGACGCCTGACGGCCAGGTTATCGACCAGATCAGTCAGCTGATCGAGGGGCTGAAGAAGAATCCGGACTCGCGCCGTCACCTGGTCAGCGCCTGGAATCCGGCCGAAGTATCACGCATGGCCCTGCCGCCCTGCCACGCGCTGTTCCAGTTCTATGTTGCCGACGGCAAGCTCTCCTGCCAGCTCTACCAGCGCAGCGCCGACATCTTCCTCGGCGTGCCCTTCAACATCGCCAGCTATGCTTTATTGACCCTGATGGTGGCCCAGGTCTGCGATCTGCAGCCGGGCGAATTCGTGCATACCCTGGGCGACGCGCATCTATACCTGAACCACCTCGATCAGGCGCGCCTGCAGCTCTCGCGTGACTTCCGCGCGCTGCCGACGATGACGCTCAACCCGGCGGTGCGCGACATCTTCGGCTTCCGCTTCGAGGACTTCACGCTCAGCGGCTACGAGCCGCATCCGGGCATTGCGGCGCCGATTGCCGTATGAGCGGCGCGCAGATCAAACTCATCGTCGCCGCCGCCGACAACGGCGTGATCGGTCGCGACAATGCGCTGCTGTGGCGGCTGCGCGAGGACATGCGCTACTTTCGCGCGACCACGCTCAACCACCCGGTGATCATGGGGCGCAAGACCTGGGAGTCGGTCGGTCGCCCGCTGCCGCAGCGGCGCAATATCGTCATCACACGCCAGCCGGACTTTGTCGCCGAAGGCGCCGAGACGGTAGCTTCACTCGACGCAGCGCTGGCCCTGTGTGCCGACGAGGCTGCGCTGTTCGTGATCGGTGGCGAGCAGATCTACGCCCTGGCGCTGCCACTTGCCAGCGAAATCCACCTCACCCGTGTGCATTGCACACCGGAGGGCGATGCCTTTTTCCCGCCGCTCGACGCCCAGGCCTGGGAAGAGCGCATCGTCCAGCAGCAGGCGGCTGACGCCTTCAATGAGCACGCTTTCGAGACCTGCGTGCTGACGCGCAAAGCGCTTTAAAACATCCGCCCAAACAAAAACGGCGTGGCCTCTTGCGAGGTCACGCCGTTTTCACTTCGGGCGATCAGCCGCGCGAAGGCGGCCGGTCAATCGATTCAATCAACGCTCATCGCGACGCGAACGCGAAAAGTTGCTGCGCTCGCCATCACGACGCGGCGCCGGACGCGAATCCGCCGCAGGACGTGCAGCAGGACGGCTGTCGGCCGAGCCCGCATTGAAGCGCGGACGCGAATCGACCGGACGACTGTCGCCGGCAGGACGCGGTGCATCGCTGAAGCTGCGACGCGGCGCATCGCCGAAGTCACGACGCGGACGATCCGAGAATTCACGACGCGGTGCATCGCTGAACGAACGGGCCGGCGCATCGCCAAAGCTGCGACGCGGTGCATCCGGATTGAAGGGACGGCGCGGTGCATCGCCGAAGCTGCGCGGCGCAGCATCGTCAAACGAACGCGGTGCGCGATCTTCAAAGCGGCGCGGGGCTTGCGAGTCGTTGAACGGGCGACGCGGCGCATCGCCAAAATCACGACGCGGACGGTCGGCGAAGTCACGACGCGGTGCGTCGCCAAAGCTGCGCGGTGCATCACCGAAACTACGACGCGGTGCGCCATCACGCGGCTCACGACGCTTCGGCGGTTGCGGTTCCAGACCGGCGATCACGCTGGGGTTGAAGCGCTGTTGGGTGTAACGCTCGATGGCCATCACTTTCGGACGGTCGCGGTACTCGGCCAGCGTCACCGCCACGCCACTGCGACCGGCACGGCCGGTACGGCCGATACGGTGCACATAGTCTTCGGCCTTCATCGGCAGGCCGAAATTGATCACGTGGCTGATCGTCGGCACGTCGATGCCGCGCGCGGCAACGTCGGTAGCCACCAGCACGCGGATGCGGCCGTCACGCAGGCTCTTCAGGCGGCGATTACGCACCGCTTGCGGCATCGCGCCGTGCAGGGCCGCAGCGCTATGGCCCTCGGCTTCGAGTTCGCCTGCCAGGGTGTCAGCATCAGCTTGGGTGCTGGTGAACACGATGGCTTGATCGATGGTGGTGTCACGCAGCCAATGGTCGAGCAGCTTGCGCTTGTGCGAGAAGCCATCGACCCAGTGCAGGGTTTGCGCGATGTCGGCGTGCTTGTCACCGGCCGAGGCCAGTTCCAGACGGCCCGGCTCGTTCATCAGGCGCGCAGCCAGCTGCATGATGCGCGGCGCGAAAGTGGCCGAGAACATCAGGGTTTGCGAACGCGCTTCGCACAGCTTGTGGATCGCTTCCAGATCTTCGGAGAAGCCCAGGTCAAGCATGCGGTCGGCTTCGTCGACGATCAGGCTGGCGACGTGGTCGAGGCGGATCTGGCGGCGGTTGGCGAGGTCGAGCAGGCGACCCGGCGTGGCAATCACCACCGAAGCGCCCTTGAGCGCTGCAATCTGCTTACCGAAAGGCATGCCGCCGACAACGGTGGCGATACGCACGCCACGTGCATGACGCACGATATTGATGGCATCCGCAGCGACCTGGGCAGCCAGTTCGCGCGTCGGGCACAGCACCAGGATGCGCGGGCCGAGGAAAGTGTTGAGCTTGGTATTGGCTTCGCTGAGCAGGATGTTGATGGTCGGCAGCAGGAAGGCGGCGGTCTTGCCGCTACCGGTTTGCGCGCTGACCATCCAGTCGCCGCCCTTCATGGCAGCAGGAATCGATTCGCGCTGCACCGGCGTCGGTTGCGTGAAACCCAGGGATTCGATGGCGCGCAGCAGAGGCTGGGCCAGACCAAAAGCAGCAAAACCGTTTTCAACTGCCGGGGCAGCCAGCTCGGGGGAGGTGTTTTCTGTATTGTTAACTACGTCGTTCATGTGCAAATCACTTCAGCCACAGCCAAGCCCGAACGCGTCAATCACCGATGCCGCAAAGGCATAGGCAAAAGCATTCCATGCGCCGTCTTGCTGGCGCGTGCGGACTGGAGGCGAATGAAGCGCTCCGTCATCGGCATGCGATCTCATCGCGCATGCCAGGTTGGTCACAACATCGACCAACAGACGGAAAGTGCAGCAGGACGGGCTGCAAGATCGGCTCCTCGATCTGATACCTTGGGAGCCATGCTGGGGACGATGCTACAAAGCTTGTGCATTGACTGATGCATTGCACAAGGCCGCGCATCATTCCATAAACACGCCACCAGCACAAGAACTTTCTATTGGATTCTCGTCAAGATGTGTAAAACGACCCGCAATGCTGATGAATTTGCCCACAACAACACCTCGCTTGCCAGGACAATCAGCGCTCTGCCCAAGCGGATTCACACCATGCTGCGCCTCCTCGCCCGCCTGCTTGTCCTGCTGCCCCTGCTGCTGCCCCTTTTCGCCCGCGCAGCCTGCCCGGCGGCCCCGGCGCCGATCCGCGACATCGAGGCCAACTCTTTCTATACCGACGAACATCATTCGCTGATCGACAAGGCGCTCGAAAAGCAATACCACGACAACATCAAGCCGCTCGAAGACTATCTGCGCAAGGTCGCGGCACTGGCGGACCAGCGCATCGACAAGCGCGATGACGAAGCGGGCCGCTGCGCGATCAGCTGGCTCGACGCCTGGGCTACAGGCGGCGCGCTGCAGGGCAGGATGATCAACGGGCGCGGCGATACGCAGGCGCAGTTCGAACGCAAATGGCTGCTCGCCGGCCTGTCGCTGGCCTATCTCAAGGTACGCGAGCTGGCCACGCCCGAGCAGGCGCAACACATCGCGGCCTGGATGCAGGACATCGCCGATCAGTCCCTGGCGCTGTTCGATTCGCCCAAGCACAAGCGCAACAATCATTACTACTGGGTCGGTCTGGCGGTGATGGGCACGGCGGTCGCCACCGACAGCGCTGCGCATCTCATCAAAGCGCGCGCGGTGTTCGACAAGGCGCTGGACGACATCGCCGACGATGGCAGCCTGCCGATGGAAATGGATCGAGCCGGCATGGCCCTGCACTATCACAACTTTGCGCTGGCGCCGCTGGTGCTGATGGCCGAGCTGGCCAAACACAAAGGCGAGGACTGGTACGCGCGCCGCGATCAGCGCCTGTCATTACTGATCGCACGCACGGCAAGCGGCATCGAAGATCCGGCCTGGTTCCAGCAGCGCACCGGAGTGAAGCAAAAGCCGGTCGAGGGCGCCGTCAAATGCTGGGCGCTACTGGCCGGCAAAGCCGAACTCGCGCCGCCAGGCGCCTGCCGCTACAACCACTTCGGCGGGAGTGTGGTGAGCCTGGCTGCAGCGCTGCACCACTGAACGCCCCCCTTCACCGCAAAGGCGCAAAGGAAACGCAAAGGGCCGCAAAGAAAACAATTTTTGTGGTTTCCTTTGCGGCCCTTTTGTCTTTCTTCGCGCCCTTCGCGTCAAAGACATCGCAATCAAACGCAGCGACACGCCGCCAACACACGCTAGCCCGGCAGCGACTGCACCGTCACCGCGTCGAACTTGCCATCGCGATAATCGGCGAGGGTCTGCATGATCTCCTGCTGCGAGTTCATGACGAAGGGGCCGTACTGCGCAATCGGCTCATTCAGCGGCTGGCCTGCGACGAGGATGACGCGCGCATCCTGCGCTGCCTCGATGAGCACGCCTTCGGCGCCGTCATTGGCGAGGATCGCCATGTAGCGATCGGCCACCGGCTTGCCGGCCACATTCACTTCACCGCGATAGGTGTAGAGGAAGACATTGTGTCCCGCCGGCAAGGGCTGGCTGAAGCGGCTGCCGGCCGGCAGATGCACGTCCAGATAAAGCGGTTCGGTATCCGGCCGCGTCACCGCGCCCTGCACGCCATGGCTCTCGCCCGCAATCACACGCACCGTTACGCCGGCGGAGGTGACAAACTCGGGAATGTGCTCGCTCGGGATGTCGCGGTAAAACGGCGCGATCATCTTGTTCTTGGCCGGCAAGTTGAGCCACAGCTGGAAGCCTTCCATCAGGCCATCTTCCTGCTCGGGCAATTCGGAATGGATCAGGCCGCTACCCGCCGTCATCCACTGTGCACCGCCGGGACCGAGCAAACCTTCATTGCCGGCATTGTCGTGATGACGCATGCGCCCGGCGAGCATATAGGTCACGGTCTCGAAGCCGCGATGCGGATGATCGGGAAAACCGCCGATATAGTCTTCCGGATTCTCGTTGCGGAAGGCGTCGAGCATCAGAAAGGGATCGAGCCGGCGCTGCAGCGGCTGCGTCAGTACGCGGGTCAGCTTGACGCCGGCGCCATCCGAGGTCGCCACGCCCTGCACCAGGCGCTCTACGGCGCGCGAGCGGGCGATCGTTTGTTCTTGGATTCTCTGTTCGGGGGCATTCATGTTGCTCTCCTCGTTCTGTCCGCGTCATCCCCGGAAATGCGGGGATGACGCGGCTACAAGCTTAAGCGCTAATCGCGGCAATGTCGCTGCGCGCATCGGCCAGCGCACGGGCCGCAGCCTCTTCACCCATGGCCAGACCCTCGGCGTAGATGAACTGCACATCGGTCATGCCGAGGAAGCCCAGCACGGCGCGCAGATAAGGCACTTGCGAATCGGCCGGGGTGTCGCGATACAGACCGCCGCGCGCCAGCACCACGTACACCTTCTTGCCCTTGAGCAGACCTTCAGGACCATTGGCGGTGTAGCGGAACGTTACCTGTGCGCGTGCAATGGCGTCGATCCAGGCCTTGAGCTGCGCCGGCACGCCGAAGTTGTACATCGGCACACCGAGCACCACCACATCGGCGCTCTCGATTTCGCGGATCGCGGCATCGTCGAGGGCCACGCGTGCCACTTGCTCGGGCGTGCGCTGATCAGCCGGCGTAAATAAAGCACCCAGCGCGGCTTCGTCCAGGGTCGGATGCGGGTTGCGGCCGAGGTCACGCAGGACCAGGGATGCATTCGGATGCAGGCTTTGCAGACGGGCGACCACTTCGTCGGCGAGGCGGCTGGAGTGGGAGGCTGTGGCGCGGACGCTGGAATTGATTTGCAGGATGTTCATGTTCGTTCTCCGTGGCGGTGGGTTGGTCTGACGCTGTGAGTGCAGCGCATGGACGAACTGTAACGCCGGCAAAAACGGGACAGAAGACATCGAAATGGATTACATTGTTCCATCAATGAGACAAACGATGAGGGTTTGCCATGGAACTGGACGCCAATGACCTCTTGCTGTTCGCCCGCGTGGTCGAAGCGGGCAGCTTTACCCAGGCGGCCGAACGCGTCGGCTTGCCCAAGTCCACCGTCTCGCGGCGCATTGCGGCGCTGGAAGCGCAGCTGGGCGAGCGTCTGCTGGTGCGCAGCACGCGCCAGCTGGCGCTGAGCGAATTCGGCAGCGGCGTGCTCGAACACGCCCGCCGCCTGCTTGAAGAAGCCGAGGCGGCGCAGTCCTTCGCCCTACACCGCCAGGCCACACCGCGCGGCCGCCTGCGCGTGTCCTTGCCGCCGGGCTTTACCGAACACTTCATCCTGAGCAGCTTTTTCCTGCAGTTCTGCGCCGACTATCCCGAGATTCGCCTGGAGCTGGACCTTTCCGCGCGCCGCGTCGATCTGCTGGGCGAGCAGTTCGATCTGGCGATCCGCATTGCCAGCAGCCTGCCTGACGACGCCACCCTGATCGCCCGGCGCATCGCCGACCTGCCCTGCGGGCTGTACGCCAGCCCGGCCTATCTCAACCGCTTCGGCCGCCCGCAGCACCCCGATGAACTGCTGCAGCACACCGCTCTGCACATGCTGGCCAGCACAGGTGACAACCCGCCCTGGCGCTTGCTGCGCGGCAAGGAGCGCTGGGAAGGCCTGCCCAACGGGCCGCTGGCTTCGAACGCCATCGAGCTGGTGATGCAGATGTGCGCCCACGGCCTGGGCATCGCGCCGTTTACCGAGCGCTTCATGCAGGCCGCCGTGGATGAAGGACGGCTGGAACGCGTGCTGCCGGAATGGTCGGCGCCGACCGTGGTGCTGTGGGCGGTGATGCCCGGACGCAAGCTGATGCCGGCGCGCACACGGGTGTTTCTCGATGCGCTAATCAGCGCCATCCAGGTCTGCTCCTCGGTGCGCGATCAGGGCTTGCGGCTGCCCCCCGCCCTGCTCGCCCCGGGCCTGCCAGGAGGCCTGTCAGGCGTCTAGCGGCATGCTCAGCTCGGTGAGGATCGATATCTCGCCGAGCAGGGTTTTGTGGATCGGGCACATATCGGCGATGCGCAGCAAGGAGGCTTTCTGCTCCTCGCTGAGCGTGCCTTCGACTTCGAGCAGGCGCTTGAGCACGACGCCTTCCGGCGACTTGCTGTGGCTGACCGAAACCTTGATCGACTGCACGGCGAAGCCCTTGCGCTTGATATACAGCTCCAGCGTGAGCGCTGTACAGGAGGCCAGTGCGCCATCGAGCAGATCGTGCGGATCCGGATGCACGCCACTGCCGCCGGCAGCGGGGTCGATATCCACGCTCAGTGCGTCCGCACCGAAACTCACCTCACATGCCGTCTTGCCGCTGACCTGGGTCCAGCTCGCCTGTGTCGCCATCTCGTCTCACCTGTTGCTGATCTCGTGGCAGCCAGTGTAGCGCAGCTATTTGAGGGCGGCTTCCAGGTGCTGGATCAGGCGCATCAGCTCACCCGAGGTCAGACGCATTTCTTGCGCCGAATTGCCAACGCTCTGGATCGTTGCGTCATTGCTCTCCAGCGACGAGGAAATGCGCTCCATATTGTTGGCGAACTCGTGCGAGGCGAGCGATTGCTGGTGCAGCATGTTGGAGATGTCCCCCGACAGGCGCGTCGCTTCCTCGCTGGCAGTGTGGATCTCGGTCAGCTGCTCGCAGCTGCGGCGGATGTCGCCAGTGCTCTGCACGATGCTATCGGAGACGCCGTCCATGCTCGACACCGCCTGCGAAGACTGCGCGGTGATGGCATTGATCGCCTTGTGAATGTCAGCCGTGCTCAGCGCGGTGCGCTCGGCCAGCTTGCGTACCTCGTCCGCCACCACGGCAAAACCGCGGCCCTGTTCGCCGGCGCGGGCGGCTTCGATCGCCGCATTGAGCGCCAGAAGATTGGTCTGGTCGGCAATTTCGCGGATGATGCCGGTCGTTTGCGCCACCAGGCTGATGGTTTCATTCACTTCGCGGATCTTGCCCTGCGCCGCCTGCGCCGCCTCGACGGCCTGCTGCGAGCTGGAGATGCCGACCTTCACCACCGACAAGCCTTCGCCGGCGCATTCGCGGGTACGTTCCACCGCCGTCAGGCTGCCGCGATTGCTCTCGGTCAGCTCATTGATCGCCACGCTCATCTCTTCCATCGCAGCCGCGGCTTCCATGATGCGCGAGGACTGCTGCGCCGACTGTTCGACGAAGGAGCGCATTGCGCCATCGAGCTCGACCGAGCGCTGTTCAACCTTGCGCGCCGCGAGCAGCACGTCGGCGAACACCGCACGCAGGTGGATGCGCGTCGTCTCCAGCAAGGAGAAGGTTGTCTGGAACAAGCCCTTGGGCACATGCACCGGCACGTCGAGCTTGCCTTCGTCGATGGCGCGGATGGCTTCGGCAATCTGCCGCAGCGTGCTCGCCTGTACCACACCGCACCAGGCGCCATAGGCCGCAATCGTGAGCGCGGCAATCAGGCCGGCCGCCGCGCTGAGGGCGCCGTCGGTAAAGCCCGCCAGCAGACTCAGCACCGCCACGCCCGCTGGCACGGCATACGAAAGCACGCGCGCCAGCGGCCAGGTGCTGTTCTTCGGGGTCGCCGGGAAAGCGGCTTTGCCGTTGCGGATGGCGGCATACAAGGCATCGGCCTCCGCCACCTGGGCACGCGAGGGCACCAGGCGCACCGACATGTAACCTACGGGGTGACCGTTCTCGGTTAGCGGTGTGACATAGGCATCCACCCAGTAAAAATCACCATTTTTGCAGCGGTTCTTGACCATGCCGCGCCACGGATTACCCGATTTGAGCACCCGCCACATATCGGCAAACGCCTCCGGCGGCATGTCCGGATGACGCACCATGTTATGCGGCTGACCGATCAGCTCCTCACGCGTAAAGCCACTGATGTCGAGGAAGGATTCATTGACATAGGTAATGACGCTCTGCAGATCGGTCTTGGTGACGATGGGGCGGCCCGGCACCAGAAAGCGTTCGGTGCTCGTGACAGGAAGATTCTTTCTCATGAAAACTCCCGAATAATGGGTAGGCAGCTTGAACATGAATTCCTACGTCATTCTCCTACAAAGCTTTAAGCATATTTGTACGGCATTAAGGTTAACCCTCAGTGATGCGTACCGGCGCAGCGCCGCACCGCTGCACTGGGCGCCACGCGCCGGCAGTGCTAGCATCGCCGCTCCATGCAGATCCATGACATCGACGAGCGCCTTGCCAGCCTGGGCGCCAAAACCGTTCACCGCCAGCGCGTGCTGCGTGCCTGGCTGCGCGCGCAGGCGCTCGACCACGGCCCGCGCCCGGCCGAGCACGACCTGCCACTGGCGTTACGCAATGCCTTGCCGGCGCTGGACGAAACCCTGCAGGGCCTGGCCCGCCTGCGCTCCGTACATCCCAGCGCGGATGGCTCAGAGCGCCTGCTGGTCGAGCTCGCCGACGGGCAGACGGTGGAGAGCGTGTTGCTGCCGCGCGAGGGGCTGTGCGTTTCCTCGCAAGTGGGCTGTGCAGTCGGCTGCGTGTTCTGCATGACGGGACGCGACGGCTTGCTGCGCCAGCTCGGCAGCGCAGAGATCCTCGCCCAGGTCGTGCTGGCGCGCCGTCGCCGCACGGTGCGCAAGGTGGTCTTCATGGGCATGGGCGAGCCGGCACACAATCTGGACAATGTGCTCGACGCCATCGAAATGCTCGGCACGCTGGGCGACATCGGTCACAAAAACCTGGTCTTCTCGACCGTCGGCGATCCGCGCGTCTTCGAGCGCCTGCCGCGCGGCCCGGTCAAACCAGCGCTGGCGCTATCGCTGCACACCACGCGCGCCGATCTGCGCGCCGAGCTGCTGCCGCGCGCACCGCGCATGACGCCGGAAGAGATCGTCGCTGAAGGCGAGCACTACGCGCGCAGCACCGGCTACCCGATCCAGTATCAATGGACGCTGATCGAAGGCGTGAACGACAGCGCGGAAGAAATGGACGGCATCGTGCGCCTGCTCAAGGGCAAGTACGCGCTGATGAACATGATTCCCTACAACACCGTGCCGGAACTGGGCTTCAAGCGCCCGGACTGGGAACGCGCCCGTGAGCTGGCGCGCAGCCTGCACGCGCGTGGCGTGCTGACCAAGCTGCGCAATTCGGCGGGTCAGGACATCGACGGCGGCTGCGGCCAGCTACGCGCACGTGAGGCGGCCACACACAAGATCACCCTGCAGCGGCGCAAGGCGGGCGGCGCTTCTAGTGGCGGTTCGCAATCTCTGGATCAGTCAGGCCACGATGTCAGATAGCGGTCTCTGACGCGAAGGACGCCAAGAAAAGCGAAGCTTCGCAAAGGCTCAAGTCGCAGGAAGCGCTTGAGCAGATTCCTTTGCGAAACTTTCCTTGTTTTTCTTCGCGTCCTTCGCGTCAAAAATGCCTTGCTTGAACGCATTCACAAACAATAAAAAGCGCCTCAGACCTTGTCGAGCGCCAGCTCGGCAATATCCTGCCCCAGGAATTCGGCCAGCACGGCGACGATGACGCCATGATCATCGCGATGCGGCAGGCCGGAGACGATGATCGAGCCGACACAGCCGCTGCCACGCAGGCGGATCGGGAACGCGCCGCCGGACAGCGCCAGTTCGTCAGCCCCGGCGCCGAAGCGCTCGAACAGCGAGTAGCCATTCTTCTGCACATTCAGCGCAAAGGCGTAGGAGCTTTTGTGGAAACGCATCACGACATTACGCTTGCGGCGGATCCAGTCGACATTGTCCGGCGTGGTACCGGGCATGGCGTAGAAGAACAGCGGATGGCCGGCGAGCTGGATGTCGATGGCCGCCTTCTTGCCCAAGGAGGCGATGTAATCCTTCAGGCGCAGACCGATCGCCAGCGCCGTCTCGGCATTGAACTGCTCGAACTGCAGGCGCTCCTCCTGCAAGGCCAGGCGGGTGAGGTCGTCGTCGAGTGCCATGTCTGCCGCTCCGTATCAAAGGCGCCGAGTGTAGCCCGGAAGCACGCCGACCGAGCGCCGGGCATCAATCCTCCTGCAGCAATTGCGCACGGATCTGCAGCAGCTCCTTGCGCCGCGCGGCCGTGGTCTTGGGATACGCCAGCTGGAGCGATTTGAAGTGCGAGAGCAGGATGCGCGCAACGATCAGGCGTGCGCTCTGCTTGTCGTCCGCCGGCACCACGTACCAGGGCGATTGCTCGGTACTGGTCGCGGTGAGCGCTTCTTCGTAGGCGTGCATGTACTGATCCCAGAAGCGGCGCTCAACGATGTCCGCCTGGCTGAACTTCCAGTTCTTCTCCGCCTCGTCGATGCGCGCAATGAAGCGCTGGCGCTGCTCTTCTTTCGAGAGATGGAGGAAGAACTTGATGATCTGCGTGCCATTGGCATGCAAGTGCTGTTCGAAATCGCGGATCGAACGGAAGCGCTCCCGCCAGATGTCCTTGGCATGCTTCTGCGCATCGGGCAGGCGCTGCGCCTGCAGTATTTCCGGATGCACGCGCACGATCAGCACTTCCTCGTAGTACGAACGGTTGAAGACGCCGATGCGCCCGCGCTCGGGCAAGCTGCGCATGCTGCGCCAGAGGAAGTCGTGGTCCAGCTCTTCGAGACTCGGGTGCTTGAAACTGAACACCTGGCAGCCCTGCGGATTGATGCCAGAGAGTACGTGGCGGATGACACCGTCCTTGCCCGCCGCGTCCATGGCCTGAAAGATCACCAGCAGCGCATGCTGATCGCTGGCGTAAAGCAGCTGCTGCTGGGCGCTCAGCAGCGCGACATCGCGCGCCAGCCGCGCCTCGCCCTCCGCGCTGGAGCGGCACAGCGGCTTGATGCGCGTCGGCCATTGATCAAGCTTGACGCGCTGGCCCTCCGCCACGCGAAATTTCTGCGGATGGATTTTCATGGTGCACCTCGAAGTCGGCAAGCGCTTGGCTGGGGTCCTGCTCAGGCTGATTGTGCGCCGCAAAGCCCTGCACCAGTACATCGATGAATTCACGTACCGCCGGCACCATGCCGCGCCGCGAGGGGAACACGACGTGGATCAGTTCTTCGGGCAGGCTGAAGTCCGGTAGTAGCTGGATCAGCTGACCCGAGTCCAGTGCGCCCTGCAAGGCGGTATCCGGCAGATAGGCGGCGCCGATGCCGGCGATTGCCGCACGCAGCTGCGCCTTGAAATCGTCGCTGATCAGCCGTGGCTGGTGGCTCACTTCGATATAACTGCCGTCGCCACTGCGGAAGTGCCAGATCTGCTTGCCGCCACCGCGCAGGGTGCCTGCGACGGTCGGCACATTCGCCAGCTCGCGCGGGTGCGTCGGGCTGCCGTAGCGGGCGATGAAGGCGGGGCTGGCCACCAGCTTGCGATAGCTGTGGCCCAGCGGGCGCATGGCCAGCTCCGAGGCTTCGAGCGGCGGCCGGCGCACGCGCAACGCGAGATCGAAGCCCTCCTCGACCACATCGACGCGGCGATTGGTCGCCTCCAGACGCACCTGCACGCCGGGATTGGCCGCCAGGTAGCGTGCCACCAGCGCGGCGACGTGACTCTCCACCACGCCAATCGGGCAGGCAACGTGGATCAGCCCCTGCGGACTGGAACGCGTGCGGTCGATGGTGTCCTGCGCGGCCAGGGCTTCGGCCTCCAGTGCCGCGCAGTGGCGGTAATAGGCCTGGCCGATCTCGGTCACCGACACGGCCCGCGTCGTGCGCTGCAAGAGCCGCACCCCCAGGCGCTCTTCAAGCTGCTGCACGCGCCGGCTGAGCATCGAAGTCTGCAGCTTGAGCGCCCGTGCCGCCGCGCTGTAACCGCCATGCTCGACCACCTTGGCAAACAGGAACATGTCATTGAGGTCTTGCATGGCGGGGCTCCGGCGTTAAAGCAGAATTATTGCAAAAATAGAAAGCTCAATGACAAATTCGCTTGTTTTTTAAAAACTGTTGCGCCACTAGACTGCAGTTGTCGCGGCAGACTTCTCGATACGCCGCACCGACTAAGCGGCAGCTCGTCACGCGCCGCCCTGACAGGAGAGCATCATGATCGAACGCAGAGCCTTTGCAGAACTCGGTGGCGCCGACCACGGCTGGCTCAAGGCCAAGCACCACTTCTCGTTTGCCGATTACTACGACCCGGCGCGCATGAGTCACGGCGCCCTGCGCGTCTGGAACGACGACGAGATCGCCCCCGGCACCGGCTTTCCGCCGCACGGCCACGCCAATATGGAAATCATCACCTATGTGCGTGAAGGCGCCATCTCGCACAAGGACAATCTGGGCAACAGCGGCCGCACCGAAGCTGGCGATGTGCAGGTGATGAGCGCCGGCAGCGGCATCCGCCACTCCGAGTACAACCATGAGGCGGGCAGGACGCGCATCTTCCAGATCTGGATCGAGCCGGACCAGCGCGGCGGCGAGCCGACCTGGGGCGCCAAGCCCTTCCCCAAGGCCGAGCGCGAAGGCAACTTCGCCGTCCTCGCCAGCGGTCTGCCGGCCGACAGCGGCGCCTTGCGCATCCGCGCCAATGCGCGCGTGCTGGGCGTCACGCTGAAAGCCGGGCAAAGCGCTGAATACGCGCTCGGCACGCAGCGCCGCGCCTATCTGGTGCCCGCCGTCGGCGCAGTCGAAGCCAATGGCGTGCGCATCGACACGCGCGACGGCGCAGCGATTGAGGACGTCGAGGTACTCAAGGTCACCGCCCTCAGCGATGCCGAAGTGGTCCTCGTCGACGTCGCCTGAGGATGGCTATCACGACCATAGCTTGAACGCCCCGCTGGCGGCCTGATCTAATCAGCATCAGGTCGCCACTTCGGCGCAGATCGGCCGCCTTCCGGACGGCCAAGGAGTCCGCCATGCAACACGTCACGATGTACAGCACCAACTGGTGTCCGTTCTGCCTGCGCGCCGAGCAACTGCTCGCGCGCAAAGGCGTCGCACAGATCGACAAGATCAATATTGAAGAGCTGCCCGAAGCGCGCGCGCAGATGATGAGCCTCACCGGCCGGCGCACCGTGCCGCAGATCTTCATCGGCAGCCATCACGTCGGCGGCTTCGACGACCTCGCCCAGCTCGAACGCGCCGGCGAACTCGACGCCCTGCTCGGCAGCACGCCCGCGCAAACTTGAGCGGCCGCGCTTGGCAAGCCAGCGGACGCGGATTAGAATCGTTCGCTCACGTGGGGGGGTAGCTCAGCTGGGAGAGCGTCGCGTTCGCAATGCGAAGGTCGGGAGTTCGATCCTCCTCCTCTCCACCACGAATTCCCATATAAAACAGCGCAGTGCATCGTCAGATGCCTGCGCTGTTTTGCTTTGCGGCCACGATTTCGGGGGGCGCCTGGCTGCGCCACAGGCCGTGCGCATCGCCCATCCGGTACGGCAGCACACAGCAGTTACGCAACTTCCGTCACACTCCGAACGATAATTAAATTTTGATATTTATTTAGTAAATATTTTTATGTTTCCGGTAACATCGACGCCGAAAGCCGTCGGAGTACGGCTTATCAGCTCATGGGAAGCACTGCGATGTAGCTCTTGTCGCCGCGCATCCCGTTCGAGGGTAAGGCAAGAATGCCTATCTATATGATGTGAGGAGACACAATTGAAAGCGTTAAGAAAATACGGCGGTTATGCCGCATCAACGCTACTGTGCGCGCTGGCTCTGGCCGGCTGCGGCGGCAATAGCAGCAATAATGACAGCAGCTCGACCGCAAGCTCATCGAGCTCATCGGTAGCAGTCGCGGCAACGCCGATCAGCTGCCCGGCGACCAGCACCACGCTGTACTTCTGCGATGACTTCCAGAACGGCAAGTCGGACAACTGGGATCTGACGCCCAACGGCTCGGATGCGTCATTCGCCGTGGTCGATGCGACAGACGTCAATGGCGCAACGACCAAAGCCCTGCAATACACCGCAGGCACCCTCAGCGTCCTCAGTGCAGCGTCCAGCGGCGTGGTGGCCTTGATCAAGGACACCGTGTGGGCCGCCAAGGTCGGCACCAAGGGAGACTATTACGTCGAAATGCGCATCCAGCCGCAAACCAACTCGACGACCGGCAACAAGCAGCTGTACATGATTGGCCGCTACAAGGACAACTCGAACTGGAATCTGGGCGGTCTGAATGTCCAGAACAGCACCGGCAGCACCCAGGTGGAAGCCGGTTACACGGTATCGGGCTCGATCAACCGCGCCTTCCAGTCGAAGAAGCCGATCAGCAACGGCAGCTGGTACACAGTGCGCCTTGAAATGATCGGCACCAAGCTGACGATGTATCTGGACGGCGACAAGGTGTACATGGGCTCGGCCGACTCGATCACCGATTCGACCAGCGGCTTCACCTCCGGCAAGATCGGTCTGTTCACCTACAACAAGTCCTTCCTGATCGATGATGTAAAGGTGGGGGACCCGAGCGTCAAGCCGACACAGCTCTCGCTGAGCACCAGCGCCACGACCTACATCGCCGAAGCCGGCGATGCGGCCCTGCCGATTACGGTCACTGCACTGAAGACGGATAGCTCGGCAGACACCTTCACGGTCACGTCGAGCAACCCGAGTGTGGTGTCCGCTGTGGTCAGTGGTACGACGGTGACGCTGACTCCGCTCACAGCAGGCAGCTCGACGATCAAGTTTGTCAGTGGCTCAGATCCGACCGTGGTCAAGACCATCACCGCCACGATCTCGCCGAAGTACGTCGACTCGACGACGACCTACACCCTCACCGGCAAAGTGCTGCCGGCCGTCGGTGAGACCGCCGCCTACACCGACGACAAGCTGCAACTGACCTTCGATTCGACACCGACTCTGGGTACTTCCGGCACCATCCGCATCTTCAAGAAGAGCGATGACTCGCTGGTCGACAAGCTCCAGCTCAGTGGTGAAACCGACTCGATCGGGACCGGCGCAAAGCAACGGGGTGTCAATACCACGCCGATCCAGATCAGTGGCAATACGGTGACGATCACCCCGCACAGTGGCAAGCTCGCTGCCGGCACCACCTACTACGTCGGTATTTCCAGCACAGCCTTCACGGGTGCGACCCTGGCCGGCACAGCCTTTAACGGCATCGGCAAGGCAGCAAACTGGAGCTTCACCACCAAGGCTTCGACGCCTGCAGCGGGTCTGGCTTCGGTGTCGGTTGCCGCAACGGGGACGACGGCGGACTTCCGAACGGTGCAATCCGCGCTCAACTACTACATGACCAACACCAGTGTTGCCAACCCTGTCATCAACGTGGCAAACGGCACGTACAACGAACTGCTGTACCTGAACAGCCGCGCCAATGTGACGATCAAGGGTGAGAGCCGCACCGGCGTGATCATCCAGTACAACAACTACGATACGCTCAACAGTGGTGGTGGCTCGGGTGCAGCCTCTGCAACATCGGGTGGTGGTCGCGGTGTGTTCCTCGCGGAAGACAGTGACCTGCTCACGCTCGACACGCTAACGCTGAAGAACACGCACACCCGTAGTTCGCTGTACTCGAACCAGGCTGAAACCATCATGTACAAGTCGAGCAACAACACGCATCGACTGGTCGCCAAGAATGCTGACTTCTACAGTGAGCAGGACACGATCTACGTGACGGGCTATTCCTGGTTCTACAACACGCGGATCTCGGGCAACGTCGACTTCATCTGGGGGCAGAACAACATCGCACTGTTCGAAAACAGCGTGATCGAGATGATCGGTGACTCGCAGTATCCGGCCACCACCTCCGGTTATGCCAACGGCACGGGCGGCTACTACCTGCAAGCACGCGTCAATGCAGGTGCCAAGGGCTTCGTGTTCCTCAACAGCACGCTGACCAATGCCGATGGCCCGACAGGCGTCAAGGTAGCGACCGGTGCAAATGCCGCGTCCTATCTGGCACGTGCAGCCTCCGGCAGCTGGGAAGACAACATTGCCTTCATCAATTGCCGCATGGATACCCACATTGCAAGCGCGGGCTGGGCGGCCAACGTCGCGGGCAACCCGAATCCGAACCCCTCGACCGCTACGGCTACCAAGGGCTGGCGTGAATACAACAGCATGACGCTGGGTGGTGTTCCGCTGGATGTTTCGGGCCGCTCGACGACCAGCAAACAGCTGACGGCGGCTGAAGTGACGTCGGCTGATCTGGGTGACCGTGCAAGCGTGTTCAAGCCAATCGGCTGGACGCCGGAGCCTTGATCCGGTAGTTCTGGCAGCAACAAAAAAGGATGGCTTCGGCCATCCTTTTTTTATTGTTGCGCGGCGCAAGACGCTCCGCCCCCCGTGCGTGCGTGCGTGCGCCAGTGCTTAGACCTCACCGCTGTCGTTGCTGATTGCATCAGCCAGCAAGCCGGCGACGTGCTGGACGACCACGTCCTTGTCGCGCCGCACGTGCCAGGCAATGTGCACAGGGAAGCTGTCTAGCGGTATGGGCGGCTCGAACACGGCGAAACGCCCGTCGTCCTTGGGCACAAAGCGGTTGGGCACCACGGCGATCAGGTCTGACTGCAGCAGCAGGTTTGGCACCATCAGGAAACTCGGCACGATCAGGCTGACGCGGCGCTCCAGCTGATGCGCCAGCAGGGCGCGGTCGACCGAGGCCTCGGTGTCGCCGCTGGCCGACACACTGACATGCGGGTGGCTGAGCCAGCGCTGCAAGGAGAAATCCGCCGCCGCCGGGTGCCCTTTGCGCATCACGACCCGATAGAACGTGCGCCGCAACTCGCGCATGCGGAACGACGCACCGGGCGGCGGCAAGGTGGCCATTGCCAGATCCACCGTACCCTTGGTCAGTTCATCCAGCACCGCCGCCGGGCCGCGCCAGGGATAGATGACCAGGTCGACACCTGGTGCCGTGCGGGCCACGTCGGCATAGAGCTGGCCGACCACCAGACTGGCTGCAAAGTCAGGCATGTTCAGATGCACGGTTTGCTGCAGCTGCATGAGGTCCGGCGCAACGGGTTCAACCAGGGCCAGCGCGTCGGCCAACAGGTTCTTGAGCGGCAGGCGCAGGCTGTCCGCCTTGGGCGTGCGCCGCATCATGCCCTGCCCGCGCAGCAGCAGGGGGTCCTTGAACAAGTGGCGGCAGCGCTCCAGTGCGTTGGAAACAGCGGGCTGTGACATGCCTAGCCGTTCGGCGGCACGGGTGACATGCGCCTCATCGAGCAGGGCATCGAGTACGGTCAGCAGATTCAGGTCTATTGCGCGTAAATTCATTTAATCAATAATCCAAAATACGATCAATCCATTGGATCGATTAGCATGCAAACCATAATATGGAACTGTCTTCACCGCGGCAAGGCTTTCCCGCCCGCAGCAGTGCAGACGACAGGCAGCACACACACGACGGGCTTGATCCGCCGCGGCCAAAACGCAAGATGTGTCTGCATGACCCTTCCCTCAAATTGAATGGAGCATGACCATGAAAAACCTCAACACCCTCGCACTTGCCAGCATTGCCGGCGTTCTTCTGAGCAGCTCGGCCTTCGCCTCGACGGTCAGCAGCAACCAGCTCAACAGCGTCAAGGCCGGCATCTCGTCCAGCGAAGTGCAACAACTGCTGGGCAAGCAGGAAGGCACCGCCAACTGGAACAACGGCACGCGCTCGCTGACCTACTCGCTCAACAGCGATGCCATGGCCCGCGTCTATGTCGACATCGACAACAAGACCGACAAGGTGATCAACGTTGCTATCAAGAAGGCTGACTACTGAGCCTTGACCCCTTGCCTGCCCAGCAGTTCAAAACGGGCAAACTCAGGCGGCCCAGCCCATGGCAGCAGCCAGTTCGCTGGCCGTAGCCAGCCGCCGCCGGCCGAGTGCCGGCAATCGCTTACACGCCAGGGCAAGGCGTCCAGCAAAAGCAAAAGCCCGATCCACGGATCGGGCTTTTGCTTTTGGGCTGCAGGAGGACTGCACTGCTCTATTCGAGCTGCAAGGCGACGTAGAGCAGGAAGCGATCGTCAACGCGCGCCAGGTCCAGGCCGGTGATCTCGCCGATCTGCCGCAAGCGGTAATCCAGGGTATTGCGATGGATGTGCAGGCGCTGCGCGGTCAGGGCCAGATTGCCATTGGCGGCGAACCAGGCCTGCAGGGTGCTGCGCAACAGCCCCTGCCGACGGTCTGCCGCATCGAGGCGCTGCAAGGGCGCGTGCAGTTGCTCGGCACGCCAGCCGCTGCCCAGGGTCGAGAGCAGCACCGGCAGGCGCAAGTCGTAATACGACAATTGCGTGCTGCGCAGCTTGCGCGTGCCGGCAATTTTCAGCGTTGCTTGGGCGCTCTGCCAGGAAGGCGCCGCGCCCTCGACGGTAGTGAAGACCATGCCCATGGCCAGCTGGAACGCCACGCTGCATTCGCGCTTGAACCAGGTGTGCAAGGACTCCAGCGCAGCCCGGGCGCTGTCAGGCTGAACATCGGCCAAAGGCAACAACACGACCAGTGAAGTCGCCGATTGCGCGGCGCTCAGGTAGTCCGGATGCACGGCGGCCAGCCGCTGCTGGCAGTGCTGTATCTCGGCCAGCGCAGCATCCGGGCTGAGTTCGCCATCCAGGCGCAGCAATAGGGCCACGCGCGGCCGCGTCAGATCGATCTCCAGACGGCTGGCCCAGCGTTGCAGCTCGGCGCTGCCGGCTTTGTCGGCATCGATCAGCTGCAGCACGAATTCCTCACGGTAACGCACATCGCGCTGCAGATCGCGGTTGAGCAGGTTCTGCTCGAGAATCATCTCGGCCGTCATGCGCACCAGCTCACCGAACTGGCGGACCGCCTCGGGCTCGCCGCTGAGGCCGACCACGCCGCACAACTGCCCGCGCACGGTGAGCAAAAGATTCACCCCCGGCCGCGCCCCGGCCAGATAGCGCGTGGCCTCGGCATCGACCTCGACCGTGCGGCCCTGGGCGATAGCCAGCTGGGCCGCAGCATGCACACAGCCCAGGCGCTCGGCCTCACCGCTGCCGATGATGACGCCGCGCGCATCCATCACATTCACATTGAACGGAATGATCTGCATCGTGCGGGCGACGATCTGCTGGGCGATACGGGCGTCGAGCGCAAACATGAGCAGTGCACTTTCACAAAAAAGTTACACAAATAAACCACTTTATTGTGTGACTATACAATGCAATACGTTTATGAGCTCATTAGTATTTCTATTAGGCAGACACCAAAAAAGGAGACACTCATGAACACCGCAAGCCCCGGCGCCCAGGCGCCTGACGCCCTTCTCGAAGGCGCCTATCGCAAGACCATCTGGCGGATGATCCCGTTCATCTTCATCTGTTATCTCTTCAACTACCTGGACCGCGTCAATGTCGGCTTTGCCAAGCTGCAAATGCTCGACGCGCTGCAGCTCTCCGAGACCGTGTATGGCCTCGGCGCCGGGATTTTCTTCATCGGTTACGTGCTGGCCGGCGTGCCCAGCAACCTGATTCTCCACAAGGTCGGTGCCCGGCGCTGGATCGGCACCCTGATGATTGTCTGGGGCGCGCTATCGGCCTCCCTGATGTTCGTCAGCTCGGCGCAGTCGTTCTACATCCTGCGCTTTTTCACCGGCATCGCCGAAGCAGGCTTCTTCCCCGGCATGGTGCTGTACTTCACCCACTGGTTCCCGGCCGAGCGCCGTGGCCGCGTGATGGCGCTGTTCATGTCGGCGATCCCGATCTCCGGCGTGCTCGGCGGCCCGCTGTCGGGCTGGATGCTCAACCACTTCCAGGCCGGTCAAGGCGGCCTCGCCGCCTGGCAATGGCTGTATCTGCTGCAAGGCCTGCCCACCGTGCTGCTCGGCATCGCCGTGTATTTCGTGCTGCATGACAACGTGGCCGGGGTCAAATGGCTCAGCTCCGCCGAAAAGCAGGCCATGCAAACCGCGCTGGTGGAAGACGAAAAGCGCCGCAGCGCCGGCACGGTGTCGGTCGACTCCTTTGCCAGCGTGCTGCGCAATCGCAATGTGTGGATGCTCGGTGCGGTGTACTTCAGCATCCAGATGGGCGTCTATGCGATCAACTTCTGGCTGCCCTCGATCATCAAGTCGCTCGGCTTCCAGAACCCGGCAATGATCGGCTGGCTCAGTGCGATCCCCTACTTTGCCGCCAGCATCTTCATGATCCTGGTCGGTCGCTCGGCTGACCGCCGCCGCGAACGCCGCTGGCACCTCAGCGTGCCGATGCTGATGGGTTTTGCCGGCCTGCTCATCGCCACCAGCTTTGCCGATTCCCCCGCGCTGGCCATCCTCGGCCTGAGCATTGCCACCATGGGCGCGCTGACCGGTCTGCCGATGTTCTGGCCACTGCCGGCCGCCTTCCTCGGTAGTGCCGCCGCCGCGGGCGGTCTGGCGCTGATCAACTCGCTGGGACAAATCGCCGGCTTCGTCAGCCCCTACCTGGTCGGCTGGCTCAAGGACGCTACCGGCAGCACCCATGTGGCGCTCTACATCCTGTCCGCCGTGCTGTTCTGCGGCGCCATGATCGTGCTGAGCATTCCGGCCAAAACCGTCAATCGCTGAGCGAACGGACAAGGGCCTTCCCCTCCCCCGCCCTTGTCCATCACGCCTTCAACCTTCTGCAAGATCATCCAGCCATGAAAATCGTCATCGCACCCGACTCCTTCAAGGAAAGCCTCAGCGCTCTGGCCGTGGCCGAGGAGATCGAAGCCGGCTTCCGCGAGATCTTCCCGCACGCCGATTACTGCAAACTGCCCGTTGCCGACGGCGGCGAAGGCACCGTCCAGGCGATGATCGACGCCACCGGCGGCGAGCTCAGGACGCTGGCCGTCGTCGGTCCGCTGGGCAGCACAGTCAAGGCCAGCTACGGCTACGCCGCAGCCCGCGCCCTCGCCGTCATTGAAATGGCGGCGGCCAGCGGCCTGGAGCTGGTGCCCCCCGCGCAACGCAATCCGCTGATCACCACCAGCTACGGCACCGGCGAGCTGATCCGCGATGCATTGCAGAGCGGTGCCCGCCAACTGATCATCGGCATCGGCGGCAGCGCCACCAATGACGCAGGCGCCGGCATGCTGCAAGCACTCGGCGTCCGCCTGCTCGACGACAGCGGGCACGAACTGGAAGCCGGCGGCGCGGCCCTCGCCCGCCTGGCGCATATCGACATCTCGGCGCTCGATCCGCGCATCCGGGCCTGCAAGATTGAAGTGGCCTGTGACGTCAGCAATCCCTTGGTCGGTCCCACCGGCGCCTCGGCCGTGTTCGGTCCGCAAAAAGGCGCCACACCGCAGATGGTGGCGACGCTCGACGCCGCGCTGCGCCGCTTTGCCGAAGTACTGCAGCGCGAACTCGGTCAGGATGTCGCCGCGCTGGCCGGCGCGGGCGCTGCCGGCGGCATGGGCGCAGCCTTGCTGGCGGTGCTCGGCGGCCGGCTGCGGCCGGGCAGCGAAGTGGTTACCGAAGCGGTGGGGCTGGACGAACAGCTGCGCGATGCCGACCTGGTGATTACCGGCGAGGGCCGCATCGACGGACAAACCATCTATGGCAAGACGCCAATGGGCGTCGCCCGCGTGGCCGCCCGTCACGGCGTGCCGGTGATCGGCCTGGGCGGCTGCCTGGCGCCAGACGCCAGCGCCGTGCATGGCGAAGGCATTGCCGCCGTATTCAGCTCGGTACGCCGCGCCTGTTCAGTCGAGGAAGCGCTGCGCGACGCACGCTTCAACATCCGCAGCCTGGCCCGCAATATCGCCGCGACACTGCAGATCGGCCAGAAACTGCGCGCCGATATTTAGACGCGAAGGACGCGAAGACAAAGCAAAGGTCCGCAAAGAGAAAGCGATTCATGCTTCCCTTTGCGGACCTTCTGTCGTTCACCAAAGCGCATCGAGGCATACGCCCCGGCCTGTTGTCTGGCGCCCCAGCGCTCAGGACAGTTGGGCGAATGCGCTGTCCGCTGCAGCAATCGTCGCGGCAATATCCGCCTCGCTGTGTGCCGCCGAGACGAAGCCTGCTTCGAAAGCCGAAGGCGCGAGGTAATGCCCGGCATCGAGCATGAGGTGGAAGAAGCGGTTGAAACGCTCGCGGTCGCTGGCCATGACATCGGCAAAGCTCTGCGGCACTTCGGCCGAGAAGTAGAGGCCGAACATCGCGCCGACCGCCTGTGCCGAGAACGCCTGACCCTGTTTGCGCGCGACAGCGGCAATGCCGTTGACGAAGTCTGCAGTGCGCGCCGACAAGGCTTCATAGAAGCCCGGCTGCTGGATCAGGCGCAGCGTGGCAAGCCCCGCCGCCACCGCCACCGGGCTACCGGACAAGGTGCCGGCTTGATACACCGAACCGAGCGGCGCAATCTTTTCCATGATCTCGCGACGCCCGCCAAAGGCGCCTACCGGCATGCCGCCACCGATGATCTTGCCCAGCGTGGTGAGGTCCGGCGTGATGTTGTAGAGACCTTGCACGCCGGTGATGCCGACGCGAAAGCCGGTCATCACTTCGTCGAAGATCAGCACCGCACCGTGCTGGGTACACAGCGCACGCAGCGTATCCATATAGGCTTGCGAGGGGCGCACGAGGTTCATGTTGCCGGCCACCGGCTCGATGATGACGGCGGCAATCTCGCTGCCACGCGCAGCGAAGACTTCTTCGAGCTGCGTCGCATTGTTGTAGTCGAGCACGATGGTGTGCTTGGCAAAGTCAGCCGGCACGCCGCCCGATGAAGGATTGCCGAAAGTCAGCAAGCCCGAGCCGGCCTTGACCAGCAAGCTGTCGGCATGGCCGTGGTAACAGCCTTCGAACTTGATGATCGCGTCGCGCCCGGTGAAACCACGCGCCAGACGGATAGCACTCATCGTCGCCTCGGTGCCGGAGGAAACGAGACGCAGCATTTCCATGCTCGGCAGCAAGGTCTTGAGCAGCTCAGCCATCTCGATCTCGCCCTCGGTCGGCGCACCGAAGGACAAACCATCAACAGCAGCGCGCTGCACTGCTTCGACTACTTGCGGATGCGCGTGGCCGAGAATCGCCGGCCCCCAAGAGCCAACGTAGTCGGTGTAGCGCTGGCCATCGGCATCCCAGACATAGGCGCCTTGCGCACGTGCGAGGAAGCGCGGCGTACCGCCCACCGAGCGGAAAGCGCGTACGGGCGAATTGACGCCGCCGGGAATGCTCAGCTGGGCGCGGGCAAAGAGTTCTTCGTTACGGGACATGGTGGTCGGGAGTGGGGAGTGGTGAGTGGGGCTCAGGCGTAGAGTGCGGCGAATCGTGCGGCCTGCGCTTGCGGTGCGGAGGCAGCATAGATGTCGGTGATCACCGCCAACAAGTCGGCGCCCTGCGCCACCAGCAGCGGTGCATTATCGGCCGTGATGCCGCCGATGCAGGCCACCGGCAAGCCCAGTTCGGCCTTGGCCTGGGCGATCAGTTCAAGCGGTGCAGCGACGGCTTCAGGCTTGGTCGGCGACGCGAACATGGCGCCAAAGGCCACATAGCTGGCGCCCGCAGCCTGCGCCGCACGGGCACGCTCAAGGCTGTTGTAACAAGACGCGCCGATGATCGCCTGCGCACCCAGCACGGCGCGCGCCGCCGCCAGTTCGCCATCTTCGCGCCCCAGATGCACGCCATCGGCGGCCACCTGCTGCGCCAGCGGCAGATCATCATTAATCAGCAAGGGCACGCCCAGCCTGCGGGTCAGCGTACGCAAGGCTTGCGCCTGCGCCTGCGCCAGACGCAGATCGCGCGTGGCACTTTTGTGACGGTACTGCACACAGACTGCACCGCCTTCGATGGCCGCCTCGGTGGCGGCCAGCAGACGCGCGGTGTCGTCCCAGTCCGGCGTGACGAGATAGAGACCGCGCATGATCAGATCTTGTGCGCGTAGAAACGGTTGGGGATGGCTTGACCCATGCCCGGACGGATGGCGTGCGCCAGCGTCTCCCAGGTGTAGCGCTGCGCAGCCTGCACGGCTTCGCGCACATCCATGCCACGCGCCAGCATCACCGCGATGGCCGAGGCCAGGGTGCAGCCGGAACCGTGGTAGCTGCCCGGCAGGCGTTCCCAGGCATCGGTGCTGATCACGCCATGCTTGCCATATAAGGTGTTCACCACTTGCGGCGCCTGCTCGTGGGTGCCGGTAATCAGCACATGGCTGGCGCCGAGTTCGACGAGAAAGCGCGCGCACTCGGAGAGCGGCATATCGTCGTCGGCATCGTCCTCTTCCTGTACCAGGCGGCGCGCTTCAAGGCTGTTCGGGGTGAGCACGGTGGTCAGCGGCAGCAGCAGTTCGCTCATCGCGGCGAGCACTTCCTCGTCGGCCAGCGGATCGCCACGGCCGGAGGCGATCACCGGATCGAAGACCACGGGGATATCCGGATAATCGGCAATCACCTCGGCGACCGCGGCCACGTTTTCGACATTCCCGAGCACGCCGATCTTGAATGCCTGCACGGTGATGTCTTCGAGCAGCACGCGCGCCTGGTCGACCACCCAGTCATCATCGACCGGCTGCATCTCCTCGACCCCGCGCGTGTCCTGCACGGTCATGCCGGTCAGCACCGACAGCGGATGGGCACCGAGCGCGGCGATGGTCAGGATATCCGCCTGTACCCCTGCGCCTCCAGTCGGATCAAAGGCGGCAAAGGACAAAACAACCGGAGGCTTGGGCGTGGGCATATTGATGAAGATCAGGACAGGGAACGAGGAAAGCGTCGCAAGGCAACGCAAATACAGGACAATTGACGGGTAAATGCCGATGCACTGCGGCATGTCGCCTGACAAAAATGCGCTAAGATCGTCGCGATTTTAACTGATTAAGCGCCTCATGACTGATAGTGCCTTGCCTTACAAAACTTGGATGTGCCTGATCTGCGGCTGGATCTATGACGAAGCAGCGGGCTCTCCCGAAGAGGGTCTGCCCCCCGGAACCCGCTGGAGTGATGTTCCGCCGAACTGGACCTGCCCCGAATGTGGCGCCCGCAAGGATGATTTTGAATTGATGGAAATCTGACAGACGTACGGGCCAAAGCGCTGACATTGCGGCAAAATGCCGCAAGGTTGTTTGAAAACTTTGTGCCTGCAGCAGGCCGCGGCAGATCAGATCAACAAGAGGAGTAGCGCGTTGGCAGAAGGACCGGACGTCAGTGGCGTCAAAGTGATGGTCATCGACGACAGCAATACGATTCGTCGCAGCGCCGAAATCTTCCTGGCTCAAGCCGGCTATCAGGTCTTGCTGGCCGAGGATGGTTTCGATGCGCTGTCGAAAATTGCCGACCATCACCCTGACCTGATCTTCGTCGACATCATGATGCCGCGCCTGGATGGCTACCAGACCTGTGCGCTGATCAAGAAGAACCCGCGCTTTGCCGCTACCCCCGTGATCATGCTCTCGTCCAAGGACGGCCTGTTCGACCGCGCGCGCGGCCGCATGGTCGGTTCGGACGAATATCTGACCAAACCTTTCACCAAAGACAGCCTGCTCAAGGCCGTCTCCGCCCACACCGCCTTGCGCGGCGGGCGCCTGTAATCCGAGGTAAGCATCATGCCGATCAAGAAAATTCTCGTTGTCGATGATTCTCCGACGGAGCGCTTCGCGCTGACCGAATTCCTCAGCCACAACGGTTTTACCGTGGTCACCGCCGAAAACGGCGAAGAAGGCGTCGCCAAGGCCAAGAGCGAGCAGCCGGACCTGATCCTGATGGATGTGGTGATGCCCGGCATCAACGGCTACCAGGCCACCCGCACCATCTCGCGCGACGAACAGACGCGCAGCATCCCGGTGATCATGACCACCAGCAAGGATCAGGAGACCGACAAGATCTGGGGCATGCGCCAAGGCGCCTTCGACTACATGGTCAAGCCGATCAACCACGACGAGCTGCTGCGCAAGATCTCCTCCATCGGTTAAGCAAGCAAGGCGCTGCACACATTCCCCGAGAACATAGAGAAGATGGCCAAACGACAAAGCCTGCGGGAATTTCAGCAAGACCTGACCAGACGCCTCACCGAGGTCAAGCACAGCGGCCGCCGCTCGGCCCTGCTGGCGGTCAGCGCCGGCAGCAGCAACTGGCTGCTCGATTTGTCGGAAGCCGGGGAAATCATCATCACGCCGACCCTCACGCCAGTGCCGATGACGCGCGACTGGTTCCGCGGTCTGGCCAATGTGCGCGGCAATCTCTACAGCGTGGTCGACTTCGCCGCCTACTGCGGCGAAGGACAGACGCCGATGACCGGCGAGGCGCGCATCCTGCTGATCGGCACCAAGCATGGCGTCAATACCGCGCTGCTGGTCAGTCGCGCCCTGGGCCTGCGCAACCCCGAAGATTTCGATGCCGACGACCAGACCGTGGATCAGCGCAGCTGGGTCAGCGGTGCCGTACGCGATTCGCAGAACCGTTTGTGGCGCAAGCTCAGCGTGCGCCCGCTGTTGGCGGACAGTCTTTTCCTGGATGCCTCACTCGATTAGCAGCAAGCAGCCAGACAGCGCTCGTTCAGCAGCTTGGATGACAACAACTACCCTGGCATGACCGGAGTAACAGCATGAGACTTAAGAAATTCTTCGAACGCTTCAAGCGCGCTGACGAGCTCGACGGTGTCACCGAGTCCGGCCAGGAAAGCACCATCCTGGACCGCGCCACCGAGATGGACCATGGCGCCAGCGCCGCGACGGGCGCGCGTGCGCGTCTGCCCTGGCTGCAATGGCTGGCCGAGAAGCCGGTCGGTGAGCAGCTGCGGACCCTGGGTCTGATCTTCGGTGCGCTGACCGTTGCCGCCGTGGTGCTGATGATTTTCCAGATCCGCGCGGCCGGACAGGGCACGGCCTTCGTGTCCGCCGCCACGCAGATGGGTACGCAATCCCAGGTGCTCGCCAAGGCAGCACAGATCACCGTGACCGGCGGCTCACGCGAAGGCGCCTCGATCCAGGCCAGCGGCGCACGCGGCGGCTCGGGCTTTACCGAACTGAAGGAATCGCGCAACCGCTTTGCCGACTTGCTGCAAGCGGTCACCAACGGCGGCGAGGTCGATGGCGTCAGCGTGCAGCGCAGCCCGCGCTCGGCCCAGAAAGCGCTCGATGACCTCACTGCACTGTGGGACAAGGTCAGCAAGAACGCCGAACAGCTGACCAGCCAGCAGATCAGCATCACGCGCCTCGGTGGCGCGGTCGACATCATCAATGCCAACAACGCCGAGCTGCTCGACTACGCGCAGCAGGTGGCCGCCCTCAAGCTGCAGCTGGGTGCGCCGTCCGCCGAGATCGCCACCGCCAACGAGGTGGTGATGCTCACCCAGCGCATGGCCAAGAACGCCAATGCGCTGCAAGCCTCTGAAGCAGTCGATCCGGAAATCGTGTTCCTGCTCGGCAAGGACTCCAACACCCTCGCCCAGCGTCTCGAAGAACTCAGCCACATGAGCGGCAGCGGCAATGCCGACATGCAGGAAAAGCTCGCCGGCCTGGGCAAGTTTGCAGCCCGCCACCAGCTGGCCGTCGGCGGCATCCTGTCGAACGTGCAGCCGATGGTGCAAGCCAAGCGTGCCGGTCTGCAGATCTTCAAGGACTCCGTCCCCCTGCTCGACGCCGCCAATGCGCTGGCCGAAGCCTATCGCCATGCCTATACCGGTGCGACGCTGCAGATCTTCCTGATCATCGTGCTGGCCGTGCTGGCCCTGCTGGTCCTGGTCTATATGGGTATCGTCTATCGCGACGACATGTCCAAGCGCCGCGAGGAAGCTGAACAACAGCGCGCCTCGGCTGAAAGCGAAAAGAACAGCACCCAGCAGGCCATCTTGCGCCTGATGAATGAAATGGGCGACCTTGCTGACGGTGACTTGACGATCCGCGCGACAGTGACCGAAGACGTGACCGGCGCCATCGCCGACTCGGTGAACTACACGATTGAAGAACTCTCGGTGCTAGTCCGCCGCATCAACGACGCTGCCAACCGCGTGACGCAAGCCACCGAATCCGCGCAGCGCATGTCGGGCGAACTGCTCGACGCCTCCGAGCGGCAATCGCGCAACATCCAGCATGCCGGCGCACAGATTCAGGAAATGGCGCGCCAGATCAGTACCGTATCGAGCAGCGCCTTGCAGACCGCGCAGGTGGCGCGCCGCTCGCTGGAAGCCGCACGCAAGGGCACCACGGCCGTGCAGGACTCGATCTCCGGCATGAACGAAATCCGCGAGCAGATCCAGGAAACCTCCAAGCGCATCAAGCGCCTCGGCGAATCCTCGCAGGAGATCGGCGAAATCGTGGAACTGATCTCGGACATTACCGAACAGACCAACGTGCTGGCACTCAACGCCGCCATCCAGGCCGCCTCCGCCGGTGAAGCCGGCCGCGGTTTCACGGTCGTTGCCGAAGAAGTGCAGCGCCTTGCAGAACGCTCGGCCGAAGCGACGAAGCAGATCGCCGCGATTGTGAAGACGATTCAGACCGACACGCAGGACGCCGTGGCCGCTATGGAAAACTCGACCCGCGGTGTGGTCGAAGGCGCCAAGCTCTCCGACGCCGCCGGTCAGGCGCTCGGTGAGATCGGCGACGTGTCGGTGGAAATGGCCACCCTGGTTGAACGCATCTCGGCCGACACGCAAAAGCAGGCCTCGGTGGCGACCGAGGTGTCCGAGTCGATGCGCGAGATTCTCGCCATTACCGAACAGACCACCCGTGGCACCCAGCAATCGGCCTTGTCGATCGGGCAGCTGGCCGATCTGGCGGTTGAACTGAAGGGCTCGGTCTCCGGCTTCAAGGTCTGAGAGCGGCAGTGAAATAAGCCTGCGGGCCTGAAGTGCTCCGAGAGGAACAGATGAGTCAAGTGACCGATTTCGATATTGGACCGCTGAGCTGGGTCAAAGCAGAGCTGGACGCGGCCTTGGGCCGTGCCACGGCCAGCCTCGACGAAGCGCTGGCGCAACCCGGACAGCGCGAACCGCTGCGCTTTGCGCAGAACCACGTGCACCAGGCCAGCGGCGCCCTCGCCGTGGTCGGCCTCGACGGCGTGGCGCAGTTCTCCGAAGCCATCGACAAGCTGCTCTCGGCGCTGGCCGGTGCCGAAGACGCGCCCTCCAGCGAACAGCTCCAGCTCGCCAAGCGCAGCCTGGCGGTGCTCGCCAATTACCTCAGCGAACTGATCGCCGGCGCCGAGCACAAGCCGCTGCGCCTGTTCCCGGCCTATCGCGAACTGGTCATCGCCCGCGGTGAAGATGCCCCGCAAGCCTCCGAACTGTTCTTCCCCGACATCAGCGTGCGGCCCCAGCTGGACGCCCGCGAAACCGTGACGTCCGCCAATCCTGCGCATGATTTGCGCGTGCTGCGCGGCCGCTTCGAAAAGGGTTTGCTGCAGTGGCTGCGCCAGCCGCACAGCCGCGCCGGCGCGGAAGAAATGCTGCGCGCCGTGCAAGGCATCGAACGCATCCAGTCGCAGCCGGCGACGCGCGCCTTCTGGTGGGCGTCGATTGCCTTTTTTGAAGGCCTGGCCGAGGGCGTGATCGCCGTTGAGCGCAGCACGCAACGCCTGTGCCGCCGCATCGACACGCAGATGCGCCGCATCATCGAGGGCTCGCAAGTCGTCGCCGAGCGCCTGGTGCGCGACGTGCTGTACTTCGTGGCCACCGCCAATGTGTCGACGCCGCACGCCCAATCGGTGCGCGAGGTCTACAAACTGGCCGCCGCCCTGCCGACGCCGGACCAGGAAATCTCCAGCACCCTGCGGCAACCGCTGATCCTGCGCGCGCAGGAAGCACTCGAAGCCTGCAAGGACGCCTGGAACCGCTTCAGCGCAGGTGCCGCCATTGCCCTGCCGCAATTTCAGGACCAGCTCGACGAGCTGCTCAAGCGTGTGCAGGCGCTCAACATGCCGCTCATCGAGCCCCTGCTCGGCAGCATGAGCCGCGTCGGCAGCTGGCTACGCGACGATCCGCTGCGGCAAAACGAGGCTGTGTCGATGGAGCTGGCCACCGGCCTGCTGATCGCCGAACACGCCATCCAGTCGCCGGCCTACGACAAGTCGCTGCTGCAGCGTCAGGTCGACATGCTGAGCACGATTTACGACATCCGCAGCAAGGGCGGCCGCCCGCCGGCCATGGATGCCTCGCTGTTCGGTGACGCCTCCACGCGCGCTCAGGAACGCCTGTTCTTCAACCAGCTGGCGCGTGAAATCCAGACCAATCTGGGGCAGATCGAGCAGGCGCTCGACGCCTTCTTCCGCGCCCCCGAGCAACGCGACAGCCTTGCCGCGCTGGCTGCGCCGCTCAAGCAGGTCGAAGGCGCATTGTCGATGCTCGGCGAGAACCGCGCCGCACAGCTGGTCGGCGAGAGCGCAGCGCAGATCCGCCAGTTCTCGATCCAGAACACGCCGCCGGAACGCGAGGCCTGCGACAGCCTGGCGCACAATCTCTCGGCGCTCGGTTTCTATGTCGAAGCCTTGCGCAACGGCCCGGCGCGCCTCGACGACTTCCTCGATCCGTCCGGCCGCTTTGCCGCCGAAGCCGCCAAGGATGCCGCCAGCGGCACCGTCGAAGCGCAGCTGCTGCGCGAATCGCGCGAGACGCAGTCGCTGGTCGAAGCCCTGCGCGACGAACCGGAAAACAGCGCGCTGCGCGAGCAGCTGGTGAGCAATCTCGAAGCGATCCGCGACGACGCCCACCTGCTCGCCGACCGCAATCTGGAACAACAAGCCAGCGATGTGATTGCCGACCTCAAGGCCGGCGGCTCGGTATCGTCTTCGCATATCCAGGAAGCGCTGTCGGCGGTCGCCTCGCCGGCAGCACCGCAGCACTCCGAAGAAGCCGAACGCCTGATGCAGGTCAGCGTTGAAGAACTCGACGCCGAACTGCTGGAAATCTTCCTCGAAGAAGCTCAGGAAGTGCTTGCCAACCAGAGCGCACAGCGCGCCATCGCCGCACGCGAACCGCATAACCACGAAGCGCTGGTGACCATCCGCCGCGGCTTCCACACGCTCAAGGGCTCAAGCCGCATGGTCGGCCTGGAAGCCTTCTCGGAAGCGGCGCGTCAGGTCGAAATGACGATGAACCGCTGGCTGCAGCTGGAAAAGGACACCACGATCGATCTGCTCAGCCTGATCGACGCCGGCGTCGCCAATTTCGGCGCCTGGGTCGAGCAGCTCAAGTCCGGCGGTAGCGCCTGGCGCGACGCCAAAGCGCTGATCGAACACGCCCAGGCCTTGCTGGCATCGCTGGACCCGGCGCCGGACGAAGCCTATCTGCCCAACACCCTGACCCCCACACGCCCACCGCACCCTGAGCGCGCGGTGGCAGAAGACCCGGCCACCGCGCAGTCGGGCGCAAGTCTTGCAGATGAGTCCCTCGATCCGCTCAGCCAGGCGGAGGGACTTCTGTCGCTGCCCGAGCTGCCGGAATCGGCGCCGGACAGCGCGGCTGAGCACTACGACAGCTCGCTCGAAGCCTCACACATCCATGACATGCCGCATGTCGGTGAGCTCGGCCAGGACAGCGAGCTGATGCTCGAACCGCTGAGCGAATTCGACCTGACGGCAACCGAACTCGAAGACCTACCTGGCGAGACCTCGGCAAACGGCGAGGAAGATGCGCTGTTTACCGGCACCGATCTGGACCTCGATCTCGATCCGGGGGTCGAGCCGCCGCCCGCCGCAGAAGAAGCGCCGGCAGAGGAAGAGCTGGACCTGGCCGCTTCGCTGCTCAATGACAGCCTGCTGCAGCTGCAGGATGAGCACGACGCCCGCCCCGCCGAAACGGCTGCGCTCGACGAGCTGGACCTGACGGCCACTTCGCTGGAAGACCTGCTCGACGAAATCCCCGCCGAGACGCAGCCCACCACGTCTCTTGAGACGGAGGCAGAAAGCGGGTCAGAAGCCGCGTCAGAAGTAGAGATCGAGCTGGACAGCCTGCTGCTGCCCGACACCGCAACGCCGGAGGAGGCTCAGGCTGAAACGGATCTGAGCAGCACGGCGCTCGACGATCTGCTGCACATTCCCGAGACCGGGCCGGCGCACAGCATCGAAGCGCTGGGTGAAGTGCCGCCTGCCGCCAGCGTGCCGGACAGCGCAGCGGACCACTACCCCGAACCGGTGCTGGAGCCCGCGCTTGAAGAGGTCTCCATCGAAGACGACGATGAAGACATCGGCCTGCCGGTGATCAATCTCGAATCAGCGGCCGTTCCGCCCAGCCAACACGAGACAGAGCCGGAGCCCTTCCCCGAGAGCATCCCCGACAGCGATGTGCAGATCGGCGGCAGCACGCTCTCGCGCGGCCTCTACGAGCTTTATCTCAATGAATCCGCGCAGCATCTGGCCAGCTTGCGCGCCGACCAGCAACAGCGCCTGGCCGACCCCACCCTGCCACCGAGCAAGGATGCCGTGCGCGCAGCACATACGCTGGGCGGCATCTCCGGCACCACACGCTTTGAAGCCCCGCATCTGCTGGGCAAGGCGCTGGAGCACTGCCTGCATCGCTTCAACGAAGCCCAGGTCGCCCCCGATGCCGCACAGGAAGCGGTGATCGATGCCGCCATCGGCGCACTGGAAGTGATGCGCGATGAAATCGCCGCGCAGCTGATGCCCTATGTGATGTCCGACCTGGCCAGCCAGCTCGACAGCTTGCAAGCGCATCTGCCCGAACCGGCCAGCGACTGGCTGGGTCTGGCCGATGGCGATCTCGCCGAGGAAGCCCTTGCCGACGAAGTTGTCACCGAACCCGCCTTCACCGAACCCGCTTTCACCGAACCCGCGCTCGACGCAACGCCGGAACCGCAAGCGGAACACGACGCAGCACTGAGCGAACTGCCTGCCACCAGCGCCATCGAGGCTGAAGCGGCGCTGCAAGCCGAGCTTGGCAGCGCCGCGCAGGAAGATGAAATCCTCGTCAGCGATGAGCTCGACGAACAGCTGCTGCCGATCTTCTTTGAAGAAGCCGACGAGCTGTCCGCCGAAATCGGCGACGCGCTGCGCCAGCTGCGCAGCGATCCGCTCAACGAAGAGCCGCGCAACGCGCTGGCGCGCCTGATGCACACCCTCAAGGGCAGTGCGCGCATGGCCGGCGCCATGCGCCTGGGCGAAGCCGTGCACCGCCTGGAAAGCCGCCTCGAAGCAGCCGGCGCGAACAGTTCGGACGCGCTGATCGACGAGCTCGAAAATGGCTTCGACCAGGTCGGCAATATCCTGCGCGCCCTGCGCGACCCGAATGCCGCGGTCGCCGCCAGTGCCCTGCCGGAAAGCAGCACCGATACGCTGGTGACCGGCGATGAGCGCATCCCCGAGGCGAGCCCGGCCGCCGAAGCTGAGGCGCCGAACAGCGTGCCCGCCCCACGCAGCGATGCCGACATCCCCGCCGTGCTGCGCGCCGCGCCGCCAGCCGACACGCCCGAGGCGCCAGCCACACCGCGCGCCCTGGTGCGTGTGCGTGCCGATCTGGTGGACCGCTTCGTCAACGAGGCGGGCGAAATCAGCATTGCCCGCACACGGGTCGAGGGCGAGATGCGGACCCTGCGCCGCTCGCTGCTGGACCTCACGGAAAACGTCATCCGTCTGCGCAATCAGCTGCGCGAGGTGGAAATCTCGGCCGAATCGCAGATGCAGTCGCGCATCGCCGCCGCCGAATCACAGCACGCCAATTTCGACCCGCTCGAATTCGACCGCTTCACGCGCCTGCAGGAACTCACGCGGATGATGGCCGAGTCGGTCGGTGACGTAACGACCATCCAGCAAACCCTGTTGCGCAACCTCGACGGCGCCGACTCGGCCCTGCACGCGCAAGGCCGCCTGTCGCGTGACCTGCAGCAGGCGCTGATGGGCGTGCGCATGGTGCCCTTCAACGATGTCGTCGACCGTCTCTACCGCGTCGTGCGGCAGAGCGCGCGCGAGATGGACAAGCGCGCCAACCTCGACATCATCGGCGGCAATATCGAAATCGACCGTGGCGTGCTCGACAAGATGGTGGCGCCGATCGAGCATCTGCTGCGCAATGCAATCGCCCATGGCATCGAAAGCCCGGCCGAACGCCTCGCCGCCGGCAAGCCGGAAACCGGCCAGATCACGCTCAAGCTGAGCCAGCTGTCGAATGAAATCGCGCTGGAAATGGCCGATGACGGTCATGGTCTCGATTACCAGCGCATCGCCGCGCGTGCGCGCAGCAGCGGTCTGCTCGGCGCCGACGAGGAGGTCAGCGAGAACCGCCTGACCCAGATGATCTTCGAACCGGGCTTCTCGACGGCCGAACAGGTGACCGGCCTGGCCGGTCGCGGCATCGGCATGGACGTGGTCAAGAACGAAGCGCTGTCGGTCGGCGGCCGCATCGATGTGTCCTCGACCCCTGGTCAGGGCGCGCGCTTCCTGATCCACCTGCCGCTCACCCTGGCCGTCACCCAGGCTTTGCTGGTGCGCGTCGGCGCACGCACCTACGCGATTCCCTCGAACATGGTCGAGCAAGCCATCGAGGTCAAGGAAGACGTGCTCAATGCCTACCGCAGCCAGGGCTACGCCGAATGGAAGGGCCAGCGCTACCCGGTGCGCTACCTGCCGCGCCTGCTCGGCGACACCGAATCGCAGCCGGAAACCAAGCGCTTCCACTGGGTGCTGTTGCTGCGCGCCGGCAATGACCAGCTCGGCCTCTACATCGACGCCCTGCTCGGCAACCAGGAAATCATCGTCAAGAACGCCGGGCCGCAATTCGTGCGTCTGCATGGCTACACCGGTGCCACGGTGCTGCCCAATGGCGAAATCTCGCTGATCCTCAACCCGGTGGTGCTGGCCGGCCGCCAGGGCGGCAGCACGCTCGACAGCGATCTGCAGAGCCAGCAGGCCAGCGAAGTCAGCACGGCCTACACGCCGATCATCATGGTGGTCGACGATTCGCTGACGGTGCGCAAGATCACCAGCCGCCTGCTCGAACGCGAAGGCTACAAGGTGATCACCGCCAAGGACGGCGTCGATGCGCTCGAACAGCTGACCGAAACGCTGCCCGACGTGATGCTGCTAGATATCGAAATGCCGCGCATGGACGGCTTCGATCTGGCGCGCAATATCCGTGGCGACGCGCGTCTGCGCCATCTGCCGCTGATCATGATCACCTCGCGGATGGCCGACAAGCACCGCAATTACGCGATGGAAATCGGCGTCAATCACTACCTCGGCAAGCCCTACCAGGAAGACCAGCTGCTGGGCCTGATCGACGAATTCGTCACCGCTGCGCATCGCCGCTGAGGCGAGGGGAAGGTGCTGTCCAAAAGCCGGGAACTTTTGGACAGCTTGCCCGCAGGGGGCCCGGGCAGAGTAGAATTCGCCCCTTCCCGCCTTACACACCCGCCTGTCCAGCAGGCGTTCGCCCTGATGGAATTTGCCGGCATCCGTCTCAAGAACAACCTGTTTGTCGCGCCGATGGCTGGCGTGACGGACCGCCCTTTCCGCCAGCTTTGCAAGAAAATGGGCGCGGGTCTGGCGGTCTCCGAGATGGTCACCTCGAACGCCTTGCTCTATGGCAGCACCAAGACGCAGCGGCGCGCCAACCATATTGGCGAGGTCGATCCGATCAGCGTGCAGATTGCCGGCGCCGACCCGCAGATGATGGCCGACGCGGCACGCTTCAATGCCGAACGTGGCGCCCAGATCATCGACATCAACATGGGCTGCCCGGCCAAGAAGGTCTGCAATGTCGCCGCCGGCTCGGCCCTGCTGCGCGATGAAGCCCTGGTCGCGCGCATTCTCGATGCCGTGGTGCGCGCCGTGCCCGACACGCCGGTGACGCTGAAATTCCGCACCGGCTGGGATCGCAACTCGCGCAATGCCGAGCGCATCGCCCGCATTGCCGAAGACAGCGGCATCCGCCTGATCGCCATCCACGGCCGCACGCGCTGCGACCAATACACGGGCCAAGCCGAGTACGACACCATCGCGGCGGTCAAGACACGCATTCGCATTCCGCTGATTGCCAATGGCGACATCGACTCGCCGCAAAAGGCCAAGCAGGTGCTCGACTACACCGGTGCCGATGGCCTGATGATCGGCCGCGCCGCGCAAGGCCGGCCGTGGATCTTCCGCGAGATCGAGCACTATCTTGCCCACGGCCAGCTGCTCGCACCGCCTGCCGTCAGCGAAGTGCATCGCGTCTGTCGCGAGCATCTCTTCGATCTCTACGATTTCTATGGTGAAGACAGCGGCCTGCGCGTGGCGCGCAAGCACATCAGCTGGTACACCAAGACCCTGGCAGGCTCGAATGCCTTCCGCCAGCAAATGTATTTGCTGGAAAGCGTGACCGAACAACTGGCGGCCGTCGACCAGTTCTTCGGCGAACTTGCGGCGCGTGGCGAAACCCTCAGCTACGCGAGCCCTTTCAATCCTCCGGCCAACGAAGTGGAAGCCCTTGCAGCATGAGTCCCAAAAACGAAATCTCGCTGTGTGTCAGCGCAGCGCTGGAGCGCTATTTCGCCGACCTCAACGGTGAAAAGCCCGCCGGCATCTATGACATGGTGATCCGCGAGGTCGAAAAACCGATGCTGCAATCCGTCATGCAGCAAACCGGCGGCAACCAGACCCAGGCTGCCGACATCCTCGGCATCACACGTAATACCCTGCGCCGCAAGCTGACCGAACACGGTCTGCTCTGAGCGCTCGCCCCATCATCACTCGCGGAAGTCATTCATGAAAGTCACCCAAGCCCTCCTCAGCGTCTCCGACAAGCAAGGCGTCGTAGACTTCGCTCGCCAGCTCGCCGACCTCGGCGTCAAACTGCTGTCGACCGGCGGCACGGCCAAGGCCATCCGCGATGCCGGTCTGCCGGTGACCGACGTCGGTGACTACACCGGCTTCCCCGAGATGCTCGATGGCCGCGTCAAGACCCTGCATCCCAAGGTGCATGGCGGCATCCTCGCGCGCCGCGATCTGCCCGAGCACCTGGCAACGCTGGAAGCGCACCAGATTCCGCGCATCGACCTGGTGGTGGTCAATCTCTACCCGTTTGAAGCGACGGTCGCCAATCCCGAATGCACGCTGCAGGACGCCATCGAGAACATCGACATCGGCGGCCCGGCAATGGTCCGCTCGGCGGCCAAGAACCATGGCAGCGAAGCCGGTGGCGTGGGCATCGTCACCGATCCGGCCGACTACGCCGACATCATCGCCGAGCTGCAAGCGGCTGGCGAGCTGTCCTACAAAACCCGTTTCGAGCTGGCTCGCAAGGCCTACACCCACACCGCACGCTACGACTCGGCCATTGCCAACTGGCTGACCGCGGTCGATGCCGAGCAGCTCGCACCTGCCACCGCCCCGGTGCGCGCCGCCTACCCGGCAAAGCTGCAACTGGCCTTCGACAAGGTGCAGGATCTGCGCTACGGCGAGAACCCGCACCAGAGCGCGGCCTTCTACCGCGATCCGACTGCGCAGCCCGGCGGCATCGGCGCCTACAGCCAGCTGCAGGGCAAGGAGCTGTCCTACAACAACATCGCCGACTCGGATGCCGCCTGGGAATGCGTCAAGGCTTTCGATGCCGGCAGCTCGGTCGCCTGTGTCATCGTCAAGCACGCCAATCCCTGCGGCGTGGCACTCGGCGCGACGCCGGAAGAAGCCTATCGCAAGGCTTTCTCGACCGACCCGACCTCGGCCTTCGGCGGCATCATCGCCTTCAATGCCATCGTGGATGAAGCGACGGCCAATGCGATCTCCGGCCAGTTCATGGAAGTCTGCATCGCCCCCGGCTACACGCCCGAAGCGCTGGCCCTGCTGGCCGCCAAGAAGAATGTGCGGGTGCTCAGCTGCCCGCTCGGCAAGATCAGCCAGACCGATTACAAGCGCGTCGCCGGCGGCCTGCTGGTGCAGACCTATGACGATGCCGTGCTCGCCGTGAGCGACCTCAAGGTGGTCACCAAGCGTGCGCCGTCCGACAAGGAACTGGCCGACCTGCTGTTCGCCTGGCGCGTGGCCAAGTACGTGAAATCCAATGCCATCGTCTATTGCAAGGACAGCATGACGGTCGGCGTCGGTGCCGGCCAGATGAGCCGCGTGGATTCCGCGCGCATCGCCAAGATCAAGGCCGAGAACGCGGGCCTGAGCATTCCCGGCTGCGTGGTCGCCTCGGACGCCTTCTTCCCGTTCCGCGATGGTCTGGACGTGCTGGCGCAAGCCGGCGCCACCGCCGTCATCCAGCCCGGTGGCTCGATGCGCGACGCCGAGGTGATTGCCGCCGCCGACGAGCAGAACATCGCCATGGTGCTGACCGGCTTCCGTCATTTCCGCCACTAAGCTCACGGGTAGCGCTTCATGAAAATTCTCGTCATCGGATCAGGCGGCCGCGAACACGCACTGGCCTGGAAACTCTCGCAATCGCCGCGCATGCAGAAGGTCTATGTGGCGCCCGGCAATGCCGGTACCGCCGCCGAGATCGAGCTGGAGAACCTGCCGATCACCGACATCAATGAGTTGGTGGCCTGGGTCAAGCAGGAGCAGATCGGCCTCACCGTGGTCGGCCCCGAAGCGCCGCTCGCCGCTGGCGTGGTCGATGCCTTCCGCGCTGCCGGCCTGCCGATCTTCGGCCCGACGCGCGCTGCGGCCCAGCTTGAATCCTCCAAGGATTTCGCCAAGCAGTTCCTCGTCCGCCACAATATTCCGACCGCGAAATACCAGACCTTCAGCGACGCCGCAGCGGCCCACGCCTATGTGGATCGCGAAGGCGCGCCCATCGTCATCAAGGCCGATGGCCTGGCCGCCGGCAAGGGCGTGGTGGTGGCGATGAGCCTGGACGAAGCGCATGCCGCCATCGACATGATGCTCGGCAGCAACAGCCTCGGCGTGCAATACGACGCCGGAGGCGCGCGCGTGGTGATCGAAGAATTCATGCAGGGTGAAGAAGCCAGCTTCATCGTGCTGGCCGATGGCAAGCATGCGCTGGCGCTGGCCACCAGTCAGGACCACAAGCGTCTGGGCGATGGCGATGTCGGCCCGAATACCGGCGGCATGGGCGCCTACTCGCCGGCGCCGGTGGTGACGCCGCAAGTGCATGCGCGCGTGATGCGCGAAATCATCCAGCCGACCCTGGCCGGCATGGCTGCGGAAGGCGTGCCTTACACCGGCTTCCTCTACGCCGGCCTGATGATCGACGAGCATGGCGCGCCGCGCGTGGTCGAATTCAACTGCCGCATGGGCGACCCGGAAACGCAGCCGATCATGGCACGCCTGAAAACCGACCTCGTCGACCTGATCGAAGCGGCCGTCGCCGGCAAGCTCGATACCGTGGATACCGAATGGGATAGACGCGTCGCGCTGGGCGTCGTGCTCGCCGCGGCCGGCTACCCGGAAAATCCGCGCAAGGGCGATGTCATCAAGGGTCTGGAATTCAAGACCGAAGACGTGCATGTCTTCCACGCCGGCAGCAGCCGCGCCGAAGACGGCACGGTGCGCACCACGGGCGGCCGCGTGCTCTGCGTCACGGCGCTGGGCGACTCGGTCAAGGCTGCGCAGCACCGCGCCTACGAGGCGATCAGCCACATCCACTTCGATGGCATGCAGTACCGCACTGACATCGGCCATCGCGCCATCAAGCGCTGAGCCGGAGTACGCCACAGATGTCTGCCGCCCTCGTCCGCCCCTACCTCGTCGATCTGCAAACGCGCATCGTCCGCGCGCTGGAAGCCTTTGATGGCAAAAGCTTCCGCAGCGACAGCTGGCAGCGCCCGGATGGCGGCGGCGGGCTGACGCGGGTGATCGAAGGCGGCAACTTCTTCGAACGCGGCGGCGTCAATTTCTCGCATGTCATGGGCGGCCAGCTGCCGCCTTCGGCCACCGCCAACCGGCCCGAGCTAGCCGGCGCCGCCTTCGAGGCAATGGGCGTCTCCCTGGTCCTGCATCCGCGCAATCCGTACTGCCCGACGGTGCACATGAACGTGCGCTTTTTCAGTACGCGTCCTGCCGATGGCAGCGATGCCGCGCCCGTCTGGTGGTTCGGCGGCGGCATGGATCTGACGCCCTACTACGGTTTTGTCGAAGACGCGCAGCACTTCCACCGCGTCTGCCGCGATGCCGTGGCCCCCTTTGGCAGCGAACTCTATCCGCGCTTCAAGGCCTGGTGCGACCGCTACTTCTTCCTCAAGCATCGCAACGAGCCACGCGGCATCGGCGGTCTGTTCTTCGACGACTTCAACGAGCAGGACTTCGCCCACAGCTTCGCCCTCACACAAAGCGTGGGCGACGCCTTCCTGAGCGCCTACCTGCCGATCATCGAACGCCGTCGCGACACACCCTGGGGCGAGCGCGAACGCGCCTTCCAGTCCTATCGTCACGGCCGCTACGTGGAATTCAACCTGGTCTTCGACCGCGGCACACACTTCGGCCTGCAGTCCGGCGGTCGCACCGAATCGATCCTCATGTCGATGCCTGCCGAAGTGAGCTGGCGCTACGACTGGCAGCCCGAAGCGGGCAGCGCCGAAGCCCGGCTCTACGAAGAGTTCCTCAGCGCACGCGACTGGGTGTAAATGCTCACCGGCGGCGCCTATTTGCGCAGCTTGGCTTGCTCGGCGTAATAGGCCGCGAGTTGTTCAGCGCTGCGCGCCGGCAAATCCTTGAGCCAGTTGATCGGCAAGGCAAAGTTCAGATTCTGCGAACCCGCCTGAATGAGGGCGCTCTGCGTGATGCCGATCAGACGCCCCTCCGCATCAAACAGCCCGCCGCCACTGGAACCCGGCGAAATAGGCGCCGAGGTCTGGATCTTGTCCAGCAAACCCGTGCGCTCGCTCTTTTCGAGGCGCGATACCAGGCCTTCCGAAAAGGTCAGCTCCAAGGCGCGCGGATTGCCTAGCGCCACAACACGTGTCCCCACCTGCACCTTGTCACTATCGCCCAGCGCCACTGCCGGCGCATTGAAGTCCGGCGCGCTGACGGCCAGCAGGCACATGTCACGCTCCAGATCCACCTGTTCCAGCCTGCCTTTGAAGCTCACATCTTCCTTGACCAGCAGGAAGGATTTGGCGCCCTTGAGCACATGACAATTACTCAACAGCTGCTTGGGGCTGACCACCACCGCCGATCCAATGCCCAGCGGCAAACCATCGCGATCAAGCGTGCGGACCAGCCATACACTGGGCGCCAGCACGCGGAAAAGTTGATCCGAATCGAGCGCCCAGGCCGGCATCACCATCCCCAGAGACACAAGACCTGTGAGAAACCATTTCAACATGACGTGCTCCCGCTCACTTGGCCGCATTGCTTGCTGGCGGCAATAGATCTTTGATGTCACTCATCTTCAGCCCACTGCGATTGACGGGGCGTACGAGCAAGGCATCGACATCTTCCTCCTTGCAACGCGCATTACGCCAATCGGAGGTCTGTACGTAAGTCCGCGACACCAAGGACTGCCCGTTTTTGGGAAAGGCCGGATCGCTCACATCCAGCAGCACCATCCCGCAAATCCCCCCAATGGCGCGAATATCAACAAGATAGCTCTTGTCCACAGCGGGTTTCATGGTGGCCACAACGGTGCAGCGCTGCGAGCCCAATGTGCTCTGCAACAACAGCGAAAAGGGCTCATCAGCCCTCACCTTGAGGCTCTTCTTGATTTGCCCGGGAATCCCTGTGCTGCTCACCAGCAGACGGGTACCCGCGCAATTGCGCTGATCATCAAAACTATAGAGATCAGTCCGGCCCAGCAGGGCATTGCCACGAATTTGCAGCGTGGCCAGCGCACCGCTGGTCGGCGCTTGATACTCGGAGCCCGACATGGTCGAGCAAGCTGCCAATGCCGCAGCAAGACAGATCAGGCGAAAAGATTTCATCGGGCGCGGCTCTCGATATTTATGGTTTCTGCACACAGAGGTGTGCTGCAGTTTGCATGCAAGATGAATCCAGCTCAAGCACAACACTCAAGGCCCTCCGCGAAGACGATCACAAAAACACCAGGTCAGCGCTCAACACCCTGCGCCGGGGCGCGCAGGCGCTGGATGCGCTCGGCGGTCACCGGGTGGCTCTGGAAATAACCGATCAGGGCGGAGCTCTCCTTGGCGCCTGCGGGGTCCAGACGCTGCAGAAGATCGGCCAGACGGCGCGGATCGACATGATTGGCGCGCATCAGCGCCGCCGCATAGTCGTCCGCCTCACGCTCGAAATCCCGCGAGTAAGTGAGGTTCATCAGAGCCGCCATATTGCCGCTCATGTCCCCCATATCGCCCAGCAGGATATTGATTACAATCACCAGGGTCGCGCCCTGCATCAGCTGGCGCAGGGCATGGCGACGCTGCACGTGGCCGATCTCATGCGCCAGCACGCCGAGCACTTCGCGGTCGTCGCTGGCCAGCGCCACCAGCTGATCGGTCACCACGATATCGCCCGAGGGCATGGCAAATGCATTCGGCCCTATCCTCAGCCCATCACGAAAGTGCAAACGGTAGGCCGGCAGAGGCTCGCCAGCCGGGCGCCAGGCGGCAAGTGCTGCGCGGATCTGCTGCTGGCGCGCCGCGGGCAGCTTGCTGGGGGCGGTGTAGAAGCGATCAATGAGGTCCAGGGTGCCACGCGAGAGCTCGCTGACCCAGGTGGCGGGCACCTGCAGCGCAATACGCTCGACCAGCCAGGGCAAGGCATACAGATAGCCACTCACGCAGACCACGATCAGCACCAGCAGGGCCGCCAACGCGTGACGCCAGCGCGACTCCAGCCAGGCCAGGCGCAGGCCGCTGCGCCCCCACTGCTGCGGCAAAACGTCCCAGCACGGATCGTCCGCGACCTCGATGAACGCACCGCCGGGCAGCAGGATGCGCCGCTGCGCGTGCCCCAGACGCTCGCTGATCGACAGCTGGGCGAGTGCCCAGCGCTGCGTCAGCACGCCCTCCAGCTGCAGCTGCTGCGCATCGATCCGCAGGCTCACCTCTGCCGGACGCGTACTGCGTCCGTCGAAATAACGCCCGCTGCGCGAGACAGGTTCAGAAGCCGAGGTCGACATCGAGCAATTCTGCCGCCTGATCGCCCACGGCACGCGCCTGTTCCTCCTGCTGAGCGACAAAAGAGTCCAGATCGCTGTCGCTCTCCAGCGCCATGGTCTGCGCACGGTAGCGCGCCAGGCGCACCTTGGCGAAGGGCAGGAACAGGCCGAGGCTCAGCACGATGGCGATGCTATTGCTCAGCGTGAGGGTGAACAGTTTGCGGCTGCTGTAACTGCTGTGGAATTGATGCTCACCGACGCGGGTGTGATTCCACAAGGCATTGGCCAGACGGGCTTTGACGTAGCTGGCGCCCACCAGGTAGAGCACGAAATAAAACACGATCAGCATGAACGAAAAGGAGCTCATTGCCGTCGCTGAAGGCGCAGCGCCTGCCCCCCCATGCATAACCGAGGCGAAAAAACTGCCAACCAGCAGACCCAGCCCTGCAATAAAGACCACGGCCAGAACCAGCAAGGGCTTGTAGTAATCCCAGACCGGCGGCTCAGCCTCAAAGGGCTCGCCGCCGAAACGCAGATTGGAAAAAATGTAGCGCTGAAAACGATTCAGCCACCAGGGCGTGGCCAGACCAAGCGTCACCACAACGAGCAAGCCATTGAGGAAGTAGACGCGCGCCATGCCGCGAAAGCTGCCGGTGAAGCCAAGATGCACGCCACGCCAGCTGGTATTCCAGGCGCGGAAACGGATCGCCTGGCAGATGATCCAGGGCAAGGCGATGGAGAAAGCCAGCGACAGCAAGGCGGCCACTACAGGGCTGATACCGCCGGCAATCTGCTGAAACGCCAGCAAGCCGACAATCAGCAGACGACCCTTGAGGATGGCCAGCGGCTGGCCGTGGTATTCGAGCGCCGAGCCATCGAGGACGGTATTGCGGTGGAAGTATTGCTCGCGCCGCACCTTGGCCCAGGCCGAATAAATGCCCAGGGTGATGATCGACAGCAGAAGATTGACGATCCAGATGCGGAAGTACTCGCCGCCTTCGCCCGTGAAACTGAACTCCCGCCGCACTGCGCCCTGCTCCTGCATGCCGTCCATACGCCCCCGCACTGATCTGTATTTATCGTGTCGGCATTATGCACGCAACACGGCAGGCAGCCGCCGGGACATCCGGGCAGTTCTGATCAGGCGCAAAGCAAGACGCCGCGACTCAGGCCCCCAGCTCGGCCGCCGCCTTGTAGTGCGTCTGCGCCTCGCTGGTCTGACCGAGGGACTCACTAAGCTTGGCCAGTTCCAGATGCGCTGTACGCGTCGGCATGATCGACAGCGAAGCTTCCAGATAGCTCTGCGCCTTGCCCCACAGCTGGCCGCGCAAACACAGGCGTGCCAGCGTCAGCAACAGGCCGGCATCATCGGGGTGCTGGCGCAGCCAGGCCTCGGCGGTAACCAGCTGACGATGCAGATCGAGGGTACGGCAACGGCCATACAGCACCGCCAGCTCGGGCTCCCATTCCTTGTCCAGCGCCGCTTCGATCGCGCTGACGCCGAGGATGAGGTCGCCCGAAGCAATCAGGTAAGGCACGGCGCGCAGCAGCAAGCCGGTGTCGTGCCGCTCGTCGGCGGAGATGCTGTTCCAGATGCGCTGCATCTGTTCCAGCTCGCCCTCGGCCTCACGCAACTGCTCGATATTCGCGCGACGGATCAAGGGCGCTGCCTGCTCCGGACTGAGCGCCTGAACCTTGCGCAGCTGGCGGGCGATGCGTGCCACTTCATCCCAGCGGCCACGCGCCTGCTCGGCCTGCAGCGCCAGACGCATCACCGCGATGTGGCGATGGCCCGCGGCACGCAGCTGATCGAGGCTGACGGCAGCATCTTCGAAGCGTCGTTCGGCAATGGCGAACTCCGCTTCCAGCATCAGGCGCGCCATGCGCACATCCTTGTCGTGTTCGCGGGCGAACTCCAGCCAGCGATCACGCCGCTCGTAGTCGCGCATCGCCTGCGCCGCACGCGCTGCCTGCAGCGCCGCCAGGCCCTGCGCGGCGCCAGCCTCGACGGCCGATTCGGCATGGCGCATGGACTGGCCATAGCGCCCTTCGAGATACAGACGCTGCGCATCTGCAAGCAGGCGCTGCGCATGCTCGCGGCGCTTTTCCTCACGCCATTGTTTGACGCGACCGGGCAGGCGCACGGTCTGCACCACCACGTCGGACAAGGCGTAGATCGCCACGAAGCCCATCAGCAAGGCCAGCAACAGCAGATTGGCCGACATCTGCACCCGCCACGGCGGCCACACCAGCAGCACATAGGCATCGTTGTAACGTGAGGCGAGCGTAATCCCCACCGCGGCGGCAAACAGGGCCAACAACCAGATCAATGCTTTCAGCATGGCAGCTTACCGCGTCAGACGCAGACGACGCAGGATCGCCTCGGTTTCGCTCAAAGGGGGAACTTCGACGACCAGCCGCGCTGATTCCATCTGCCGCAGATTGTCGACCAGCGAACTGACCTGACGCGCATCGGTATCGAAGTAACGCTGCAGCAAGAGGCGCGACTGCTGGATGTCGGTGACGAACATGCGGCCATTGCGCTGCAGGAGGGACAAACGGGCCGAGAGCAGGCGCAGACGCAGATTCTCACGCAGATAGCTGACCTGGCCGGGCGCCAGCAGCACCGGGTCGGGCCGATCCAGACGCTGCACGCGCACCAGCTGGCTGAAATCGCTCCACAAATCGGCGCCGAAACGCTTGAACTGTTCAGCAATGCTGGCCGCTTCGCTCTGTGCCAGCGGCGCCGAAGCCGCCGCTGCTGGCGACTTGGCCGTGCGCGGCACGCGCGGTGTGGCCTGTTTGCTGGCCAGCTTGGCAGCATCAGCCGGGCTGTGCTCAAAGGCCAGCGGCAAGGATTCGACATCGCCCAGCATGCTTTCGATCTGCAGCGCCATGCCATTCACATCAGCCAGCGGCAGCGCCTTGAGGCGCTCGATATCCTGCGCCAGCGAACGGCGCAAAGGCTGCAGACGCGCCTGGCCCATGCTGGCCAGTTTGCTGTCCGCCGACTGCAAGGCATTGATCGCGGCGGCCACATTGCCCGCCAGCTGCAATTGCTGACCGGCGATGATGATGGCTTGTTCCACCTCTTGCAGGCCGCGGTCATCGCTGCTGCGCGAGAAATCCTGATAGAGGCGCTCCAGCGCAGTCTGCTGCGCCTCGGCATCGACCACGCGGTTATCGAGCGCCGCCAGGCGCGCCTGCAAGCTCTGCACGGTGTCCTGCCCGTTGCGCGCCAGCTGGCGCGCCTCGCGGCTGCTCACATCGACTTCGGCGAAGCGCCGCGCCACATCTTCGTGCAGGGCATGCAGGGCATAACGCGTGTCGAGCAGCTGCCAGGCCATCACCAGCACGGCCAGCACCGCCAGTGCAGGCCACAGATTGCGCAGCGCGGGCAGCGCCCGCCGGGCGGGATTCGAGGGCGTCGTGGGCTCGGCTGGCGAGGCGGACGGCGGCGTTTGTGAAGGGTCTTGCTGGATATCGCTCATGCGTGGATTCTACCCAAAGTAATCATGGAGGGCGCTGATCAGCGCAGCATCGCCCGCTTCACAGAGACGGACGGTGCGCGCCCCCAGTTCCGTCATTTTCGCTGCGATGCGCGGATGCGGCACAAAACACGGCAAGCTTGCCAGCAGTTGCGGCGCAGCCTCCCCAAGCTGGGCGACGAAATGCGCCGCGCCCTCGCTGCTGGTCAGACTGATCGCATCCAGCTGCCCGGCCGCAAAGCGCTGCAACACCGGCTGCACATCGAGCACGGCGGGCAGGCGCTGGTAACAGCTCACGACATCCACTTCGACGCCGCGCGCGCGCAGCGTGCTGGCCAAGAGTTCGCGCCCGCCATTGCCGCGCAAAATCAGCACACGCCGGCCGGCCAGCGCGGCGGCCTGGAACGCGGGCATGGCCAGCACACCTTCGCTGTCAAAATCACGTTCAGGCAGCAAGACCTGGTCAAAGCCAGCCTCACGCAGCGCTTGCGCACTGCCCGGCCCGACCGTAGCGATGCGCAGCTGCGCCGGCCACAAGGCGCGCGGCAAGACCTGCAAGGCATGCTGCACGGCATTGCTGCTGACAAAAAAGACCAGGGAATAATCCGCCAGCCGCGCGCCCAAGGCAGCCAGTGGCTGCGTGTCAGCCAGCGGGCGAATTTCCAGCAATGGCAACAGCAGGGCTTCCGCGCCCGCTGCACGCAAGCCCTGCACCAGCGTCTGCGCCTGATGCGCCGGACGCGTCACCAGCACGCAGCGCCCTTGCAGGGCCGATGACTCAGGCATGACCACCCAGCGCAGCGAGAATGCGATCGGCGCCCTGTGCCAGAAGTTCGTCCGCCAGCGTTGCGCCCAGCTCCTGCGCAGCAGCATGGCCGGCGCGCCCTTCGACGCGGAGGATTTGCTGGCCGTCGGTCGACGCGACCATGGCGCGCAAACGCAGGGCGCCCTCGATTTCTTCGCAGAATGCGCCGATCGGCACTTCGCAACTGCCGCCCAGACGCGCAGTCAGCGCGCGTTCGGCCGCCACGCAGGCGCTGCTGCCAGCATCGACCAGGGGCGCCAGCCAGGCCACCAGCTCGGGGCGATCCGCACGCGCCTCGATGCCCAACGCACCTTGTCCGGCGGCCGGCAGACAGACCTCGGGCGGCAGCACGGCGCGGATGCGCTCGGCCAGACCCAGACGCTGCAGACCGGCGGCAGCGAGAATGATCGCGTCGTATTTGCCTTCATCGAGCTTGCGCAGCCGCGTATCGAGATTGCCGCGCAGCGGCTCGATGCCGAGAAACGGATACAGCGCATGCAGCTGTGCTTCGCGGCGCAGGCTGGAGGTGCCGATCAGCGTGCCCGGCGGCATGTCGTCAAGGCTGTCATAACGATTGGAGACAAAAGCATCGAAGGGCCGCTCGCGTGCCAGGGTGGCGATCAGCGCGAATCCATCGGGCATTTGCGCCGGCACGTCCTTCATGGAATGCACGGCGATGTCGGCACGGCCGTCGAGCAGCGCTTCTTCAAGCTCTTTGACGAACAAGCCCTTGCCACCAACCTTGGACAGACTGCGGTCAAGAATCTGGTCTCCACGCGTGGTCATGCCCAGCAATTCGACCTTGCAGCCGGGCCAGACCGCCTCAAGGCGCGCCTTGACATGCTCGGCCTGCCACAAAGCCAGACGGCTCTCACGGGTGGCGATACGGATCAGTTGCGGCGCAGGAAATTGGCTCATGGTCACGAGGGGCGCGCACCGTCCTGAGGGCAAAATCAGCTTGCAGGCGGCACGCTTGTTGCGTCTGTCGAGGCTTCAGATGTTATCACGCAGCGCCATGCTTCTTTGTGGGGCGCTGCGGATTGGAATAGCAAGACTGTGAAGCACCAGAAGTGGGCAGCTGACTGATAAACTTGATGTTCCCCTAAAACATGTCACTGCGTAACCCGCCGTGACCTTGGCCAGAGCTGAAGATGAGCGATTTGAGCGAGCAGGACAAAGACTCCCCGCTGCGGGAAGACACGCGTTTACTGGGCCGGATTCTCGGCGATACGGTCCGGGCACAAGAAGGCGACAGCGTTTTCGGACTGATCGAAAGCATCCGCCAAACCTCCATCCGGTTTCACCGCGACGAAGACTTCGCCGCACGCAACGAGCTCGAAGCCCTGCTCGACGCGCTCTCGCGTGACGACACGATCCATGTCGTGCGCGCCTTCAGCTACTTCTCGCACCTCTCCAACATCGCGGAAGACCAGCACCACATCCGCCGCTCGCGCATGCACCTGCGCGCCGGCGCCCAGGCCCGCGAAGGCAGCGTGTCGCACGCCCTGCAGCTGGCCAAGGAAGCTGGCCTGCCGCGCGAGAAGGTGAATGACTTCTTTGAACACGCGCTGATCAGCCCGGTGCTCACCGCCCACCCGACCGAGGTGCAGCGCAAGAGCATCCTCAACTGTCAGCTGCGCATTGCCGAGCTGCTCGACCGTCGCGACCGCATCGACATGACGCCCGACGAGCTGGCGCAGAATGACGAGGAAATCCGCCGCGCCGTGCTGATCCTGTGGGAGACGCGCATGCTGCGTCCCAACAAGCTGTCGGTGCTCGACGAAGTGGCCAACGGCCTGTCCTTCTACGATTACACCTTCCTGCGCGAAGTGCCGCGCCTCTATGCGCGCCTCGAAGACATCCTCGCCAAGCACGACGAATCCTGGCAAGACCTTGAACTGCCCGGCGTGCTGCGCATGGGCAGCTGGATCGGCGGCGACCGCGACGGCAATCCCTTCGTCACCGCCAGCATCCTGCGCGATGCGCTGCGCATGCAGGCCGAGGTGGCACTGAGCTACCACCTCGCCGAGATCTTCCGTCTCAGCGCCGGCCTCTCGCTGTCGAGCATGCTGGTCAACATCTCCGATGACGTCATCAAGATGGCCGAGCGGATGCCCGCCGGCCGCAATGGTCATGGTGATGACGAGCCCTATCGGCGTGCCCTGGGCGGCATCTACGCGCGCCTGCACGCCACGGCGGTCAAGCTGCTGGGCAAGCCGATCGGCGAAGAGCCGGGCATCGAGCTGGAACCCTATAGCTGCGTGCAGGAACTGAGCGACGAGCTGGACATCATCAGCGCCTCGCTCAAGGAACACGGCACCGGCGAGCTGGCGCGTGGCCGCCTGCGCCTGGTGCGCCGTGCGGTGCGCACCTTCGGCTTCCACCTGGCCGCCATCGACGTGCGCCAGAACTCCGATGTGCATGAGCGCACGGTGGCCGAGCTGCTGTCCTACTGCCGCCCGGAAATCGACTACCTCGCGCTCGACGAGGAAGGCCGTATCGCCGTGCTGCTCGAAGAGCTGGCCACGCCGCGCGTGCTGACCTCGCCGGCAATCAGCTATTCGGAAGATACCGCCGGTGAAATGGCCATCTTCCAGGCCATTGCCGACGCCCACAAGCTCTACGGCCCGAACTGCGTGCCCAATGCCATCATTTCCAAGACCGATGGCGTCTCCGACATGCTGGAACTGGCCGTGCTGCTCAAGGAAGTCGGCCTGCTGCAGCCGCATTCCAAGCAGCTGGCGGTCAACATCATCCCGCTGTTCGAAACCATCGGTGACTTGCAGATTTCCGCACCGGTGATGGACCGCCTGATGTCCTTCCCGCTGTATCGCGAACTGCTCAAATCGCGCCTCGATACGCAGGAAGTGATGCTCGGCTATTCCGACTCCAACAAGGACGGCGGCTTCCTCACCTCGGGCTGGGAGCTCTACAAGGCCGAGATCCAGCTGATCGAAGCCTTCAAGAAGCACGGCGTGCGCATGCGTCTGTTCCACGGTCGTGGCGGTTCGGTCGGTCGCGGTGGCGGCCCCAGCTACCAGGCCATCCTCGCCCAGCCGGGCGGTGCCGTGCAGGCGCAGATCCGCCTCACCGAGCAAGGCGAAGTCATTGCCTCGAAATACTCCAACCCTGAAGTGGGCCGTCGCAACCTCGAAGTGCTGGTGGCCGCCACCATGGAAGCCACCCTGCTCGCCCACCCGGACGCCGCGCCCCGCCCCGAGTACCTGCAGGCCATGGACGAGCTCTCGGACTTCGCTTTCAAGGCCTATCGCGGCCTGGTCTACGAGACCGAAGGCTTCGAGCAGTATTTCTGGGAATCGACGGTGATCTCCGAAATCGCCAACCTCAACATCGGCTCGCGTCCGGCATCGCGCAAGAAGAGCACGGCCATCGAAGACCTGCGCGCGATTCCCTGGGTGTTCTCCTGGGCGCAGGCGCGCGTCATGCTGCCGGGCTGGTTCGGCTTTGGTGCTGCGGTCAGCGCCTATGTCGAGAAGCACGGCCCGGCGAGCATGCAGCTGCTGCAGGCGATGTACAAGGAATGGCCGTTCTTCGCCACCCAGCTCTCCAATATGGACATGGTGCTGGCCAAGAGCGACATGGCGATTGCCTCGCGCTACGCTGCCCTGGTCAAGGACGAAGCCCTGCGCAACAAGATCTTCCCGCGCATCAAGAGCGAGTGGGAAAAGACCGTCAGCGCCCTGCTCAGCATCAGCGGCAACAGCGAACTGCTCGATGGCAATCCGCTACTCAAGCGCTCGATCCGCGGTCGCTTCCCCTATCTCGACCCGCTCAACCACGTGCAGGTCGAGCTGCTGCATCGCTTCCGCGACGGCGATGCGGACGACCGTGTGCGCCGTGGCGTGCTGCTGTCGATCAACGGTATCGCCGGCGGTCTGCGCAACAGCGGCTGATCCGGCGCGCACTGCACAAGGGAGCCTGCGGGCTCCCTTTTTCGTTGACGCCCTGCTGTAACACGCAGCCCGGATACTGCAGGGTTGAGCCTATTCGCGCACGCCTGCAATGAGCCTTCATGACGCCCGCTACGGAACCGATCAGCACGGCCTGATCTGCGGCTTCATCCTGCACCCCGACGCCCCCGCCAGCGAACTGAGCAGCCAGCGCGCCGCCGAGTGGCTGCAAGAAGGAGCGGCTGAACGTGGCGAGGGATTCCTCTGGCTGCACTTCAATCTGAGCCACACCGGCGCCGAGAAATGGCTGGCCAACCATGCCGGACTGCCGCACGAATTCTTCGAGAACCTGCGCGAGAGCACGCGCGAAGGCGCGCATTCGACACGCATCGAACTGATCGACAACTCGCTGCAAGCCGTCATCAACGATGTGCACTACGACTTCTCCTTCGAAGCCTCCGACATTTCCACGCTGTGGCTGGCGGTCGGTCCGCGCTGCGTGGTCTCGGCGCGGCGACGTCCGCTGCGCTCGGTCGACCGCCTGCGCGAAGCGGTGCGCCAGGGCGAGATCATCCGCTCGCCGCTGGCCCTGCTGATCCATCTCTTGCGCGATCAGGAAGAAGTGCTGGTCGGCATCGTGCGCCGGGTCACGCAGCGCATCGATGAAGTCGAGGACAAGCTGCTGGCGGGCAAGCTGAGCGTCACCCGTGGCGAACTGGGCGCGCTGCGCCGTCTGCTGGTACGCCTGCAGCGCCTGCTGGCGCCCGAGCCGGCTTCGCTGTTCCGCCTGCTGCAAGTGCCGCCAGCCTGGATCGACGCGGCCGACGGCATGGAGCTACGCCAGTCGACCGAGGAATTCAGCGTCGTGCTACGCGACATGAGCGCGCTGCAGGAACGCATCAAGCTGCTGCAGGAAGAACTGGCTGCGCACGTCAATGAGCAGAACAACCAGAGCCTTTACGTGCTGACCATCGTCACCGTGCTCGCCCTGCCGATCAACATCGTCGCCGGCTTGCTCGGCATGAATGTCGGCGGCATACCCCTGGCGCAGCACGAGGATGGCTTCTGGATCGTGGTGATGCTGATTGCCAGCTTCACGGGACTGGCAGCCTGGTGGGCGTTCAAGAAAAAATGAGCGCCCTCGGTATTGCCGCAATCTAAGCCGCTGCGGCATCCGGATCCTCAGCTTCGTCTTTCGCGCGCGCACTCGACGCCGCCGCACTCAGCTGGCTCTCGCGAAACTTGCCGGCCTCGCTGGCCGTCACCTTGCCGTTCTGATCCGCATCGGCATCATCGAAATTGGCGGCGACATACGCCATATCCGCCGAGCGCTTGGCGTCCTGCGCGGATGCCTGCTCAGCCATGTGGCCCAGTTCAGCCTTGGTAAAACCCGGATCATCCACACGCCCTGCCGGCGCCGACATGCCACCCGCCTGCAAGCGTGCATTCATGGCCACACGGTCCAGCGCATCAGCCAGGGCCTGAGCCTTGACGCTCGCATCGCTGAGCTCCTGTGAGTCTTCGCGCGTCTCGCTGATCTCTTGCTCAGCGCTTTCGCTGCTCGACTCACTTCGCTGAGTGTCACCATCCGTTGTCTGAGCGCTGTACGAATACTGCGTCCTCACGCTGGACGATGTGCTGCTATAAACGCTTATGCTCATGTCTTTCCCCTGAATCGATCCGCCACAGCCGCCTCACGCACAACGCCCATCGCTGTGCAGAGTCCGTGTGGCATTCATCGGTCAGGGGTAGAAGCACTTGAGATAGCGCCGGGTAAAGCTGGGTGAATGAGCGTTAGATCCAGGCAAGCAAACAAGCAAGCTCTTCAGAAATCAAAACAAGCGCTAAAACTTGTCATCCAGCGTAAAAATCGCGCAGCAAGTAAGCGAACTGGCTGTGCGATTGGAAGAAAGAAATGTGAGGAAGCTGCGCGCGAAAGCGCCGAACTCAGGGAAAGTCAGGACGGCTGAAATCGTCTGATTCAATCCAAACAAGCAACAGCCTTATTGATTCCATAGACATAGACCCTGGACTCATCGAAAAATACCGCAGAAAGCGTAGCGAGCGGCTCAAAGTCGAATTGAGGCGCGGAACTGTACTTCAGTACAGTGAGCACCGGAGATTCGAGATTGAGTCGCGCAGTAGCTACATGGGACTTTTCGCCGCCGAGGATTGAACCACAATAGCCCCCACCGGAACATGCTGAAGCGATCTACGTGGGCATTTAACCGGACGAAGCTGTCAAAACTATGTGGCCCAGCACCAGTTTCGTTTTATATACTGCCGCAAACCACCAAACATTTGGCACACCGAACTCCGGAGTCAAGCCAGGAGAGTCCATACACTTGGCTACCGCGCTCGCAATCCGCTTTGACATTGCACCATATGGCCTGTCTTCCGCGACGTGCGCGCACCAGAGCTGAATAACGTCCAGCTCGCGCTTTGCACTCAGCTGAGCAACGTAGGTACTCCCCTGCAACTCCACGATAACGGTATAAGTATTCATCGCTGGACTACCTTGCAGGATAAAAATACCGCAGAAAGCGTAGCGAGCGGCTCAAGGTCGAATTGAGGCGCGGAACTGTACTTCAGTACAGTGAGCACCGGAGATTCGAGATTGAGTCGCGCAGTAGCTTTATGCGGTATTTTTTAGCCGCCGAGGACGGAACGCACGTGAGCCCATTGGCGGCGGCTGATCGGCAGTGCGTCGGGCACGCCGTTCAGGCGCACCGACCAGTGACCTTCGCCACCGTCTTCGCCGAGCGCACGCTCGAAGCCGACAACGGCCGCTCGGGCAACCAGGCAATTGCGGTGGATGCGCACGAAGCGCTCTGGGAATTCCTGCTCCAGCTGCACCAGGGACTCCTCCAGCAGGAACTCGCGCTCGGCGGTACGCGCTGTGACGTACTTGAGTTCGGCCTTGAGGAAGACCACGTCGGGAATCGGGATCAGGTGGATGCGTCCGCGCTCGCTGCAGGTGAGGTGACGGCGCGGTTCGGCGAACTGGTCGATCTTGTCGTGCGCCACCGGCGCCACGCGGCGCACCTTGTCGAGTGCCAGGGCCAGACGCTCGGCACGCACCGGCTTGAGCAGGTAATCGATGGCGTTGAGTTCGAAGGCCTGCACGGCGTACTCATCGTAGGCGGTGATGAAGACAATGTGCGGCGGGTTTTCCAGACGCGTGGCGTGCTGGGCGAATTCGATGCCATCCATGGCTGGCATGCGGATGTCGACAAACAGCACGTGCGGGCGCTGCGTTTCGAGAAAGCGCAGGGCTTCGACGCCATTGCCGGCCATGCCGACCAGGCGTGTCGGTTGTTCGCCGGCGATATCGCCGAGCAGGTCGCGCAGCCGTTCGCGGGCGGGCGCTTCGTCGTCGACGATCAGCACGTCGAGGGTATCGAGCTGCTCCATTTATTTTTCCTCCTTGCGCAAGGGCATGCGGATTCTGACGCGGAACTGTCCATCCCGCTCTTCGGTACTCAAGAATGCTTCCAGATCAAAGAACAAGGCCAATCGCTCCCGGATATTGTTGAGGGCCATGCGGTTACCCGTCGAGCGTCGCGGGTTGCCGGTCAAAGGATTGCTGATACCAATTTCCAGCGCGCGGCCCTTGCGTACGATGCCGATGTGCACCGTGCCCGGTTCGGCACTGGGCTCGATGCCATGGTAGACGGCATTTTCGATCAAGGGCTGAAGCATCAAAGGCGGAACTTTGGCTTCCAGCGGCGCAAATTTGAGCTCCCACTTCACCTTGAGGCGGTCGCCCAGGCGCAAGCGTTCGAGCTCCAGATAGCGATTGCAGAGGTCGATTTCATCGCACAGGGGGACCAGCTCGCGGTTGTCTTTCATCAGCTCGCGAAACAGTTCGGCCAGCGATTCGAGCGCCTGTTCGGCGCGGCGCGGGTCGGAGCGGATCACGCCAAGCACGCCATTCAAACTGTTGAAAAAGAAATGCGGACGGATGCGCGCCGTCAGCGCAAGGATGCGTGCTTCGTCGAGCGCTGGCGTCTGTTCGATCTGCAGCCAGCGGAAATAGGCCACCACCAGCAGCGCAGCGACCGCCGACCAGATCACCTGACGCAGATGAGCGTCCTCACCGCCACTCAGCAACCCCACTGCCTGAGCCAGCACCGTCGCCAACATGGCGTTGCTGCTGGCCATCGCGCATAACTCGCGCCAGGACAGGCGCGGCAGCCAGGTGCCGAGCGCATACATGAACAAGGCCGCGAGCAGGATCGGCAACTGGGCGCGGCCAAGCAGGTAGCCCCAGTCATGCGCCAGATGCGACAGCGCTTCGGCACGCACCAGCGCGGTCGCCAACAGCAGCACATTGGCGACGACGAGAATGCGCACCAGAGCGCCGATGTTGCGGAAATCCGGCACCGCCACGCGCGCGACCGTCGTCGCAGGGCGGGCGCCATCATTGGCGCGCCCCGGCGCGGGCTGTGCAGCAACTGCATGGTCCTGCGGTGCTTGATTTATACTCGCCATCTCTCTTTTCGCCGTACGCTGCCAGCCTTGGCTGAGCACTCATTCCCCATCATGACAGATTCAACGCCCAACAATCCCGCAAGCAAGGCCTGGTCTGGCCGCTTTTCCGAACCCGTGTCGGATCTGGTCAAGCGCTACACCGCCTCGGTGTTCTTCGACAAGCGCATGGCCGAGCAGGATATCCGCGGCTCGCTGGCCCACGCCAGGATGCTGGCCCGGCAAAGCATCATCAGCGCACAAGATCTTGCCGACATCGAACGCGGCATGAGCCAGATCCTGACCGAGATCCGCAGCGGCGCCTTCGAATGGAGCCTCGATGCGGAAGACGTGCATCTGAACATCGAACGCCGCCTCACCGGCCTCGTCGGCGATGCCGGCAAGCGCCTGCACACCGGCCGCTCGCGCAACGACCAGGTGGCGACCGACATCCGCCTGTGGCTGCGCGACGCCATCGACCAGATCCTGCTGCTGATCGCCGACTTCCAGCGCAACATCCTCACGATCGCCGAGGAACATGCCGCTACGCCCCTGCCCGGCCACACGCATCTGCAGATCGCCCAGCCGGTGACCTTCGGGCACCATCTGCTGGCCTATTTCGAGATGCTCTCCCGCGATGCCGAGCGCTTCCAGGATGCGCGTCGCCGCACCAATCGCCTGCCGCTGGGCGCCGCCGCCCTGGCCGGCACCACCTTCCCCATCGACCGCGCCTTCGTGGCCAGCGAGCTGGGTTTTGAAGGCGTTTGCGAAAACTCCCTGGATGCCGTCTCGGATCGCGACTTCGCCATCGAATTCTGCGCGGCGGTGGCGATCACCATGACCCATCTGTCGCGTCTGTCCGAAGAGCTGATCTTGTGGATGAGCCCGCGCTTCGGCTTCATCGACCTGGCCGATCGCTTCTGCACAGGTAGTTCGATCATGCCGCAAAAGAAGAATCCTGACGTGCCCGAACTGGTGCGCGGTAAAACTGGCCGCGTGAACGGCCATCTGGTGGCCCTGCTGACCCTCATGAAGGGCCAACCGCTGGCCTACAACAAGGACAATCAGGAAGACAAGGAACCGCTGTTCGACGCGGCCGACACCCTGATCGACACCTTGCGCATCTACGCCGACATGGTCACCGGCATCCGCGTCAAGGGTGACAACATGCTCGAAGCGCTCAAGCTCGGCTTTGCCACCGCCACCGATCTGGCCGACTACCTCGTCAAGAAGGGTCTGCCCTTCCGCGACGCACACGAAGCCGTTGCCCTCGCCGTGCGTGCGGCGGAAGCGCGTGGCTGTGATCTGGCCGACTTCACGCTGGACGAACTGCGCGCCAGCATGCATGAAGTGAGCGGCGCAGCTGAACGCCTGGACAGCGATGTGGCCAGCGCGCTGACCATAGCAGGCTCACTCGCCGCGCGTGACCACATCGGCGGTACGGCGCCGAACCAGGTGCGCCAAGCCATCGCCCGCGCACGCCTGCGACTGGGCGCCTGATCCGGCCGTCGACGTAAAAAAGCCCGGGCGAATCGCTTCGCCCGGGCTTTTTTACGTGTTACGCGTGCTTATTTCTGGACGCTGTCGAGCAGGGTCTTCAACTCGCCGGACTGGTACATCTCGCGGACGATGTCACAGCCGCCAACGAACTCGCCATTGATGTAGAGCTGCGGGATCGTCGGCCAGTTGGCGTAGTCCTTGATGCCCTGGCGGATTTCTTCATCGGCCAGCACATTGACGGCGGTGTAGCTGTCCACACCCGACTGCTTGAGGATCTGTGCGACCGTCGAAGAAAAACCGCATTGCGGGAACTGCGGCGTGCCTTTCATGAAGAGCACAACGGGGTTGCTGGTAACGGTTTGGTGAATTTTTTCGTGGGTACTCATGGGGGACTCCAGGGAACAGGGCGCTGGCTAGGCAAAACAATACCTGACTAATTTTATCGGACAAATATTGCGAGCGCCATGCCCTGTTTCATGCCTGCAGCTTGCCAAAACCCTCAGAATCGGCGCGGACGCGGTCCATCGACCTCGCGATAAATCACCGGCGGCGCCTCCACATCGGCTCCCACCACGCTAATCTGCAGCTCGACGCGATCGCCCGGATCGCGTGCCATGCGCGTGCTGTACTGCTTGCCGGCGTACTCATAGGTCACGCGGTAGCCAACCAGCTGATCCTGTTGTTCGCGCACCGTATGGCAGCGCTGGACTTGCTGCGTAGTAGGCGTGGCATCCTGATTATCCAGACGGTCACCGACCACCGTCCCGGCAATTGCGCCCACTACCGTGGCAGCGACCTTGCCACCGCCCTTGCCGACCGTGTGGCCCAGCACACCGCCGGCGACACCGCCGATGATGGCGCCAGCCGCCGAGCGATCAGGCGCAGCTTCGACCGTTTCGGTGCTGCACACCTGGCGTGACACCGGCACGCTCTTGATGATTTCGGATTTGGCCACCACCGGCGCAAATTCGCTGGCCTGCGCCACCGACACCAGGCCTGCCAGCGCCAGCAGGATCGAGATTTTTTTCATGATGCACTCCTGAAAGCAGAGTCTGCATCCTCACGCAGACGCGGCCAACAAGCTGCAACAGTGTGTAAGCAGTTGTTGCACCGACCACGCGCTACAGATCGCCCGGATCGACATCCAGATGCCAGCGCAGATCACGCGCCAGGCGGACCTCGTAGAGCTGGCGCATCCATTCGCTGAGCATCGCCTGCAAGGCCGGGCGCGAATCAGCCTCGACCACCAGCTGTGCGCGCTCCAGCCGGGCGCGCCGCACCAGGCGCATCGGCACCGGGTCGAACAGGCGCACCGCGCCCTGCAGGCTCAGCGCCAGCTCGCGCGCATGCTTGAGAAAGTCCAGCGCCTGCGCCAGATCGCTGGCTTCGGCACGCAACACGGCGTGGTGGCTGTAGGGCGGAAAGCCGGCCTGGCGCCGCTCGGCCAGCTGCAAGGCGGCAAAGCCGGGGAAGTCGTGCTCGGTCAGCTTGTGGAACAAGGGGTGGTCGACAAAGGCGGTTTGAATCAGCACCTCGCCCGGCAGCTCGGCCCGCCCGGCGCGCCCCGAGACCTGCATCAGTTGCTGGAACAGGCGCTCCGGCGCGCGGTAATCGGAGGAGTACAGCGAGGCATCGGCACCCACGATGCAGACCAGGGTGAGGCGCGGAAAGTCGTGCCCCTTGGCCAGCATCTGCGTGCCGACGAGGATGTCGACCTGGCCGGTGTCGATCTGTTCGCGCACGAAGGCCCATTGCGCCGGCGTCTTCACCGCATCACGATCGACGCGCAGGATGCGCGCGGCGGGGAAGTATTCGCCGAGCCGCTCTTCGAGGCGCTGCGTGCCGCGCCCGAAGGCCATCACGTCGTGGCTGCCGCAATCCGGGCAGGTGCGCGGCACCGGCGCCTCGGCCCCGCAGTGGTGGCAGCGCAGGATCGCATCGACCTGGTGGAACACCATATTGGCCGAGCAGTGCGGGCAGGCGCTGATCCAATTGCAGCTCGGGCAGGCGATCACCGGCGCGTAACCACGGCGGTTGAGGAAGACCAGGCTTTGCTCGCCGCGCTCCAGGCGCAGGCGCAGCGCATCGACCATTTGCGGTGACAGGCCCTGATCCAGCTTGAGCCGGCGCGTATCGATCAGGCGCACGCTCGGCGGCGCTTCGGCCACGGCGCGCTGGCTGAGGCTCAGCCGCGTGTAGCGCCCGCTGTCGGCGGCCAGCCAGCTCTCCAGCGCGGGCGTCGCCGAACCGAGCACCACCGGCACCGACTCCTGACGTGCGCGCCACACCGCCAGATCACGCGCCGAATAGCGCAGGCCTTCCTGCTGCTTGAACGAAGCGTCATGCTCCTCATCAACCACGATCAGGCCCAGGTTAGGCAAAGGCACGAAGACCGACAGCCGCGTGCCGAGCACGATGTCGACCTCCCCGCGCAGCGCCTGGACAAAGCCACGCGAGCGCGCACCGTCGGCCAGGCCGCTATGCAAGGCCACCAGACGTGCGCCGGGGAAACGCCCGGCCACGCGTTCGAGCAGCTGTGGCGTGAGGCCGATTTCCGGCACCAGCATCAGGGCCGCACGGCCCTGCAGCAGGCAGCGCGCAATCAGCTGCAGATAGACTTCGGTCTTGCCGCTGCCGGTAATGCCGTGCAGCAGGAAGCTCTCGAAACGACCCAGCGCTGCACCGATGCGCTCGATGGCCGCCGCCTGCTCGGCATTGGCCTGGAAACTGTCGACCGCCACGATATTGCTGCCCGGCGCCAGCACTTCGAGCCAGCCCTTGTTGCGCGCCTGGCGAATGCCCTCGCTGGCGGCGCCCGGCCGTGCATTGTCGAGCTGCTCCAGCAGCATCGCGCGGCGCATCGAGCCGGCGCTGCAGACCAGACTGACCGCCGCCAGCGCACGCGTCAGCTTGCTGGCCGCCGCCAAGGCCGCGCGGCCGGCGGCGGTGGCGGCAAGCAGGGGATCATCCTCACGTGGCAGGCGCACGGCGCGGCGCAAACCCGGCGGCAGCGCGGTAGCGATCACCTCGCCCAGCGGATGCTGGTAGTAGCGCGCGGCGAACTCGGCCATCGCCAGCCATTGCGCCGGCAACGGCGGCAGCTCCAGCAGCACTTCACGCACCGTGCGCAGTTTGTCGCGCGGCGGCGCATCGGCGGGATCGAGCGCAACGATCACCCCGGTTTTCTCGCCGGGGCCGAAAGGCACGCGCACGCACAGCCCCACCGCCAGCCCCTCATGCGCCTCGACCAGGTAGTCGAACAGGCGTGGTTTGGGCAGCGGCAAGGCGACACGGGCGATCCGCGCTGTGCTCATCAGCCGCCACCTTGAGCGCGCGCGCGTGCTGCGCAGCGGCGTCGCCGAAGCAAGCCTAGATGCATCATGTACTTGCGCGACATTGGTGAGGAGTCTGATGAGCTATCGCGCGCAAATGCATGTCCTTGCGTGATGCGGTTTCTTGTCCACACAGCCTGTGGACAAAATTGTGAGCAACCATCTATCGAAACTTTGTCTTGGTGCGCTTGCAATCGCCCGCCATTTCATGCTAAGGCCAAAATACATGCGCATTTTCATTTATAAACAAAGACTTGAATGTGAGTTTCAAACGCGTTACGGCAGACAGAGCGTTGTTGCGGCGCAGTACGATTTTGTGTGAATAAGTCAAGTAGGCGGAAGCGCAGGACAGGCCTTATTCATGACTTCGTCATGCCCAGAAAAGCCCTTGCAGCAAGGGCTTTTCCACCGTCACAAAGCTGCAATACGGGCAGCGGCGCCACTTCCCGCCCGAACACGGCTTACCCCAGGATCAGCGGGCTGACCCAGTCCTCGGCGGCCGGCTGCACCTCGCTGAAATCCTGCTCGGCGCGCAGGCTGCGGCTGTAGGCATGCACCGTGGACACCAGCACACTGACGTTGTCGTACGGCGCATGCTGGGAGATGCCGTGGCCCAGATTGAACACATGGCCATGATGCGGGCCGAAGGCGTCGAGCAAGGCGCGCACTTCGGCTTCGACCCCCGCCGCACTGCCCATCAGCACGCCCGGATCAAGATTGCCCTGCAAGCCGACACGGTGGCCAACGCGCGCACGCGCCAGCCCCAGATCGACGCTCCAGTCCAGGCCCAGCGCATCGCAGCCGGTCTGCGCCAGATCTTCGAGCCACTGGCCGCCGCCCTTGGTGAACAACACCAGCGGCACCAGTTCGCCCTCGTGGCTGCGCTTGAGGCCATCGACGATCTGCTGCATGTATTTGAGCGAGAACTCGCGATAGGCGCGCGTCGACAGCGCCCCGCCCCAGGTATCGAACAGCATCACGGCTTGCGCGCCGCTGTCGATCTGGGTGTTGAGGTAGGCCGTGACGGTCTGCGCATTGATGTCGAGGATGTGGTGCAGCAGCTCGGGGCGGCTGTACATCAGCGCTTTGACGTTGCGGAAGTCGTCCGAGCCGCCGCCTTCGATCATGTAGCACGCCAGGGTGAAGGGGCTGCCGGAGAAGCCGATCAGCGGCACCCGGTTATCGAGCGCCTTGCGGATCGCGCTGACGCCGTCGAACACATAGCTCAGCTTCTCCATCGGCGGTACGGCCAGCGCCTTGATCGCCTCTTCGCTGCGCAAGGGGCGCTCGAAGCGTGGCCCCTCGCCTTCGGCAAAATACAGACCGAGGCCCATCGCATCGGGCACGGTGAGGATGTCGGAGAAGAGGATCGCGGCGTCCAGCGGGAAGCGCTCGAGCGGCTGCAAAGTCACTTCGGTGGCGAAGTCCGGATTCTTGCAGAGGTCGAGAAAGCTGCCGGCGCGCGCGCGCGAAGCGCGGTATTCGGGCAGGTAACGGCCGGCCTGGCGCATCAGCCAGACGGGGGTGTAATCGGTCGGCTCACGCAGCAGGGCACGCAGCAGCGTGTCGTTGGTCGGACGGGTCATCGCTCAGTACCGGTACATCGGGAAGCTGCGGATTGTACCGCCCGCCGCCGCCCTCACGCTGGCTTTTCAGCGCCGCCATGACCTGCGGCGGCCAGCCCCTGCGGCAGCATTGTGGGCAACTCAGTCCAGCACGACACCGGCCTGCCGGAGCTGATCGACGATCTCGGCATGCAGCGGCACGCCGAGCGCTTCGTTGCGGGCGCAGTCCTGCCAACCGCGCTCGCCGGGGAACAGGAAAGCTTCGCGGAAGCTGGCTTCGGTTCGCAGATAGTCGAGGTAGCGCTCGACCTCGGCATGGAAATCCGGCGCACCGAAGGCTTCGATATTGAAGGCCAGGAAGAGCTTGCTGGCGTCGGTTTCAAGGCCCTTGGTGGCGCGCATCTCGCTGCAGAACAGGCCGCCCCCCAAGGCTGCGGTGAGAAATTCCATCATCAGCGCCAGACCGGCGCCCTTGTGTCCCCCCATCGGCGACACGGCACCAGACAGAATCGCGCGCGCATCGGTGCTCGGCTTACCCTCGGCATCGACGCCCCAGCCTTCGGGCAGGCTGCGCCCCTCGCGCAGCCAGGTAGTGACCTTGCCTACGGCCGCCTGGCTCATGGCCAGATCGAGCACCACCGGCGCGAGCCCTGCGGCACGCGGCACGCCGATGGCAATCGGGTTATTGCCGATCACCGCGCCTCGGGCGCCCCAGGCCGCCATGGTCTGGATTGCATTGGTGGTGCACAGGCCGATGCAGCCGGCTTGCGCGGCGCGCAAGGCATAGGCATGAGCACGCCCCCAATGCGTGGTGCGCTTGGCCAGGCAGACGCCCACGCCGAAGCGGCTGGCCCGCTCGACCGCCGCCTGCATCGCGGTCAGTGCGACGTAACGCCCTGGACCATTGTCGCCATCGAGCACACAGATGGCACCAAAATCACGCTCCCAGCGCAGCTCGGGGCGAGCATGGGCACGCCCCTCGTCAAAGCCGCGCAGCAGGGCTGGCAGCATGCGCACGCCGTGCGAGGGCACGCCGTGCAAGTCAGCCTCGGCCATGATCTGCGCCTCGATGTCGGCCAGCTCGGGAGCGAGCCCATGTGCCTGCATGGCGGTGCTGAGAGCCTCGACCAGTTGCGGATAGGGAATGCGGAAGTCCTGCTCAGAAGTCATAGATATGCTCGATGTGGATGCCCATGCCGTCGAGTTCGCGCAGGTTCTGCGCCAGATCACGAATCGGCACGCTGATGACGACGCGCTTTTCGCCGGGGCGGCTGAGCACGGGCTGTTCAAAGACGCTGACGGCACCCTCGCTGTCCGGCGCCCAGTCTGCAGGCACCAGAACCGACAGGAGCAGGCGCGTATCAGCGCCATTGCCGGCAATTTCGCTGAAGTTGGTTCCGCTGCGCGCCATCGCCACAGCCGGCGCGATGAAGCCGTGGTAACGCGGCAAGAGCAAGAGCTCGCCGCCCTCGCGCACGCTCTTGATGCGCTTGATCTCCGGCCAGCCGCCGACCAGCCGGTCCTGCCAGCGGTCGACAAACACCGCCGTCACCGGCTGCGCTGCGTCGTAAGTGGCGCGGGTGGCCTTGGCGATCAGCCAGGCATAGACCGCCTTGATGCCGTATTCGGTGCTCAGTGCGTACTTGCGTTCCCATTTGCGCAGGAGGTCATTGCCGCCGTAGCCGGTGTCACGCCACAGACTCTTGAGGCGGGCGAGAAAATCGAACTCGTACCAGGGGCGCTCACGGATGAAGTCGACGTAGTCCTGCGCAGTCTTGGCAGCAAAGCGTTCCTCGGCGGTCGGACCATGCTGGCGGCTGAGTTCGGCGAGGCGGCCGATGCTCAGCTCGTAGAGCGAGCGCAGGGCGTATTCGCAAGTCGTGCTGGTGGCGATCACGACGATCATCAGATGGTAGCCGGGGTTAAGCTGGCGCGGCCGGCTCGCCAGCTGGGCCTGGCTGACCCGCGCATAGCTGCGCCACAGCTGGCCGATATGCCCCCACCAGGGAAACTGGCTGGGCGGACGATCATCGGCCAGGTAACGCGCGTATTCGGCCGGGCTGTGCACCAGATACCACTCAGGGAAAGTCAGCCAGCTCTGCTCGGCGCTGCGCCAGTGTGCGGGCGGCGCCATCACGGCGGGCGCGCTGTCGGCAGGCAGGATCTGCGGCAGCGGCGCGGCGTAGGCGAACCGGGCAAAGCTCCAGCAGCACAGCAGGATCAGCAAGAGCGCGCGGCGCATGGCTAGACCCCGCGCTTGGTGAAGGACATCAGCACATTGCGCGTCGGGTCATGGTCTTGCAGCAGGCGCGCACCGGTATCGGTGAAACCGGCCGCATCGAGCCGCTGCACCCAGTCATTGACCGAACGGAAGTGGCGCGGCTCGTCGAGATTGCGCTCCCAGGAGACGCCAGTAGCGAGATTGAAGACGCTATGCGCCAGCGAGACGAAATCGCGCATCTCTGGCGTATCGACATCGTGCTCGCGCAGGATGAACAGCCCGCCCGGACGCAGCACGCGGTGGATGGACGCCAGGAAAGCCGCCAGATCAGGCGGATTGACGTGGTGCAGGCCGATGTAGCAGCTCACCAGATCGACACTGTTGTCGCGCAACAGCTTCTGGCCGAAAGGCGCGTAGCCATCGAGCGGCAGGAAACGGCCGATCTGCGCCAGACCGCCGCGCTCCATGATGTCGGCCAGCGAATTGCCGGGCGCCGTATCGCCGAGCAGGACCAGATCGCCGCGCACCCGCACATGGCGGCGCAGCGCGCTGATGTAACGCCCGGTGCTACCGATCTCGACATAGCCACTTAGACTGCGCCGCTCACCGAGCAAACGCAGGGTCTGCCGCGCCATCTCGCGCTTTTGCTTGCGCAGCGCTGGCAAGGCGAAGCGCAAATCGGCCAGGAAGGGGCGGATCTGCGGCAGTTGCTGCTGCACCTGGCGATAGATCGCCGCATCGTCATCGTGCTGGCGGCTGGCGGTGTGAATCAGCGCATGCAGGCGATCCTGCGGGAACAGGTGGAAGATGTTCTGCAGGAAGCGGTAGAAATCATCGCGCGCCGGCACGCTGCCGTAGACGCGCTGGAACTCCGACTCGGCCTCCTCGGGCTCCTCGTAAGCGCTCAGCGTCGGCGCGTAGTACTTGTCCCACAGCACATTACGCAAACGGTAGTGCGGATCGAGCTCGCGCTTGAGCGCAAACAGCTCGCGCGCGCGCGGATAAGCCTGATGGAACTGCTCCGGCGTGGCGTGCGGCTGGTACGGCAGGTAGTAGGTTCCGCCGGCTGCCAGCACTGCGTCGATCAGCTCGCGGGTCCACACCGCCACGCTGGCCTGCGCATGCGCCGCCGTGCTTTGCTTGTAGTAGAGCACCAGGGCAAAGGTCTCGCCGCGCGCCCAGGCGAGCAGGGAGCCGGGGTCGGACGCGGCATGGCGGATCGAGATGTTGAGCACATTGGCCTCGTGCCGTGCGAGGATTGCCGCCATCTTCGGCACGAACTCGTCGAGCCGGCGCTGCGGCACGAAGTACTCCTGCAGCACATAGGTCTTGCTGGCACGCGACGGCGGCTCCAGCTCGGCCACATCGTAACCGGCCTCAAAATTGCGCCAATGCACCGGGCGGCCGAAATACACCACCGGATCCACGAGGTGCTCGCGGCGCCACTTACCCAGCGGCGTCTCCGACACCGCCCAGAGGAAATAACGCTGCAGCGGATAGGCGCGGCGGAAGGGTTGCAGGCGGTGCGGCACGGTCACCGGGCGACGGGTTTCCGTCCAGGTCACCGCGCGGACGCGGCTATAGTGCGGCGGGTAGATGTCGGCATTGTGGAAGATCGCCCCCGGCGCACTGCGCACACTGCGGGCAAACCACTCGGCATACTTCTGCACACTCATGCTGACTTCGCGGCGCTCGACACGGCAGTTGTCCGCCAGCTCCAGCTCGGCCTCGGCGATCACGCCCACCGCACCGTAACCACCGATGGCGGCGTAGAACACCTGGGCATTGTGGCTCGGCGAAGCTTCCAGCAACTCGCCATCGGCCAGCACCAACAGGATCTTGCGCACCGACTGGATCAGCGGACCAAGGCCCATGTAGCGGCCGTGCGCATTGACCGACAGCGAACCGCCGACCGTGAAGTTGGCATAGGTCTGCATGATCTTGACCGACAGATCATGCGGATCGATGAATTTCTGGATGTCACACCAGCGGATGCCCGCCTGCACGCGGATCAGCTTTTCCTGCGGCGCGAAGAACAGCACCTGATTGAGCCCGCGCAGGTCCAGATGCAAGCTGCCGGGGCTGGTGGTCTGGCCGCCCATGCTGAAATGCCCACCGCCGACCGAGATCGGCAAACGCGTCTGGCGAATCGCTTCCTGCAGCTGCGCCAGCGTGAGCGGCCGCGACACCGACCACACCGGAACCGGATTGAGTCCGGTCACGTCATTGACCAGCACTTGAGTACTCATGAGTGGATATCGACCGTCAGATAATCAGCGTCACGCAGGCGCGCATCGGCGCCGAACTGGTTTTCGCCGGCTGATCCGGCGCGACAGCACAACAGGATCAACAACCACAGCGGGCCGGCAATCGGCAGCAGCACCCACAGCAGGCTGGCCAGCGATCGGCCCTGATCATGCAGCCGGCGCGCCAGCAAGACCAGCAGCGCCCAGGCCGTAAAAGGATAGAGCAGCCAGGTCAGCGTCTCGCTGCCCAGCGCTTCGATCAGCACGTAAAGCGCGGCAAACAGCAGCAAGACAAGCGGCAACAGCACATTGAAACAGCCACGCGAGAGACGCCCGGCCGGGGAAAGGTATCGCTGATAAAAGGACATCGACATGCGCGCTCCGCGTCTCGGTTTGTCGAAAGTGCTGTCATGCGGTAAGGATTGTGCCATTGCGCAGAATCTGCGCAAGCGCTTTCGCCGCCGCAGCCGCCGCACCGCGCTGCGCAAAATGCACTACCATCGCGAATCCCTGCCTCTGCCGACAGAAAAGTGCGCCTCCTTCGTCTTGCCCGCATCAGCCTGGTTGCCCTGCGCCACGGTCTGGATCAGATGATCCTCGACCGTACGGCGACTACCCGCGTGGGCGCTTGCCTGCGCCGCGTGCTGCCTGCACGCAGTTTCAGCGAAGCGCCGGAAGTCCGTTTGCGCCTGGCGCTCGAATCGCTCGGCCCGATCTTCGTCAAGTTCGGCCAGATGCTGTCGACCCGCCGCGACCTGCTCGCCCCGGCGCTCGCCGACGAGCTGGCCAAGCTGCAGGACCGCGTCCCGCCCTTCCCGACCGACCAAGCCCTGGCGCGCCTGGAGGCCGAATACGGCCGCACGGTCAATGAGGTGTTCGCCCGCTTCGACATGCAGCCGGTGGCATCGGCCTCGATTGCGCAGGTGCATTTCGGCGCGCTACCGGACGGTACCGAGGTCGCCATCAAGATCCTGCGCCCCGGCATCGAGAGCATCATCGCCAAGGATCTGGCCCTGCTCGACACCGCCGCCGCGCTGATCGAACGCCTGTGGGTCGACGGCCGCCGCCTCAAACCACGCGAAGTGGTCGCCGAATTCGCCAAGCATCTAGACGACGAGCTGGACCTGATGCGCGAAGCGGCCAACTGCTCGCAGCTGCGGCGCAACTTCAAGGACTCGACCCAGCTGCAAGTGCCCGAAGTGTATTGGGATTTTTGCGGCAAGTCGGTGATGGTGATGCAGCGCATGCACGGCATTCCGATCTCGCAGATCGACACCATGCGCGCACTCGGTGTCGATCTGGCCGCCCTGTCGCGCGCCGGTGTCGAAATCTTCTTCACGCAGGTGTTCCGCGACGGCTTCTTCCATGCCGACATGCATCCGGGCAACATCCTCGTCGCCACCGAAGGCGTGCGCCGGGGCCAGTACATCGCGCTGGACTTCGGCATCATGGGCACCCTCACCGACCGCGACAAGCAGTACCTGGCGCAGAACTTCCTCGCCTTCTTCAAGCGCGATTACAAGCGCGTCGCACAGGCGCACGTCGACGCCGGCTGGGTGCCGCCGGGCACGCGCGTCGATGAATTCGAGAGCGCCATCCGCGCCGTCTGTGAGCCGATCTTCGACAAGCCGCTCAAGGACATCTCTTTCGGCAAGACCCTGCTGCGCCTGTTCCAGACCGCGCGCCGCTTCCAGATGGAAGTGCAGCCGCAACTGGTGATGCTGCAAAAGACCTTGCTCAATATCGAAGGGCTCGGTCGCCAGCTCAATCCGGATCTGGACCTGTGGGCCACCGCCAAGCCCTTCCTCGAACGCTGGATGAGCGATCAGGTCGGGCCGCGCGCCCTGCTGCGCCACCTGCGTGATGAAGCGCCCAACTGGGCTGGCACCCTGCCCCAACTGCCGCGCCTGATGCATCAGGCCTTGCAGGACAACAGCACGGAACAGGCACGCCGCGCACTGGAGAACATGGGGCGGCGCATCGAAGCTCAGCAGAAAATGATCTATGCATGCGTGGCCACCCTGCTGCTGCTCTGCGGGCTTGTGCTGGCGCTGCTTTTGCGCTGACAGGGGCTCACTTTTAAGCGTTTTCCACAATGCATGTACGTCCGCGCTGTTTGATTTTCATCAAGTTACGCCGGACCGATTCCGCGTGAAATCGCTGCATGGGGGTTGTCCCCGTGACGCGGAGTAATTGAATGAAATACAAGCTGATCGCCGCTGCCCTTCTGGCAGCCTGCGCCACCCAGATCGCCAGTGCAGCGGGCGACTCGCCCTGGCTGGTACGTGCTCGCGCCATCTACCTGGCACCCGATAACCACGACACCACACCACTGAATCTGAACGTCAATGGCAAGTTCCTGCCTGAAGTCGACATCTCGTACTTCATCACCAAGAACATCGCCACTGAGCTGATCCTGACCTATCCGCAAAAGCACGACATCAAGGCCGGCAGCACCAAGATCGGCAGCCTCAAGCAATTGCCGCCGACACTCACCCTGCAATACCACTTCACGCCCGAATCTTCGTTCCGGCCGTACGTGGGCGCGGGCCTGAACTACACGCGCATTTCCAGCGTGAGCCTGCCGGACGGCTTCAGCATCGACAAGAACAGCTTCGGCTACGCGCTGCAAGCAGGTTTCGATGTCGCGCTGACCAAGCAGACCTCGCTGAACTTCGACGTCAAGAAGGTCAAAATCGCGACCGATGTGAAGGCCAATGGCAACAAGGTCGGCACCCTGCATGTCGATCCGCTGCTGTTCGGCATCGGCTTCGGCTACCGCTTCTAAGCCGGCACAGAAAAGCAAAAAGCCCTCGTCGCTGCGCAGCCAGCGACGAGGGCTTTTTCTTTGTGGTGGCGCTTACTTCGACTGCAGGCGTTCAATCAATGCCGTGGTGAGATTGGCCTGGTTGAGCGTATAGAAATGCAGGCTTGGCGCACCGCCGGCCAGCAGACGCTCGCACAGCTGACTGACCACATCAAGCCCGAACGCACGGATGCTTTCGGCATCATCACCATAAGCCTCGAAGCGGCGGCGCATCCATTGCGGAATTTCCGCACCACAGCTCTCGGAAAAGCGCGCCAGCTTGCTGAAACTGGCAATCGGCATGATGCCCGGCACGATGGGAATGTCGACACCGGCAGCGCGCACTTCGTCGACAAAGCGGAAGTAGGCATCCGCATTGTAGAAATACTGCGTGATCGCTGAATTGGCGCCGGCACGCACCTTGGTGAGGAAGGCCTGCAGATCGCTGGCTGCGCTGCGCGCCTGCGGATGTACCTCGGGATAGGCGGCGACCTCGATGCGGAACTCATCGCCCGACTCGCGCCGGATGAAGGCCACCAGTTCGCTGGCATAACGGAATTCGCCGGGATCGGCCATCCCCGAAGGCAAGTCACCACGCAGCGCGACAATGCGCTTGGCACCAACTTCGCGAAACTCGGCCAGATGTTCGCGGATGCTCGCTTCGGTGGCGCCGATGCACGACAGATGCGGTGCGGCATCCAGCCCTGCAGCACGGATCTCGCGCACGATCTGCAGCGTGCGGTCACGCGTCGAACCGCCGGCGCCATAGGTCACGGAGAAGAACTCCGGGCCCAGTGCAGCGAGCTGGTCACGCACGCCACGCAGCTTGACGAGGCCTTCGGGCGTCGCCGTCGGAAAGAACTCGACGCTAAATTGCAGCGCGGAGTGAGGAGTGGGGAGTGGGGAGTTCATCGTAGCGTGTCCATCATTTCGTGAGCCGAAATGAAATTCGGAGAAGGAAAGGACGGGCAAGGCAGCCGTACAGCACTGCTTCCCCGCCCCTCGCTCAGTCAATCAATAGCGATAATGATCGGCCTTGTACGGACCTTCGATCGGCACGCCGATGTAGGCCGCCTGGTCCGGACGCAGCGTGCTCAGCTGCACGTTGAGCGTCTTCAGCTGCAGACGGGCGACCTTTTCATCAAGATGCTTGGGCAGGGTGTACACGCCCACCGGATACTCCGCCGTCTTGGTGAACAGCTCGATCTGCGCGATGGTCTGGTTGGCGAAGCTGGAGCTCATCACATAGCTGGGGTGGCCGGTGGCGCAGCCCAGATTCACCAGGCGACCCTTGGCCAGCAGGATGATGCGCTTGCCGTCGGGGAAGATCACGTGGTCGACCTGCGGCTTGATCTCTTCCCACTGGTACTTTTCCAGCGAAGCGACATCGATCTCGTTGTCGAAGTGACCGATGTTGCAGACGATGGCATTGTTCTTCATCGCCACCAGATGCTCGTGGGTGATGACGTGGAAATTGCCGGTGGTGGTGACGAAGATGTCAGCCTTGTCGGCGGCATACTCCATGGTCACCACGCGGTAACCTTCCATGGCCGCTTGCAGGGCACAGATCGGGTCGATCTCGGTGACCCAGACCTGGGCGGACAGCGCGCGCAGCGCCTGCGCCGAGCCCTTGCCCACGTCGCCATAGCCACACACCACGGCAACCTTGCCGGCAATCATCACATCGGTGGCGCGCTTGATGCCGTCGACCAGGGATTCACGGCAGCCATAGAGATTGTCGAACTTGGACTTGGTGACCGAGTCATTGACGTTGATCGCCGGGAACTTGAGGTCGCCACGCTGATGCATCTGATACAAACGATGCACGCCGGTGGTGGTCTCTTCGGTCACGCCCTTGATCTGTGCCAGACGCGTCGAGTACCAGCTCGCGTCCTGCCCCAGCTTGGCCTTGATCGCGGCAAAGAGAATCGTCTCTTCTTCCGACTTCGGATCGGCCAGCACCGACAGATCTTTCTCGGCCTTGGCGCCCAGATGCAGCAGCAAGGTTGCATCGCCGCCATCATCGAGAATCATGTTCGAGTAGCCGCCATCGGCCCACTCGAAAATGCGGTGCGTGTAATCCCAGTACTCGGTGAGCGACTCGCCCTTGACCGCGAACACCGGAATGCCGGCCGCCGCAATCGCCGCCGCCGCATGGTCCTGCGTCGAGAAAATGTTGCACGAGGCCCAGCGTACTTCAGCGCCGAGCGCAGTGAGCGTCTCGATCAGCACGGCGGTCTGGATCGTCATGTGCAGACTGCCGGTGATGCGCGCGCCCTTGAGCGGCTGCGTGCTCGCGAACTCTTCGCGAATGGCCATCAGGCCCGGCATTTCGGTTTCAGCGATGAGGATCTCTTTGCGGCCCCAGTCGGCGAGCTTGAGATCGGCAATGACGTAATCGGAAAAATTTTCAGCCACGGTGTTCTCCTTGAACAGTGTGGCCGGGAGGGAGGGGAGCTTGCGATGCGGCTCACCTGAGGAAGTGCCAGCGCGGGCCAGCGATTCCGTCCCCGTGCCCGGCACGGTTTGACAGGTGAGCGCAGTTGAAACAGCCTGGACAGGGCCAGGTTCCGAGCCTGGGAGGGTGGATTGCGTCTCCGCCTTCTCGCAGCGCTCCTCGGAAGAAATCGGATTATAGCCGCCTCAAGTGATCCTTGCCATCTCTCCCAGCCACAGCGCATCGAGGTCGGGGAAGTTCCACTTCGCAGGATCTTCGCGCCCGGCAATGCCGTCGCGACAGCTTTTCTCGGACAGATCGACAATCACCGGGATGATGCGGGCATTGCTGCGCGTCGAGAAGAAAGCCAGCACGATGGGCGCCAGCAAGGACGTGCCGGACTGCTCGATCACCACGGCAATGCGCCCGGACTTCAAACGCAGCAGGGAACCGATGGGGTAGATGCCGAGGCTGCGCACGAAAGCGTGGAAGATGTCTTCATCGAAATGCCCTTTGCACCACTCGGTCATCTTGCGCAGCGATTCGGCCGGACACCAACCCTTTTTGTAGGGCCGGTTGGAGGTAATCGCGTCATACACATCGCAGACCGCGCCCATGCGCGCAAACAAGCTGATCTGCGCGGCCGGCAAGTGATGCGGGTAGCCGCTGCCATCCATTTTTTCATGGTGGTGGAGGCAGACATCGAGGGTGACTTCGCTCACCCCCTGCGCCTCGCGCAAAGCCTGCCAGCCTTCCAGCGGATGACGGCGCACCACATCGAACTCGGCATCCGTCAGCCGCCCTGGCTTGTTGAGGATTTCCGGCGGAATCCACATCTTGCCCAGATCATGTAGCAAGCCGGCCATGCCAGCCTCACGCGTCTGCTGGGCGTCCTGCCCGAGCTGGCGCGACAAGGCCACCATCAGCGCGCAGACCGCCACCGAATGCATGTAGGTGTAGTTGTCCTTGGTCTTCAGGCGCGCCAGGCTGATCAGGGCGCCGGGATTACGCATCACCGAATTGGAGATTTCCTCCACCAGCGGCAAGGCATCCGCCGTGTCCAGCGCCTTGCCCATGCGTGCTTCGCTGAACATCGACTGCACGGCATCCTTGGCCTTGCGACAGATGCGCGAAGCGCGCTGCAATTCCTCCGCCATCGAGCACGGCGCCGGCACGGCCGGACTCTCTGCCAACTCAAGCAACTCGACTTCTACTGCCCGCTCGACACTCGCCAGATCTTCGTCGGGCGGGGTCTCATCGGCCGCCACATCCAGGCCTTTGGCCGTATCGATCCAGACCTCGCGGATTGCGCTATTGCGCAGACTGTCCAGCTCCTGCTGCGAAGAGAGCAGGAACGCGCTGCGCCAGAACGGATGATCCATCCAGGAACCACAAAGTTCATGAAGAAACATTCCAACACGGAGCTGATCACAACGAACGCGCTTGAGCATGACTGAAAGGAGCGGCCTGCGGCCACCCGGACGACGCGAAGGAAGCCAAGAATGCTGCAGTTTACGCAAGCCAAGCGGCCACCCAAGACCGGAAAGGACGAGAAAAAGGGCCGCTTACGCGACCCTTTTCAGCTTATTTTGGTTGGAACCGACAAAAGCCTATCCAAGCGCACTCACACGCTGAAGATCCGGGCCGCTCACGCAGCCCTCATTCAGCTCATTTTGGGTCGCGCTGGCTGCGCCAGCACTCCCCGAAGCACGGACGCCTCGGGGCTTGCGCCCCGGGCCTCTTCGCTTCGCTCAGAGACCGGCGTCAGCGCGCAGCGCTGCCCACTCGCTCTGCTCGTGACGAGGGCCGCTCTCGCGGCCCTCATTCAGCTCATTTTGGGTCGCGCTGGCTACGCCAGCACTCCCCGAAGCACGGACGCCTCGGGGCTTACGCCCCGGGCCTCTTCGCTTCGCTCAGAGACCGGCGTCAGCGCGCAGCGCTGCCCACTCGCTCTGCTCGTGACGAGGGCCGCTCTCGCGGCCCTCATTCAGCTCATTTTGGGTCGCGCTGGCTACGCCAGCACTCCCCGAAGCACGGACGCCTCGGGGCTTACGCCCCGGGCCTCTTCGCTTCGCTCAGAGACCGGCGTCAGCGCGCAGCGCTGCCGCCTTGTCCGTGCTTTCCCAGGTGAACTCCGGTTCGTCGCGGCCGAAGTGGCCGTAGGCGGCGGTCTTGGAGTAGATCGGGCGCAGCAGGTTGAGGGACTGGATGATGCCCTTGGGGCGCAGGTCGAAATGCTGTTCGATCAGGGCGACGATCTTCTCGTCACTGATCTTGCCGGTACCAAAGGTATTGACCGACAGCGAAACCGGGCGGGCGACGCCGATGGCGTAGGCGACCTGCACTTCGACGCGGTCGGCCAGACCGGCGGCGACGATGTTCTTGGCGACGTAACGACCGGCGTAGGCCGCCGAGCGGTCGACCTTGGACGGATCCTTGCCCGAGAAGGCGCCACCACCGTGACGGCCCATGCCACCGTAGGTGTCGACGATGATCTTGCGGCCGGTCAGACCGCAGTCGCCGTGCGGGCCGCCCACGACGAAGCGGCCGGTCGGATTGACGAGGTAACGCACATTGCCTTGCAGCAACTCGGGCGGCAGCACCGGCTTGATGATCTCTTCGATCACCGCCTCGCTCAGTTCCTTGTGCTCGATGTCCGGGCTATGCTGGGTGGACACCACCACGGTGTCGATTGCCACCGGCTTGCCATCGACGTATTTGACGGTCAGCTGGCTCTTGGCGTCCGGACGCAGCCAGGGCAGACGGCCGTCCTTACGCACTTCGGCCTGGCGCTGCATGATGCGGTGCGCATAGTAGATCGGCAGCGGCATCAGCTGCGCCGTTTCATTGCTGGCATAGCCAAACATCAGGCCCTGGTCGCCTGCGCCCTGCTCCAGATCGAGGCCTTCACCTTCATTGACGCCTTGTGCGATGTCCGGCGACTGGCGATTGATGGCGGTGAGGATGGCGCAGCTCTTGTAGTCGAAACCGATATCGGAATCGTCATAGCCGATGCGCTTGACCGTGTTCTGCGCGATCTCGCGGTAATTGATGTGGGCATTGGTGGTGATTTCACCGGAGATCACCACCAGGCCGGTGGACACCAGAGTCTCGCAGGCCACACGGCCGGCCGGATCGCTGGACAGCACGGCGTCGAGCACCGCATCGGAAATCTGGTCGGCAACCTTGTCCGGATGGCCTTCGGAGACCGATTCGGAAGAAAACAAAAATTCATTCGCCATATTGTGCTCCGCAAACGAAAAACCCCGTAGATGGCGCGCTGCCAGCTCCGGGGTATGAGCAAGCGACGCTTTAGCAGTATTTGAGTCGGCGCACTAGCCAGACTTGCCGCCCTGCAAGTTGTCGTTTTAACTCGGCGGTTCGCATGATTATAACGCTCGCCACGCTGCCGCACGCAAGAAGCTTGCGCAGCGGCATTGACCTTGGGCGCGATCCATAAGAAGATCGGCCGCAGCGCCCTGCAAGTGCGGCCAGCCGCGATGCCTGGCCAGCGTCATGTTCCGCTCCCGCAGCCAGCTGATTTCAGCACAGCCCCGTACCCGCGGTTCATAGTGTCATTTCAATGGTCATCACAGGCAATCAGCAGCTCGTCAAGCGCCTCAATCAGCTGGCCATCCTGCGCGCCGTCCGCGCGCATCCCGGCATTTCGCGCAGCGAGGTGGCGAGCGTCGTCCGGCTCACCAAATCGACCATCGGCCATCTGGTCGAAGCGCTGATCGAGGAGGGCTGGCTGGACGAATCGCCCACCCCGACCCCGACCCACACCGGCCGCCGCCCAACCCCGCTGCACCTGGACCAGACGCGCAAGTTCGTACTCGGCGCGAGTATCAACAACCAGCAGATCGAGCTGGTGGCCACCTCGCTGCGTGGAGAACTGCGCGAAACTTTCCTCGCCCCGGCTGATCGCGAGCTCGGCACGGTGCTCGACACCCTGGCCGCACTGATCACCCGTTTCGCGGCCACACTGGATCCCGCGCGGCAGCAGATCGTCGGCATCGGCTTGGGCGTGCCTGGCACGGTCGACGAAGCACGCGGCGTGTTGCGCTACTCGGAACAGACCGGTTGGCACGACGCGCCGATCCGCGACATGCTGCACGCCCGCCTCGCCGACGCGGGGCTGCACAGACTGCCGCTGATACTTGAACGCGCTGTCAATTGCACCGCCTTCCTTCACTTCGAGCGGGAAAAAATTGAGGGTGAGGGCCCGCTGTTGTATGTCCATGTCGGCGAAGGCGTGGCCGCTTCGGTGGTCGCCCATCAGCGCATCCTGCGTGGTCACAACGGCGTCGCCGGTTCCATCGCCCACCTGCAGATGCAGGCCGATGGCCCACTGTGCCGCTGTGGGCAGCGTGGCTGTGCCAACACCCTGATGTCCCTGCCCGCCATGTGTGCCGCCTTCGGGCAGGATCTGGCCGCGCTGGAAGCGGCCAGCGCCGCCGGCGAGGTAGCCGCCCATGCGGTGCAGCGTGAAGCCGGCAGCCAGCTCGGACGCCTGCTGGCGGACCTGGACCGGCTCTTCGACCCCTCCCACATCCTGGTCGGCGGGCCGGCCTTCCGCCTCAGCGGCCCGTATCTGGCCTCGGCGCAGGCCATGCTGAGCGCCTGCGCGCGCCGCCACTCCGCAGCCAAGACCATCAAGCTGGTAAGCTTGGCGCACAATACGCTCGCCCTGGGCGCCGCCGCGGCCGCGCTGCACGTGCTGCTGAGCTGCCCGATCGAACGCGAGGCGCTTGAAACAGCGCCCACTTCCCTGAGCATCCTTGCTTGAGACGTCTCGTTTGAAAAAACTGATTCCGCTTCTGTTCCGCTGGCTTGGCCGCCTCTCGCTGCGCAAACTGCACTGGCTCGGCGCTACGGCCGGGCTGCTGGTGCTCTACGCCTCAGCCAGTTATCGCCAGCGCCTGATCGCCAACATGACGCGAGGCCTCGGCCGGCCGCCGCAGGCTGCGGAAATCCGCCGCACCGCTGCCGAAACCGGACGCATGATGTTCGAGCTGCCCTATATCTGGCAGCGACCGCTGGCGCGCGTACTCGGCCACGTCCTGGCGGTTGAAGGCTGGGACAAGGTCGAGGCCCTGCGTGCCGAGGGCAAGGCCATCGTAGCGCTGACCCCGCATCTGGGCTGTTTCGAGATCATCTCGCTCTACATCGGTGAGCGCATGCCGATGACCGTGCTCTACCGGCCGCCCAAGCAGGCGATGATCGAACCGATCCTGCGTGCCGGGCGCGAGCAGGGCAGCATCCGCCTGGCGCCCGCCGATCTGTCGGGTGTGCGACGCCTGATCAAGGCGCTGCGCCAGGGCGAAGCCACCGGCCTGCTGCCGGACCAGGCGCCGGGCAAGGGCGAAGGCCTGTGGTCGCCGTTCTTCGGCAAACCGGCCTACACCATGACCCTCGCTGCCCGCTTGAGCGAGGTGAGCAATGCTGCGGTGGTGCTGTTCTGGGCCGAGCGCGTTGTCGGCAAGGGTTGGTGTATCCATGTCGAGACCCCGGACGAAGCGCCCAGCGGCACGCTGGAAGAGCGCGTGCACAGCATCAATCGCAATATCGAAACCCTGATCCTCAAATGCCCGACGCAATACCTGTGGGGCTATAACCGCTACAAGACTCCGGCTGGTGCCGAACCGCCGCCTGCGCAATGATTTCGTACTTCTTCACTTCGCTCTTTCTCGCTTTCATGTGGCTGCTGCACTGGCTGCCGCTGCCTGTGCAGGCCGCCTTCGGCTGGCTGCTCGGGCATTTGCTATACGTGCTGGTGGCGCCGCGACGGCGCGTGGTGATGACCAATCTGCGCCTGAGCTTTCCCGAGCTGAGCACGGCCGAGCGGCGGCGCATGACGCGGCAGATCTTCGTTGCGGTGACGCGCTCGATGCTCGAACGCGGCATCATCTGGTGGGCCAGCGAGGCACGCATCCGCCGCCTCGTCGAACTGCGCGGCGTCGAGCAGATTCACGCCTTGCACGCCGAGGGCCGCGCCGTGGTGATGCTGGTGCCGCACTTCGTGGGTCTCGACATGGCCGGCAGCCGCATGGCGATGGAGCTCGACTGCGTCAGCATGTACGCCGCCCAGCTCAACAAGCTGCTCGAAAAGATGCTGCTGCGCGGCCGCACGCGCTTTCGCGACCAGGCCCTGCTGTCGCGTCAGGAAGGCATTCGCGGCGCGGTGCGGGCAATGAAGAAAGGCCGCCCGTTCTATTACCTGCCCGACCTCGACTACGGCCCCAAGGAATCGATCTTCGTGCCCTTTTTCGGCGTGCAGACGGCGACCATTCCCGGCTTGTCGCGCATCGCCCGCCTGGCCGACGCCGTGGTGGTGCCGCTGGTGGTGCGCATGAAACCCTGGGGACAAGGCTATGTCGCTGAGTTCGGCACGCCCTGGCAAGACTTCCCGTCCGAGGACATCGTCGCCGACACCACGCGCATGAACGCCTGGATCGAAGCCGAAGTACGCAAGAGTCCGACGCAGTACTACTGGGTGCACAAGCGCTTCAAGACACGGCCCGAAGGCGAGGCGAGATTCTATTGAGCCGCTTCCGCAACCCTGACGAGGCGCGCATCGCCGAACTCTTGCGCACGGTGAAGACCGTCGCCGTGGTCGGCCTGTCGCCCAATCCGGCGCGCCCCAGTTATGGCGTGGCGGCCAGCATGCAGCGCCACTTTGGCTGGCAGATCGTGCCGGTGCGCCCGCTGCTCAGCGAAGTGCTCGGCGAAAAAGCCTATGCCAGCTTGCGCGAGATCCCGTTCGCCATCGATCTGGTCGACGTTTTCCGCAATCCTGATACGCTGGCGCCCATCGTCGATGACGCCATCGCCATCGGCGCCCCCCGCCTGTGGCTGCAAGATGGCGTGATCAACGAGGCCGAGGCCTTGCGTGCGCAAGCTGCGGGCATCGAAGTCATCATGAACCGCTGCGTATGGCGTGACGCCCTGCGCTTTCTTAGATAAAAAATGAAAACCACCCCCAACACAGTCGGCAGCGAGGAATCGCTGGCCGAAAGAATCCTTTTGTGGACCCTCATGCTGGTGCAGTTCACGACCATCGTGGACTTCATGATCATCATGCCGCTGTCCTCCGACCTGATGCGCGAGATGCAGATCGGCACCGCGCATTTCGGCCTGGTCATATCGGCTTACGCCATCGCGGCGGCGGCTTCGTCCCTGCTCGCGGCGGCCATTGCTGATCGCTTTGATCGCCGCCACGCCCTGTTATTCACCTTTGCCGGCCTGGCCGTCTCGACCCTGGGCTGTGCGCTGGCCCACGGCCCGACCGCCCTGCTCGCGGCGCGCGCGCTGGCCGGGCTGTTCGGCGGCGTGCTCGGCTCGATCACCCTCGCCATCGTCGGGGATGTGATCCCGATGCAGCGCCGTGGCCGCGCCATGAGTGTGGTCATGCTGGGCTTTTCGCTGGCCGCCGTGGCGGGCGTGCCGGCCGGGCTGTTCATTGCCGCGCACTATGGCTGGCGCATGCCCTTCGTGGCGCTTACCGTGCTGTGTCTGATCATCGGCGTCGTCGCCTGGCGCTGGGTGCCCAGCGTGCGCGGCCACCTCGTGGCACGCGCCAACGCGCCGGCGCAAAGCCTGCTGCAAAGCTGGCGCGAGCTGCTCGCCGTGCCCAACCACTGGCGTGCCTTCGTGCTGAACTTCCTGCTGATGTTCTCGGGCTTCCTGATCATTCCCTACATCGCGCCTGCGCTGGTCGCCAATGTCGGGCTAAGCCAGGCCCAGCTGAGCTGGATCTACCTCGTCGGCGGCGCCGGCACCCTGATCTCGCGTCCCATCCTCGGCCGCCTGACCGACAAGTATCCCTATATCCGCGTGCTCAGCTGCGTGATCATCGTCTCCTGTATTCCGATGATGCTGGTCACCCTCACCCTGCCGCTGTCCCTGCCCTGGCAGCTGCTCTTTGCGATGCTGTTCTTCGTGCTGGTCAGCGGCCGTTTCATCCCCGCCATGGCGATGACCACCGCCTCCACCGAGGCGCGCTTCCGTGGCCGGGTGATGGCCTTCAGTTCTGCGGTACAGAACTTCGGCTCGGGCAGTGCAGCCTTTATCGCCGGCCTGATCCTCAGCACCGACGAAGCTGGCCGCCTGCTGCACTTTGAATGGGTCGGGGTACTCGCCTGCGCCATCGGCCTGTTCGCCATCTGGGCGGGCAGCAAGGTCAAGCGGATCTCATAAGCAGCCGCCGCTGACCCGCTCGATGCCGGCCAGATCGCGCCAGGACTGCACCTGGCCGAAGCCGGCGGCGCCAAGCAGATCGCGCACCGCCGCAGCCTGATCGTAGCCATGCTCGATCAGCAGCAGCCCACCGGCATTCAGATGCAAAGGCGCCTGGGTAATGATCAGGCGAATATCGTCGAGCCCATCCGCCCCGGATGTCAGCGCGCTGCGCGGCTCGAAGCGCACGTCGCCCTGGGCCAGATGCGCATCGCCTTCCGCGATGTAGGGCGGATTGGTGACGATGAGATCGAAGCGCTCGCCGGCGACCGGCGCAAACCAGCTGCCGTGCAGGTAGCGCACTGGCGCCGACAATCGCTGCGCATTGTCTTGCGCCACGCTCAGCGCGGCGGCCGAGGCGTCGATGGCGCTGACCTGAGCTTCGCTCGCGAGCGCAATGGCAATGGCGATGGCGCCGCTGCCGGTGCCCAGATCGAGGACACGCGCAGCTTTGGCGCCCGCCCCTCTCCCGGCCTCCGGCCACCCTCCCCCCGGGGGGAGGGAACTGCTGCGAGCAGGCCCGGCGTCTGCCGTTCCCTCTCCCTGGGGGAGAGGGTGGCCGTCAGGCCGGGAGAGGGGGAGCGGTGCGATCATGGATAACGCCAACTCCACCAGCAACTCCGTCTCCGGCCGTGGAATCAGCGTATCCGGCGTGACGCGCAACAGCTGACCGTAGAACTCGCGGCAGCCAAGGATATGCGCCACCGGCTCGCCAGCCTCGCGGCGCGTGACCCAATCGACGAAGCGTGCCGCCGCCTCGGCAGGCAGTGCACGCTCGGCAAAGGCGACCAGGGCCGCAGCGCTGGCGCCGCTGGCTTCGCGCAGCAGCACTTTGGCATCCACCGCGTCGATGCGCGCACGCGCCCAGGCCAGCGCTTCGCCCAGCGTGGCCGGCAGGCTCATGCGTTGTCTTCGGTCAGCGCGGCGAGCAGCTCGGTCTGGTGCTCGGTGATCAGCGCATCGATGAGTTCGCCGATGTCGCCGTCCATCGCCGCGTCGAGTTTGTACAGCGTGACATTGATGCGGTGATCGGTAATGCGCCCCTGCGGGAAATTGTAGGTGCGGATGCGCTCGGAACGGTCGCCGCTGCCGATCAGGCTCTTGCGCGTCGCCGCTTCCTTCTGCTGCGCGGCGCGGGTTTGTGCGTCCATGATGCGCGAGGCGAGCACGCTCATCGCCTGCGCCTTGTTGCGGTGCTGCGAGCGGTCGTCCTGACATTCGACAACGATGCCGGTCGGGATGTGGGTGATGCGCACCGCCGAGTCGGTTTTGTTGATGTGCTGCCCGCCGGCGCCGCTGGCGCGGAAGGTGTCGATGCGCAGGTCGGCCGGGTTGATGTTTACTTCGGCCACTTCGTCGGCCTCGGGCATCACCGCGACGGTGCACGCCGAGGTGTGGATGCGGCCCTGCGTCTCGGTGACCGGCACGCGCTGCACGCGGTGGCCGCCGGATTCGAACTTGAGCTTGGAGAACGCGCCCTGGCCAACCACGCGGGCAATCACTTCCTTGTAACCGCCCAGATCCGACTCGCTCATCGAGACGATTTCGACCCGCCAACCCTGGCGCTCGGCATAGCGCGTGTACATGCGCAGCAAATCGCCGGCGAACAGTGCCGCCTCGTCGCCGCCGGTGCCGGCGCGCACTTCGAGGAACAGATTGCGCTCGTCGTTCGGGTCCTTGGGCAGCAGGGCGATCTGCAACTCGGCTTCGATGCGCGTCTGCGCCTCGCGCGCATCGCTCAGCTCGCTTTGTGCCAGCTCGCGCATTTCGGGGTCGGCGAGTAGCTCTTCAGCGCTCTTCTCGTCGGCCTCGGCGCGCAGGAAGTCCTGCCACAGCTTGACCACCGGAGTGATGTCGGCATGCTCGCGGGTGAGCTTGCGGTACTGCTCCATATCGCCGGTCACGCCTTCGCTGGCGAGCAGGGCGTCGAGTTCTTCGAGGCGTTCGCGCAGCTGCTCGAACTTGTTACGGATACTGGTTTTCATTGTTGTTCTTTGTTACCCGGCGAAGCGCTGGCATCGAGATGGAACAGCGCGCGCACGATCTGCGCGGCTTCTTCGCCATCGGCATGATTGAGGTATTGCGAGGGCCCGTGCAGCAGCTTGTTGGTCAGCCCGCGCGAGAGCTGTTCGAGCACCTGCTCGGGCTTGTCGCCACGCGCGAGCGCACGCAGCGCACGCGCCAGCTCGTCCTGCCGCAGCTGCTCGGCATGGCCACGCAGGGCGCGGATCACCGGCACCGCGTCGCGGCCCTCGACCCATTGCGCGAAGCTGCTCACGCCGGCATTGATGATCTGCTCGGCTTCCTGCACCGCCGCCTCGCGCGTCGCCTTGCCCTGCGAGACGATCTGCGCCAGATCATCGACGGTGTACAGGAACACATCGGAGAGTTTTGCCACCTCGGGCTCGATGTCGCGCGGCACGGCCAGATCGACCATCACCATCGGCTTCTGGCGCCGTGCGCGCAAGGCGCGCTCGACCATGCCACGGCCGATGATGGGCAGCGGACTGCCGGTACAGGAGATGACAATATCGAACTCATCAAGGCGCTCCCCCGCCGAAGACAGGGCGATCGCATCGCCACCGATGCGCTGCGCCAGATCCGCGGCACGGCTGAAAGTACGGTTGGCCACGCTCATGCGCTGCGGCGCAGTGGCGGCAAAGTGGGCGGCGGCCAGGGCGATCATCTCGCCGGCGCCGATGAACAGCACACGGGTTTCCTGCATGCTGCCGAAGATGCGCTCGGACAGGCGCACGGCGGCAGCGGCCATCGACACCACGCTCTGACCGATGGCGGTGTTCGAGCGCACATCCTTGGCGACCGAAAAACTCTTCTGGAACAGGCGGTGCAGAGTGCTGCCCAGGGCGCCTGCGGATTCGGCCTGCCGCGCCGCCTCCTTGAGCTGGCCAAGAATCTGCGGCTCGCCGAGCACCATCGAATCGAGCCCGCTGGCGACACGGAAGACGTGGCGCACGGCCTCGGCGTCCGGGTGCGTGTAGAGGTAGGGCGAGATCTCCGGCAGGCTCAGCCGGTGGTAGCTGGCCAGCCAGTCGGCGGCTTTCTGCGCGTCTTCGGTCGCGCAGTACAGCTCGGTGCGGTTGCAGGTCGACACAATCGCCGCCTCGGCAATGAAGGGCTGACTGACCAGTTCAGAGAGCGCCGCCGCCAGGCGCTCAGGCTGGAACACCACACGCTCGCGGATGGCGAGAGGTGCGGTCTGGTAGTTGAGGCCGAGGGCAACGAGTTGCATGGGCTGCATCGGGCGATTATCCGTCAGGTCTTGCCTGCAGGTTGGGACGGAATGCGGAGCTTCGTTCGGCAGGGCAGAAAATGAAACGGGCCAACGCCTGGTGGAGGTCGGCCCGCTGCGATGCGGCAGGATTTTAGCACAGGCCCACTTTGACGCAGCCTTTGAGCAGGCACGGGATAAGCTGACGCCCCCCGCACCAGCTTGATGCAAAAGAAGGGACACTGCCCCAAACCATGCACTTGATTGACTCACGCCTTTGTTGCTGCGGCGCCTAGCGTGGCCTCGCCCGCCAATGGCAAGGCGCCGGGAGCAAGGCATGCGCTGACAGGATGGAGCGCCAAACGGCTCGCTCAGCGCTCCTGCAGCAAAGAGCGGCGGAACGACAGGATGTGTCCTTCGACGCTTGCGACAGCGGCCTCCGCATCGCCAGCCGCCAGCGCGGCGACGATCATCTGATGCTCTTGCTGCACTTCAAGGAGATGACCTGGCGCCGACAAAGAGATCGCCCAGAAACGTTGCGAACGCGCATGCAACACACGCAGAACTTCGATCAGTACGGGGTTGCCCGAGGCGTCGGCAATCAGTTCGTGGAATTGACGGTCGCAGCTCATGGTGCGTGCCACGTCGCGCTCCGCAACCGCCTGATCAAACGCTGCGGCAGCCTGGCGCAGGGCGTCGAGCTGGCTGGCGGTAATGCGTCGCGCGCCGAGCCGCGCGCTCAAGCTTTCGTTGGCCAGACGCACATCGATCAGGTGCAGCGCGTCATCGATGGACAATGGCGAGACCATGACGCCCTTGCGCGGGATGATCTGCACCAGACCTTCCGTGGCCAGCCGGTGCAGGGCGTGATTGAGCGGCGTGCGCCCCAGCTGCAGATCGCTCATCAGGGCCGCCGTATTGAGGTAGTCACCTGGACGATAGACAAGCGTCGTCAGGCCTTCCTTGAGGCGTTCATAAGCCAGTTCATTTTGCGACGCGCCGTCGCCTGATTTGCGCGGCGCCGTCCGGTTTGCAACTGCGTTTTTTTTCGCGGTGGCCACAGTCCCTCCCAACAATCGCACGGTAGTGCCAATCGTAACACGGAGATGGCATGAAATTCGCTTGAAATAGCACTAATACTTCTGTGATATTTCACAGTTCTATTAGCAAACGCGCAAGCACCAAAGCCATAGAGTTTTTGCCCCAGAAAGGATCTTCCATGAAACGCCTGCTTCCCCTTCTGCTCGCCGCCAGCACCGCCTGGGCGCCGCTCGCCCACGCCGATGAATTGCCTGCCACCCAACTCAAGATCGTCGGCGGCCTGAGCAATCTGAGCCAGTACAACGATTTCGAACGCCCCTTCTGGACGCTGAAGATCCCCATGGCCTCCGGCGGCAAGATCACGGCCGATATCAAGGGCTTCAATGAAATGGGGCTCAAGGGACCGGAAATGATTCGCCTGATGTCGCAAGGCGTGGTGGAGTTCGGCACGTCGACGCTGTCCTACTTTGCGGCCGACAATCCGATCAACGAGGCTATCGACCTGGCCGGCCTGGCGCCCGACGTAAAGACCGCACGCGCCGTGACCGAGGCCTTCGAGCCGGCCTACACCAAGTTCTACGCCCAATCCGGCGTCAAGCTGCTGGGCATTTCGACGTATCCGGCCCAGGTCTTGTTCTGCAATGCCGACTTCAAAGGTCTGGCCGATCTGAAGGGCAAGAAAGTCCGCACCAGCAGCCGCACCCAAGCAGAGTTCGTGGAAGCCTTCGGTGGCTCCAGCGTCACCATGGCCTTTGGCGAAGTGGTGCCAGCGCTGCAGAACAAGGTGGTGGACTGTGCAATCACCGGTTCGCTGTCAGGTTATTCGGCCAAGTGGTACGAGGTCGCAAGCCATCTCTACGCCCTGCCGATCAACTGGAACCAACAGATCCACGCGGTTAACCAGAAAGCTTGGGACAAGCTCAATCCCAAGGTGCAAGCGCTGCTCAGCAAGGAAATCAAAGGCCTCGTCAGCAGCATCTGGGCGGCGGCTGACAAGCAGACGCAAGAAGGCTACGACTGCAACAGCGGCGCAGCCAGCTGCACGCAGAGCGTCAAGGGCAAGATGGTCCTGGTCCAGCCGAGCGCAGCAGATCGTGCCCTGCTGAAAAAGGTGCTGCAAGAATCGGTGCTGCCGAAGTGGGCCGCCCGTTGCAACGTCCAGTGCGTCAAGGACTTCAACGCAACCATCGGCAAAACCGTCGGGCTGACCGCCAGCAAGTAAGGCGCCGCTCGCTTTGAGCATGACCACAGCGGCGGTATTCCGGTACCGCCGCATCGAGAACAGATCATGACCAATTCATTCCTCTACAGTGACACGCCTCTGCGCTGGGCCAACGCACTCTCGCGCCTGGCCGTATGGGCTGGTGGCGCGCTGACCATTGCCAGCGTGCTGCTGATTTCATTCGACGTGCTGGCGCGCAAATTCCTCGGCTTCAACACGGGCGCCGCCGACGAGCTCTCAAGCTATGCCTTTGCCATCAGCACCTCGTGGGCGCTGGCTTTTGCCACCTTGCAACGCGCCAACATCCGTGTCGACGTGCTCTACCAGTTATTGCCGGTGCGCCTGTCCGCGCTGCTGGACTGGCTGTCGCTGGTCTCGCTGGGCGTCTTCATGGGCTTTCTGACCTGGTATGCCAGCGACGTAGTGATCTCATCCTGGACGCAGCACTCGGCCTCCAATACCACGCTGGGCACTCCGCTGTGGATTCCGCAAGGTTTGTGGTGCCTGGGTTTGCTGTGGATGTGTGTGGTGCTGGCGCTGATGCTGGTGCGCGCATCGACCGCCCTGGTCACTGGCAACACCAGCGCCATCAAAGAACTATGCGGCATGCGCTCGGCGCAGGAAGAGGCCGATGAGGAAGCGGCCGCCGGCGAACGTCTGGTGCAGGCTGAACGCAATGAGGAAGCACGATGATCGCCACGACCCTGATTCTATTGCTGGTGCTGATCGGCCTCAGCTTGCCGGTTGCCGCCGCCCTCGGCGTGCTCGGCCTCACACTCGACCCGCTGTTCTCGATGCTGCCGCTGTCGCGCGCCATCGGCGAACTGTCATGGAGTTCCAATAACGAATTCCTGCTGGTCTCCATCCCCCTGTTCGTGATGCTCGGCGAAGTATTGCTGCGCGCCGGTTTTGCCGAACGCATGTATGGCGCCATGAGCCTGTGGCTGTCGTGGCTGCCGGGCGGACTGATGCACGCCAATATCGGCGCCTCGACCCTGTTTGCCGCGACCTCGGGCTCCAGCGTGGCGACCGCCGCCACCGTCGGCACCGTCGCCCTGCCGCAGATCAAGCGCTACGGCTACAACGAACCGCTGTTCCTGGGCAGTCTGGCGGCCGGCGGCACACTGGGCATCCTCATCCCGCCGTCGATCAATCTGGTGATCTACGGCGTGCTGACCAATTCCTCGGTGCCCAAGCTCTACCTGGCCGGCATCCTGCCCGGCTTTGCGATGGCAGCGCTGTTCATCCTCACCGTGATCATTGCCTGCCTGATCAAGCCAGCCTGGGGCGGCCAGAAAATCCACGCCAGCTGGGGCGCACGCATGCACAGTCTGGTGCATCTGGCGCCGCCCTTGGCGATCTTCCTGCTGGTGGTCGGCTCGATCTACGCCGGCATCGCCACGCCGACCGAAGCGGCCGCGCTGGGCGTACTCGGCGCCCTGCTACTGGCCGCCTGGTTCCGTCGCCTGAGCTGGAACATGCTGCGCGAATCCATCGAAGGCACCATGCGCTCGACCGCCATGATCATGCTGATCGTGATTGCCGCGAATTTCCTCAACTTCGTCATGTCGGCCACCGGCATCACCTCGGCGCTGACCAATTCGATCAGCGGTCTGGGGCTGTCGCCAGGCTGGATGCTGCTGGTTGTGGTGATTTTCTATCTGGTACTGGGCTGCTTCATGGAAACCTTGTCGATGATGATCACCACCATCCCCATCGTCGCGCCGATCATGATCGGTCTCGGCTATGACCCGATCTGGCTGGGCATCGTGATCATCATCCTGGTCGAAGCCGCGCTGATCACACCGCCCGTTGGCCTCAACCTGTTCGTCGTGCAAAGCCTGCGCAAGGCCGGCTCGATGAATGACGTGATCATCGGCGCGCTGCCCTTCGTGGCGGCCATGTTCTTCATGCTGCTACTGCTTGCCCTGATGCCCGATCTGGCGCTGTGGCTGCCGCGCATCTTCGCCTGAACACCTCCTCTGACCAAGACTGACTATTCCCATGCAAGCACAATTCAAGATTGAATACGCCAGCGCCGCACGCGAGCTGGCCATCGACATCGACACCCTGGTGGTGGCCGGCTGGGCTGGCCGCGACCTGGCCGCCATCGAGCATCACATCGAAGAGCTGGCCGCCATCGGCGTGCCGCGTCCGAGCAGCGTGCCGCTGTACTACCGCATCGGCCACAACCAGCTGACCCAGGCGGACACCGTGCAAGTGGTCGGCCCGCACTCGTCCGGCGAGATCGAAACCTTCATCTTCGCCGCCGAAGGCCAGCTCTATGTGAGCATCGCCTCCGACCACACCGACCGCAAACTCGAATCGCACAGCGTCGCCCTGTCCAAGCAGATCTGCCCCAAGCCAGCCGGACGCAGCGCCTGGCTATACGCCGAGGTCGAAGCGCACTGGGATGAGCTGATGGTGCGCTCGTGGATCGAGGAAAACGGTCAGCGCGTGCTCTACCAGGAAGGCCCGCTGTCGACGCTGCGCACGCCGCGTGAGCTGATCAGCGGCTATCTTGCCGCCACGGGCCTGGCGCAACTGCCCGATGGCACCGGCATGAGCTGCGGCACGGTCGCTGCCATTGGTGGCATCCGCCCGGCGAATGTGTTCGAGATGGAGCTGTATGATCCGCGTCTGCAGCGCTCGCTCAAGCACTCCTACACACTGCAGATCCTGCCCGAGGTGGCCTGATGTCCAAGTCTTCCTGCTTGCAACGTACCGAAACTGCGCTGGCCGCGATCAGCGCCGCTGGCGACGAGGGCGCGCGCATTTTCACGCGTGTCTATAGCGCGGCGGCGCTCGCGGCAGCGCAAGCGGCCGATGCGCGCGCCGCGCAAGGCATCCGCCTGGGGCCGCTGGATGGACGCCTGGTGTCGATCAAGGATTTGTTCGATGTCGCCGGCGACACCACCACGGCAGGTTCGGCGGTGCTGCGCGATGCGCCGCCCGCAGCTGCTGATGCCGCCATCGTGCAAAACCTGCGCGCGGCCGGCGCAGTGATCATCGGCAAGACCAATATGACCGAGTTCGCCTTCTCCGGCATCGGCATCAATCCGCATTACGGCACACCGGGCAACGCCTGCGATATCACACGCATACCCGGCGGCTCTTCGTCGGGCGCGGGCGTCAGCGTGGCACGCGGTCTGGTCGACATCGCCATCGGCTCGGACACCGGCGGTTCGATCCGCATCCCGGCTGCGCTCAACGGCGTCACCGGCTTCAAACCGACGCAGGCACGCGTTTCGCGCAGCGGCGCCTATCCGCTGTCATTCAGCCTCGACACTGTTGGCCCGCTGGCGCGCAGCGTGCTCGATTGTGCCCAGGCCGATGCCGTGCTCAGCGGCACCGCCTGGCAAGCGCTGCCGACGCGCTCGGTCGCAGGTTTGCGCATTGGCGTGCCACGCGGCTTGCTGTTCAGTCAGTGCGAAGACGAAGTGCTGGCCGCTTTCGAAGCGACGCTGAGCGCACTCAGCGCAGCCGGTGCCAGCGTGCATGATCTGGCCCTCGACGAATGGCTGGGCGCGCCTTTCCGACTGCAGGAACAAGGCACCTTGGTGGCCGCCGAGGCCGCCCACATCCACGCCGCCGTGCTCGCCAGCAAGCCCGAAGCGCTCGACGCGCTGGTGCTGGGGCGCATCCGTCGTGGCGAGAAGATCACGGCCGCACACTATGTCGGCGTGCAGCAGGCGCGCACGGCCTTGCAAAGCGCGCTTGATGCGCAGCTCGCCGACTTCGATGTGCTGCTGCTGCCCACGGTGCCCTTTGTCGCGCCACACATCGCGGCCTTGCAGGACGAAGCGGCATTCACGCAGGCCAACCTGCTGGTGCTGCGCAATCCATCAGTGTTCAATTTCTATGACCTGCCGGCCTTGTCCCTGCCGATCAGGCGCGAGACAGGCGCCATGCCGGTCGGCCTGATGGTGGTCGGTCAGCGCAACAGTGATCGCAGCCTGCTGGCCATCGGCGCCGCCTTGCAGGGCATGCCTGGATTGCGCTGATCGGCAACACCCGTTCAGCCAGCGCAGGCTCAATACACATCGCGGCGATAGCGGCCCTGGGCGGCTAGCGCCGCGACGCCGTCCTGGCCGAGCAACTCGGCGAGCAGTGCGTCGACCCCGGCAGCCATACCTTGCAGGCTGCCGCAGACGTGGATCACCGCGCCGCGTTCAAGCAGCGCGCGCAGACGCGGCGCCTGCTGGCGCAGGAAGTCCTGCACATAGGCGCCCTCCGCGTCGCGCGAGAAGACGCGGTCGAGTTCCAGCAGGCCGCGCGCGATCCAGTGATCGAACTCGCTGGCGCAGAGGCTGTCGCTGGCGCGCTGGCGCTCGCCGAACACCAGCCAGTTATCGCCAAGGCCGTGGCGCACGCGTTCGCGCAGCAAACCGCGCAGACCGGCAATCCCTGAACCATTACCGATGAACACGCAAGGACGTGACTCCAGACTCACACTGAACGCCGGATTGGGCTGCAGGCGCAAAGCCAGCGTGCCGCCCAGCGGGCAATGCGCGGTCAGGAAACCCGAGGCCAGACCCATGCCGCCGGCGTGGTGACGCTGGCGGACGATCAGCTGCAGCACGCCGTCTTCACGAATCGAGGCAATCGAATACGCGCGCGGCGGCAACGGCTCGATCTGCTGCAGCAGGGCCGCCACATCGCCCGCCACGCAGCTGGCCGGCAAGACCGAGGTGGCAAACCACTCGGCAAGTGAGCGGGTCGTGCCGGCGTGCTGACAGCGCTGTTGCGGATCGAAACCATGCGCGCGCAGAAAGGCTTCCACCAGCAGGGGCGGATGCTGCGGCTGGATCTGCGCCAGCGCCCCCGGCTGCCAGGCCGGCAAGGCGGCCGCGCTGGCGGGCAGCAGGCTCAGCTCGAACAAGGGCTCGCCACTGCTGCCCGGATTGAGCAGGTCGCGCTGCTGCAGTTGCCAATCCTGCCAGATGGGTGCGACCTCGGCCGGGGCCAGGCGGTCGAGCGTGTCAGCCGCGACGCCGAAGCGGCTGAGCCCCTGAAACCAGGGTTCCAGTGCCTGCGGCTCGCTGTCACACACGGGGGTGAGCGGCTGCAGGGGCGAGGCGCCAAACTGCAGCAAGCTCGCCTGCAAGCGCTGGCCGAAGGCGCAGAACTGGGCGTACTGGCGATTGCCCAGCGCCAGCACGGCAAAGCGCAGATCGGCGAGGCTCAGTTCCGCTTGCTCCAGCGCATGCGCAAAGCCGCGCGCCTGATCCGGCGCCTGGCCTTCACCGAAGGTACTGACGACGAACAAGGCCTGCGGGTAGCCTGCCAGCTCCAGCGGCGCCAGGCCGGCCAGGGATTTGACCACGACCCGGCGTCCGGCCGCCTGCAAGGCCGCCGCGGTGCGCAGCGCCAGGGATTCGGCGCGCCCGCTCTGGCTGGCCCAGGCCACCAGGATGGTCTGTTCCTCGGTGTCGCCCGCCCCGGCGGAGGGCGTCAGGGCCTTGCGCTGCGCAGCTGCATCACGCTGCTGGCGGCGCCGGCGCAGGTACAGCAACCAGCCGCTGATGCCCAGCAGCGGCAGCGCCAGGGCCGAGAGCATCATCAGGATGCGCACCGGCAAACCGAAATAGCGCCCCATGTGCAGCGGGTAGATCGCTGCCAGCGCGCGCTTGCCCGCGCTTTGTTCGGCAAAGCGCTGATCCTTTTTGAGCTCGCCATCAAGCGCGATCTGGATGCTGTTGCGCTGCCGCTCGTGGGCGGCATCCGGCGCCAGCCAGAGGATTTCCAGCGCGCCGCCGGCACGCTCCGGCAAGCGCAGACGCAGCTCGCGCCAGGCCGGCACCGTGTCCTGGAAGCGCTGCCAGGCCGCGCTCAGATCGGGCGCTGCGGCGGGCTCCGCCTTCGCTTCGGGTTTGTTGCGCCCCTCGGGCTTCATGCGCGGCGCGCGTTTGACATCGGCCCAGCCATCGACCGTGCTGCGCACCGCATCGAAAGACCAGTAGATCCCGGTGCTCGCCAGCAGCAGCCAGGCGGGCAGCGCCCAGGTCGCCACCACCGCGTGCAGCGCCCACAGAAAGGGGCGCCCCTTGAGGCGCGGGTTGAAGCTCAGCCAGACACGCCAGTTCAGCGGCTGGCGCGGCCAACGCAGGTAGATGCCGGAGGCGATCAGCCACAGCAGACAGATCGACAGAATGCCCGCAGCCACACGGCCCGGCTCACGCGGCAGCAGCAGGAAGCGGTGCAGGCGCTCCACCCAGTCGAAAAAGGCCTGTCCGCGTGCCGTGCCGAGCAGCTGGCCGCTGTAGGGATCAACGTAGAGCGGCAGCGCCTTGGGCGCGCCCGGCGGCGTCTTGAGCAAGAGCTCGACGCTATGTCCCGGCGTGGCGCTGAAGATCGCCGTACCGATCGTCTGCCCGGCCGGCAGCGGCCCCAGCGCCGCCAGCAATTGCGGCGGCGTGAGCGCTGGAGTGCTGCGCTGTGGCACGCTGAGCACGCCCGGATTGAGTGCGGCCAGCCACTCCTCTTCAAAGGACAGGGTCGCGCCACTCAGGCCGATCAGCATCAGCAAGCTGCCTGCCGTGATGCCGACCACCCAGTGCAGCTGGAACAGCGTCCAGCGGACCAGGGCGCGCGCGCCTGAGAAAAGGGTCGCCATCAGCGCCTCAGAGGTCGATCTTCATGCCGAGCTTGATGGTGCGCGGTGCGCCTGCAGCCAGACGGGTGCCGGCGCCGGCCCAGTATTCCTTGTCAGTCAGGTTCTCGACATTGAGCTGCCAGCTCACTTGCTTGCCGGAAATGTGCGTGACATAGCGTGCGCCTGCGGTGTAAATCGTCACCGAGGACAGCCAGGCCTGGTTCAGGTCATTGACCGGGCGACGACCGGTGAAGTAGCTGCCGCCACTGAGGCTCAGGCCCGGCACCCAGGCGATGTCGTAGGTAAGGAAGGCGCTGGCGGTGCGGCGGGCGGCATTTTCGGGCAGCTTGCCTTCATAGGCCGCCGCCGTGCGCACGAAACGCGGGTCCAGCCATTGCGCCGAGGTCATCCAGCCCAGTGCCGGCGTGATCTGCCCTTGCGTCGACAGCTCGATACCACGGTAGCGTTGCTCGCCATCGCCGACGTAATCACCGGCGGTATTGGTGTAGGCGCCCGGCCGGTCGATCTGGAACAGCGCGACCGACAGCAGGGTGCCGCCTGCGCTCTGCCAGCGGCTGCCCAGCTCGTATTGCTTGCTGACGCCCGGCGCCATGCGCTGGCCGACGTTATTGGTGCCCGTCGGCGCCGTATCGCCTTCCTCCAGACCGCGTGCATACGAGGCGTAGAACGACAGCGCCTGCAGCGGCCGATACACCGCCGCCAGCATCGGCGTGGTCTTGCTCACGTCGTAGTGGTTGTCGCTCTGGTCGCTGCGGTACATCGAGTGGCGCAGGCCACCGATCAGCTGCCAGCGCTCGCCCAGATTGATGCGGTCCATGGTGTAAAAGCCGGTGTCGGTGGTATTGAGCTCGGCGGTGCTCGGGGTGGCGGCGGCGGCGGTCCAGGTGAGCGCGCCAATCGGCACCGGGTTGTAGAGATTCTGGCTGGCGTAGGCGTAGCTCGACTGGTAGATCGGGTCCTGCGACTTGGTGGTGTGCGAGACGCCGATGCTCAGATCGTGCTGCACGCCAAGGGCCTCGACATTGCCGTAAAGCTCGGTCTTGAGCAGGTCGGACTTGAGCAGCGAGTGCTGGCTGGTGCCCTGGATACGCCCGGCGCCGGTGGCCACCGTCGCCGCGCTGGTGAAGCGGAAGGTGGCCAGATTGCGGTCACGCGAGGTCTGCGCATGGCCGCCTTCGAAACGCACGGTCCAGTCATCATTGAGTGCGTAATCGGCCTTGATCAGCGCATTGACGGCGTCGGTTTCGAACTTCGCTGAATCGGGGCCAACCAGTTTGCTGGGATCAACCGGGTGCGGCAGGGTGATCACGTTGCTCACCGCGGTCGGCAGGGTTATGCCGACTTGCTCGGTGGTCTTGCGATGGTCGTATTCGACATCGGCGCTGACCCGCAGGCGGCTGGAGATACGACCGTCAAAGGCCAGCGCGGCAAAGCGCCGATTGCCATTGTCCACACCATCCAGATAAGAGCCCAGATTGCCGCCGCCGGCATTCAGACGCAGGCCGTAATCGCCCTGCTCGCCCAGACGACGGCTGATGTCCGCCGCGACAATCGCCGTGCCGTACTGATCGAGATTCATCGACACGCTGCTCAGCGCCGTCTTGGTCGGTCGCTTGGTGACGTAATTGACGATGCCCGAGGGCGCCGCAAAACCGTAGTACAGCGCCGAGGCGCCCTTGAGCACTTCAACGCGCTCCTTGTCCTCAAGCATGGCCTGGCCGAAGTTCATCAGCGGCAAGCTGCCGTTGAGGCGGTAATTGGTGCGGTTCTCGACGGTGATGCCGCGAATCACCAGCTGGTCCCAGGTCTCGCCGCCGTTTTGCTGGCGCGTCACCCCGGCGGTATTGCGCACCGCATCGTACAGACCGCTGGCGCCCTGGCGATCGAGCGCTTCGCGTGTGACCACATTCACCGTGGAGGGCACATCCATGATGTCGGAGCCACGGAAGGTGCCGGCCTCGACGCGCTGCGGACGCAGGCCATCGTTTTTCCTGGCGCTGACGACCACGGCGTCGAGCTGCGGATCAGCCGCTTCGTTGCTGGCCGCCCAGGCGGCAAGGGGGAGGTTCAGAAAGCTGAGGGCAAGACAGATACGGCGTTTGGACAAACAAGCTGCGGCATTCATTAGGATGACTTCTCGGCGGCGGTGATTCAGGACAACTGCTGCACCACAGCGTTCGTGGCCTCGCGCAACAGCATGCAAATGATAACTATACGCATTTGCGTGCTGCACCGCCAGATCAAGCGCCAAGCTACGTTCAACACAAAGCCCAGAATGACAAAGCCCCGTCTCGCGACGGGGCCTTGCGTGCCTTTTTACTGCTCGAACGACTGCGCTCAGAAAGCCTTGCTGACCGTCACGAACGCCTTCTTCTTGGCGATATTGGAGCTCGTCGCACCGTTGGCCAAGCTGATGAAGTTTTTGTACGCCGTCGGCTCGTTGGTGCCCGAGTAGAACACGCCTGCCGACCAGCCCGCCGGCAGCGCATGGCTGACGCCGACCTTGTAGTAATTGATGTTGAGCCCCTTGGAATGCGCGATCACCTGACGACCGAGCTGGCCGCTCAGGGTCCAACCTTCAACAACGTCATAGCTCGCATTGGCTTCGTAGAAGTAGGAACCCTTGGTGCTGCCGGTCACGCCCGCGCTGGGATTGCCCGCAAAACCGGTGCCGGTCGGCGAGTTGTCGGTGCTCCAGCCGAAGTATTCGGTCATCGTGCGGCCGGCCTTCAGGCTCAGGAAGGAATACGAGACCGACGCATAGACTTCCAGCGTGTTCAGGCTGTTCGGCGCGGTCGGCGAGAACACCGAGTCCTTCCAGTTGCCGCCCGGGTAGGTGTAGTACACGGCGCCCACATCGTAGCCGACGGTATCGGCGATCTTGTTACGGTAGCCACCGAAGAAGTCCAGCTCACCCTTGGCGCCCGGCAGCCATTGCGAGGACACGGTTTCAAACGCGGTACCGACATAGATGCCCGATGCATGATCGGCCTCGACGCTGGCTTGCAGACTGGGCTTGCCCCAGCTCTGCGACTGACCGCGGAAGATGTAGTCACTGACCACACCGACCGTTGCCGGGAAACTCCAGTCGGATGCAGCCGGTGCCGCATCAGCAGCTTGGGCGGCAGGCATGGCGAGCAGCGCTGCCGCAACGGCGGCACCCAGCACACTGCGATGGATAAGACTTGCGTGTTGAACGGACATGAAACTCTCCTTTGAAAAGAGGGGTGTGGATTTCGCCGGGGCAGACCTGAACGTCATCTCAGGGTTCGACCGACAAGGCTTGCGCGTCCCTCGCGGGCGCAGCGAGGGCATCGCTGTCGTCCTTGAGGTCAACGCCGGTGCGACCGAGCTGGCGCGCGCCGGCAATCAGGAAGGCGAGCTTGCGCGCAGCCTCCGCGTAGTCCAGGCCTTCCGGCCTGACATTCGAAATACAGTTGCGCTGGGCATCGTTGAAACCGACGCGTGGCTGCGCGGTGAGGTAGATGCCCAGGCTGTCCGGCGAGGACAGGCCGGGCCGCTCACCGATCAGCATCACCACCATGCCGGCCTTGAGGATCTCGCCCACCTCGTCGCCCAGCGCCACGCGCGACTGGGTAGCGATGAGGATCGGGCTGTCGCGCAAATCGGGGAAATACGGCAGCAGGTTCATCACCAGCTGCAAGGCATGGCTCTGCGTCGCCAGCGAAGACAAACCATCGGCCACCACGAAGGCCAGCGGCGGCTCGGCCGGCCAGCATTGCGGCGCTTGCTGGCCAAGCTGCTGCGCCGAGGCCTCGGCCAGACGGCGCCCCCAGTCGGGACGGCGCAGATAGCTGGCGCGATCCGGCGCACGACTGGCGACATGCAGGCAGCGGAAACCCTGGTCGGTGAACGTCTCGGCCAGGCTCTCCACATCCAGCGCCTGATGCACGGCATCGCGTGCCTGCGCATGCGCCAGGCCGAAGCGCAGCACTTCACGGCTCGGCATGCTGACGCCGCTGCGGCCCAGCGCGACACGTGCGCGGGTAAGGCTTTGCAGGCCGGTCCAGGGGTCGTGGGTGATCGCCGCAGGATTCTTGATCGATTTACTCATGCGCGGCGCTCAAATACTGTTGGCATGGGCCAGCAGGGCCTGTTGCGGCCCCGGCGGCAAGAGTTCGCCGCGATAATCGGTGACACCCATGCGTTCGAGCCAGTCCTCGAACTCCGGCGCACGCCGGCGGTTGAGCACACGGCGCAGGTACAGCGCATCGTGGAACGAGGTGCTCTGGTAGTTCAGCATGATGTCATCGGCCCCCGGCACGCCGATGATGAAATTGATGCCCGCCACCCCCAGCAAGGTGAGCAGCGTATCCATGTCGTCCTGATCGGCTTCGGCATGATTGGTATAGCAGATATCACAGCCCATCGGCAGGCCCAGCAGCTTGCCGCAGAAGTGATCTTCAAGCCCGGCGCGGATGATCTGCTTGCCGTCGTACAAATATTCCGGACCGATAAAGCCGACCACGGTATTGACCAGCAGCGGCTCGAAGCGTCGCGCCAAGCCATAGGCACGCGTCTCGATGGTTTGCTGGTCGGCACCGTGATGCGCATTGGCCGACAGCGCACTGCCCTGCCCGGTTTCGAAATACATCACGTTGTCGCCCACCGTGCCGCGCTTCAAGCTGCGCGCGGCATGCATGGACTCTTCGAGAATCGCCGCCGTGACGCCGAAACTCTTGTTCACGCCCTCGGTGCCGCCAATCGACTGGAACACCAGATCCACCGGCGCGCCCTTCTCGATGGCGCGAATGGTATTGGTGACATGCGTCAGCACACAGCTTTGCGTCGGCACATCGTATTGTTCGCGAAAGTTGTCGATCAGGCGCAGCAGCGCGCTGATCGCCGGCAGACTGTCGGTCGCCGGGTTGATGCCGATGACCGCGTCACCCGCACCGTAGAGCAGACCGTCGAGCATCGAGGCGGCAATGCCGCGTGCATCATCGGTCGGGTGATTCGGCTGCAGGCGCACCGCCAGGCGGCCGCGCAGCCCGATGGTATTGCGAAAGCGCGTCACCACCTCGCACTTGGCGGCGACCAGGATCAGATCCTGATTACGCATCAGCTTGCTCACCGCCGCCACCATCTCCGGCGTCAGGCCGCGTGCCACAGCCTTCAGCGCGGCGGCATCGGCCTGATCAGACAGCAGCCAGTCGCGCAGCTCACCGACGGTGAGACTGGCGACCGGTGCAAAGGCCTGCGCATCGTGATCATCGATGATGATGCGCGTGACTTCGTCTTCTTCGTAGGGCACCACGGCTTCCTGCAGGAAGCGCGCCAGCGGCAGGTCGGCGAGCGCGATGCGTGCCGCCATGCGCTCCTCCTCCGAGGCGGCCGCCACGCCGGCGAGCATGTCGCCCGAGCGCAGCGGACTGGCTTTCGCCAGCAGAACCTTGAGGTCTGCGAACACATGCCGCCGGACGCCAACGCTTGCAGAATAGGCCATGGTGCTGCTCCGTTACGCCAGGACTCAGTTCGCCTCGGATGCCAGGGCATCCATCGGCAGCGCCGTGCGCTGGCTGTGCGTCAGCAGGAAGTAGGCGTAGCCGACAGCCATGATGCCGACGAACACGGCAGCCAGCAGCGGATTGAACCAGCTCACCGTGATCAGGCAGATCACCGCACCGGTCAGCGCAATGGCCGGGAAGATCGGGTAGAACGGCGCCTTGTAGGTACGCGTCAGGTTCGGTTCGCTACGACGCAGCTTGAACAGCGAAGCCATGCTCAGGATGTACATCAGCAGCGCGCCGAACACCGACATGGTGACGATGTTGGCGGTCAGGGTCTGACCACCGAAGGACAGCAGCTCGTCGCTGAAGATCGCCGCGATACCGACCACACCACCGGCGAGGATGGCACGATGCGGCGTCTTGAAGCGCGGATGCACCACGCCGAACCAGCCCGGCAGGTAACCCGAACGTGCTTGCGCATAGATCTGACGCGAGTAGCCGAGGATGATGCCGTGGAACGAAGCCACCAGACCGAACAGACCCAGCCAGACCAGCATGTGCAGCCAGCCGCTGGACTCACCGACGATCATCTTCATCGCTTGCGGCAGCGGGTCATTGATATTGGCCAGCTTGGTCCAGTCGCCCGCACCGCCAGCGAAAACCATCACGCCGATGGCCAGCACCACCAGGGTAATGATGCCGCCGGTGTAGGCAATCGGAATCGAGCGCTTCGGATCACGCACTTCTTCAGCCGCCATCGCCACGCCCTCAATCGCCAGGAAGAACCAGATGGCGAAAGGAATCGCTGCAAAGATGCCGGGAATCGATGCCAGCGAGAAGCTGTCAGCGCCCGACCAGCCGCCCTTGGTGAAGTTCTCGAAGGAGAAGCCCGGTGCGACCACGCCCATGAACACCAGCAGTTCGAAGATGGCGAGGAGGGTCACGAAGAGTTCGAAGGTCGCAGCCACCGTCACGCCGACAATGTTCAGCGCCATGAACACCACATAGGCGCCGGCCGCTGCGATCTTCGGATCGAGACCCGGGAACTGCACGTTCAGATAAGCGCCGATAGCCAGCGCGATGGCCGGCGGGGCAAACACGAATTCGATCAGGGTGGCCATGCCGGCGAGATAACCGCCAGTGGGGCCAAAAGCGTGATAGCTGTAGGCGAATGGACCGCCTGCATGCGGAATGCTGGTGGTCAGCTCGGTAAAGCTGAAGATGAAAGTGCCATACATCAAGGCCACCGCCAGGGTGGTGATCAGGAAGCCCAGCGTCCCCGCGCTGGCCCAGCCGAAGCTCCAACCGAAATATTCCCCCGAAATCACCAGACCCACGGCGATGCCCCACAACTGCAAGGTACCCAGACTGGCCGACAGACCTGTGGCCGGACTTGATTTACTCATGTTTGACTCCCACTTGTTCAGTGAGTGCATCGTGTCGCAGAGTGCCGTAAAGCCGTTATCAAGATTTGGCACCCGACTATCAAAAATCGGCACAAATGCACTGCCCGTCACGCACCATGGCTGTGCCGGCCCCCTCAGGCTCTATCACTAAAGCGCTACGCGCAAATTCCGTGAGCCGCCGCAAATCCTTTACTGGAGCGCCTTGGCGAAAGCCTCAAGACTCACGCAGAAGAGGGTACGACATTTGCTTTCATGTCACGCAGTTGTCACAAAGCGACTGCGCAGGTCACGGCATGTACCCATTTTCCACGCTCTCTCCCGCCACCGGCTCGGCACTTGACGAAGCCTCCGGCGAGAAATTCATCTACCGCATCACACGCGCCAATGACGCCGATGAGCACGCGCTCAATCTGTCGCGCTGGGACCAGCGTTACGACCAGCTCTCGGCGGGCAGCTTCGAGGGCATGGTCAGCGAGCTATGGTTGCCGAAGACGCAGATTTTCGTCGAGCGCGCCAATCGCCAGCTGCGCCAGAGCTGCGCAGCCTGGCATCAGTCGATCTGGTTCGGCATTCCGGCCGCCGAAGACGGCATGATGAGCATGGGCAGCAAGCCCCTGCCCGAGAATGCCATCTGCATCCGCGATGGCGGCGCCGAGTTCGACCTGCTGACCGCACCGGACTTCGACCTCTACGGCGTGGTGGTGGATCGCCTGAGCTTTGCCGAATACCTCGCCCAGGAGCACGCCCAGGATCTGGACCATCTGCTGCGCCAGCGTGATGTGATCGCCGTTGCGCTGTCGCACAAGGCGCGCCTGTGTGCGGCCCTCTCCAATGTGCTCGACGATGCGCGCGACAATGCGCAGCACGCCAGCCAGGCGCTGAGCAGCGATCTGCAGACGCGCGTGTTCGATGCGCTCTCCGGCGTCCTGCTTGGCGCTCATGCCAGCACGCCGACACCGCGCCGGCAAATCAGCCGTCAACAGACGGTGGCGCGCATCCGCGAACAACTGCTGCAGAACCCCGGCCAGCCGCCGAGCATTCCCGAGCTCTGCGAGCGCCTGCACCTGAGCCGCCGCGCGCTGCAGAACTGCGTCGAAGAAGTCACCGGCATGCCGCCACTGAGCTATATGCGCAGCATCCGCCTCAATGCCGTGCGCCGCCAGCTCAAGTACGGCCACGATGGCGAATCGGTCTCCAGCGTGGCCTACGCCTGGGGCTTCAACCACCTCAGCCAGTTCGCCAAGGACTACCGCCAGCTCTTCGGCGAGCTGCCCTCGGCCGCCCGCCAGAGCGCCGGCCACTGACGCTGCGCCCGCCGGGCTGCGCATGCCCGGCGCCTGTCTGCCCGCCTCACGAGGCTCGGCATGAATCGCCCTGCTGGTACACAATACGGATCGCTCCTGACGCGCCGACTGCGGCCGTCCTCTCAACAGGGAATCCTGATCCATGTCCGGCACCAGCAAGTCTCAACACACTCCGCCTGATCAACTCGCGCGCCTGATCGGCGCCGCCATCCTGTTGGTGATGCTCGACTACGGGCGGGACGTGCTGATCCCGGTCGTTCTGGCGGTCTTCCTGGCCCTGCTGATCGCGCCGCTGATCCGTCGGCTGCGCCACTGGGGACTGGGGCAGACACAGGCTGTCGCCCTGTCGGTGCTACTGCTGTTCGTGGGGGTCGCCAGTACCACCATGGTGCTCGGCTCACAGGCGATTCGTCTGGCCAGCAGCCTGCCGCAGTACGAGCGCACTATCCGCGATAAGCTGCAGAGCGTCGACAAGCTGACCCTCGGCAAGCTCAATGCCATCGTCAATCAGGCTGACCACCTGGCCAGCAAGCTCTCGCCCGAACATCAGGCGGCAGCGCCGGGCTTCGCGCTGACGCCCAACGCAGACAACCCGACACCGCCGCTGCGCGTGCAGATCGAGACGCCGCACGCCAAACCCTTCGAGATCGTCACCAGCGTCGTGCACACCGTGCTGCCGCCGCTGGAGACAGGCGGCATCGTGCTGATCGTGCTGATCTTCATCCTGCTCGATTACGACTCGCTGCGTGACCGCGTGATCCGCTTGATCAGCGGCGGCAATCTGCGCGCCACCACGCAAGCCATCACCGACGCCACCGAGCGCCTGTCACGCTTCTTCGTCTCGCAGTTTGCGGTCAATGCCCTGGTTGGCGGCCTGGTGGCCCTTGCGCTGGGGCTTGCGGGGCTGAGCGGCGCACTGTTCTGGGGGGCACTCACCGCAGTGGCGCGCTTCATCCCCTACATCGGCATCTGGATCGCCGCCGGTGCGGCCACCGTCATGGCCGCCGCGATGTCCGAGGGCTGGAGCCTGATGCTGATCACCGTGCTGATCTTCCTGTTCATCGAGATCGTCATCGCACAATTCTTCGAGCCCAAGCTCTACGGCCACTCCACCGGACTGTCGCCACTCTCGGTGGTGATCGCCGCAATCTTCTGGAGCGCCATGTGGGGCCCGATCGGCCTGATCCTGTCCACGCCGCTGACGCTCTGCCTGGTGGTCGCCGGGCGCTATGTGCGGGCGCTCAACTTCCTCGAAATCCTGCTCGGCGACATCTCGGCACTGAGCCTGGCCGAACGCTTCTACCAGCGCTCGTTGTCCGGCGACTCGGCCGAACTGGTGCGCGGCCTGCGCAAGTTCCTCAAGGACAAGCCGCTACACCAATACAGCGATCAGGTGATGCTCGCCGCGATCCGCCTGGCCTACATCGACTTCAGCGAGAACGAGATCACGCAGGACGAGCAGGCACACATGAATCACGCCATCCTCGCGCTGATCAATGCCATGTCACATCAGCGCCTCACCAAACCGCGCAGCCGTGCCGCCTCGGTACTGGCCGCCGCCAGCGGCAAGGCCGATACGCGCCGTGCCAAGCCGGTCGCCGCGCCCGAGCACAGCGTGTACGTCACCCATCTGGATGGCCCGGTGTCCAGCCTGGTCGCCCAGGTGATGGTCAATGTGCTGCACAGCGAACACATGGCCGCCCGCCTGATCGCGCCTGCCGCCTTGAGCGAGCTGGCCGGCCGCCAGGACATCCCGCTGGTCATCATCAGCTGCGTCGCCCCCGAAGACCATGCCCGCGCCCTCGGCGAAACCCTCACCGCCTTGCGCGCACTGCAGCCGCACACCCCGCTGGCGGTGATGCGCGTACTCGAAGAGATCGATGCCCCCTTCACCCGCCCCAGCGCCGCCGAGTGCGGCGCCGACGCGATGGTCGGCAATTATCAGGACGCGGTGGATCTGGCGTACAGCCTGCTGGCAAAGGAAGCGCGAGCCACGCAGCAGGTCTGAGCGCGGTCTGCCTCAAGCGGCCAGCGCCGCCTGGCCCTGGGCCAGGTAGTCGCGCATCTGCGCCTCGGGCACCATGCTGCCACCGGTCGCCCAGACCAGATGCGTGGCCCGCTCAAGCTGCTGCGCGTCGAGCGCCATCCGCGCGCGATAGTCCCGCTGCTGCGCCGCCAGGACCCAGGTGATGCCCGGCAGACCAGCCAATGCCGAAGGCTCCAGGCAGATCTGCTCGTGCTGCGCAGTCAGCGCCAGCAAGGCAAACAGACGCTCGTCGCTGACCGTGTAATAGCCGTCGATCAGCCTTTGCATGGCCCGCCCGACAAAGCCCGAGGGCCGACCGACCGCCAGACCATCGGCCGCAGTGAGATTGTCGATACCGAAATCGCTGACCGCGACCGCCTCGTGCAAACCGGTATGCACGCCCAGCAGCATGCAGGGCGAATGCGTGGGCTCGGCGAAGATGCAATGCACGGCATCGCCAAACACCAGCTTGAGGCCAAACGCCACCCCGCCGGGGCCACCGCCCACCCCGCAGGGCAAATAGACGAACAGCGGGTGCTCGGCGTCGACACGGATCTGCTGCGCGGCAAACTGCGCCTGCAGACGCAAGGCCGCCACCGCGTAGCCGAGGAAGAGATGCTGCGAATTTTCATCGTCGATGAAATGACAGGCGGGATCGGCCGCTGCCTGACGCCGGCCCTCGGCCACGGCGCTGCTGTAGTCGGCTTCATGCTCGACCACGCAGACGCCATGGGCGCGCAGCTTGTCTTTCTTCCACTGCCGCGCATCGGCCGACATGTGCACCGTGACCTGGAAGCCCAGACAGGCGCTGATGATGCCGATCGACAGCCCCAGATTACCGGTGGAGCCGACGGCAATGCGGTAGTGGCCGAAAAAGGCGCGGGCCGCATCGCTGGCCAGACAACCGTAATCGGCCTCCAGAGTAATCAGCCCGGCCTCCAGCGCAAGGCTTTCGGCGTGCTGGAGCACCTCATAGATGCCGCCGCGCGCCTTGATCGAGCCGGACACCGGCAGATGGCTGTCCATCTTCATCCACAGCTGCCCCGGCAAGGCCATGCCGTAGTACGCCGCCAGCACCGGCTGCAAGGCGCCGAGCGGGCGCAAGGGCGATTCGATGATGCCCTGGCTGGCCGCCGTATCGGGAAAAGCCTTGGCCAGATAAGGCGCAAAACGCGCCAGACGGGCGGCTGCATCGTCGAGCTCGGCGCGGCCCAGGCCGACATCGCCAAGCGCTTCGGCCAGTGGCCGCACGGCAGGGTTGAACCAGGCGACTTCCTGCAGCGCCATCAGCGCGCGCGGCAGCGGCTGCTCGCGCCAGTAAGCAATGGCCTCGGTCAGATTGAGCGCTTCCTGATCATGCATTTTTCATTTCCACCCGGATTCGCTCAGGCATCGACCAGCACACTCGGCGCGGCAGACGAGCGCGCAAAGCGATACGCCCGACCCGGCGCAGCCGCCATCAGCAAGCGCGTGTAGTCGCTTTGCGGCGCGGTGAACAAATTGCGCGCCGGACCTTCCTCCACCACCTTGCCCTGATGCAGCACCACGATGCGGTCACAGATGCGACTGGCCACCCGCAGATCGTGGGTGATGAAGAGAATGCCGATGCGCAGCTCACGCTGGATGTCGTCGAGCAGCTGCAGGATCTGCGCCTGCACCGACACGTCCAGCGCCGACACCGCTTCGTCCGCAATCAGCACCTTGGGTTTGCAGGCCAGCGCGCGGGCAATCGAGATGCGCTGGCGCTGACCGCCGGAGAACTCGCTCGGATAGCGACGCAGCGCCTCCGGCTTCATGCGCACCAGACGCATCAGCTCTTCGGCCGCTGCCCAGGCCTGGGCGCGCGGCACGCCGAAATTGAGCGGGCCTTCGATGATCGACTCGCCCACGGTCTGACGCGGATTGAGCGAACGGTAAGGGTCCTGGAACACCACCTGCACCACCTGACGGAAGGGGCGCAGATCGCGCACGCTGGCACGCGCCACCGAGCGCCCGTCGGAGAAGATGTCGCCCGCGCTGGGCTCGATCAGGCGCGCCACGCAGCGTGCGAAGGTGGACTTGCCGGAACCGGATTCGCCGACGATGCCGATGGTCTCGCCGGCGTGCAAGCGCAGCGAAATGTCATCGACCGCATTCACGATCCGCGGCTTGGCCGGCCAGCGCCGTGTCTCGTAAGTTTTGAACAGGTGCTGCACTTCGAGCAGCGGATAGCTGTGTGGCAGCTCAGGGCGCTGCGCCGGCTCCAGTTCAAGCACCGCATCGAGCAGGCTGCGCGTATAGTCCTCGCGCGGTGCGGTGAGCACCTGTTCCTTGCTGCCGTGCTCGATCATCTGGCCCAGTTGCAGCACCACCACCTCGTCGGCGATCTCGGCAACGACGCCGAAGTCATGGGTGATGAACAACACTGCCGTACCGTTCTCGGCCTGCAAGTCGCGGATCAGCTTGAGGATCTCGGCCTGCGTGGTGACATCCAGCGCCGTGGTCGGCTCGTCGCAGATCAGCAAGGCTGGCTTGAGGATCAGCGCCATCGCAATCACGATGCGCTGCCGCTGGCCGCCCGAGAGCTGGTGCGGGAAGCTGTCGTAGATGCGCTGCGGCTCCGGCAGGCGTACATGCTGGAAGATCTCCAGCACGCGTGCGCGGCGCCCGGCACGATCCAGCGCGGTGTGCTGGCGCAAAACCTCGTCGACCTGGGCGCCACAGCTCATCACCGGATTGAGCGCCGTCATCGGCTCCTGGAACACCATGGCGACCTGGCTGCCGCGAATTGCGCGCATCGCTTCGGGGGAGTAGCGCAGCACATCCTGATCGTGCAGCAGCACCTGCCCGCCGACGGGACGCAAACCCTCGGGCAACAGGCCCATCACCGTGCTGGCAAGAATCGACTTGCCAGAACCGGATTCGCCCAGCAGACACAGGATGCGCCCGGCATGCACGTCAAAGGAAATGTTCGCCACCGCATGCGGACGGTCGGCGCCCGGCGGCAGCGCAATACTCAGATCGCGTACCGAGAGCACGGGCACGGCAGTTTCATTGGGGGAAGGAATCGCGCTCATGATTGCATCAGGTCCGCTTGTTGAACTTGGGATCGAGCCTGTCGCGCAGACCATCACCGAGCATATTGACCGCCAGTACCGTCAGCGCCAGCAGCACGCCGGGCAGCAGGACGACATTCGGATGCTGATTGAACTGGCTGCGCCCCTCGGCCATGATGCTGCCCCAGGTAGCCTCTTCAGCCGACAGCCCCAGACCGAGGAAGGACAGGCTGGATTCGATGAGAATCGCTGCCGCGCAGATGTAGGTGCCCTGGATGATCAGCGGGGCGATGGCATTGGGCAGGATGTGGCGACGCAGGATTTTCAGCGTCGGCGTGGCCAGCGCCACCGCCGCTTCTACATAGGCCTCCTCGCGCACGCCGAGCACCACCGAACGCACCAGACGTGCGACACGCGGGATCTCCGGAATGGTGATCGCTACCAGCAAGGTGCTCAGCCGCGCTCCGAAGATCGCCACCAGGCTGATCGCAAAGATCATCGCGGGGATCGCCATCAGGCCATCCATGCAGCGCATCAACAGCATATCGACGCGGCGGAAATAGCCGCTGACCAGACCGACCAGGGAACCGAGCAGCAGCGAGAACAGCGCCACCACGGCGCCCACCGTCAGCGAAATGCGGCCGCCATACAACATGCGGCTCCACAGATCACGCCCCATCGCGTCGGTACCCAGCAGGAACAGATGCTCGTAGCTATCGCCGGAGAGATCATTGAACAGCGCACGCGTGAACATCGGCAGATTGGCATTGGCCGGGTCCATCGCATCCGGCAGCAAGGTGCCGAACCATGGCGCGCCGACCACCAGCACGAGCAACAACAGCAGCAGCAAGCTGCTCCAGCGGATCGGGCCATGCGCCCACAGCCGCCGCAGCAAGGCACGTCCGGGTGCTGGCGCGGAAATCGAAGGAAGAACAGAAGAAGACATGAGCGCGCCCGGATCAGTAACGGATACGCGGATCGAGCAGCAGATAGCTCAGATCCACCAGAAGATTGACCACGACGTAGACGAAGGAGAAAAACAACGTCACACCCTGGATCATCGGAAAATCGCGCGACAGCACGGCATCTACGGTGAGGCGGCCGAGGCCGGGAATCGCGAAGACGGTCTCGGTCACCACCACGCCGGTGATCAGCAAGGCCACGCCGATGCCGACCACGGTGACGATCGGCACGGCGGCATTGGCCAGCGCGTGGCGCAGCAGCACGCGCCATTCGGCGATACCCTTGGAACGTGCGGTGCGGATGTAGTCCTCGGTCAGCGCTTCGGAGACCGCCGCACGGGTAACCCGTGCAATCAGCGCGATATAGACCATCGCCAGGGTCAGCGCCGGCAGCACCAGGCCATGCAGCCAGCCACTCAGGCTCTGCGCCGGCGGGATGTAGCCCTGCACCGGAAACCATTGCAGACGCAGCCCGAACAGCCAGATGAAGAGATAGCCGACGACGAAGGCCGGCACCGAAAAGCCGGCTGCCGAGGCGGCCATCAGGCCACGGTCGAGCCAGCTGTTGCGCTTCCAGGCGGCGATGGTGCCCAGCGGAATGGCCAGCAACAAGGTGAATACCAGGGTCAGGCCAGCCAGCGAGAAGGTCGGACCGATGCGCTGGCCGATCAGCGACACCACGCTTTGCGGGATGAAGATCGAGCGTCCCAGATCGCCCTGCAAGAGACGCAGCAACCAGTGCCAGAACTGCATCGGCAAGGATTCATTGAGGCCGAGCTGATCGCGCACCCGCTGGATGTCGGCAAGCGAACCATTGTCGCCCACGATGATGGCAGCCGGATCGCCGGGCGCCAGGTGCAGCATCATGAACACGATGAGCGCCACAATGCCGAGCACCGGAATGGTGGACAGGATGCGCCGCAGGACGAAGATATACATGGCAAGTCAAACCCAGTTTGCGGAGAAGGAAGCGCCGCGACCACAGCGTGTCGCGGCCTGATAATCAGTTCTTCCGGAGCCCCCAGAACACATTCACCGGCGCCTTGATCAGGCCGCTGATGTTCTTGCGCATCGCGGTGTAAGGCACGTATTCACCGAGCGGCACGAACAGCGCCTTGGACAGCGCCTCTTCCTGCAGCGCGGTGGCGATCTGCTTCTTCTTGGCCGGGTCCATCTCTTCGATGAAGCTCATCTTCAGCGCCTCGACCTTGTCCGAGCTGGGCCAGCCGAACCAGCCCTTGTCACCCGTGCCGGTCAGCGGCGCCATGACAATCGGGTTCATCATGTCGACCGCGAAGAAGCCTGTCGTAAAGATGTTCCAGCCGCCCTGCTCGACCGGATCTTTCTTGGCGCGACGGGCAATCTCGGTCTGCCAATCCATGGTCTGCACATCCACATTGAAGCCCGCCTGGCGCAGCAGCGCGGCCATCACCAGCGGATACTTGTTGTGCGTCGAGTGGTCGGTCGGCGCCATCAACACCACCGGCTTGCCGTCGTAACCGGCTTCCTTGAGCAGCTTCTTGGCTTCGGCAAACTGCGGCTTGCCGGTAAAACCGGCGCTGCGATCAGACCAGTAGGCGGTGCCATTGGCATAGATCGAAGGATTCACGCTGTACATCTCGGGCGCGATGAATTGCGCCCGCATCAGCGCTTGCTGATTGACCGCCAGCATCGCCGCACGGGCGATCTTCGGATTGTTGAAAGGTGCCGTCAGATGATTGAAAGCCATGACGATGCTGCCCTGGCCCACCTGCTTGTCGAGCACCAGGTTCGGGTCTTTCTTGAAGGCCGGATATTGCTCGGGCGGAATCCGCTCGATCAGATCCACCGCATTCGACACCAGGGCATTGGCCTGGGTTTGCGCGTCGGGCAGCATCACCCATTCGACACGCTCCAGATACACCTTCTTGCCGCCTGCGGTGCCCGAGGCAGGCTCCTTGCGCGGCTGGTACTTCGGATTGCGCAGATAGACCACCTTGCTGCCCGGGCTGTATTCGTCCTTCTTGAACATGTAGGGCCCGGAGCCGATCACCTCGGTGATCTGCGTGGTGCCCGGCGTCTCGGCGATGCGCTTGGGCATGATGAACAAGGGGTTGTTGGGATTGCCCAGCGCGTCGAGCATGAAGCCGAAGGGCTTGGCCAGCTCGATCTTGAAGGTCTTGTCATTGACGGCATCGATGCTCTTGGTCGCACTCAGCAGCAGCTGGCCGACCGAGGCACGCGAGCCCCAGCGCTTGAGCGAGGCCACCACGTCAGCACTGGTCACCGGCGCGCCATCGTGAAAGCTCAGGCCGCTGCGCAGGGTGAAGGTCCATTCCTTGCCGTCGGCGCTGTGGCTGTAGGTATCGATCATCTGCGGCTTGATCTCGCCCTTGTCGGTCATGCCGAACAAGGTGTCGTAGACCATGAAGCCGTGGTCGCGGGTCACCGTGGCGGTGGTCCACACCGGATCGAGAATCTTCAGGTCAGCCTGCGGCACCATGCGCAGCACCGAGCTGTCCTCCCCGGCGGCGAGGGCAATCCCGGGCATGCCGATCACGGCGGCAGCCAAGGTCGTAAGCATCCACCCGAGGGCAGAGCGACGTGAGAGGGCGAGTACAGACATGCAAAACTCCTTGTTGGCTGAATCGATGATAACAACTCACACGGCGCTGCCCGTACCGGCGTCGGCCAGTACAAGCTCGCCCACTTCGGGCGGCGCGGTGACGATGGATTTGAGAGAAGGCACCGGCTCGGGCAAGTGCTGCAGATCGGGACGCGGCCGGCTCAGGCGCTGATCGCCGGCGAAGGCCTGCTCCAGCGCCTGCGAGATGGCCAGCAAGGCGGCATCGCTGCGGAAGCGGCCGACCACCTGCAAACCGAATGGCATACCCAGCTCGTCGCGCCCGCAGGGCAGGCTGATCGCCGGGTGCGCAGTCAGCGTGATGACATAGGTCAGCGCCAGCCAGCGGTAGTAATTGGCCTGTTGCTTGCCATCGATGGTGTCGGCATACAGTGAGGTCCAGGGGAACGGCGACAGCGGCGTGGTCGGGCAGAGCAGGATGTCGTACTGCTCGAACTTGCGCTGGAAGGACTGCAGCAAGCGGGTCTGCTCGGCGCGGGCAAAGGCGGCATCACGCAGGCTCATCGCCGCGCCCTGCTCGTAATTGGCGCGCGGATTCGGTCCCAGGCTGGCCGGATCCTTGCGGTAAGCCGCATCCATGCTGGCCACGAAGCTCTCGGCACGCAGCACATCAAAGCATTCATGCGCGCCGGCAAAATCCAGCTCGACCGGTTCGCACAGCGCGAAATGGGGGGCCATCGCCGCAATCTTGCTGCGGAAGGCGCGGCGTACGACCGGATCAACGTCGCAGACACCCAGATCCTCGCTCCAGCCGACGCGCAGGCGACTCAGATCACAGCTGGCCGGCGTGAGGAACTGCAGCGCATCGAGCGGGAAGCTCAGCGGGTCGCCGCCATGCGCACCGGCCGTTGCCGCCAGCTGCAGGCAGGCATCGGCAACATTACGGCCCATCGGCCCGACCACCGAGAGTGGCGTCCAGCCCAGCTTCTTGCGCTCGCTGGGCACCACGCCGGGCGAAGGACGCATGCCGACCACGCCATTGAGGGCCGCCGGAATGCGCAGCGAACCGCCGGTATCCGAACCGGTGCACAGCGGCAACATATCGCAGGCCAGCGCCGCCGCCGAACCGCCCGAGGAACCGCCGGCATTCAGATTGGGATTGAAGGGATTGCCCACCGCGCCCCACACTACATTGCGCGAATTGGCGCCGGCACCGAACTCCGGCACATTGGTCTTGCCGACCACGATGGCGCCGGCCGCGCGCAAGCGCTGCACCAGCACATTGTCCGCCGCCGGCACATGGTTGCGGAACAGCGGCGAGCCATATGTGGTGAGCAGGCCGGCCGTGTCTTCCAGATCCTTCACGCCCAGCGGCAAACCGTGCAGCAAGCCCAGCGCCTGGCCCGCCATCACCGCCTGCTCGGCGGCACGTGCTTCGCTCAGCGCGCGTTCATAGCAGGTCGCGGTAATCGCATTGACACGCGGATTCACCGCCTCGATGCGCGCAATGCAGGCTTCGAGCAGCTCGACCGGCGACAGCGCGCGGCGGCCGATGAGCTGGCGCAGCTCAACGGCGGACAGCGCCAGGAGTGATTCGTGTGGAAGCGTGGAGGATGTGCTCATGAATCGTTCGGTAGGCTGCTCAGGTCTTGGATGGACTCATCTTAGGGCACGAAAAAATTGCCAACAACACAGCAATCTGCAATATTTCATTGCCGTTTTGCGAAAGCTCAAGCCGCACAGTCCGCCCTCAGCCAGCCCATCGACACCCCCATGATCAAAAGAACCCAGGAACTGCAGGAAGTCTCGCTGCGCTACTTTCTCGAAGTGGTGCGCGGTGGCTCGATTACCGCCGCCGCCGAGCAATTGGGCGTCGCGCCCTCGGCGATCAGCCGGCAGATCGCACGGCTGGAAAAAACGCTCGACACCCTGCTCTTCGAGCGCCGCGCACGCGGCATGGTGGTCAATGCCGCCGGCGAACTGCTGGCCGCCCATGCGCGACGCCAGCAGCAGGACGCCGACCGCGTGATCGCCGAGATGCAGGCCCTGCGCGGCCTCCGCCAGGGCCGCATCCACCTGGTCAGCACCGCCGGCTTTGCCGCCGACTTTCTGCCCGCGCTGATCGCTTTTTTCCGCCAGCGCTACACCGGCATCGAATTCCAGCTCAGTGTCTGCAAACCCAGCGAAGTGCCCAAGCGAATCCGCGAGGGCGATGGCGACATCGGCGTCACCCTGGGCCTGAGTCCGGACCCTGGCGTGCGTGTGCAATTCCGCCACCCGGCTTCGGTCCTGGCCATCACCAAGCCCGATCACCCGCTGGCCCAGCGCCGCCAGCTGTCGGTGGCGGAGATCGTCGCCCACCCGCTGGCACTGGCCGAGGAGAGCGCCGACACCACGCTGCGCCAGTTACTGGACATCTGCTGCAGCCGCCAGAACCTGCAGTACAAGGCCGTGCTGTCGAGCAATGACCTCAATGCGCTGATCGGCTTTGCCAGCGCCGGCGGCGGGATCACGCTGTGCGGTGAGCTGGCCGTGCGCGGCCGCATCGAAGCGGGTACGCTACGTGCCATCCCGCTGCGTGACCGCGAGATGAACGAGCGCTTCATGGAGGTCCAGACCCTCGCCGGGCGGATGCTGCCAACGGTATGCCAGACCTTTCTGCGCTACCTGCAGCAGGCCACCATCGGCGAGCCCCTGGAAGCCCTGCATCGCGAGGAAAACCCTTGATTTGCCAGATCGGCAAAGAAGAACTGCAGAATCGTTATTGTTCTACAAAGCTTCACAGGCGCAGAATGAGCTGATTGACCGCGTGTGCAGACGCTTCTGGCGCACGCACCCAAGTTTTTTCAAGCAAGGATTGTGTTCATGGCAGAGCTTCCCTTCTCCCGCGTACGCCGCGCCGCCGGCCTCGTCTTCCTCTCCGGCGAAGTGCCGCTGGACGCCTCCGGTGGCGTGCCCGAAGGCATCAGCGCGCAGACCGATCTGGTCCTCGACCGCATCGCCAACACCCTCGCCGGCGAGGGGCTGGATCTCGACGATGTCGTCTCCTGCACGGTTTATCTGGTCGAGCCGAGCGACTTCGCCGCCTTCAATATCGCCTACGCCCGCCGCTTCAAGGCCCCGCTGCCCGTGCGCACCACGCTGGTCGCCAGCCTGGTCGTACCGCAGGCGCGCATCGAAATCACCGTTATCGCCGGCGCACGCGGCTGAGGGAGAACGCAGATCATGACGAGGAGCGTGATTGTCCTGGGCGCCGGCATGGTCGGCGTCAGCACCGCACTACACCTGCAGGCGCGTGGCCACGATGTGTTACTGCTCGACCGCAAGGCGCCCGGCCGTGAAACCTCCTACGGCAATGCCGGCCTGATCCAGCGCGAAGCCGTCGAACCCTATCCGCTGCCGCGCGAGCCGGCCGATCTGCTGCAGCATGCCTTCGGCCTCAACGCCGCCGTCAGCTACCACTGGCGTGCGCTGCCCAGCCTGCTGCCGCGTCTGGCCGCCTACTGGTACCACTCCTCGCCCAAGCGCCACGCCCGCATTTCACGCGACTGGTCCACCTTGATCGCCCACGCCACCAGCGAGCATGCCGAGTGGATAGTCAGTGCCGGCGCGCAGGATCTGGTCAAGGAAAGCGGCTTCCGCCTCGCCTTCCGCCACGCGCAGAGCTACGCCAAGGGCGTCGCCAAGGCCCGCCACTACCACGACACTTACGGCGTGCGCTTTGAGGCGCTCGACAGCGATGCGCTGAGCGCTGCCGAACCGGCGCTGCAGCAGCGCTTTGCCGGCGGGGTGCACTGGGTGGATCCCTGGGCCGTCAACGACCCCGGCGAACTGGTCGCCCGCTATGCCGCGCTATACCAGCGCCGCGGCGGACGCCTGGTCAGCGGCGACGCCAGCACCCTGCGCCAGACCAGCCATGGCTGGCAGGTAATCACCGCCGAGGGTCCGCAGCAGGCTTCCGATGTCGTCGTCGCGCTGGGCCCCTGGGCCGATGACCTGATCCGCCCGCTCGGCTACCACCTGCCCTTGTTCGTCAAACGCGGCTACCACCGCCACTACCAGGTTGAGCGCCAGCTCGAAATGGCCGTGCTGTGCGCCGACGACGGCGTGATGCTGGCGCCGATGAGCGCCGGCTTGCGCATCACCACCGGTGCCGAACTAGCCCTGCGCGATGCGCCACCTTCGCCGGTACAGCTGGCGATGGCCGAGAAGGTCGCCGCCCGCGCCCTGGCCCTCGGCGCCCCGCTCGAAGCCACGCCCTGGATCGGCGCCCGCCCCTGCACCACCGACATGAAACCGGTAATCGGCGCCGCCGCCCGCCACCCAGGTCTGTGGTTCAACTTCGGTCATGCACACCAGGGCTTCACCCTGGGGCCAGCCAGTGGCCGCCTGCTCGCCGATCTGTTCGACAGCCAAACCCCCTTCATCAAAGCAGAACCCTTCGCCCCTGCACGCTTCGGCGCCTGAGCAACCCTGAAGCGCATGCTTCCTGGATGACGGGTAATCATTCAATCACTAGGGCTCCTGACTGAATCGACTTAATTGAAACAACAATGTACTCATCGACCTTCATATTTTCCAAGAAGCAATACGACGACGAGTTCCACCGGCTCGATCAAGCAATTGCCGAGGCGGCTAAGGGAATCCCCGGCTACATCGGCGAGGAAAGCTGGGAGAACAGCAGTACGGGGCTGATTTCGAATGTGTATTACTGGCAGTCGCTCGAAGCGCTGCAGCAACTGATCTGCCACCCCCAGCATCAGCAAGCCAAAGCGAAACACGCTAACTGGCTCGCGGGATACCAGGTCATCATTGCCGAGGTCATCAAAACTTATGGCGATGCGCAACTCAGTGCGCTCACCTTGCCCGAGGCCCGCCAAGACGGCACACCACCTGCGTGAAGACGAAGCCGCCCGCCTGTCCAGTGCAGGCGCTCAAGCCCTGCCTTGCCTGACAATCGAAAACATGGAACCCGTATCTTTCAACCCCGCGCAGCAACACCGGCTTGAAGCCTTGTTGCAGATCGTGTTTGAAAGTCGTGGTCAGGCATTTGACCCGGCGGGCCGCCAAGCAGACATCCGGAACATTGCAGAAATCTACCAGCGCGACGGCGGAGACTTCTGGGTGCTGATGTCGGGCGACACCCTGATCGCAACGATTGCCCTGAAAATCATTGATCGCGCCGCGGGCATCGGCGAGATCAAGCGCTATTTCGTCTTGCCCGATCTGCAAGGACAGGGCATCGGTGCGCAGCTGATGGATCACGCGATAGCAGCGGCCCGTGCCAGGCAACTGCGCACACTGCGTCTGGACACGATGAAAAGCGCCCACGCCGCCTTATCCATCTTCAGGAAAAAAGGCTTTTACGAGATCGAAAAATACAATGCCAACGAGGTAGCCGAGATTTTCATGGAAAAGACCTTGTAGGCAGTCGCCCGCATGGAAGCTGATCGCCCGGCTTGCTACAAGCCGGCAGCTTGCCAAGTTGCGGCGCCCCCGGAAACGAACAAGCGCCACCTGCCAGCCTCGAACCGGGGAGCTGGCAGATACGCTTGCAAATTGAAGTTTGCGTGTTAGACAAAGCAGAAGACCTCAACGCGCGGCGTAGGCCGCTAAAAACGTTTCCACGGCGCGGCTTACCAGACGCTTGATGCGGGGACGCGAGATCGAGGTCTCCAGCCCTAGCAGCATCGGCGTCACCGTTTCGCAATCGAGCAAGGCGAACAGTTGCAGAGTCGCCCGTAGCGGATCGCCTTGGCGCAGCCGTCCGGCGTCCATCTGCTTCTTCATGAAGGCGGCGACGCGCTGCATGCCGATCTTCGGGCCTTCCTCGTGGAAGCGACGGCCGATATCGCTGCGGCCGGATTCGGCGACGATCATCCGGCGGGTCTGAATGGAGCTCTCTTGGCACAGAAAGCTAACAATCTTTTCTCCCAATACGCATAAGGTTTTCTCAAGCTCGGCTGTGTCGTTATCCAGCGCATCGAGGATCGGATCGAACTGTTTCTTCGCTTCCTGATGCATTACGCCCACGAAGAGCTCTTCCTTCGATTTGAAATACGCGTACAGCGTGCCCTTGGAACCACCGATGCGCGCCGAAATCTCGGCCATCGACGCCCTTTCGAATCCCGACTCCTTGAACACTTCGGCCGCGGCCGCCAGGATGGCTTCGCGTTTAGCCGCAGTCTTTACTCTCATTGACAAGTCCCCGTTGTTGTCTAGGTCACATCTCTTTTTCGTACATGTGGGTTCAGTATTGCTTGACTTGTCGGAAACTGTCAATTAATAATACCGTACAGTTCGGTATTGTTATAAACCAGTTTGCCTTTTCAGAGAGCCCTTTATGCGCACATCCACCATCCTCAGGCCTGCCGCCGTGTTGGCGATCATCAGCGTACTCAGTGCATGCGGAAAGCCGCCGGGCGGCCCGCCCCCTGCGGCGGGAACACCCGTGCTCGGCGTGATGACGGTGCGCACGCAGCCTGTGCTTCTGCAAACCGAGTTACCTGGCCGTACCTCGCCGTATCAAATCGCCGACGTGCGGCCTCAGGTCGGCGGTATCGTCCAAGTCCGCAACTTCCGCGAGGGAAGTGATGTCAAGGCAGGCCAGGTGCTCTACCAGATCAATCCAGCGACCTACAAGGCTGCCTATGACAATAGCGTTGCGGCGCTGACCAAGGCTGAGGCGAGCGTGAAAACGGCTCGTCTGAAGGCCGGCCGCTACAAGGAGCTGGTCGCCATCAAGGCGGTCAGCCAGCAGGACTACGATGACGCCGTGGCAGCGCTGGGCGAGGCCGAGGCCGATGTGAGCTCCGCCCGCGCCAACATGGAAACCAGCCGCATCAACCTGGATTACGCCCAAGTCGATGCGCCGATCTCGGGGCGCATCGGCAAATCCACCGTCACGCCCGGTGCGCTGGTGACGGCCAGCCAAGCCACTGCCTTGACCACGATTCAACAACTCGACCCCATCTACGTCGATGTCACTCAATCCAGCACCACCTGGCTGAACCTGAAGGAAGCGCTGGCCAACGGCGAGCTGCAGAAATCCGGCAACGGCGCCAAGGTCAAGCTGATCCTGGAGAACGGCCGTACCTATGCTCAGGAGGGAACGCTGCAATTTTCCGATGTGACGGTGAACCAGGATACCGGCGCCATCACGCTACGCGCCGTCTTCCCCAACACCAAGACAGACCTGTTACCCGGAATGTATGTACGTGCCGTGTTGCAGGAAGGGGTGCGCCAGCAGGGTTTGCTGGTGCCGCAACAAGCTGTCAGTCGGGATGGCGCGGGCAAGCCGGTGGCCTTCGTGGTCAATGCCGACGGGGTAGTGGAACAGCGTTCGCTGGTGACTGACCGCGCTATCGGCGACCAGTGGCTGGTCAGCAGCGGACTGAAGGAAGGTGAGCAGTTGGTGGTCGAAGGCCAGCAACTCGCCAGCGCCGGGGCCAAGGTGAAGGTCGTGCAGTGGACGCCCAAAGCCGCTGCATCGGGCACGACCACCGCTGTGACCGGCGCCCGCGCCGGTACACACTGAAAGGCGGGTAAGAACCATGGCTCGCTTCTTCATTGACCGTCCGATCTTCGCGTGGGTACTCGCCATCATCGTGATGCTAGCCGGCACCGTTTCGGTGCTGACCCTGCCAATCGCCCAATATCCGGCCATCGCGCCACCGGCCATCGCCATCACGGCCAACTATCCCGGCGCTTCAGCCAAGACGCTGGAAGACACCGTCACCCAGATCATTGAGCAGAAGATGAAGGGGCTGGACCGTCTCAGCTACATGGCGTCCACCAGCGAATCCTCGGGTTCGGTCACCATCACCCTGACCTTCGAGAACGGCACCAATCCCGATACCGCCCAGGTACAGGTGCAGAACAAGCTATCGCTGGCCACGCCGCTGTTGCCCTCCGAAGTGCAGCAGCAGGGCGTCACGGTGACCAAGTCCGCCACCAACTTCCTCAACGTGCTGGCCTTTACCTCGGAAGATGGCAGCATGAGCGGTTCCGACCTGTCGGACTACGTGGCTGCCAATATCCAGGACGCCATCAGCCGCGTGGAAGGCGTGGGCGACATCACGCTCTTCGGCTCGCAATATGCGATGCGGATCTGGCTCGACCCCAACAAGCTCAACAGCTATAGCCTGACCCCGCTGGACGTGAAGAACGCGATCCAGGCGCAGAACGTGCAGGTGTCTTCCGGGCAGCTGGGCGGCTTGCCCGCGACCGATGATCAGCAGATCAATGCCACCATCACGGCCCAGACGCGTCTGCGTACCGCCGAGCAGTTCAATAACATTGTGCTGCGCACACTCAGCGGCGGCGCCCGCGTCAAGCTGAGCGACGTGGCCCGTATCGAACTGGGCAGCGAAAGCTACAACTCGGTGGGCCGTTACAACGGCAAGCCGGCGGCGGGCCTGGCCATCAAGCTGGCCGCGGGCGCCAATGCGCTCGACACCGTAAAGGCCGTCGATGCCCGCGTGGCCCAGCTGGAGAAGTTCTTCCCGGCAGGCATGAAGGTACAGAAGCCCTATGACACCACGCCTTTCGTGCGCATTTCCATCGAGGAAGTGGTACGCACCCTGATCGAGGCCGTGGTGCTGGTGTTCCTCGTGATGTACCTGTTCCTGCAGAACTTCCGCGCCACACTGATCCCAACCATTGCCGTACCGGTGGTGCTGCTGGGGACCTTCGGCGTACTGTCCGTGTTCGGTTTCACCATCAACACCCTGACCATGTTCGCGATGGTACTGGCCATCGGCCTGTTGGTCGATGATGCCATCGTCGTCGTGGAAAACGTCGAACGGGTGATGTCCGAGGAAGGCCTCTCGCCCAAGGAAGCCACACGCAAGTCGATGGGCCAGATCACCGGCGCGCTGGTCGGCGTGGCGCTGGTGCTGGCGGCGGTGTTCGTGCCGATGGCCTTCTTCAGCGGCTCCACGGGTGTGATCTATCGCCAGTTCTCCATCACCATTGTCTCGGCCATGACGCTGTCGGTGCTGGTGGCCATCGTGCTGACCCCGGCGCTGTGCGCGACACTGCTCAAGCCGGTCGCCAAGGGGCATGCCCTGGCCACCACGGGCTTCTTCGGCTGGTTCAACCGCCAGTTCGATCGCAGCAACCTGCGTTATCAGGGCATCGTGCGTCACATGCTCGGCCGTGGCAGGCGCTACATGACCGCCTATGCCGTGTTGCTGGCACTGGTCGTGGTGGGGTTCATGAAACTGCCGGTGGGCTTCCTGCCAGATGAAGACCAGGGCACGCTGTTCGCCATCATGCAGTTGCCCGCGGGGGCGACCAAGAAGCGCACCGACGAGGTCATCCGCCAGGTCGAGCAGCATTTCCTGGTAGATCAGAAGGAGGCCGTCGCGGGAGTCTTCGCGGTCTCCGGTTTCAGCTTCGCCGGCAGCGGCCAGAACATGGGCTTCGCCTTCATCAAGCTCAAGCCTTGGGACGAGCGCAAGGGGCCGGGCCTGTCGGTCACCGACGTTGCGGCCAAGGCCGGCGCTGCCTTCGCCAACATCCGCGATGCCCGGGTATTCGCCTTCGCCCCACCGGCCGTCTCCGAACTGGGCAATGCCACCGGTTTCGACCTGATGTTGAAGGACGAGGCCAATCTCGGTCACGCTGCCCTGATGCGCGCGCGCAACCAGTTGCTGGCTGAGCTGGCCCAGGACAAGCGCCTGGTCGCGGTACGTCCCAACGGCCTGGAGGACACGCCGGAGTTCCGCCTCGACGTCGATACCGACAAGGTCGGTGCCTTGGGCGTCGCCATGTCGGATGTCAATGACACCATCTCCACCGCCTGGGGCAGCAGCTACGTCAACGACTTCATCGACAAGGGCCGCGTCAAGAAGGTGATGCTGCAAGGCGATGCCCAATACCGCATGCTGCCCTCCGACGTCGAGCGCTGGTTCGTACGCAACAGCGCCGGCACCATGGTTCCGTTCAGCGCCTTTTCCACCGCCTACTGGGCCTCCAGTTCGCCGCGCCTGGAGCGTTACAACGGCGTGCCATCCATGGAAATCCTGGGCATGGCCATGCCAGGCGCAGCCTCCAGCGGCGAGGCCATGGCCATCGTCGAGGCCGCGCTGGAGAAAATGCCAGCGGGCATCGGCTATGAATGGACCGGCCTGTCCCTGCAGGAAAAGGCCTCCAGCGGCCAGACCGGCATCCTCTACGCGATCTCCATCCTGATCGTGTTCCTGGCGCTGGCCGCCCTCTATGAAAGCTGGGCCGTACCGTTCTCGGTGATCCTGGTGGTGCCACTGGGGGTGCTGGGCGCGCTGATCGGAGCAATCCTGACCTGGAAGATGAATGACGTCTATTTCCAGGTGGGCCTGCTAACCACCATCGGTCTGGCCTGCAAAAACGCGATCCTGATCGTCGAGTTCGCCAAGGACCTCCACGAACACGGCAAGAGTCTGGTGGCGGCCACCATGGAAGCCGCGCGCATGCGTCTGCGACCGATCCTGATGACTTCGCTGGCCTTCATCCTGGGGGTCCTGCCCTTGGTGCTGGGCAGTGGCGCCGGCGCCGGCGCACAGCACGCGCTGGGTATGGCGGTGATCGGCGGGATGATCTCGGGCACCGTATTGGCGATCTTCTTCGTGCCCTTGTTCTTCTTGACCATCATGGCGCTGTTCGGTCGCAAACCATCGGACGAGCCGCAAGGCCAACCTGCGATTTCCACGGAGCATTGAGATGAATCGTCCCCTTTCGATCCGCCCCCCGGTCCGCCCCCGTGCAGTGCTGACACCATTGCTGCTGGCCACACTGCTAGGCGCCTGCACCCTGATGCCTGCTTACCATCGACCCGACGCCCCGGTCGAGAACCGCTTTGCCGGTGATGCTGCTACCCATGCCAGCACCACTGCCGTCGCGGATATCGGCTGGCGTGATGTCTTCACCGATCCTGCCCTGCAGCAGGTGATCGCACTGGCGCTGGACAACAACCGCGACCTGCGCGTGGCCGTGCTCAACATCGAGAAGGCGCGCGCCCAGTACGGCCTGGAACGCGCCGCGCTGTTCCCGACCATCAATGCCGCTGCCAGCGAATCGGCCAGCCGCACGCCCGCCGATCTGTCCAGCTCGGGCCGGGCCGTGACCGCGCGCAACTACACCGCCACACTCGGCTTCAGCGCCTACGAGCTAGACCTGTTCGGTCGCGTGCGCAGCCTCAAGGAACAGGCGCTGGAATCCTTCCTGTCCACTGCCGAGGCACGTCGCAGCACCCAGATCAGCCTGATCGCCGAAGTCGCCACCGCCTGGCTGACGCTGGCATCCGACCAGGACCGACTGCGGCTGGCCCAAGAGACGCTGAAAAGCCAGCACAGCACCTATCAGCTGACCCAGCGCAGCTACGAGCTGGGCTCCGCCTCGGCGCTGAGCTTGCGTCAGGTGCAGACCAGCCTCGAGAGCGCCCGCGTGGATGTGGAAAGCTACTCCGCCCAGGTCGAGCAAGACCGTAATGCGCTGGTACTGCTGGTGGGCGCCGGATTGCCGGCATCGCTGCTGCCGCAGGGGCTACCCGATACCCGCTTGGCGGCCGCCAGCCCACTAGCGACCATTCCGCCGGGGCTGCCCTCGGACCTGCTGCAACGCCGGCCCGACATCCTCCAAGCCGAGCGCGACCTGCGCGCCGCCAATGCCAACATCGGCGCGGCGCGCGCAGCGTTCTATCCCAGTATCAGCCTCACGGCCAACGCTGGCACGTCCAGCGCTCGCCTGGCGGGGCTGTTCAAGGGCGGTTCGGGATCGTGGAGCTTCGTGCCGCAAATCACGCTGCCGATCTTCGACGGCGGCGCCAACCGCGCCAATCTCGATATCGCCACCATCAGCCGCAACATCTACGTAGCGCAGTATGAGAAGGCGATCCAGACTGCCTTCCGTGAAGTCTCCGATGCGCTGGCCCAGCGCAATACGCTAGGCCGCCAGCTGGAAGCCCAAGAGGCGCTGGTGGAGGCCAGCGAGAGCTCCTTCCGCCTGTCGCAGGCGCGCTTTGACAACGGGGTGGACAGCTATCTCAGCGTGCTCGACTCGCAGCGCACACTGTATTCAGCGCAAAAGAACCTGATCGGCACCCGGCTCTCGCGCTGGACCAATCTGGTGACTTTCTACAAGACCCTGGGCGGCGGTTGGGTGGAACACAGCGGCGCACCCGTCGGGACCGAACTCGCTACACGGGAGCCATGATGTCTCGCGCAGACCGGACCCGCGCCACCTTGCTTGATGCCGCGCTGGCAGCCTTCGCCCAGCGCGGCGTGCGTGCGACCACGCTGGAGCAGGTGGCCGCCAGCGCCGCACTCACCCGCGGGGCGGTGTACTGGCATTTTCCCGACAAGACCACGCTGGTGACGGCAGTCTTCGAAGAGCTGGTCTGGCCGTTCGACATCGGTGCGAACCTCGATGACTATCTCCAGGCCGAGAATCCGCTGGACCTGCTGCGCGAGGTGCTGTGGCAAAAGATGCACCACTACCTGAGCGATACGCGGCAGCGGCTGAGGATAGAAGTGGTGGTGCGCTATCGCGGCACGCCTGAACTGCCGGAGGAGTTGAACGCACGCCTGGAAGCGATCATCCTGAACTCGCTGGAGCGCCTGACCAAGGTGCTCAACATCGCCTACGAACGCGGCGAACTGCGACGCGGGCTCACCCCCATCGACGTGGCACGCTGCCTGCTGGCGGCCTGCACCGGTGTCATCGCCGAACACATGGATGATCCGCAGGCGAACCTGGACCGCTCCTTCCATCTAGCGCCGGGGCTGGTTTTGCTGGGGGCGAGTGCGAAGACTCCGGAAGAGGCCTAACACGCGTGATCGAAGTCCGCCGACATAATTTCCGTCGCTGCCGGAGTCTTGCGCAGCAAGGCTCCGGAACGGCTGGATAGGAACGCCCTCCCCACTCCCCACTCCCCACTCCCCACTCCCCACTCCCCACTACAGCTCATCCAGAAAAACCAAGGCCATGCACCAAGACTGCGGACTTCTGTCCGCAGAAACGAAAAAGCCCCACCCGCAAGGGTGAGGCTTTGTCTTGGAATGCTTGGTGGCCAGTCGCGGAATCGAACCACGGACACGCGGATTTTCAATCCGCTGCTCTACCAACTGAGCTAACTGGCCAAATGAGCTGAGCATTATAGCCAAGCATTTTTAATTCTGCAAGGCTAGTTTTCAGGAAATTGAGATGGGGCTCAATATCTGCCAAGGCAAGCCGATAGAGCGTGGAAGGACGCACCAAACGTACACACCACGAACCCATGAATCAGCCTGCCGAAGATCTCTACGTCACGCCCAACCAGCTGTGCATCGGGCTGTACGTGTATATCGACCTGCCCTGGTTCGAGCATCCGTTCAGCTTCAACAGCTTCCGCATCCGGACTGCCGAGCAGATCGCGACCTTGCGCGGTCTGGGGGTCAAGCAGTTCCGCTTTGATCCGTCGCGGAGCGATCAGCTGCCGGAGCTGCAGACCAGCAATGCGCCGGAGCCGCAGGAGCCGGTGTGTCCGGTACCAACGCCGACTTACGATGATCCGCTGCTGACCGAGCGCATCGAGCGCATCCGCCGCGTGCAGGCGCGCCGCGAAAAGCTCAACCAGATCGAAAAGGCCTTCGTCAAGGCCACCAGCATCGTGCGTAACGTCAATCGCAACCTGCTGTCGAACACCCGCGATTGCCTGCAGGAAGTGGGCGCCCTGGTCGATCAGATGGTTACCGCCTTCCTGGAGACGCCGGAGATCACCTTGCAGCTAATGGGCGACAAGGCCGGCGGTGAAGAGGCTTACCTGCACGGGCTGAACACCTCGATCCTGTCGATGATGCTGGCCCGCGATCTGGAACTCAAACCCGACGAAACGCGTCTGCTGGGGCTGGGCGCCTTGCTGCACGACATCGGTCTGATGGACATTCCGGACAAGGTGCTCAAAAAGTATCCGGACGAGATGAACAATGCCGAACGCGAGCTGCGCAAGCTGCACTGCGAATACGGCGTGCGCATCGCGCAGCGCATCGGCCTGCCGGAGACGGTACAGCTGATCATTGGCCAGCACCACGAGCTCTGCGACGGCAGCGGCTACCCCAAGGGGCTGCAGGAGTCCGCAATCCACCCGCTCACGCGCATCGTCTCGCTGGTCAATTACTACGACAATCTATGCAATCCGAGCGATATTTCGCGCGCGCTGACGCCGCACGAAGCGCTGTCGCTGATGTTCTCGCAGCGACGCAGCAAGTTCGATGCACGGGTGCTGCAATTGCTGATCCGCAGCCTCGGCGTGTATCCGCCGGGCAGCGTGGTGAAGCTCTCCAACAGCGCCATGGCCCTGGTGCAATCGGTCAATCCGGAGCGCCCGCTGCGCCCCTGGGTGCTGATCTACGATCCGGCCATTCCCAAGGACGAAGCGACTTCGATCAATCTCGAAGACGATCCGGACCTGAACATCGTCAAGGCTTTCCGCCCGGCGCAGCTGCCGGCTGCGGTCTATGACTACCTGAGTCCGCGCAAGCGCGTTACCTACTACTTCGATTCGGACTCGAGCTCAGCACATCGCCGCCCATGAGTGCGCCCGCTGAGGACAGCACCCTGCAGTCCCTTCTGCTGGATTTCGCGCAGGAGATCCTGCTGCTGGTCGATCCGCACAGCCTGTCGATTGTCGCGGCCGACGCCGCCGCCTGCCGCCAGCTGGGCTACACGCGCGAAGCCTTGCTGGGACGCTCGATCACCGATATCGAATGCGCCCTGGCCGACGTGTTTTTCTGGGACGAGGTACGCCAGGGCGGCAAGCCCGAGATCCGCGAAGTACAAGGGCTTTACCAGCGCGCCGATGGCAGTACGCTGATCGTGCGCAAGAGCATCAGCCGGCTGGCGCAGGCGCCGGGCTGGCTGGTGATCCGTGCTGAGAACATCGACAACGAAAGCCGTACCGAGGAAGAACTGGGGCGCACCACCTCGCAATTGCGCGCCACCCTCGAAGCAACGGCCGACGGCATTCTGGTGCTCGACCGCGATGGCCGCATCAGCAACATGAACCGCCGTTTCGCCCAGCTCTGGCAGCTGCCCGAAGCCTTCATGATGCGCCACGACGACACCCGCCTGTTCGCCTTCATCATCGCCCAGCTCGAAGCGCCGCAGGACTGCATGGCGATGCGCGCACCGCTGATGTGCGGCTCAGAGGAAGAAACCTTCGATACCACGCCGCTGGTCGATGGCCGCGTTTTCGAATGCAAGACACGCCCGGCCTGGCACGGCGAGCAGCTGATCGGCCGCGTCTTCTCGGTCACCGATGTCACCGAACGCCACCGCGCCGAACAGGCGCTGATTGCCGCACGCGATGCAGCGGCCACGGCCAGCCACGCCAAGAGCGAATTCCTGGCGATGATGTCGCACGAAATCCGCACGCCGATGAACGGCATCATCGGCATGGCGCAGCTGCTGCAGCTGACCGAGCTGAACGAGGAACAGCGCGACTACGTGAGCACCATGCGCAACAGCGGCGAAGCGCTGCTGCAGATCATCAACGACATCCTCGACTACTCGAAGATCGAGGCGCGCAAGCTGCAACTCGAATGCGCCGCCTTCGACCTGGCGGTCTTGCTGGAAGATCTGCGCAAGCTCTTCTCGGTGCGCCACCACAGCCAGGGACCGCAGCTGTTCATCAGCCAGGCGGCCAATGTGCCGCACCAGCTGCTCGGCGACCCGGTGCGGCTGCGGCAGATTCTCGTCAATCTGATCGGCAATGCCTTCAAGTTCACCGCCCAGGGCGAGATCCGCGTGCACGTCAGCCTGCACAGCGAGGACGCGCAGCGCGTGATGCTGCGCTTCGCGGTGCGCGACACCGGCATCGGCATCGCCGCCGACAAGCTCGAACACATCTTCGTGCCGTTCGAGCAAGCCGATATGTCGACCACCCGGCGCTTTGGCGGCACCGGCCTCGGGCTGTCGATCTGCCGCATGCTGTGCAACATGATGGGCGGCGAGATCGGCGTGCACAGCAGCCTCGGCGAAGGCGCCGAATTCTGGTTCACCGCCAGCCTGCAGCGCGATGCCAGCGGCGCCAGCCTCGGCCACACCGCCGAGGGTTTGCCGGTGATGATCGCGGCCGATCAGCGGGTGCTGATCGTCGAGGACAATCCGGTCAATCTGATGGTGCTGGGCAAGCTGCTGCGCAAGCTCGGCGCCAGCGAAATCGCCAGCGCCGTCAATGGCCAGGAAGCGCTGGAACGCTGCGCCGCCGGCAGCTTTGCGCTGATCTTCATGGACACCCGCATGCCGGTGATGGACGGCCTGGCGGCGACCATCGCCCTGCGCCAGGCCGGCGTGGCCAGCTACATCATCGGCGTCAGCGCCGACGCCATGCGCGAAGACCGCCAGCAAGCGCTGCAGGCTGGCATGGATGACTACCTCACCAAGCCGGTATCCTTCGAGGCCCTGCAAGCAGCCCTGCGCCAGTGGGCGCGCCTGGCCTGAAGCAGGCACTCGAAATCCGCAGGCCGCTTGCGGCTACACTTGGCGCATGACTGATGCGCACTTCGCCCCTACCCTGATCCGCTGGCAAGCCAGCCATGGTCGCCACGACCTGCCCTGGCAAAAGAACCGCGATCCCTATCGCGTCTGGCTGTCGGAAATCATGCTGCAGCAAACCCAGGTCGACACCGTGCAGCCGTACTACCTGCGCTTCCTGCAGCGCTTTCCGGATGTCGCGACGCTGGCCGCAGCGCCGCTCGATGATGTGCTGGCCCACTGGAGCGGGCTGGGCTATTACGCCCGCGCACGCAATCTGCACCGCGCCGCGCAACGCGTGGTGAGCGAATTCGGCGGCCAGTTTCCGCGCCGCGCCGAAGTGCTGCAAAGCCTGCCCGGCATCGGCCGCTCGACCGCCGCGGCGATTGCCGCAGTCTGTTTCGGCGAACGGGTCGCCATTCTCGATGGCAACGTCAAGCGCGTGCTGACGCGGCACTTCGGCATCCACGGCTTTCCCGGCGAGCGCGCCATCGAACAGCAGCTGTGGGCGCTGGCCGAATCCCTGGTGCCCGAGCACGGCGCCGAGCTGTATCCGCAAGCGCTGATGGATCTGGGCGCCACACTGTGCACGCGTAGCAAGCCGGCCTGCCTGCACTGCCCGGTGCAGGCCAGCTGCGTGGCCTGCAAGGAGGGACTGCAGGGCGCGCTGCCGACGCCGCGACCGAAAAAGGCGGTGCCACAGCGCAGCGCGCGCGTGCTGGTGTTGCGCCACGCGCGCGCGGTCTTGCTCGAACAGCGCCCGCCCAGCGGCATCTGGGGCGGACTCTACAGCCTGCCCGAGCTGGCGGCGGGCGAAACCCTGGCCAGCGGCCTGCTGCGCCTGCTGGGGCAAACGGACGCGGCCGACAGCATCGAGCTGCCCGAGGTGCTGCACGTCTTCACCCACTTCAAGCTGAGCTTGCAGCCGGAGCTGGTCGAGCTGAGCCCGCCGCCCCAGCTGCATGCGCCGGGACTGCGCTGGATCGCACTCGATGCACTCGATGCCGTGGGTTTGCCGGCGCCGATCCGCAAGATCCTTGAGGCACTGTAAATCCGGGCAAAGAGGCACCCTCGCAGCATTCCGCAGTGCCGCTGCAATCAGCGATAATGAGGGCATGAAAATACGCTTCACGAAAATGCATGGCCTCGGCAATGACTTCGTTGTCATCGACGCCATCAACCAGTCGATCGAACTCAGTGCCGCGCAGGCGCGCTATCTGGCCGACCGCCGCTTCGGCGTGGGCTGCGATCAGATCCTGATCGTCGAACGAGCACAGCAAGCCGGCGTGGACTTCCGCTACCGCATCTTCAATGGCGATGGCAGCGAGGTCGAACAATGCGGCAATGGCGCGCGCTGCTTCGTGCGCTTTGTGCTCGACAAGCAGCTCAGCGACAAGCACGAGATCAGCGTCGAAACCAAGTCTGGCCTGATCTCGCCGCGCCTGGAAGCCTCCGGCGAAGTCACCGTCAACATGGGCGTGCCGGTGTTCGAACCGGCGCGCGTGCCCTTCATCTCGGATTCCGCGGCCCTGGTGCAGGCGCTTGAAGTCGATGGGCAGAACTACGACATCACCGCCGTGTCGATGGGCAACCCGCACGCGGTGCAGGTGGTGGCCGATGTCGATCAGGCGCCGGTGGCCAGCCACGGCCCGCTGATCGAGCATCACCCGCGCTTTCCGGCACGCGTCAATGCCGGCTTCATGCAGGTGCTCGATGCGCACAACATCCGCCTGCGCGTCTTCGAACGCGGCGCGGGCGAAACCCTGGCCTGTGGCACCGGCGCCTGCGCGGCAGTGGTCGCCGGCATCTCGCGCGGTCTGCTGCAAAGCCCGGTGCGCGTGCAAACGCGTGGCGGCGAGCTGTCGATTGCCTGGCAGGCGGGCAATCACCCGGTGCTGATGACCGGCCCGGCCGTATCGGTGTTCGAGGGCGAAATCGACTTGCCGGTCTGAACCCGGCCGCATGCCCGCAGCAGAACCCGCCCATTGACAGATCCGCAGACAGGAAACGAACCCCTCATCATGAACGAACAAGACATCGTCAGCTTCCTGCAAAGCAATCCCGACTTCTTCGCGCAAAACCCCGATCTGCTGGCGCAGATCAATGTGCCGCACAACCTAGGTGGCCAGGCCATCTCGCTCACCGAGCGCCAGGTCGCAACGCTGCGCGACAAGCTCAACCAGGTGCAGAGCAAGCTGGCTGAGCTGGTCGGCTTCGGCGAAGAAAACGACAACATCTCCGCCAAAGTGCACCGCCTCACACTGTCGCTGCTGATTGCCGAGAGCTTCGAGTCGGTGAGCCATTCGGTGTATTCACACCTCACCGAAGACTTCGCCGTGCCGCATGTGCAGCTGCGCATCTGGAACAGCATCCTCAAGCGCCCGCTGCCGGAATTCATCGAAGTCAGCGAGGAAGTACGCTTTGCCGCCGCCGACATGCAGCGCCCGGCCTGCGGCCCGGCCGTGCCCGGCGAGATCCTGCTGTGGTTCGGCGAGCCTGGCGATTACCTCAAGTCCTGGGCGCTGATTCCGCTGCGCCGCGATGCCCAGGTGTTCGGCATGCTCGCCCTGGGCAGCGAAGACCCGCAACGCTTCTTCCCCGAAATGGGCACGCTCTACGTCGAGCGCATCGGCGACATGGTCAGCGCTGCCGTGCGCCGCTACATCGGCTGAGCCCGCCGCCATGCCCGGTACCAGCGCCTGCGTGCTGCGGCCGGCCGTGGCCGCCGATGCAGCGCAGATTGCCGCGCTCTATCTGCAGCTGACCGGCAACCCGGCGGTCAAGGTGCTGCCCGAGCGGATCAGCGCCCTGCACGCGCGCGATGATGTCGTACTGTGGGTGGCCGAGCTCGCCGGCGAGGTCTGCGCCACCGCCCTGCAAGTGATCTGCGCCGATGTGATGTTCGGGAGCCAGCCCTTCGCGCTGATCGAGAACTTCGTCGTCGCTGAAAGCCTGCGCGGCCAGGGCATCGGACGCCGCCTGCTGGCCGCCATCGAGCGTGACTGTGCGGCACGGCAGTGCTCGAAGATCATGCTGCTCAGCGCCCAGCAGCGGCCCGCCGCGCATCGCTTCTACGAGCGCGCCGGCTATGCGGGGGATGCCAAGCGCGGCTTCGTCAAATACCGCCGCCAGTTCACAGCAAGCTGAGCGCGCTCAAGCCTTGGGCGGCTCGTCGGCCTGCTCGCCCGGATCGAGTTCCGGCCCCGGCACGCGATAGGCCTCCGAGGCCCACGCACCGATATCGATGAGTTTGCAGCGCTCCGAGCAGAACGGGCGCCAGCGGCTCTCCGGGCGCCATTCGACGCTCTTGCCACATTGGGGACAATTGACGGTGCGGATCTTGGTACTCATGCAAGCCTGACAGAATAGGGTGGGCGTGCGCTCAGAGCGAGGACGCGGCAATTTCGCAGCGGTTCTTGCCGAGCGCTTTGGCGCGGTACATGGCGCGATCGGTCACGGCGATCAGGCCATCGAGGGTGGTGGCGTGCACCGGTGCGGTGGCCACGCCGATACTCAGGGTGATGCTGGCGCGGCCGTCGCCGAAATCGAAGTGCAGTTCCTGCGCCTTGCTCAGCACGCGGCGCGCCAGCTGCTCCATGCTCTCGGTATCGGTGCTGGCCACCAGGATGGCAAACTCGTCACCGCCGAGGCGGAAGAACAGCTCGTTGCGACGCACAATACTGCCGATTTCCTGACACAGGCGGATCAGCACCTCGTCACCGGCCTGGTGACCATAGGTGTCATTGATGAACTTGAAGCCATCGAGGTCAAAGCTGAGCAGGCCGACCTGCTCACCGCGACGCGCCGAATCGGCCAGATGGCGTTCCATCTCTTCCATGAAGCGGCGGCGGTTGTAGAGCCCGGTGAGCGGGTCGCGCTCGGCCAGCTCGGTGAGGCGTTGCTGCGCGCTGCGCGCATCGGTGACATCTTCGAACACCCACACGCGGCCAATCGGCCGCGAACCATCCGAGGACGGCACGATGGCCGAGACGTGGCGGATGATGCGTCCATCGCGCAACTCGATGTCGCGCGGCAAGCTGTTCTGGCGCGACAGGATCACTTCTTCGATGTAGTGGGCGTAGGCCTCCTCATCGATGCGCATACCGAAGGTCTGCTCGATCAGCGTGGCGTCGCGTGTGCCGACCACGCTGTCGCGCGAATCGAGGCGCCACAGATCGACCGCTGGCTGGTTGATGTAGACGATGCGCCGGTCGCGGTCGACGAACAGGATGCCCTGCGCCACCGTGTCGAGCAGTGAGGAGAGGCGCATCTTCTCGTCATTGCTGCGGTTGAGGTAATGCTCCTTGAGCGCCTGGGTGCGGCGCAGGGCGGCCACGGTTTCAAGCAGCTTGAGTTCAGCATCCTTGCGGCGCTGGATGTCCTGCGCGGAAAAGCGCAGGCCGACGATGCGGCCGGTCTCGTCACGGTTGACGCGCCAGCGACAGGAGAACCAGCCCAAGCCGCCATCGCGACTCTGGATGCGCAGCTCGTGCTCCTCGCGCTCCTCGCCGGCCAGGCCGCGCCGCGCCAGCTCCTTCATCAGCGGCCGATCCTTGGCATAGACCCACAGATCAACAATATCGCCCGCCGCAAAACAGTCCTCCAGCGAATAGCCGGTGATCCGCTCGGTCGCCGGGTTGAGCCACAACAGGCGGCCCTTGCCGGAAAAATAGGCCTCGATGCCCAAGGAATCCTCGGCCAGCTGGCGGTACCAATTCACGTCCGAGCTGAGCGCCTGCACCTGCTGCTCGGCACGCGTGCAATACAGGGTGATGGCGTCCGCCAGATCGTCAAAAGCCTGCCAGCCATCGTGCGGCAGGTCGGGTACCTCAAGGGTTTTCAGCGCAGCGCTGATCCGCGCCTGCATCTGCGCAACCCTGTCCAGGGCCGCACGATGAGCCAGCCGGAAGGCCAGCACGATGATGATGGCCAGCAAGATCGCCAGACACAGCAGCTCCAGCAAGCTGCGCGAAGTCATCGCCGCCTCGCCGTGCAGGGTCGTCACCGACAGCAGCATCAGCAATACGGCGCCCAACGCATAAGCACGCTGGGCGATGCGCCAACGCTGCGGCAGGGGCTTGGCAAGCGGCGTCGAGGAATCGGATGATTTGGGCATCAGGATCAGGTATGCGCGGTCTCAGGCATTCAGAGCGATTTCATCAACACCTTGGAGCGACGCTGGAAGTTGTAAAGATCCCGTTTGCGGCCCGGCAAGGCCTCAGGCCCGACTTCGACAAAACCACGCTCGCGGAACCAGTGTTCGGTACGCGTGGTGAGCACGAAGAGCTTGCCCAGGCCCTGGTCGCGGGCGCGCTGCTCGATGTGCTGCATCAGTCGCTCGCCCAGACCGGCGCGGCGGTAATCACCGGTCACCACCAGACAGGCCATTTCGGCCATGCCCTCTTCGGGGAAAGGATATAGTGCGGCGCAACCGATGACAACGCCATCATTCTCGGCCAGCGTGAAGCGTTCCACTTCTTTTTCGAGCAATTCACGCGGCCGGCGCACCAGGGTGCCGTCGGCTTCCAGCGGCGCGATCAGCGACACCAGCAGGGCGACGTCCTCGGCATTGGCGTCGCGCAGACGATGCAGGGGATCGCGCGTGACCATGGTGCCAACGCCCTGACGGGTGAAGAATTCGAGCAGCAGGCCGCCGTCCTTGTCGCGGTCGATCAAGTGGGCACGCGCCACGCCGCTGCGCACGGCGCGGATGGCGCGCGGCAGGAACAGGTGCAGGTCTTCGGTGAGGCCCTTGCCGGCATTGAACATGCGCTCGGCCTCATCGGTGGTGATTGCCTCGATCAGGCGGCCTTCGTCGTCGAGCAGGCCCGGCGCATCGCAGAGGTAGATCAGCTTTTCCGCTTGCAGGGCCACCGCCACCGCCTCGGCCGCCTCTTCCATGGCGAGGTTGAAGATCTCGCCGGCGGGCGAGACGCCCAGCGGCGTGATCAGCACCACGTTCTGCTGGTCGAGGTCGGCGATGATTTCCTCGGCAATCACCTTGCGCACCGAGCCCGTGAATTGGTAGTCGATGCCATCGACCACGCCCATCGGCCGCGCGGTGATGAAGTTGCCACCGGTCACGCGCATGTAGGCGCCCGCCATCGGCGTGTTGGGCAGGCCTTGCGACAAGCAGGCTTCGATCTCGATGCGGGTGATGCCGAAACCGGCTTTGACCGCTTCGAGCGCACGCACGTCGGTGATGCGCAAACCCTTGTGATAGACCGAATCGAGCCCGCGCCGCGCCAGTTCCTGCTCGATGTGCGGCCGCCCGCCGTGCACCAGCACCAGGCGCACGCCCAGCGCGGCCAGCAGGTTCACGTCATGACACAGATCCTGCAGCAGCTCGCCCTGCGCCACTTCGCCACCAAAGGCGAGCACGAAGGTCTTGCCACGGAAAGCGTGGAAATACGGCGCCGCACCGCGTACCCATTCGACGAAGCGGATGGCATCGGCCTCGCCCATCGGCGTGGCAGCGGCCACATGCTCGTTGAAAACCCGGGGTTCGTTGCCCGTACTGCTAGTGCTCACAGCTGACTCGCTTTCGTGTCTGGCCGGCGCCTCGCCGCCCGCCAAAGAATCAATAATCACCCCATAGTGCCAGCATTGCTGACGCTACGGCCAATCCTGCGGTTTCGGTGCGCAGCACGCGCGGCCCCATCTGCACGCGCCGGCAGCCCGCTGCATGCGCTGTCGCCAGCTCGGCCGGACTCCAGCCGCCTTCCGGGCCGATCAGGATCTGCACCGCGCCACGCGGCGCTTCACTGCGTGACAAGGCTACACCCTCATCGGGGTCAAGCAACCAGCGCTCTCCGGCAAAATCCTGCGCCAGAACTGCCGCCAGACTTTTGTGTACGGACAAGACCTGTAGCGGTCGATTGCAGCCGCACTGCTCGGCTGCCGCCACCGCCACCTGCTGCCAGTGCTGCACACGCTTGTCGGCACGTTCGCCGACCAGCTTGAGGACGCTGCGCTCAGCCGCCACCGGGGTGACGCTGGACAGGCCCAGTTCGCCGGCTTTCTGCACTACCCAGTCCATCTTGTCGCCACTGGCCAGGCCCTGCACCAGATGAATCTCCAGCGGCGGGCGCCGTTCGACCGCATCGTAAGCGGTGAAACTTACAGCAATCTCACGCCCCTCGATATTCAAGCGACCGCGATATTCGCCGCCCTCGCCATTGAAAACGACGACTTCGTCGCCGGCCTGCAGGCGCAGCACCTGGCGCGCGTGGTGGGCCTGCTCGGCGGGCAGCACAAAGGGACTATCAAGCTGCAAGGTTTGCGGGCAGTAAAAGCGAGGAGTCATGGTGTTATGCTCAAGTTTCGTATGCAGCACACCGCAAATAAACAAAGCGGGTGCCTGCTGCAGGAGACCCGTTTTCCGGGGTCTGGAGACTGCCAGACGGCATTTTCCAGCTTTTTGCACGGGGCGTGTTCACGAGCGCGGCATTGTGCGTTGCGAACAGGCCCGACAAGGTTCACGCCATGCCCAGCCTCAACCATGCCCGCGCGCTCGAATCCATCGTGCGCGATGTTGCCCGCCAGACGGTGCTGCCCCGCTTCATGAAGTCGGTGCGCCAGCACAAGAGTGACGGCAGCTCTGTCACGCAAGTCGATCTGGCCTGTCAGAAAGCGCTGATCGAGCGCCTGCCCGAGCTGCAAGTGTCACCCTTCATCGGCGAGGAAATGAGCCCGCGCCAGCACCGCAGCTGCTGGCAGGACGGCGCCGAGGGTCTGTGGTGCATCGACCCCATCGACGGCACCACCAATTTTGCCAACGGCATTCCCTTCTTCGCCATCTCGGTGGCTTGGCTGGTCGGCGGCGAGCCGCAGTACGGCGTGGTCTACAACCCGATCACCGACGAAGCTTTCTACGCCAGCAAAGGCCATGGTGCCTGGCTCAACGGCACGCCGCTGCCGCTGCGCCAGCCGGCGCGCAGCCTCTCCAGTGCGGTGGCCGGCATCGATCTGAAGCGCCTGCCCGACACCCTGCTCACCGCCCTGGTACGCGAAAAGCCGTATTACTCGCAGCGCAATTTCGGCTCCAGCGCGCTTGAATGGTGTTTCGTCGCGGCCGGCCGGCTCGATGTGTACATCCATGGCGGCCAGGCGATCTGGGACTTCGCCGCCGGCCGCCTGATCCTCGCCGAAGCGGGTGGCTGTGCCAGCGATCTGGCGGGCCAGCCGGTCAAATCGGAACCGATCGGCAAGCAGGTGGTGGTGCTCGGCGCCAATGCCAGCTTGCATAGCCAGTGGCTGGACTGGCTCAAGGCGCATGGCTGAAGCGCTCAGCGCAGCCAGGCCAGCCAGAGACTCATGCTGAACATCGACAGCAAGGTGGTGGCCGAGATCAGCCAGGCCACGCCCGCGCCATCGCCGCCCATGCGCGTGGTGAGGATGTAGGCCGAAGAAGCTGTCGGCAGCGCAGCGAACAGCACGGCGACATCGCGCGCCAGACCACTCAAGCCCAGCCAGCCGGCGAGCAGCCAGGCCAGGATCGGCATCAAGGCCAGCTTGACCAGCAACAGCCAGCCCGCGCCCAGCCAATGCCCACCGGGGCTGCCGCCTTGCAAGGCGGCGCCGACCGCCAGCAAGCCCAGCGCCACCGAGGCATCAGAGAGGCGCCCGAGGAACTGGCCGAGCGGCACCGGCAGATGCAGATTGGCCAGATTGAAGGCAATGCCGGCCAGCGTGGCGAAGATCAGCGGATTGCGCAGCAGCTCACGCCAGATGCGGCCCTCGCCCTGGCGCACCAGCAGGCTGACGGCGGCGAAGTTGGCGAACGGCACCATCGCGCCGACCAGGCCGCCCATCATCGAGATGCCCTGCGCACCATACATTTTGCCGGCCACCGCGATGGCGATATAACTGTTGAAGCGGAAGGCGCACTGCAGGCGCGAGGCGAAGCTCAGGCCATCGAGCCCGGCCAGCGGCTGGATCAGCCAGCCGGCCAGCAAGCCGCCAAGCATGCACAACAGACCACAGAGGAACAGCGGCGCCATGCTCGCCAGATCGATATGGGTGCGCGCCACGGCGTAGAACAACAGCGCCGGGAAGAGTACGTAGTAGACCAGCTTTTCAAGCCCCTGCCAGAAGCCCTCTTCGAAACCGGCCTGGCGCCGCAAGACATAACCGAGCAGGATCAGCGCAAAGTCCGGCAGCAGGAGCAGAAAGGTATCCATGCGCTCAGCCTAAAGGCAGGGTACGGCGGCGGGCAATGCGTAGATTCCGAATGACGCCCGTCAGCCCTTCTTGGCACGCGGGTGGGCCGCGTCATAGACCTTGGCCAGATGCTGGAAGTCCAGATGGGTGTAGATCTGCGTCGAGCTGATGCTGGCATGGCCGAGCAGCTCCTGCACCGCGCGCAGGTCGCCCGAAGACTGCAACACATGGCTGGCGAAACTGTGGCGCAGCATGTGCGGATGCACATGCACCGGCAGGCCGCGCAGCTGCGCCCAGCGGTCCAGGCGATTGCGGATCATGCCCATCGACAGCCGCGCGCCGCGCTGGCCGACGAATAGCGCTGTCTCGCCCTGACTCGCCAGCTGCGGGCGCACAGCCAGCCAGGCGGCCAGCGCCTCACGCGCCTGACTGCCGACCGGCACACGGCGCGTCTTCGAGCGTTTGCCGAACACCGTGACTTCGCCATCGGCAACACTGAAGTCACCGCTCAGATCCAAACCTGCCAGCTCGGCCAGCCGCAGCCCGGAGGAATAGAACAGCTCGAACATGGCCAGATCGCGCACTTCGAGAATGTCGTCCGGCTTGCCGTCGAGCAGCGCGGCCGCCTGGTCGGGCGACAAGGCGCGCGGCAAGGGCTTGCTGGCCCGCGGCGGGCGCACGCCCTGCGCTGGATTGGCATCGAGCCGGCCGGCGCGCAGCAGCCAGCGGAACAGCCCACGCCAGGCTGACAGCGCGCGCGCCAGCGAGCGTGCCTGCAAGCCGCCGGCATGCAGCTTGGCGACAAAGCGGCGGATGTCATGCGCGCTGAGCGAGAGCAGGTCGCGGCCCGCCGCCAGCTCGTGCAGCCGCGAGAGTTCGTGGCGGTAAGCCTGCAAAGTGTGCGCACTGGCGCGCCGCTGCCCGGCCAGATACTGCAGATAGGCCTCGGCCTCCTGCGGCAGGCCGGGCGCCGTGGCTGTCATGCCCAGGCCGCCCGGATGCTGGCGATGCCGTGTGCACCGGCGCGCCGTGCATCAGCCATATCGGCGACACCCAGGCCTCCGATGGCCAGCACCGGCAGCGACAGGTCGCGGGTCATGGCGTGAAACTGCTGCCAGCCCAGGGCCGGCTGACCGGGGTGGCTGGCGGTCGCCTTGACCGCGCCAAGCACCGCGTAATCGAGCCCCAGCGCGCTGGCCTGTTGCAGCTCGGCCACCGTATGGCAGGAAGCGCCAACCCATTCGAGCGGCGGCCGCTCGCGCAAGCCGGCAAGCAGGCGCGAGGGCAGATGCACGCCGTCCATGCCCAGCGCCACCGCCCGTGCCGGCTCGCCATTGAGCAAGGCCAGCGCGCCATGCGCACGGCAGCGCTGCAGCACCTGGCTGGCAAAGGCATCGCACGCCGCGGCATCCAGCTGCGGCTCACGCACCTGCACGGCACGCAGACCCGCGGCCAGCGCCTTGTCCAGCGCCGCCAGCTGCGCCGCAATGCCGATCTCGCCAGCATGGGTCAGCGCCATCTGGCGTGGCAGACGCAGGGCCTTGAGGATCGGGCCATTGGCCGGCAGCATCGGCGCAGCGTCGAGCGCATCGGCGCGCTGCCAGCGCAGATCGGCATGCACATGCGGCTGCAGCTCGCCCTGGAAATGTGGCACTTCAAAGAAATGCAGACGCACATGGGCGTGCTCATACAGATGCTCGCGCACCAGCCAGGGCCAGGCTTCGTCGGCAACGATGCCGAGCTCCTCGGCCAATTCGCGCAGCAAGGCTTCGCGCGGCGTCTCGCCGGCTTCGACCTTGCCGCCCGGAAACTCCCAGTAACCCGCATAAAAAGTCTCGCCGCCACGCTGACCGAGCAGGAAAGAACCATCTTCCCGCGTCAGCACACCTGCGGCTACTTCGACACGCTTGACCATGCCCAACGCCCATCCACAAAGTTGAGCGCAGCATACTCGCGCCGCCGGATGCCTCCAAGCATCCCATGCTGCCGCCCGTCACGCCGCGCGCGCCATCCCGGATCGATCAAGGTCCGCAGCCTCTTGCTGACGGTATACTGGCCGCCCAAGTCATTCATTTACAGGCCGATTTCCGGTGAAAGCAGATCGACACCTCCGCCTCGCCAACGCCCTGCGCTTCATCGCCGGCATCAGCGGCCTGTTCAGCGCCTTCACCGGTAGCGCGCTGGATGTGCGCGACCTGCTCTGCGTAATGCTGGCGGTGGCGATGAATTTCATCTGCAGCTTTGAGCTGCGCTACAAGGGCTCGCAAGCGCTGCTGTGGCTGTTTGCGGCGGCGGGTCTGCTGGTGATCGCCAGTAGCGCGCTGACGCCATCCAGCGCCAATGTGTTTGTGCAAGGCCTGTTGCGCCTGGCCCTGTGCGCGCTGTTCTGCCTCGTCGCCCTGCACACACGGCCAGCCATCGAACATAGAAAAACAGCCGCATGATCGAACTCTGGCTCGGACTCTTCGCTCTCCTGCAAAGCACGACAAGGCTGTTTGAACCCAGCATGCCGGCGATCCTGCCCTGGCTGCAGTGCCTGCTGGCCGCCGTGCTGGCCAGCCTGCTGCTGCGTACCGCGCAGAAATTGCGCCGCATTCCGCTGTTTGGCGTGCGCGGCCAGTGGTTGATCATCGCGTCGGTGCTGGCCCTGCTGCTGCTCGAAGGCGGCCTGCCCGGCGAAGCACGCAGCCTCGCCCAGCTGCTCGAACTCGATGAGGGCACGCGTGAGATCCTGAGCTTCCTCGCCCAGCTAGGGCTGGTCGGCGGCCTGTGGCACGCCCTCAGCCATCTGGCCAACAGCCGCCACAGCCTGCGCGTGATCGAGGAGAGCATGCACGACGCGGTGACCGAAATGGTGCTGCCGCCGACGCCCCGCCCGCGCCATCGCGGCCCGCGTGACACCGGGCGCGGCCTCACCCGCGGCCTGCAGGAAGCACTGGAACACGTTGGCGACACCCACCGCGCACTGCGCAACAAGGTGCTGCAGGAGCCGGGCAATATCGCCGCCCGGCTGGCCCTGCATCATCGCCTGCACGCCGACCCGACGCAGAAGCAAGCCTGCATCCAGCATGCGCAGGACTTCATCAGCGCCCTGCGCCATGCCGAGCGACAAGATGTTGCGCTGGGTGTCGCGGCCGAGTGTGCCCAGCTCGACAAGGCTTACTTTCCGCTGCCCGAAGATGCTGTCGATCTGGCCCACCATGCCCTGGTGATGAAGCGGCCAGCGCTGGCGCTGCGCCTGTTGCGCCAGTTCGACATGCGCCACAACGGCCACCCGCTGGTGCCGCGCGCCCTGCTCGAATCGGCCAGCGCGCTCGGCGCCCTGGGTCATCTGGAGAAAGCGCAGCATTTGCTCGGCGCCCTCGTCGAGCGCTTCCCTGACGACACCTTGGCCGCCGACGCCATCGCCCTGTCGGCGCGTCTGGCGGTCGGCAAGCGCTAAGTGCTAAGTGCTTACAGGCTGGCGCGCCCGGCGTAGTCGCGCGCAAACTGCCAGGCCACGCGGCCGCTGCGCGAGGCGCGCATCATCGACCATTGCAGGGCTTCGCGGCGGATCTCCGCATCCCAGTCAGCCAGGCTGACACCAAACACCTGCAACCAGTGCTGCACGATCTGCAGGTAGGCGTCCTGATTGAAGCTGTAGAAGCTCACCCACAGGCCGAAGCGATCGGACAGTGAAACCTTCTCCTCGACCGCCTCGCCCGGATGCAGCTCGCCGTCGCCGTGACGGGTCTGTTCATTGTCGGAGAAATATTCAGGCATCAGGTGACGACGATTGCTGGTGGCGTAGATCAGCACATTCTCCGGCACGGCAGCAAAGCTGCCATCGAGCACGCTCTTGAGCGCCTTGTAGCCGGGCTCGCCATCGTCAAAGCTCAGATCGTCGCAGAACAGGATGAACTTCTCGGGCCGCGCGCGCAGCAGGTCGACGATGTCCGGCAAATCGGTCAGATCACTCTTGTCCACCTCGATGACACGCAGGCCTTCGGCTGCGTACTCGGTCAGCACGGCGCGCACCAGGGAGCTCTTGCCGGTGCCGCGTGCGCCGGTCAGCAAGACATTGTTGGCACGCCCGCCGCGCACGAACTGGCGCGTATTGACATCGACACGCAGCTTCTGGTCGTCAACGTCCTGCAGGTCGGAGAGATGAATCGGCTGCAGATTGTGCAGCGGCTCCAGCCAGCCACGGCCCTGGCGGGTACGCCAGCGCTGCGCCAGCGCGCTCCAGTCCGGCGCGGGAACCGCCGGCGGCAGCAAAGCCTCAAAGCGGCTCATCAATTGTTCGGCGCGCTGCGCCAGGCGTTCCAGATCAGCGGGGCTCATTGCGGTCACTCCGGTCGAGTTTGCCCGTCGGCACAGCCAGCCGGGCTTTCGGCCAGCAGGACCAGACAATCAGCGCCAGCGCGCCAAGAGCCGCCCCCGCCTCCAGCAGAATGATCCACAATCCGTCTTCCATCGTTCGCCTGCCTCACATGCAAAACCAACAGTATAGGCCGCTCGCGCGGCTACTCCCCGCGCTCTGCGTGCTGCTGCTCAGCGCTTGTCAGAGCTTCGGCCCGACACCCGTGACGCCGCCCGCCACGCCGACACCGGCGACGCCAGTGCCACCCGTCACTCCGGTTGCCCCGGTGACACCGCCGGCCGTGCCGACGCCCGAAGTCCCCGCCAAACCGCCGGCCGAAGCAGCCGCGCCCTGGCGCGCCGCACGCTGGAGCGATCTGCCCGGCTGGCAGCAGGACGATCCGCAGCAAGCCCTGCCAGCGCTGCTGTCGAGCTGCCGCGGGATGCGGGTGGCCGAGACGGTAAAAGCCTGGGCCAGCACCTGTGAGGCGCTGCGCAAGCTGGGCAGCAAACCTTCGCGCGAACAGCTGCGCCAGCTGCTGCAGACGCGGCTGACGCCCTGGCAGCTGATCAATGCCGATGGCAGCGAGCAAGGCCTGATCACCGGTTACTACGAACCCCTGCTGCGCGCCAGCCGCACGCGCTCGGCGCAGTTCAATGTGCCGGTGCTCGGCGTGCCGGATGACCTGATCACCGTCGAGCTTGGCGATCTCTACCCGGAACTCAAGGGCAGCCGCGTGCGCGGCCGGCTCGAAGGGCGCAAGCTGCTGCCCTACTGGAACCGCACCCAGATCGATGCACAGATCGACAGCCTGCCGGCGCGCACCCTGCTCTATACCGAAGACCCCATCGAGCTGTTCTTCCTGCAGGTGCAAGGCTCGGGACAGGCGCAGCTGCCGGATGGCTCGCGCGTGCGCCTGGCCTATGCCGACCAGAACGGCCACCCCTACAAATCGATTGGCCGCTGGCTGATCGACCAGGGCGAGCTGAAGCTGGAACAAGCCAGCATGCAGGGCATCCAGGCCTGGGCGCGGGCGCATCCGGCACGCCTCGCCGAGCTGCTGGGCGCCAATCCGAGCTATGTGTTCTTCCGCGAGGAAGCCAGCACCGGCGAAGGCCCCAAGGGCTCGCTGGGCGTGCCGCTGACCGGCATGCGCTCGATTGCCGTGGACCCGCGCAGCATCCCGCTCGGCGCGCCGGTGTTTCTCGCCGCCAAAATGCCTGACGGGCAAAACCTGCAGCAGCTGATGCTGGCCCAGGATACCGGCGGCGCCATTCGCGGCCGCGTGCGTGCCGATGTATTCACCGGTTTTGGCGCCGAAGCCGGCGCTCAGGCCGGGCGCATGCGCCAGCAAGGACGCATCTGGCTGCTGTGGCCGCAGGACGCACCGCTGCCGGCCACGCCCTGAACACCCGCGCGCCGCTGCCTCAGGCTTCGTCGGCGGCCGCCGCAGCACCGCGGCGGTCGACGCCCAGCTGCTTATAGTAGGCGCGCTTGGCGACGTACATCTCCTCGTCGGCATGCTGCACGCAGGCCATCAGACGCAGAGGGTCATGGCAGGTCGCGGTGCCGATGGCAAAGCTCAGGCGCTTGCCGGCGTAGAACTGGTTGTTGAGCTCCAGCACCGCCTGCAAGCGGGCCAGCAATTCGCGCAAGGCCGCTTCATCGCACTCCTGCAGCAGCAGGGCGAATTCGTCGCCACCGATGCGCGCAACGCAGGCGCTCTCCCCCGCTGCCTTGCGCAGCACTTCGCCGGCGCGGCGCAGAAGATCATCACCGGCAGCATGGCCCAGTTCGTCATTGACGCGCTTGAGCCCGTTGAGGTCGGCCACCACAATGCCGACCGGGTAATGGCCGCGACGCCCCAGACGCGCCAGCTCTTCCTCGTAATAGGCGCGATTGCTCAGCTTGGTCAGCGCGTCGTGACGGCCGAGGAATTCGAGGTAGACCTCGGCTTTCTTGCGCGCCGTGATGTCGGTCAGTGAAATCAGCACCAGCGACCAGTCGGCCTCGTTGCCGGGCAGCACCGAGAACTGCATGTGCACATTCACGGCCTGGCCGCTGAGCGAGTAATTGATCGTCTCGCGCTGCTGGAACAGCTTGCCCGACCACAGATCGATCAGCTGCTCGGTGAAATGTGCATGCATGTCATCGCGAAACACGCGATCCAGATTGCCCAGCAGCTCGGCCTTGCTGGCCGCGCCGAACATGCGCAGGGTCTGCACATTGACATCGATCACCGAGATTTCCTGCATGCAGCGGGTAACGAAATCCGGATGCACATTGAGGAAGGTGCGGAAGTCCTCGATACCCATGCGCCGCGCCTCGTCGAGCAGGCGCTTGATGCCCGAGAAGTCCTCGACCCACAGCGAGACTGGCGAGTGCTCGAACAGGCCTTGCGCGTATTGCTCGCTGCGCCGCAGCTGCTCCTGGGCACGCACGCGTGGCGTGATGTCTTCCAGCGCGACGATGACGCGTGACCAGTCCTGCTCGTGGCCGGGCAGGATGCGCGCATTGACCAGCACATCGATACGCCGCCCGTCCAGGCTGTAATTGACGCTCTGGCTGGCAAAGCCATTGCGCCCTTCCCACAGCGCAGCCATGTCGCGCGCGTGCTGCACACGCATGTCGTCGCGAAAAACACGGTCAAGATTGGCGATCAGGCGCTCACTGTCGTCCGCACCGAGCAGTTCGAGCGTGCGCTGATTGACCGACAGCACGCGGATTGCCGCCGCGCAGGCATCGACACGGCCGGGATCGGCGGCGAAATGGGCGTCAATGTCCGTGACGCCCTCTGCACGCCAGGCCTCGAACAGCGCCCGCACGCCGCTGAAATCTTCGAGCCACAGACTGATCGGCGCGTGCTCGATGAGCAAGGCCGGATCGTATTGCAGGGTGTCCCGGGACATGAAGTGATCTCTCCGCAGCGGCTGCCAAAAAGGAGTGCAGATGATAAAGCGTGCGCGCTGATCCGCGCAGCGATTTCGGCGCCTGCGCCAGCATGGCCCGGGCATACCCTGAATGGAGGCAGGACATGCACGTGCGATACTAGTTGCTCCTCTCCGCCCCGGAGTGCGTCAGCCCGACACCGCTTTCGATGAACGACCCGCACCCGACAACGCCCGAGTTTTCCGTCAGTCCCGACCTGCAAGCACTGCTCGATGCCGCGACCGGCCTCGCCTTCCTACTCGACGCGCAGATGCGCGTACTGGCCATGAACCAGCGTGGTCTGCAGCATTTTGGTCTGCCGCCCGAAGTCATGATCGGCAGCAACATCATGACGCTGTTCGACGAAGCGGTCGCCAGTGCGCGCACCGCGGTGATCGAACAGGTGCTGCGCACGGCGCAGCCGCAAACACTCGAAGACGAACGCAATGCTCGCCATTTCCGCCACAGCATTGCGCCGGTGCTCGACCACAGCGGCCACGCCACGCGGGTGGCTGTCTTCGTGCAGGACATCACCCCGCAGCGCCAGACCCAGGCCCAGCTGCAGGAGAGTGAAGCGCTCTACCGCTTCCTCACCGAGAACAGTGCCGATGTGGTCTGGCAGCTCGATGCGCAGATGCGCTTTACCTTCATCAGCCAGGCTGACGAGCGGATGCGCGGTTTCAAGCGCGAAGAAGTGATCGGCACTTCGGTGCTCGATGTCTATCCCCCCGAAGGCAAGGCCATCCTCGCCGAGGTGATCCGCGTCCGCGAGGAGAAACTCGCACGCGGTGAAACCATCGCGCCGAGCATCTGCTTCGAAGCGCCGGAACTGCGCCGCGATGGCAGCGTGTTCTGGGCCGAGACGGTGTCGACACGCATCCTCGACGCCGAGGGGCGCATCACCGGCTTTGTCGGCGTCACCCGCAATATCGAAGAGCGGCGCCGCGATCAGGCCATGCTCGAAGAGGCCAATCGCCAGCTCACCGCCCAGCTCGAAGAAATCTCCGCCCTGCAAGCGCGACTGTGGGAACAGGCCGTGCGCGATGCGCTGACCGGGCTCTACAACCGCCATTACCTGCACGACACCCTGAGCCGCGACCTCGCACGCGCCGCACGCCTGGGTCAGCCCCTGACCCTGGTGCTGATCGACCTGGACCACTTCAAGGACATCAATGACCAGCACGGCCACAGCGGCGGTGATGCCGTGCTCAAAGAGGTGGCCAGGCTGTTGCAATCGCTCTCGCGCGAGAGCGACGTGGTCTGCCGTTACGGCGGCGAGGAATTCCTCGTCGTGCTGCCGGGCATGTCGCTGGCGCACGCCGGCCAGCGTACCGAAGCCTGGCGCCTGCAGCTAGCCGACAGCCCGATGCCCTGCCATGCAGAAACCATCAAGGTCACCGCCTCCTTCGGCCTGGCCGCCTTTCCCGAACATGGCAAGACAGCCGACCAGCTGATCCGCAGCGCCGATCTGGCGCTGTATGAATCCAAGCGCCGCGGCCGCAACTGTGTCACCCGCTACACCGAGCTGCTGGCGCCCTGACGCGGCCTTGCTGCAGCAGGACCGCGCATGCTGCATACTTTGGCCTGAAGAAAACCAGCAGAAAGCCGCTTTGCCAAATCCATCACCAGACCGTCACACCGCCACCAGCGGCGACGACATCAACGCCGAACTCGCCAGTTACCTTGCCCGCTTTGGCGCACGCCTGATCCACAGCAACGAAGCCGTCGCGATCGAAGTGACGGGCGAACTTGAGGCCGCGCAGCCAAGTGAAACGCCGATTGCATTTCGCCTGGTGCCTGATCAAGGCGTGCTGGCGCGCATCACCAAGTGGCGCAAACTCGATGCGGCACAGCGGCTGGCCCTGGTGCAGGAGCGCCTGAACCCGGCCACGCGCGAAGCACTGCATGCCGAGATCGGCCAGTTCGTCAGCACCGTGCTGCGCCGCGCCCGCGCCGCCGGACTCGACGCGCAGGACTTCCTCGGCGCCCTGCAGAGCGGCCGCGAGCTGGCCAGCCGGCGCTTCCAGGTGGTCGAAGACCGGCTGAACAATGCGATCCTGCGCAAGCGCAGCGAGACGCATGCCGAGGCGGCGCGGGCCTCGGTGCGTCTGGCGCGCTACCCCGAAACCTTCGATCTGGCCGAGGGCATGCGGCGGCGTTTCATCGCCATCCTCGGCCCGACCAATTCGGGCAAGACGCACCAGGCGATGGCAGCGCTCGCGCAAGCGCGCAGCGGCGTCTATCTGGCACCGCTACGCCTGCTGGCGCTGGAAAACTACGAACGCCTGCTCGAACAGGAGGTGAAGGTGAGCCTGGTCACCGGCGAGGAGCGCCGCCTCACCGAGGGCGCCACCCACGTCGCCAGCACCATCGAAATGCTCGACACCACGCGCGCCATCGACATCGCAGTGATCGATGAAATCCAGATGCTCGAAGACCTCGAACGCGGCTCGGCATGGACTGCGGCGGTCTGCGGTGTGCCGGCCAAAACCGTGTACCTGCTCGGCGCGCCGAGTGCGCAGCCAGCCGTCGAAGCGCTGGCCGAACGCCTCGACTGCCCGCTGGAGATCATCAGCTTGCAGCGCAAATCGCCGCTGGGCATGGAAGCGCAGCCGGTCGGCCAGCTCAAGCATCTGCAGCGCGGCGATGCGGTGATCGCTTTCTCGCGCCGCGAAGTGCTGGAGTGGGCGGCGCAGATCAGCAAGATCGGGCTCAAGGTCGCCACCCTCTACGGCAATCTCTCGCCCGAAGTGCGCCGCGCCCAGGCGCAGCGTTTCCGCGATGGCGAGGCCGATGTGGTGGTCGCCACCGATGCAATCGGCATGGGCCTCAACCTGCCGATCCGCCGCGTGGTATTCACTACCGCGAAGAAATACGACGGTATCTCGGAAGACCTGCTGCCGCCCTGGCTGACCCACCAGATCGCCGGCCGCGCCGGCCGCTTCGGCATCCACGAGGCCGGCCATGTCGCCGGCTTTGACGAGCACACCCATCGCAGCATCGCACGCCTGATGAAGATCCAGCCCGAGCCGCTGCCGCGCCGAGGCTTCTTCGTCACCCCCTCGCTGGACCAGATCGAGCGCATCGCACGCGCCACGGGCGAGACAGCATTGGCCAAGCTGCTCGAACTGTTCTCGCGCAATATCGACCTCTCCGACGACTTCTTCCTGCCCGGCAACCTGCTCGAACAGATCGAGCGCGCGCGCTGGCTCGACAGCTTGCGGCTGAGCCTGGCGCAGCGCTTCACCTTTTCCCTGGTGCCGATCTCCAGCCGTGTGGCGGTGCTCAACGAGGCCTGGCAGAACTGGGCGCGCAATGTCGCCAATCAGCGCAGCTGTTACCTCAGCGCCGATCTGGAAGTCTTCGAGCGCAGCAAGTTTCCGCTGCAAGCGGCCGAAGACGCCTGCAAGAAGTACTCGGCCTACGCCTGGCTGGGCTACCGCCTGCCGGAGTACTTTCCCGATGCCGAGGCCGCCGTCGCCATCGCCCGCGAGACCTCGGAGCGCGTGGACCGCATGCTCGCCGCGCAAAACCACAGCCAGAACCGCGCCACGGCACGTGATGATCGCTTTGGCGGCAAACACCGCCACACGCCGCCACGCGGTGGCCACCTGCGCACCCGGCGCAGCGTGCGCTGAACCCGGCGGGGGCAGGTGCATAAACCGGCCCGCTTGATGCACAATGCATCCAGCGGGCAGGCTGGCCCCAGGCTCCGGTTCCCGGATCACTGCAGCCGCCCGGCGATGTCGGCAGGCTTTCAAGACCAACAACACAAGGGACGGGCATGCGCGAGGCGCTGCTGGGAGCTTTATTCACCGCACTGTGCGGGCTGACCGCCGGCAGCCTGGTCCTGTTGCTCAGCGATCTGGCCTGGCTCGCCCTGCCTGCCGGTGCCCTGGGCAGTGCAGCAATGGCTTGCCTGCGCTTGCGCCAGCAAGCGCGCACGCTGCACACCAAGGTGAATGACGAGCGCCACCAGCACCAAGCCACGCGCGACTTCATTCAGCGCATTCTCGACGTAGTGCCGATGCCGATCTACGTCAAGGACGCCCACAGCCGCTACCTGCTGATCAACCGTGCCCAGGCCGAGCAATGGGGCAAGCCCCGCGAGAGCCTGATCGGCGTCTGTTCGATCGATCTGGCGCCCAACGCAACGGTGGCCGACAAGATCCGCGCCGAGGATGCCGCCGTGCTGCGCGGCGAACGCGTCTACAAGGAAGAGGAAAAGCGCCACGCAGCAACCGGCGAAGAGCAGTTCCGCGTCGTCACCAAGGGCCGCTGCGAAAGCCCGGACGGCAGCTATGCCATCGTCTGCGCGCTGTTTGACACCACCCACTGGCGGCAGACCGAACGCGCGCTGCAAGAAGCCCTGCAGCGCCAGACACAGCTGCGCGAGCGCACCCAGGACTTCGTCCAGCGCCTGATCGACGTGATCCCCGACCCGCTGTACATCAAGGACAAAAACGGCGCCTTTCTGCTCGTCAACGAAGCCTTCGCACATGAACGCGGCCGGAGCAAGGCCGATCTGATCGGCAAGATCGCGCACCAGCTGGCCTTCAACCCGGCGCTGGCCAAGGGCACGCCGGAAGAAGACATCGAGGTGCTGGCCGGCGCCGAAATCGACAAGGAGCAGTATTTCATCCACCCCAGCGGCGAGGAGCGCTTCCGCAAGGTGATCAAGCGCCGCTGCACCGACATCGACGGCACACCGGTGATCGTCGGCGCGCATTTCAACATCACCCGCTGGAAAGTCGCCGAGCGCGAGCTGGCGCGCATCGCCAACGAGGACATGCTGACCGGCCTGCCCAACCGGCGCCGCTTCACCGACGACGCGGCGCGCATGATGAGCTATGCCGAACGCCACCACGAAGCCTTGTCACTGATCCTCTTCGACCTGGATTACTTCAAGAACATCAACGACCTGCACGGCCATACCATCGGCGATGCGGTGCTGCGCGAGCTGGCGCAGCGCATGCGCCAGCTGCTGCGCGCCGAAGACGTGCCCTGTCGCTGGGGCGGTGAGGAGTTCGCTACCTTGCTGCCGGCGAGCAGTGCGCCGGAGGCACTGAAACTCGCCGAACGCCTGCGCACCCACCTGGCCGAACACCCCTTCGAGGTCGAGGGCCTGCTGATCCCGGTCACCCTCAGCTGCGGCATCGCACAGTGGCAGAGCGGGCAAAGCCTCGACCAGCTGGTGGCCTGCGCCGACAAGGCGCTCTACGCCGCCAAGAACGCCGGGCGCAACAACAGCATGCTGGCCACTGCAACAGGCTAGACCAACAGGCTAGAGCACGAAGCGGAAATCCTCCACCAAGGCGCCGGGCAGCAGGCTGCTGTCGGTGCTGCGCTGGCCGTAGCTCATGCCGTCGATGAGCAGTTCGCGCTCCTGCGTGAGGGCCAGCAAGTTGTCCCCGAGCATGCGGTAGAGCGATTCGTCAAAACGCATCACATTGAGCGGCGCAACGATCTCGCCATGCTCGACGCGGAAACTGGCAAAGCGCGTCATGCCGGTCATGCGGCAGCTGGCGCGATCCGAGTAGTTGAGATACCAGAGATTGCTGATCCACACACCCGTGTCGAGCGCGCGCAGGGCGTCGGCCTGCGGCAGACTGCCGGCCGCCATCTCGATGCTGGCCAGCGTTTCGTCGCCATTGGTGGCGAGGCCATACTCGCGCGCCGTGCGCGGCGAGATCAGCGAGCCGGTGAGCTGGCCCTGGGTGATCAGCTCGACCCGCGCCGCCTTGATGAAGCCCTCGGCCTGGAAGCTGGGCGCCAGCCCGCCCGCCGTGTGCTCGCTGATCGACACAGCGGAATTCAGTTGCAGGCCTTCGTCGCGCATGCGCCGCAGCGAACTCTGCTTGGTGCGCAGGGACTTCTCCGACACGCCGCCCCAGCTCAGCATGCCGATGATCTCGGCCAGCGCGGTCGGCGTGAGGAAGACGCGGCTGGGCCCGGCCGCAATGCTCACCGCCGGACGCTGCAGCAGGGCCAGCTGACGCGCCGCCTCGGCGAACTTGTCGCGGAAGGCGGCGGCATCCCAGGCAAAGCCTGCGTAGCTGCTTTTCACCGCCTTGTCGGCCGCGTGGTAGAGGCTCCAGTCGAGATTGAAGCTGGCCACTTCGTGCCAGTTGCGCTGCCCCCATGAATTGGCGAAGCCGCGATACACCGGCCCGCTGGCCAGGATGCCGACGAAGTCGTAGCCAGCCGCCACGCTGAGCACTTCATCGACGATCTCGCGCGTCGCCGGCAGGCTGGAGGCCACGATGCGCTCGCTCGACTGCGGCGCCGTCGCCAGCAGCAGATGCGGATCCTCGGGCAGATCGAAGATCTGGGCGCGCAAGGCGTCGAGCAGCTGGGCGATCAGCGCCATATCCTCGCCGCGCAGGCCGCTCAGGCTCAGCTCGCCCTGCGCCTGACGCTGGCCAATGATCAGCTTGAGGGTCAGGTAGCGCTGCTGCACATGACCGCTCTGGCGGATCAGTCCATGATTGAAGCGCACGAAGTCAGAGGACTCGGCGCTGAGCCAGCAGGTGAAGTGTTCCCCGGCCCGGATGCCGGCACTGATCTGCTCGGCGAGTGAATAGAACCACGCTTGCATCATGCCTCCGCCCCGAACACTTCGACATCGCTGAACAAACACGCCGGCGAAGCATGGCCGACGCGGATGATCTGCGAGGGCTCGGCCTTGCCGCAGAAAGGCGTGCCCATCACCGCCACGCTGTCAGCATTGCCCACCGCGCGCAGCGAACGCCAGAAAGTCGCCGAGATGCCTCGGTAATTCGGATTGCGCACCACCTGCGTCAGCTCGCCGTTCTCGATGAGTCGCCCGTACTCGCAGCCGAACTGGAACTTGTTGCGCGAATCATCGATCGACCAGGACATATTGGCATCCATCAGCACGCCGCGTTCGACCGAGGCAATCATCGCTTCAAGCGTGCTCTCGCCCGGCTCGACGTTGAGATTGGACATGCGGTCCAGCGGCGGCCGGTTCCAGCCGCTGGCGCGCGCGCTCGCCGCCCCGGCGATGCCCGCGCGCGCCTGCGAGATGGCACCGCCCAGCGGGCGCTGCAGGATGCCGTCGCGAATCACGAAGACCTTCTCGGCCGGACTGCCGTCGTCGTCCCAGCCATAGCTGGCAAACTGCTCGGGGCGCGTCGGATCGAAGCTCACATTGAGCAGCGACGAGCCGTACGGGTAGTGACCGAACATGTCGAGGGTGACGAAGCTGGTGCCGGCAAAGTTGCGCTCGTCGCCGAGAATGCGATCGAGCTCCAGCGGGTGACCAATCGACTCGTGAATCTGCAGCATCATCTGCGCCGGCATCAGCAGCAGATCCATGCGCCCGCTCGGGCAATTCGGCGCTTCGAGCAGGGCCAAGGCCTCGCGCGCCACGCCCGGCGCACAGCCGATGAAGCCGCTGTCACGCAGCAGGGCCAGATCACCCTGACGGCATAATCCGCCACCGGCGAAGCTGCGCGTCTGCGTCTGGCTGCCGGCATTGGCGCTGACCGACAGATCGGGCATCACGTAGCGGAAGCGCTGCTCAAGCTCGGCGCCATCGGCAGTCAGATAAAGCTGCTCACTGCTGATGGTCCACAGCGAGGCCGACCAGTCCACGATGCGCGCATCAATCGGACAGGCCGCCGACTCAGCCATCAGGATGTCGATGATCTCGCGCCGCGAGGGCTGCACGGCGCCGCTGCGCGGACTCGCATAACGCCCTTGCGGACGCGGCAGCGCGATGCGGCTGTAATCCACCACCGAGCGCCCGGCACTCGCCGCCGCCCAGTCCTGCGCTTTGGCCATCGCCGCCTTGAGCCCGGCCGCGCTGAGATCGCTGGTCGCGGCATACCCATAACCGCCGCGATGAATCACCGTGATCATCGCGCCGTGGTCGAGGCTGGTACTCAAAGGCTGCAAGACGTTCTGACGCACCGAAGTGCGCTCACTGCGCTCATCGAGCAGGCGCAGCGAACAGAAGTCGACGGCGGGGGCAAGCTGTTTGAAGAGAAGGCGTATGTCGTCCACGATGCGCTACGCTGATGCAGGAAGCTGCATGGTAAGCCAGCGGAGGCCTGGCGTGGCAAGATGTCCCGCAGCGCCTCGTGGCCCCGCAAACCCGCGACACGCACTGATCTTGTTGATACCGGAACCATCACTGGGGTGGCGCAGTCAGACGGGCAAATCTTCCCACACACTTCGCAATGACGCACAACACCTCATCCGCACGCCGCCGTTTCCTGATCAGTGGCGGCAGCCTGGCGGCCCTGCACAGTCTCGGCGCCTTGGCAGCAACTTCAAGCAAGGCCGCCACTGCGCGTGCGCCGGTTCTGTTCATCGGCCATGGCAGCCCGATGAACGCGATCCAGGACAATCGCTTCACACGCAGCCTGCAAGCCCTGGGTAAATCCCTGCCGCGCCCGCAGGCGATGCTGGTGGTCTCGGCACACTGGCTGACACCCGGCGCGACAGGCGTGCTGGTCCATGAACGGCCGGAAACGATTCACGATTTCAGCGGCTTTCCGGCTGCGCTGAACACCATGCAATATCCCGCCCCTGGCGCGCCGGCCCTGGCACGCGAAGCGGCGGCGCTGGTGCGCAGTGCACGCGTACAGCCCACGCGGGACTGGGGGCTTGATCACGGTACCTGGACGGTACTGCACCAGCTCTACCCGCAGGCCGACGTGCCGGTGTTCCAGCTGTCCATCGATTACGCCAAGCCGCCAGCTTTTCACCATGCCGTCGGCCGCGAGCTGTCGGCCCTGCGGGATCGTGGCGTGATGATCATCGGCAGCGGCAATGTCGTGCACAACCTGCGCGCCACCATGCGCGGCCGCCCGGAATCAGACAAAGCTGGCCAACCCTGGGCGCAGGCTTTCGACGATGCCTTCGCACAAGCCTTGCAAGCGCGCGATGACAAACGCCTGCTCGACTACAGCAGCCTGCCCGGTGCCGCCACGGCGGTGGCGACGCCCGACCACTACTTTCCGATGCTCTATGCGCTGGGCGCGGCCGCGCCGGACGAAGCCGCGAAGACTGTGTTCAGCGGCTTTCACAGCGGCACACTGAGCATGCGCTGCTTCCAGTTCGGCTAATTGAGGCCCCAGTCTTCCAGCACGATCTTGCCGCGCGCCTTGCCTGACTCCAGCAAGGCGTGGGCGCGGCGCAGATTGGCGGCGTTGATCACGCCAAAGTGCTCGCCGAGCGTTGTGCGGATCTGGCCGGCATCGACCAGCGCGGCGAGCTGATCGAGGATGTGGTGCTGGGCGATGATGTCTGGCGTCTGGAAGATGGCACGCGTGAACATCAGCTCCCAGTGCAGCGAGATCGCCTTGCGCTTGAGCAGCTTGATGTCGAAGGGCGCCGGGTCGTCGATGAGGCCGAAGCGCCCCTGCGGCGCCAGGCACTCGACGATCTCGGCGATGTGCTGATCGGTTTGCGTCAGGCTGACCACGTAGCGCACCTGCGGGATGCCGATGCGCTTGAGCTCTGCACTCAGCGGCAGGCTGTGATCGATGACGTCATGCGCGCCAAGCTCGCGCACCCAGGCCTGCGTCTCGGGACGCGAGGCGGTGCCGATGACGGTCAGACCGGTGAGCTGACGCGCCAGCTGCACGAGGATGGAACCCACGCCGCCGGCCGCGCCGACGATGAGGATGGCGTCATCGCTCTGCGCGCCACGCGCCACTTCAAGACGGTCGAACAGCAGTTCCCAGGCGGTCAGCCCTGTCAGCGGCAGCGCCGCCGCTTCGGCATTGCCGAGCGAGCTGGGCGCGTGACCGACAATGCGCTCATCGACCAGATGCAGCTGCGCGTTAGCGCCTGGCCGGGTGATCGAGCCGGCATACCAGACGCGGTCACCGGGCTTGAACAGCGTTGCTTCCGGCCCGACCGCCTGCACGACGCCGACCGCATCCCAGCCGAGCACCTTGGTCTCGCCCGCAGGCGGATTGGCGCTCTTGCGCACCTTGGTGTCGACCGGATTGACCGCGATGGCCTGCACCTGGACCAGCAGATCGCGCCCGCTTGCCTGCGGGGCAGGCAGCTCGACGTCGATCAAGGCGGCGGCGTTTTCAATGGGTAAGGCAAATTGTTCACTGGTGTAGCCAATGGCTTTCATGTCATGACTCCTCGATGAATTGAATTCAGCGCGCGCGCTGTGCCGTGCTGCCGGCCGGAGCGGCGCGCAGATATTGCGTCGGCCAGGCTGTTGCCTGCCCCAGTTCGTGCGCCGCGTGCAGCGGCCAGTAGGGGTCGCGCAACAGCTCGCGGGCCAGCATGACCAGATCGGCCTGGCCGCTGCGCACGACATGGTCGGCCTGCGCCGCCACGGTGATCAGGCCCACGGCGCTGCTGGCGATGCCCGCTTCATGGCGCACGCGAGCGGCGAATTCGGCCTGGTAGCCGGGGCCGATGGGAATGCTCGGCGCCGGCAACATGCCGCCGGTCGACACATCGATGAGATCGACGCCCAGCGCCTTGAGGCGGCTGGCCAGCGCCACCGTCTCGTCCGGTGTCCAGCCGCCTTCGGCCCAGTCGGTCGCCGACAGGCGCACCAGCAGCGGCAGCTCGGCCGGCCAGGCGGCGCGCACCGCCTCGGTCACTTGCAGGGTCAGGCGGATACGGTTCTCGAAGCTGCCGCCGTATTCGTCGGCGCGCTGATTGGCCAGCGGCGAGAGGAACTGGTGCAGCAGATAACCGTGGGCGGCATGCACTTCGACCACATCGAAACCGGCCTGCGCAGCGCGACGGGTCGCGGCGGCGAAATCATCGATCACTTTGCGGATACCGGCCGCGTCCAGCGCCAGAGGCAGGGAATAGCTGTCGGAGAAGCGAACGGCCGAGGGCGCTACGGTCTGCCAGCCACCAGCCTCGGGCAACACGGCGCCGGAACCGGTGCCCGGCGCGAAAGTGCTGGCCTTGCGCCCCGCGTGCGCCAGCTGGATCGCCGAATAGCTGCCCTGGGCACGGATGAAATCGGTAATGCGCGCCAGCCCGGCGATCTGCTCGTCTTTCCACAGCCCCAGATCCTGCGGGCTGATGCGCCCCTCCGGGCTCACCGCCGCCGCTTCAGTGATGATCAGCCCTGCGCCGCCGGCAGCACGGCTACCCAGGTGTACGAAGTGCCAGTCGGTGGCGAAGCCGTCTTGCGAGGAATACATGCACATCGGCGAGACGGCGATGCGATTGGGCAGGCTGATGCTGCGCAGGGTCAGCGGGGTGAACAGATGGGCGCGGCTTTGCGAGGACATGCGGGAACTCCATTCAGGGTGAGTCGGACAGTGCTGCCATCATCCATCTATTCCAGGAACAAATAAACCAGCGCAAAATTGAATACATATTCAAAAATATTTTGAAAATGAAAGCGCTACAAGACCTGGAAATCTATGTTCGTACCGTCGATAGCGGCAGTCTGTCCGCCACCGCACGCGCGCTGAACATCACCCCTGCGGCGGCCAGCGCGGCGCTCAAACGTCTGGAAGCTGAGCTGCAGGCGCCGCTTTTCGTGCGCTCCACGCGCAGCCTGCGCCTGACCCGCGAAGGCGAGCGCTTCCTCAGCCATTGCCGCATCGCGCTGGCGGCGCTACGTGACGGCGTCGATGAGCTGGCCACCGGACGGGCGCAGATCCGTGGCACGCTGCAGATTGCTGCGCCCTCGGATCTGGGCCGCAACCTGCTGCTGCCCTGGCTCGACGAATTCCACGCCGCCTATCCCGACACGCGCTTCCGCCTGCACCTCTCCGACCGCATGGCCGACCTCTATCGCCAGCCGCTGGATCTGGCGGTGCGCTACGGCGAGCCGCCGGACTCGAACCTGATCGCCCTGCCGCTGGCCAGTGGCAATCGCCGCGTGCTCTGCGCCGCGCCGGCCTACCTCGCCCGGCATGCCGAGCCGCAGCATCCGCAAGCGCTCAAGGATCACGACTGTCTGTGCTTCATGATCGGCAGCGACAGCGAACTGCACGACCGCTGGCAGTTCGAGCGGGCCGGTGAGCTGCTGAATGTGCGGGTACGCGTCGGCCATGTCTCCAACGATGGCGACATCGTGCGACGCTGGGCCGTGGCCGGCCATGGCATCGCCTTCAAGTCGCATCTGGATATCGCACAGGATCTGGCTGCCGGCCGCCTGCAGCAGCTCTGCCCCGACTGGCAGGGCGAAGCCGCCCCGCTCTACCTGATGTGCGCCGACCGCCGCCTGCTCAGCCCGGCGGTCAGCTTGCTGCGCGACTTCATCGAAGCGCGCTGCGCAGCGCTAATCGGTTGATCAGGCCATCACGCGTGCAAAGGCCTCGGCCACGCGGTCGATATTGGCGGTGTTGAGGCCGGCCACGCAGATGCGACCACTGCGCACCAGGTAGATGCCGAACTCCTCGCGCAGACGGTCGACCTGCGCGGGGCTGAGGCCGGTGTAGCTGAACATGCCGCGCTGCGTGACGAGGTAATCGAAGTTGCGATCCGGCAAGGTCTGGCCCAGGGCGTCGCGCAAGGTCTGGCGCATGCTGATGATGCGCGTGCGCATGGTGTCGACCTCGCCCAGCCAGCCCTGCTTGAGCACGGCATCGCCCAGCACCGCGCTGACCAGCTCGGCGCCCAGCATCGGCGGGCTGGAGTAATTGCGGCGCACCGTGGCTTTGAGCTGGCCCAGAACGAGATCGGCCTGGGCCGCATCGTGACAGACGACCGACAGGCCGCCGACACGCTCACCGTAGAGCGAGAAGATCTTGGAGAAGGAATTGGCGACCAGGAAAGGCAGGCCGGCGGCGGCCAGCGCGCGGATCGCGTAGGCGTCCTCATCAATGCCCGCGCCAAAGCCCTGGTAGGCGATGTCGAGGAAGGGAATCAGCGTGCGGGCGCGCAGCACTTCGATGAGCTGATCCCACTGCGCCGGCGTCAGATCAGAGCCGGTCGGATTGTGGCAGCAGGGATGCAGCAGCACGACGCTCTGCGCGGGCAGGCTGGCAAGCTTGTCGAGCATGGCGTCGAAGGCCACGCCCAGGGTTTGCGGATCAAAGTAGGGATAGCTGTGCACCTTGAAACCGGCGCCTTCGAAGATCGCGACGTGGTTATCCCAGGTCGGGTCCGAGACCCAGACTTCGGCCTGCGGGAAATAGCGCCGGAGGAAGTCCGCGCCCACCTTGAGTGCGCCCGAGCCGCCGAGGGTCTGGATCGTCGCCACGCGGCCGGCCTGCACGGCGGCGCTGTCGGCACCAAACAAGAGTTGCTGGATGCGCTCGCGATAAGCCTTCATGCCCTCCATCGGCAGATAGAGGCTGGGCACCGCGCGCCGTCCCTCGATGCGGCCATAGGCTTGCTGCACGGCGTCGAGCTGCGGAATCACGCCCTGGGCATCGTAGTAAAGGCCGATGGAGAGATTGACCTTGTCGGCGCGCGGATCGGTCTTGAAGCGCTCCATCAGCGACAGGATGGGGTCGCCGGCGTAGGCGTCGATATGCTGGAACATGGCAAATCCTGAAAAAAGTTGGCTGGCCTGCAACGCGGCGCGCTCAGGCGAGGTAACGGTTGGGGCGGTGATTCATGGCGATGATCAGGTTGAGCACCACCGCGCCGCAGATCGAGGCCGCCAGCAGCGGCAAGCTGACCAGGAACAGCGAGCTGAGCACGATCAGCACATCCACACCCATCATCACCTTGCCGGCGCGGATGTTGTATCGCTCCTGCAGGTACAGGGCGAGGATGTTAATGCCGCCGAGGCTGGCCTTGTGGCGGAACAGCACGATGAAGCCCAGGCCCATCACCGCATTGGCAAAGATCGCGGCGTAGAAGGGATTGATGTGCGAGATGTCGATGAAGCGCGGATGCAGCTCGGTAAACACCGACACCAGGGCCACCGCGCAGAAAGTCTTGAAGACGAAGACCTTGCCCATGCGCAAGAAGGCCAGCCAGTAGAACGGGACGTTGAGCAGGAAGAAGGCGTAACCGAACTTGATGCCGGTTGCGTAATGGATCAGGAAGGCGACCCCGGCCATGCCGCCAGTCAGCGCGCCAGCCTGTTTGAGCAGGCTGGCGCCAAAGGACACCACCAGGGTGCCGATCAGCAAGGCCAGCAAGTCTTCGAACTGACTGTGGGGAATACGTTCGGGCATGCTCAGCGTCGTCATCAAATCAAGCCAATTAGAAATTGTCGTGCAATTTTAGTATTTAAAAAGCACGAATCAAGCATAAATCTCAAATAAACGACCATTACGCGCGAGACGTAATCACCACACCGGATTCCTTGATGCGTTCGAGCACCACCGAAGTCCGCAGGTGGCTGACGCAATTGCGCAGGGCCGACAAGGCATTGATCAGCTGGCTCAGCGCCGCCAGATCCGGCACCGCCACCTTGAGCAGATAGTCGTACTCGCCGGTGAGCTTGAGCACATCGCGGATCGCGTCGGCCTTGCGCACGAAGTCGTAGAACAGCTCGACCGCCTCCGGCGTGTGGCTGAGCATGCGTACTTCGACGACGCCCATCACCGGCGCGCCATCGCCTTCGGGCGAAAGCTGGGCGTGGTAGCCGAGAATCAGCCCGGCCTGCTCCAGCGCAATGCGTTTACGCGAGCACTGCGAGGCCGAGAGGCCGATCAGATCAGCCAGTTCCTGGTTGCTGAGGCGGCCGTTCTGGCGCAACAGATCCAGCATCTTGCGATCATTGTCGTCGAGGGAAGTGCTCATGTTTGAATGGCTTTCATCGTCAAAAGGACTTGGCGCGGGAGGATTGAGCCCTGCCCGCGCCGGCGGATCAGAACGAGGGCGTGGTCAGCATCGCAGCAATCGTGCGGATGCCTTCAAGGTAATTGCCCAGGCGCATGTTCTCGTCAAAGCTGTGCTGATTATTGTCGGCATTGACCAGCGGCACCACCACATAAGACATCTGCAGCACATCGACCGCGCCGCTCATGGGCAGGGTCGAACCGCCCATGCGCACCTTTTCCGGCTCCAGCGCACGCGGCGCACGCACCCCGCTGAGCACCCACTTGGCCAGCGGCGAATCCATGGCCACGCGGGCCGCGCTAGAGGTGCTCGGATAAGCCACCAGACTCAGGCGGGCGAGCTGGCTGTAGCGGGCGCGCTCCTCGGCCGTCGGGGCTTCGCTATCGATCAGGTGAAAGCCCTGGGTTTCGATGTAACGCCGCACCAGCTCGTACATCTTTTGCGGCGCGCCTTCGGGCACGGTGCGGATGTTCAGGCTGGCCGTCGCGGTGGAAGGAATCGCATTGGCTGCACGCGGGCCGACCTGGGCTGCGGCGAGGCCGAGAATGTCGAGCGAGGGATACTGCACGGCTTCCACCGGATTGCTAACCGCCGCCAGCGCGTCCAGCTTGGCCACGCCAAAGCGCTTCTCCAGCGTGCCGGCCGGCGGCGCGATCTGCGCCATGCTGGCCTTGTCTTCCGCGCTGATGTTCACACCATCGTAGAAGCCGGGAATCGTCACCTTGCCATCGGCACTCTTCATGCCGGCAAGCAAGCTGGCCAGGCGCAGCGCCGGATTGGGGATGACATTGCCGTAGGTGCCGCTGTGCGGCGCGGAGTTGGCGCCGAACACTGTCAGATCCAGCTGGATCGAACCACGATTACCGAAATTGACGCCCGGATTATTGTTCGACGGCATGGCGCCGTCGTAGACGATCAGACCATCGCTCTTGAGCAGCTCGGCGTTCTCCTTCATCACGATATGCAGGCGCGGCGAGCCCTTCTCCTCCTGCGAATCGAGGATCACCTTGACGTTCACCGCCGGCGTCTGGCGCGCCGCCTTGAGGCCATCGATGGCCGCCAGGAACATCACGATCGGCCCCTTGTCGTCGGCCGCAGCGCGCGCGAAGACGCGCCATTCCGGATCGATCTTGCCTTGCTGCAGACGCTCGCTGGGCAGCGCCTGCCACTTGCCTTCGGCATCCTTGGCCTTCAGCGTCGGCGTCCAGGGTTCGCTCTTCCATTCCGAAGGCGTCACCGGCTGGGCGTCAAAATGCATGTAGAACAGGATCGTCTTGCGTCCCTTGACCGGCGCGCCCAGTTCGGCGAACACCAGCGGGCGGCCCTCGTTGGCGAGCTGCTGGGTACGGAAGCCGCGCTTCTGGAAAGCCTGTTCCAGCCAGGCCGCATTGCGCTGGATGTCTTCGGCATTGACCGCATCACTGGGCTTGGCGAGAAACTCGAAATACTCGGGAAAGCTCGCGCGCGCCAGACGCTCGCTCTCCGCCGGAGAAAAAACGTGTTGTGCCTGGGCGGGCAGCGCCGCAAGCAACAGCATGGGCGCCAACAGGCGCGGCCAGACACAGGATCGAATTGCAGTGAACACAGTAAAACTCCCTTGAAGGGTTCAGGAATAGACGACAACGCGCTCAGGCCGCCGCATTCGCCGCCTTGCGGCGGGGCAGGCGCAAGCGATAACAAATGCCGAGCAAAGCCAGCCAGGCCGGAATCAGCAGCACCGAGATCTGCGTATCCGCGCTGCGCCACATCACCACCAGCACACCGGCCATGAAGGCCAGGCAGAGGTAGTTGGTGAGCGGCGCACCCAGGCTGCGGTAGCGTGGCGTCAGGCCGCGCGCGCGCATGGCCTGGCGGAACTTGAGGTGGGTGATGCTGATCATCGCCCAGTTGATCACCAGCGCGGCGACCACCAGGGCCATCAACAAGCCGAAGGCCTTGCCCGGCATCAGGTAATTGATCAGCACGCAGAGCGCGGTCGCCGAGGCCGAAACGGCCAGCGCCACCACCGGAATGCCACGTGCATTGACGTGCGCCAGCGCCGCCGGCGCATTGCCCTGCACGGCCAGGCCCAGCAGCATGCGGCTATTGCAATAGACGCAGCTGTTATAGACCGACAGCGCGGCGGTCAGCACCACCACGTTGAGCACGGTGGCCACCAGGTCCGAGTCGAGCGCGTGGAAGATCATCACGAAGGGGCTGCCGCCTTCCTGCACCTTGTCCCAGGGAAACAGCGAGAGCAGCACGGCCAGCGCGCCGACGTAGAAGATCAGAATGCGGTAGATCACCTGGTTGGTGGCCTTGGGAATGCTCCTGGCCGGATCGTCCGCCTCCGCCGCCGTGATGCCGACCAGCTCCAAACCGCCGAAGGAGAACATGATGATCGCCATCGCCGCCACCAGACCGCTCACGCCGTGCGGGAAAAAGCCGCCCAGCTGCCACAGATTGCCAACGCTGGCCTGCGCGCCGCCCTGGCCGCTGAGCAGCAGATAGCCGCCAAAGCCGATCATGCCGACAATCGCCAACACCTTGATGATGGCGAACCAGAACTCCATCTCGCCGAACAGCTTCACATGCAGCAGGTTGATGGCATTGATCAGCACGAAGAAACCGAGCGCCGACACCCAGGTCGGCACGCCCGGCCACCAGTACTGCACGTAGATGCCGACAGCGGTCAGCTCGGCCATGCTGACCAGCACGTAGAGCACCCAGTAATTCCAGCCCGACATGAAGCCGGCAAGCGGCCCCCAGTAACGATTGGCAAAGTGGCTGAAGGAACCGGCAACCGGCTCCTCGACCACCATCTCGCCGAGCTGGCGCATGATGAAAAAGGCGATCAGCCCGGCAATCGCATAGCCCAGGATCACCGCCGGCCCGGCCAGCTGGATGGTCTGTGCAATCCCCAGGAACAGCCCGGTACCAATCGCCCCGCCCAGCGCGATCAGCTGGATGTGGCGATTCTTCAAGCCCCGCTTCAAGGCATTGGATGTGTCTTGTTCACGCATGCTCAGTCTTTTCTTTCAGTGAATGAAGGCCAACGCCGGCTTGCATCAAGCCGCGTCGCTATCAGGTTCTCAGCAAAAACGGGGCCAGCCCCGAAAAAACCTACAAATACATTTAAAAACAAATAGATAAAACAAAAACCAAAAACTCTTGAAATACAAACGCGCAAAAACACTAATCTTTTTGCACCAATCACGCCCACAACGACAAAAAACGCACAATTCATGCGCACAAAGCAACGCAATTTATGGCTTTGATGCACGAGCCATGCGCAGAATAGGCGAGCAGCGCAGGATCGAACCCCGTTTGCAGCAAAAAATCCCTCGGCCCGCGTACCGCGTTCGGCCGCCAGCCGGGCAGCGTGCCGCTAGAATGGCAAGCACTCTCGCCGCGCAAGCCTCCCATGCTCGAACGCATCGTCGCCATTCTCTTCCCCGTCTTTGCGATTGCCGCCATCGGCTACTTCGTCGCGCGGCGCGACCGCCCCGACATGGCGGTGGCCAACAAGCTGACCATGGACGTCTTCTCGCCGGCGCTGATCTTCGGCGCCCTGGCCGCGCGCGACTTCCATGTCGCCCAGTTCTCGCGCCTGGCGCTGGCCATGTTGCTGGTCACCCTGGCCTGCGGCGGCCTTGCCTGGCTGCTCGCGCGCGCGCTCAAGCAGGACCCGCGCACCCTGGTCCCGCCAATCATGTTCGGCAACTCGGCCAATCTGGGCATCCCGCTCGCCGTGCTGTCCTTCGGCAACGAAGCGCTGCAGCCGGCGGTGATCCTGTTCATGGTGTCGACCCTGCTGCACTTCACCTTCGGCAGCTGGTTGCTCGATCACAAACTCAACCTTGCTCAGATCTGGAAGGTGCCCAATGTGATCGCCACCATCCTCGGCCTGGCGGTGTCGCTGTCCGGCATCGTGGTCTGGCAACCACTGGTGATGGCGCTCAAGCTGCTCGGCGACATCGCCATTCCGCTGATGCTCTTCGCGCTGGGCGTGCGCATGACCGATATCCGCTTCGACGGCTGGCGCATCGGCCTCATCGGCGGCCTCGCCCGCCCCCTCGTCGGCGGCTGCGTCTCCGGCCTCGTCGCCTGGCTGCTGGGCTTGCACGGCATGGCCGCTGCGCTGCTGATCATTTACGGCGCGCTGCCACCCGCAGTGATGAACTACCTGTTCGCCGAGCGCTACAAACAGGAACCGGACAAGGTCGCCTCCATCGTGCTGCTGGGCAATCTGCTCGCCATCCTCGTCCTGCCCGTGGTGCTGGTCTTCGCATTGGAATAGCGACGCGAGAGGCTTTGCCCGACTACGCCACCCAGGCTTTTGCAGCAGCAACGCCCGCCGGCGCGTTACCATCCGCCCTTTACGCTACCGCCCCGCCAGACCTGACCATGAGCTCATCTTATCTGTCCTCCATCGGCACGCCCCTCAGCCCTTCCGCAACCAAGGCCATGCTGCTCGGCGCCGGCGAGCTGGGCAAGGAAGTGATCATCGCCCTGCAGCGTCTGGGCGTCGAAGTGATCGCCGTCGACCGCTATGCCGACGCACCGGGCATGCAGGTCGCCCACCGCGCCCACGTCATCGACATGACCGATGGCGCCGCGCTGCGTGCGCTGATCGAGGCCGAACGACCTGATCTGATCGTGCCTGAGATCGAAGCCCTGGCCACCGCCACGCTGGGCGAGATCGAAGCCGAGGGGCTGGCCGAGGTGATTCCCACTGCGCGCGCCATCCAGCTGACCATGAACCGCGAAGGCATCCGCCGCCTGGCCGCCGAAGAACTCGGCCTGCCGACCTCGCGCTATGCCTTTGCCGACTCGCTGGAGAGTCTGCAGGCAGCCATCGATGGCGGTATCGGCTACCCCTGCTTCGTCAAGCCGGTGATGTCCTCCTCCGGCAAGGGGCAATCCCTGCTGCGCAGCGCGGCGGACGTCGCAGCCGCCTGGAACTACGCGATGGAGTCCGGCCGCGTCAAAGCCGCCCGCGTGATCGTCGAATCGCTGATTCCCTTCGAATACGAAATCACCTTGCTCACAGTACGCGCCCTCAATACCCAGGGCACGGTGGACACCCTGTTCTGTGCGCCGATCGGCCATGTGCAGGTCAGCGGCGATTACGTCGAGTCCTGGCAGCCGCAAGCAATGTCTGCGCTGGCGCTGGAGCGCGCACGCGACATCGCCGGCCGCGTGACGAGCGCGCTGGGCGGACGCGGCGTGTTCGGCGTCGAACTCTTCGTCAAGGGTGACGAGGTGTGGTTCTCCGAAGTGAGCCCGCGCCCGCATGACACCGGCTTGGTGACCCTGGCCACGCAGCGCCTGTCCGAATTCGAACTGCATGCCCGCGCCATTCTCGGCTTGCCGGTCGATACCACGATGCGCCGCCCCGGCGCCTCGGCGGTGATCTACGGTGGCCTGGAAGAGACCGGCATCGCCTTCGAGGGCGTGGCCCAGGCGCTCGAAGTGCCGGAATCGGACCTGCGCCTGTTCGGCAAGCCGGTGAGCTTTCTCAAGCGCCGCATGGGTGTTGCCGTGGCCAGCGCCGACGACACCGATGTAGCACGCGCACGCGCCAAACTGGCGGCCAGCCGCGTCAAGCCGGTCAAGGGCTGAGTCGATGCGGCACACACAGCACGGCCGAGAATCCCGCGCCCTGCGGGGAATCCCCGTAGCGGCGCCCGCCGTGGCAGGTTAAGCTATGACAATGACACCCGAGGTTCTCCGCTCCGATCCCGAAAGCGAATACTGGTTCGCCGAGGGCTGCTTCATCCTCGAACGCCTGAACACCCCGGAAGATCCCGCCCTGTCGATTGCGCGCGCACGCGTGCTGGCCGGTGGCGTGACGCGCTGGCATCGTCTGCACGGCATCACCGAGCGCTACCTGATCGAACAAGGCAGCGCTCGGGTCGAAATCGGACATGGCGCCGGAATGCTGGTGCAGGAGGTCGGTCCGGGCGATGTCGTCATCATTCCGGCCGCGTGCCCGCAGCGCATCCACAACACCGGCAAATGCGACCTGGTCTTCCTCGCACTGTGCACGCCGCGCTTCGTCCCCGAAGCGTACGAGGACTGCAGCGCCGACGCCGCAGACTGAGCTGGTAACAAGCGCTTACGACTGAGCACTACCGATGCACGCAGCCGGCGCACTAGAATGGCGGGCCTGACGGGCTCGCCCCGTCGTCTCATCCTCCTCGCGCATGAACTTCAGACTCATCGGCACCGTCGCGTGCCTGCTCCTGAGCGTCCCGGCAGCACAGGCGGACACCCCCGCTGCCGTCGATGACCCCATTTTCTCGACGCTGGCCAAGCCGCCCGAGCAAGGCGAAGGCAAGTGGCAGGGCTCGCTGGGCATGGGCTTCACGCTCAACCGTGGCAATGACAATTCAACCCAGGCCAGTTTCAGCGGCAATGCAGTACGGGCGATGCGCGACAGCCGTCTGGTGGCGCGCGCCCTGGTGATCCGCAACAGCTCCAGCGGTGAGCGCACCTCCGAATCGGCCAATCTGGAATTCCGCGGCGAGCGCAGTTTCGACGACAACATGTTCGGCTTCGGCGACGCCCAGCTCGAACGTGATGTGAAGAACGATCTCTCGCTGCGCCAGTCGCTCAGTGCCGGTATCGGACGCCGCCTGTATGACGAAGAGGCGATCCGCCTCAACCTCTACGGCGGTCTGGCCTACGCCATGGCCAACTTCTACGAGGCGCGCGACGGGCGCGGCTTCGAACCGATGGTCGGCGAAGATATGGACTACAAGCTGTCCGAAACCAGCCGTCTGGGCCAGCGCTTCGTGCTGTTCCCGACCACGGTCGGTGCTGGCGGCATGCGCACCGCGCTGCAGGCGGATATCACCACCCGCATCACCGACCGCTTCGGTCTGCAGGTCGCCGTGCTGCACAAGTATCGCGAGCAAACCAATGGCACCAGCAAGCACAATGATCTGACCATCTTCACCGGCCTGACCTCGAAGTTCTGAGCCCCCGCTCAAGCAGGCAGGAAGCAGTTACGGCCGGCATGCTTGGCCGCGTAGAGGGCGGCGTCGGCGCGGGTCATGAACTCATTGAGCGACTCGCCCGGCTGCAGCTGGGCGATGCCGCCGCTGATGCTGAGCTTGAGGATCAGCTCGCCAACGACCATCGGCGCTGCCGCCACCGCTTCACGCAGACGCTCGGCGGCCGCCACGGCCGCCGCTTCAAGGGTGTTGGGCAGCAAGACGGCAAACTCTTCGCCGCCCCAGCGACAGGGCAGATCTTCGGTGCGCAGCTTGTCGATGACGCGGCGCGCAAGCTCCCTGAGCACGTGATCGCCGACGACGTGGCCGTGGGCGTCGTTGATCTTCTTGAAGTGATCGATATCGAACATGATCAGCGCCAGCGGCAAGCCATGGCGCGTCGCGCTGCTCATCATGCGCTCGGCCTCGGCGAGGAAGCGGCGGCGGTTGGGCAGGCCGGTCAGCTCGTCTTCATGCGCCATGCGCGCCACCTTGCGCTCGGCCACTTTCCAGCGCGTGATGTTGAAATGCGCGACGACAATCACCGGCTGGCCGTCGATGTCATCACAGCTGCGCTTGGAGACATGACGGAAGCGCTCCTCACCGGTACGCGGATGCGCATAGTGCTGCTCCTTGTCGATCACCGCGCCACGCAGCACTTCTTCGTCTTCCTGCGCCGTATCGGCAGCCAGATCCGGGCGCGCATCGAGCTTGGTGGCAGGCATGCCGATCAGGCTCTCGCAGCTCATCTCGCGTTCGCGCGCAAAAGCCTCGTTCACCATGACGATGCGGCCATGCCGATCCTTGATGTAGAAAGGATCGGGAATCACGTTGATGACGCGCTGGATGAATTCCTGATTACGCCGTCGCAGCAGCACTTCGCGTTCGAGCGCCTGCTTCACCTCGCGCTCGGCGAGCCGCCAGCGCGTGGTATCAAAGCGCGCACAGACAATCACCGGCTCGCCCTGCGGCCCCTCGCAGCGCGTTTTAGCGATGACGCGAAACTCCTCTGCATGCCCGCGCTGCGGCAGCAGGTGCTCTTCCTTGTAGATGTGCTCGCCGGCCAGGATGGCGCGATCTTCGGCCTGGGTCAGCACCGCATTGATGCCCTCGGCCATGGTGAAAGACTGGATGCCGATCAGATCATCGACCGCAAAGCCCCAGTATTCGGCCTGCGCGCGGTTGATGAGGAGGATGCGACTATCGGCATCCTTCACATAGATCGGCATCGGAATGACATCCAGCACGCGCTGGATGAACTGGCGCGTCGCCTCGTGCTGGCTCCTTTCGCGCAGCAGCCGGCTGTCGGCCTCTTCCGGCGGCACTGCCTCGCCCTGGCGGTAAAGCACACCCGCCACCGCGCTGCACACGCTGGCCGTCAGCAGCATCAGCCAGACCGGCGCGCCCAGCCAGTACAGCATCGCACCGAGACCAAAGCCTCCGGCGGCGGTCACCGTACAGCCAAGCAGCAGCCGGAAATGCGGACGTTTGATCATCATCATCGGATGAGCTTACGGCCATTTCGGGTAACGCTTAACCTGCAGCGCAGCAGAATGTGTGACAGATTTGTCTGCAGTTTGCCGGCGGCATAAATGTTACCGGTAGCATACCGGCTGCGCCACGCAGCGGATCAAATCCTCAGGCGCTCAGCGCCACATAGACGTTCTGCACATCGTCGTGCTCGTCGATGGCGGCGAGGAAAGCTTCCACTTCTTCCAGTGCCTCGGCGCTCAAACTGGCGGCGCTGACCGGGTTCTTCGGCCTGTAACCGAGCTTGGCCGACAGCACATTGAAGCCCTGCCCGGCCAAGGCCTTGCTGACCAGGTCCAGCTCGGTCGGCTCGGTATAGAACAGGGTCGTGCCCTCCTCCTCGCCCGGCTCCAGATCCTGCGCGCCGGCTTCGATGGCGGCTTCTTCCGGGTCGCTGCCCGGCTTGACCGGTTCAGCCTCGATCATGCCCAGGTGATCAAAATCCCAGGCCACCGAACCCGAAGTGCCCAGTTGGCCTTTGCGGAACAGCACGCGCATTTCCGGCGCGGTGCGGCGCACATTGTCGGTCAGGCATTCGACCATCACCGCCACCTGATGCGGCGCAAAGCCTTCGTAGATGACGTGCTCGAAGCTCACCGGCTCATCGGTCAGCCCCGCGCCGCGCTTGATCGCGCGCTCCAGCGTGTCCTTGGGCATCGAGGCCTTGCGCGCCTGCTCGACCGCCAGACGCAGGCGCGAATTCATCGCCGGATCAGCGCCGCCGCGCGCGGCCACGAGGATTTCCTTGACCAGCTTGCCGAACACCTTTCCCTTGAGATTGGCGGCGATATCTTTATGTTTGGCTTTCCACTGAGCGCCCATGGCGATTGCTTTCTGCGTGAGGAGTTTGACGATGCAAGAGTGCGCCGGCAGCCGCCGGCGCGGCGTCCCGCATTCTAAATGCTTGGCGCGGGGACGGCAGCGCGCCGTGCACAGCGCTTGCGCTGGCTCAGGCCGCTGCGTGGCGCAGCGCCTCGTTCCAGATCACGCCATCGGCCGCCATCAGTTCGATGACCTCCGGGCAAACATCGCGAAAACGCAGGCTACGGCCTTGGTCCAGATCGTTGGTGTAGAGCATGAATTCTTCCAGCGCCGCATGATCGATGGCGTCGCCCTGATCTTCAAGCTGCTGCGCAAAGGTATTGGCCAACATGCCATTGAGGGGGACCCGCGCACTGGCCGAGAAGGCACGCAGACGCTGCGCTGCCTCACGACGCGCACGCGGTGGCAGCACTTCGGCACGCAGCTGATGCGGTGTCCACAGCGGATTGGAGATCGGGCGGATATTGCGCGCCTCGCAAAACCGCAGCACATCGGCAAAGTGCAGCGCATTGTAGATGTGGAAGGTCGGCACAATCGACAACATGACCTTGGGCAGGGCTGCGTAGCGCTCCAGATTGGCCAGCACCTCGGACCATTTTCCGGGATAGCGGATGTAATCGAACATCGGCCCCAAGCCGTCGATACTCACCGAGATCGAGATCAGCCCGAAGCGCTCCAGGCGCGCCATCAGGGCGGAGTCAAAGCGCGTGCCATTGGTGGTCAGCCCCATGGTGACGAGCTCAGGCCGTCCCATGCTGGCCAGATGCTCGACAATCGGACCCAGCATGCGGATCACCAGCGGCTCGCCGCCGATGATCTGCAGCGCACGGATGCGCTGGGCGTCCGCCAGCAATTCCCCGAGCAGGAAATCCGCATCCTTGTACCAGGGCAGGCCGCGACCGAGTCGATTGGCCCGTGTCACGCAGGGTGCGGCGTCGTTGTCGTCGATGCCGTACGCATCCTGACGCGCGGCAGCAGCCATGTTGAGGGTCTTGCCTTCCCAGCGCAAATGCACCGGGTCCGCCGCGATTTTCGAACTGGAGCCACTGGAACAGGTACGACACTTGAGATTGCAGGCGTTGCCCATGTTCAGCTGGTAGTCGACGGGCAGACTGGGGCAGGCAAACTCCTCGCGGACCGCCTCGGCCTTGAGTTGTGCGATCAAGCCCCCGGCACGCGCAAAGGCGCCATTCATTTCCAGCCGGCGACTGATGCCGCCTCGATCTTCCACCTCCCAGCACTTGGTACAGCTGCGCACACGCACGCCCTGCACCATGGCCGCACGAATGGCGCGCATGAAGCCGCCATTCCAGATCTCGGCAATCGACTGCTCGTACAGCGACAGCGGCTTGCCGTCGATGTCCTCGACCTGGGTGGACTGGCAGCACAGCTGGGTCGTGCCATCGTCCTGCAAGGTCAGGTGCTGCCAGGGCAACACGCAGAAATTGTCCTGCATCAGAAATTCGGCGGAGGGCATGGCGATGGTCCTGGCAAGGCGCACGCCGAGGCGCGCTAACAGCGTTGAATGCCAGGCAGTCTAGAGTCTTTCGGCAAGCGGCCAATGCGTAAGCAAAGCGGCTTTGTCCGGGCAAATCTCACTGCGACCGCCGGCCGCACGCAGCGCGGGTCGACACAAAGGCTTACATCTGCTTGTCGGCAAGCCTCGGCTCCCGGCGTTGATGGAGCCGTGCTGCATGCACGAAACCAACACGGAGACCTCACATGAAAGCCACACGCCTCATCGCCCTCAGCCTGTTTGCCTACACTCTGGCCCTGGCACCCGGTCTCAGCCAGGCGCATGGCGTCGAGATCATCCTGCCCGGCGTCAGCGTGCGCCTGCCCGGACCGCCGGTGCTGATGCCCCGCGTCGTGGAACGCGAGGTGGTGTATGAGCGCGTGGATCCGTACATGGACTACCGCCGCATGCCGCCGCGCTATGTGCGCGAAGACTGGCGTCGCGAACGCTGCGAGGAACGCCGTTACGGCGCTTATGAACACGGCCGTCACGGCTGGGGCCGCCCTTACTGATCGCCACCCGCTACAACCCGCATGACGGCCCCGAACTTGCTTCAAGCCTCTCACAAACCGGCGCCAAGCTTCCAGCAAGCCCCAATACGCCGGCCACCGCGTGTAAATCCCTAGCCTGGCGCTGCGGCGCCGGGCGGCCTTGTCGCATCCCGGACAAGGCCTTGTCGGTTTTGAGGGCAAACAGAGGCGCCATGGCTTTCGATTTCGCAAACACTTCGCTGGCGAAACTCTTCGCCCAGCCCGGCATCAGCTTGCTGCGCATGGCCGCCAGTACCAGCACCCGTGCGGCGACGCTGGACAGTGAAACCCTCACCGAAATGCGCGATGCGGTCGAACACGGCGCCTGCGAAGGTCTTGCCGCGCTCGACATCTGGCCCGAGCTGCTGCCCGGTCTGCTCAGCACGCAGCCCTCGGCCATGCTGCGCAGCCTGCGCGAATGCGGCGCCCTGGCCCACGTGCTACCCGAGCTGGATGCCTTGTTCGGCAAGCCGCAAGCCGACAGCAAGGGCGATCTGGTCGATCTGGGGCATCACCAGCTGGCAGTCATCGACGAACTGGCCAGCCAGGACGCCCTGCTGCATGTGCGCCTGGCCGGCTTGCTCTACAACCTGGGCAAGGCCGATTCACCGCCCGAGCACCTGCCCACCCACTATCGCCACATCGAGCGCGCCGTGCCGCGCATCCAGGCGGTCTGCGCGCGCTTCGCGCTGGGCGCGGAATGCCTCGATCTGGCCCTGCTCGCCGTCGCCGAAATGGAGCGCGTGCACAAAGCCACCGAAATGCGTGCCGGCGCGCTGGCGGTGATGCTTGGCCGACTTGGCGCTTTCGCGCAGCCGCAGCGCTTTGCCGCGCTGATGCAGCTGTGCGCCGCCGATTACCGTGCCTTTCCCGATGCCGGCGCGGTCTATCCCAAGGCGCGCCTGCTGGATCAGGCCTTGCAAGCCTGCCTGAGCGTCAATGCCGGCTTGTCTGGGGCCAGCGAAGAGGCGGTTCTCGAAGCGCGCGCCGCCGCCATTGCCAAGGCCTTGCGCTCAGAGCGCTTTGCCGGCGGCAGTTAGGCACGGGCACGGCCTGTTAGAATCGTGGGTTCGATTATCCCGGCAGGCTGCACGGCCTGCCTTCCTCAGTGGAGAGCTCACCATGTTTCAGTCCCCCCTTGTCCAGGATCTGCATGATCGCGGCCTGATCGCGCAGACGACCGACGCACAGGCGCTCGATGCGCTGCTGGCCAAGGAATCGGTGACCCTTTATTGCGGCTTCGACCCGACCGCCGACAGCCTGCACCTGGGCCACCTGGTGCCGGTGCTGGTCTTGAAACGCTTCCAGCAAGCCGGCCACAAACCGATTGCCCTGGTCGGCGGCGCCACCGGCATGATCGGCGACCCCAGCTTCAAGGCCACCGAACGCAAACTCAACACGCCCGAAGTGATCGCCAGCTGGGTCGGCAAGATCCGCGCCCAGGTCGAACCCTTCCTGAGCTTCAGTGGCGACAATTCCGCGATCATGGCCAACAACTACGACTGGTTCGGCGGCATGGGCGCGCTGGAGTTCCTGCGCGACATCGGCAAGCACTTCTCGGTCAACGCGATGATCAAGAAGGAATCGGTGCAGCAACGCCTCAACCGCGACGACCAGGGCATCTCCTACACCGAGTTCTCCTACAGCCTGCTGCAGGGCTATGACTTCGCCGAGCTCTACAAGCGTCATGGCTGTGTGCTGCAGATCGGCGGTTCGGACCAGTGGGGCAATATCGTCGCCGGCACCGACCTGACCCGCCGTCTGCATCAGCAGCAGGTGTACGGTCTGACTCTGCCCCTGGTCACCAAGTCTGACGGCACCAAGTTCGGCAAAACCGAATCGGGCGCCATCTGGCTCGACGCCAAGAAGACTTCGCCCTACGCCTTCTACCAGTTCTGGCTGAACACGGCAGATGCCGACGTCTACAAGTTCATGCGCTATTTCAGCTTCCTCAGCGTGAGCGAAATCGATGCCATCGAAGCGGCGGACAAAGCCAGCGGCAAGAAGCCGGAAGCGCAGCGCATCCTCGCCGAGCAGGCGACCGAGCTGGTGCACGGCAAGCAGGCGCTGGAAGCCGCGCAGCGCATCAGCGAGAGCCTGTTCGCCGGCAGCCTCGACGCACTGACCGAGTCCGATCTTGAGCAGCTTGCGCAGGACGGCATGCCCGGCGTGCAACTGGACAAGGCGCAGAGCAGCCTGATCGATGCGCTGGTGGCTGCGTCTCTCGCCAAGTCCAAGAGCGAAGCGCGCACCTTCATCCAGAGTGGCAGCGTGAGCATCAACGGTGTCAAGGTCGATGCAATCGAGCATGTCATCGCTGATGCCGAGCGCTTGTTCGGTCGCTTCAGTGTTTTGCGTCGAGGCAAGAAACAATACGGGCTGATCAGCTGGCAGTAAGTGCCGCGCACCCCGTGTGCTGGCAGACCTAGAAGGGCCGCAGATGCGGCCCTTTTTGTTTTTATTGGCAACTTTCTGTGAAACGATTTACCAATTCAATTGGCATATTTCTTTTACGTGAAAACTGACGAACGGTTTGTTACCCCCTGTCTCAACGGGTTTAGGATGTGCCGACCAAAACAAATGCTGATCGCATTATTCGACAAAATCGATAAATCCGTAAGCAAGTCGGGAGATGTTTTTTTGTGAGAGCCATGTCGCCGCATCCGGCTGCATGGCAAAACCAAACCCCCGGAACCTGCGGTGCTCATCACCGACAAGACCGGGAACAGTCAGCACGAAAAGGGAGAAGCAATGTTGAATCTGAGCAGTCCTACACTTCGCAAGACTATCGGCGTCCTGTTCGGCGCAGGCATGCTGGCCGCCGCTTCGAGCGCCACCGCCGCTCCGCTGGCAGCGGGCACGGTTGGCAAGACCGTGGCCAACTACCTGATGAGCACCTGGCCGAATCTCGACGACTACAGCTGCGGCACCAAGTGCTTCAGCCTCAATTACGATGTCGTACCGGCCACGCCGAACCCGAAGTTCTGGGAATACACCAATGGCGTGCCGCTGCTGGGCATCTGGAAGCTCTATGAGCGCACCGGCAACGTGGCGTACTACAACTACGTCAAGAAGTTCGTCGACACCTACGTCGATGCCAATGGCGTCATCGACTACAGCAAGATCAATCCGGCAACCGGTGCCAAGACCACCAACGACCCGACGATTCAGGACACCATCCAGCCCGCCCTGCTGCTGTTCGGCCTCTACGAAAAGACCAAGGATGCGCGCTACCTGAAGGCGATGACCCGCGTTCGCAACACCGTCGACCAGATCAAGACCAACTCGGCGGGCGCCTTCTGGCACAAGCCCAGCTACGCCAATGAGCAATGGCTGGACGGCATCTATATGACCGAGCCCTTCCTGGTGCGCTACGCCACCCAGTACGCCAACTCGGTCAAGGCCGGTGATGCCGCAACGGCTTACGACATCGCCACCAAGCAGATCAAGCTGATGCACGAGCACACCTTCAACGCATCGAAGAACCTGCACTACCACGGCTGGAACGGCGCTGCGGATGGCGTCTGGGCAGGTCTCGATGCTGCCAAGGGCAAGGTGCCGCCGCTGCCTACCCAGCAAGTCTCGCCGATCCTGTGGAGCCGTTCGATTGCCTGGTACTTCGTCGGCCTGGTCGACACCCTCGAATACCTGCCGAAGACGCATGCCGACTACAACCGCATCTACTCCATCGTGAATTACATTGCTGACGGCCTGACGCGCCAGCAAGACACCACGACCGGGCTGTGGTGGCAGGTCATCGATGTGCGCAACAACAAGCTACCGAGCAATGGCGGCTACCCGGGTGAGCAGGTCGCTGCGCAGCCGAACTTCCTCGAAACCTCGGCCAGCGCACTGTTCGCCTACGGCATGGCCAAAGGCGCACGCATCGGCCTGTTCGATGATGGCGCCAAGGCGGTGGCCAAGAAGGCCTGGGCAGGCGTGAAGAGCAAGATCGACATCTCGGGCAGCAATGTGAACATCCACGGCACCGTGGTCGGCATGAGCCTGGGCGGCACCTACAACGCCTACACCAATGTCGACTTCCGCAGCAATCTGACCAGCGGCGAATTGCCGGCACCGAAGGCACAGTGCTCGACCGTGCCGCCGGCTTACACTTCGTGGCCGATTGCCTGCAAGTACGTTTATGTGCGTGATAACGTGCCTCAAGGCTTCGGTGCTGTGCTGTACGCCGCCAGCGAGCTTGAGTTTTAAGCTGCGCAACGGCCGCTTTCACTGAGCCTAGGGGTTTGCCAGCTTACGTTGGCAAACCCATTTTTTTTTGCGGCGTGGCGGCCTCAGTTCCCGGGCGCTGCGGCAATACTGCTCAGCGGCCCACCGGCCTGATACGCCTGCCACATCAAGACGTAAAGCGCTTCCAGGTGGCGCGTATAGCGCTGCACATCGAACAAGGCACTGGCATCGCGCTGTCGCAACAGCCGCTGGCGCAGCGCCTGCAGCCGCGGCGGATCCTGCGCCAGCGCACAGGCCAGCGCATGGTAGTGATCCAGATCATCCGCAATCAGCGCCTGCAAGCCGACGGTACTGAGCAGGCTGCCCGCCACACGCGCGGCAAAGGTATCGCCGACGATGCTGATCAGCGGCACGCCGACCCACAGCGCATCGCTCGCCGTGGTGTGCGCGTTGTAGGGCGTGGTGTCGAGAATCAGATCCGCGCATTGCAGCCGGCCCAGATGCTCAACCTGCGGCCGATGCGGCGCAAAGACCAGACGCTCGGGCGAAATGCCGCGCTGCATCGCGCGATTGCGCAGATTCCCTTCCGCCAGCGTGTCCTTGAGCAGCCACAACACGCTGCCCGGGCAATCGGCAAGGATGCGGCACCAGGTATCGAAGACCTCGGGTGTGATCTTGTAAGCCTGGTTGAAGCAGCAGAACACCGTGCCTTCATCGGGCAGCCCTTGCGATGAGCGCGTGGGCTGGGCGCCGACCTCGGCCTGCCGGCCATGCGGCTGGTAAGTGTCAGGCAGATAGGCGAAGGCTTCGCTGAAGTCCGCCGCGCTGCTCGCCGGCGTGAGATAGGGGTCGGTGATGATGTAATCGCAGAGCCCCGCGCCGAGAGTCCCCGGATAACCGAGGAAGTTGACCTGCACCGGCGCCGGCCGGAACGCCAGCACCGCGCTGCGCGAGCCCTGGGTATAGCCCTTGAGGTCGACCAGGATGTCGATGCCGGCCGCGTGAATGCACTGCGCGATCTGCAGATTGGACAGCGCCTGCACCTCGACGAAATGCTCGAAGCACTGCTGCAGCCGCGTGCGCATCGCCTTGCCGTCATCCACGCCGTAGGAGAAGGCGAACAGCTCGAAGTCTTCACGCGCATGCGCCTCGAACATCTCGATGAGCAGGTGCACGGTGGCGTGATCATGAAAATCACTGGAGAGATAACCGATGCGCAAGCGCCCGGACGGGCGCCGGGCAAAGCTGAAGACCGCCTCGGGATGCGCCAGCGCAGCGTCGTGGATGCGTGTCTGCAACCATAAGTCAGCGCAACTGCGCTGCTCGGCCGCGCTGATGCCAGGCAAGGCCAGCAGCAGAAAGGGCGGCACCAGGCTGGCATCGCCGCGCGCGAGGCGCTCGCGGATCTTGGCGCGCCAGGCATCCAGCTCGTCCCACTCGCACATGCTGCGGCTGAGGTTGTAATGCTTCATGGTGGATGCCCTCGCGCAGCCGTGCAGACGAAAGGATGAAACCAGGCCGGATCAGGCAGGGCATCACGATGATGGCTGGCGGGCACATCGCAAGACGCAAGCGCGTCGTGAGCAGGGACTCGTGCTTTCATCCTACAGACTTTATGCGGCAGCGCAGCATGCCTGTGGCACTTTCTTGCAAAGATTCCTTCACCCCGCGCCGCCAGATCGACTACCCTCCCAGCCTAGGCCCTGCATCCGGGGCAGCCAGAGCCGTACAGATCATCCATGCATCCGATTCACGACACCGACGTCCTCCTCTTGCTCGCCATCACCCTCGCCAGCAAGCGCAAACCCGCCGCCCTCGACGAGATCGCCGTCGGCCTCGGCATGATCCAGCCACGACTGCCGCAAGAGGCCAAGCTGATCGAAGCCTTCGCCCGCCTCTCCACCTACGGCCTGATCGCATTGCGTGAAGGCGGCTACACGCTGAGCATCGAAGCGCAGAAGATCATGGCCACGGTGCCGGTCAAGGGCGAGACGCAGGCGCGCATCTTCAGCCTCAAGGAAAAGCTCGCCAGCTACAACGGCACGCCGCGCCATGACACTGTGCAGCCTGCGGCCGAAGAGCTGGCTGCCGCGATCAGCGCCTGGCGCGCCTCGCTGCCGCCGCCGACCAAGTCCGAACGCTTTGCCGAGCGCAAGGAGAAGGAAAAGGAAGTCAAACGCGCTTACGGTCGCGCAGCGCGTGGCCCGCGCGTGAATCACTAAAATCTTCGGCCAGCCATACCCAGGCGTCTGACAGGTGTCTGTGACGCGAAGGACGCCGAGCAAAGCGAAGGTTCGCGAAGCTTCAAATCGCAGGACTTGCCGACCAGATTCCTTGGCGAAACTTTCTTGTCTTTTCTTCGCGTCCTTCGCGTCAAAAAATCCAACCTGAAATCGTGAGCAGCCTCTTGGCAAGGTCGTCGCCAAGCACGTGATGCTCGGCAAGCGAGATTTTTCAGCCAGTGCGCGACGCCTTGCCGGATAATCGCGCATGACCGAAATCCACATCCCCGCCAACGAAGCGCCGGCCCCCGGCAGCAAATCGTTCCGCGAACTGCCTTTGTCTCCTGCCATGCAGGAGACCCTGCAGCAGCTCGAATACCTTGAAATGACGCCGATCCAGGCCGCCAGCTTGCCGCTGGCACTGGCCGGCCACGACCTGATCGCACAGGCCAAGACCGGCAGCGGCAAAACCGCCGCCTTTGCCCTGCCGCTGCTGACCAAACTCAATCCGCGCTGGTTTGCCGTGCAGGCACTGGTGCTGTGCCCGACACGCGAGCTGGCCGAACAGGTCTCGCAGGAGATCCGCCGCCTCGCCCGCGGTCAGGACAACATCAAGATCATCACCCTGTGTGGTGGCACCACCATGCGCCCGCAGCGCGCCAGTCTCGAACACGGCGCACACATCGTGGTCGGCACGCCGGGGCGGATCATGGATCACCTCGAACGCGGCAGCCTGCAGCTCGATGGCCTCAGCACCCTGGTGCTCGACGAGGCCGACCGCATGCTCGACATGGGCTTCTTCGACGACATCGTCTATGTCGCCAGCCATTGCCCGCCGCGTCGCCAGACCCTGCTGTTTTCTGCCACGTACCCGGACGGCATTGCGCGCCTGGCGCAGCAGTTCCTGCGCGATCCGCAGACCGTCAAGCTTGCCGAGCAGCACCAGTCGGACAAGATCCGCCAGCGCTTCTACGAGATCAAGCACGAGGAACGCCTGCAGTCGGTCGTCACCTTGCTGCAACACTACCGCCCGACCAGCACCCTGGCCTTCTGCAATACGCGCGAACAATGCCGCAAGCTGCTCGCCGTGCTGCAAGCCAATGGCATTCACGCGCTGGCCCTGCATGGCGAGCTGGATCAGCACGATCGCGACCAGGTGCTGATCCGCTTTGCCAATCGCAGCTGCTCGGTGCTCGTTGCCACCGATGTGGCCGCGCGCGGTCTGGACATCAGCCGCCTTGAAGCGGTGATCAATGTCGACATCACGCCCGACCCCGAGGTGCATGTGCACCGCATCGGCCGCACCGGCCGCGCCGATGAAGACGGCTGGGCGCTGAGCCTGGCCAGCGTGCCGGACAAGCGCCGTGTCGCCAATATCGCGCAGGTCAATGGCTTCGAGGTCGAATGGCATACGCTGGGCAACTTGCAATCGAACGACAGCTCGCCCCTGCTGCCGCCGATGGAGACGCTGCAGATTCTCGGCGGCCGCAAGGAGAAGATCCGCCCCGGCGACGTGCTCGGCGCGCTCACCGGCGAAGCAGGCTTCACGCGCGAGCAGATCGGCAAGATCAACATCACCGACCAGACCAGCTACGTCGCCGTCGAACGCAGCATCGCCGCCGAAGCGGTGCGCCGCCTCGGCGCCGGCAAGCTCAAGGGCAAGCCGGTCAAGGTGCGCATGCTCTGAGCGCCTCGCGTACACACAAATTGTCGTTTTGTGCGCCGATCGCTAGACGCGAAGGGCGCGAAGAAAAAGCAAAGGTCCGCAAAGAAAGGCAACTTGCCCCCTTTGCGGACCTTCTGTTTTGCTCTGCGGCCTTCGCGTCAAAATATCCAGCGCTTAAAACTGAACACGCCTTCACCGAACCGCATTAGCGGATGATTCCGGCCCTTGTGCTTGGCACATTCAGCTGAGCGCTCAGTATTCCCAGAAGATGCGCTGCAGTTCCTTGCTGTCATTGGTCTTGGTCAGCGCCACCATGGCCAGGATGCGTGCTTTCTGCGCTTTGTGGTCATGCGCGACGACCCAGTCGTACTTGTCGTCCGGCTGCTCCGAATTGCGCAGCACGAAGCCTTCGGGCACGCGGGCGGCGCGAATGATCTGCACGCCCTTGGCACGCAGGCTTTGCAGCACGGGCACGATGCGATCCGCTACCGAGCCATTGCCGGTGCCCGCCTGGATGATCGCCTTGTCCTTGGCAAAGGCTTCATAGGCGGTCGGCGGCACACTGCCGTAGGCATAGACGATGTCCACATCCGGCAGGCTGTCGATCTTGTCGATGTCGAATTCCGAATTCATGGTGTGGCGCTTGACCGGCGCGCGGAACCAGTAGGCCTTGCCTTCGACATTCATGCCCAGCGCGCCCCACTGGCTGTTGAAGGCATTGGTGACGATGTTGATGGTCTTGGACACGTCGCGTGCGCTGAAGATCTGATCGTTCATCGTCACCAGCACGCCCTTGCCCTTGGCCGTCGGGTTGGCTGCCACGCTCACCGCGTTGTAGAGGTTGAGCATGCCGTCGGCCGACATCGCCGTACCGGGGCGCATCGAACCGACCACCACGATGGGCTTGTCGGTATGCACGGTGAGGGTCAGGAAGAAAGCGGTTTCTTCCAGCGTGTCGGTGCCGTGGGTGACGACGATGCCATCCACACCGGGCTGTTTGGAGAGCGCCGAGACACGCTTGGCCAGCGTGATCAGATGTGCGTTGGTGAAGCTCTCCGATGCGATCTGGAACACTTGCTCGCCGCTGACATTGGCCACATCCTTGAGCTCGGGCACGCCGGCGATGAGTTTATCCACCGGCACCTTGGCTGCCTGGTAGGTCGCGCTGTTGGCGGCCGTAGCGCCAGCCCCCGCAATGGTGCCGCCGGTGGCCAGAATCACGATATTGGGCTTGCTCTGCGCCCAGACTGGTGCAGTCAGCAGGCTGCAACACAGCAGCAAAGCGGCGCCCAGAGACTGCGTGTAACGCGATACGGCGCGTGCCCCAAGGCGCCGTAAGGACAAGGATTTTTCTTCTGTAAAGCTTGCTTGCATAGTGACTCCTGCATGGATGGATGAAAGTTCGCTGCATGTCACCACGGCCCGAAGCGCCGCAGCATCATGGTGCATGAACAAGCCATAGCAAGTTTAGAGCCCGGCGACGCTCATGTCATGAGCACCCGCCGGGGGTATTACGGTTTTCCGCAGCGGACTCAGAACAAGGTGAAAAGATTGAGGCCGATGATCGCCGCTGTCGTCAGCGCGGCGGCCGTCGCAGCCACAGGGCTGAGCACCTTGGCGCCCATCACGCTGCGCCGCGAGGCAAGTATCACCAAGGGCACCAAGGCGAACGGCAAGGCCACGCCGAGCACCACCTGACTGAACACCAACAACTGGTCCGGGTCAGTACGGCCGGTCAGCTGCATCAAGGCCACGCCCGCTACGGCCACGATCAAGCGCGCCACGATGCGACGACGGCTGCCGCCTTTCTGCGCCTCGCCACGAAAGCCCTTGCTGAGGATGCGGCCGGCCATCATGCCGGTCATCGCCGAGCTCTGGCCTGCGGCGTAGAGCGCGATGGCGAAAATCGTCGCCGCGCCCACGCCCAACACATCACGCATCGCAGCGTGCGCGCCGATCAGGCTATCGACATTGGCGCCCGTGCCGCTGAGCGACGCGGCCGCCACAATCATGATGGCCGCATTGACGAGCATGGCCAGGCCCAGCGAGACCAGGGTGTCATTGCGGGCAATGCGCCCAGCCAATGCGCGATCCTGGCTGCGCAAGCCCTTCACCCGCTCGGCCAGCATGCCGGCGTGCAAGTAGAGGTTGTGCGGCATCAGGGTCGCGCCAAGGATGCCCAGCGCAATCACCAGCCCTTCATGGCTGCGCAAGGCCGTACCGGTCTCGCTCACGCCGCGTGCGGCGGCCGACCAATCCGGCCCGGTCTGCACCAGCAGCACGAGGAAGGACACGGCGACGATGCCGATCAACACATTGATGAGCTTCTCGTGCGCGCCTTCGCCGACGCGGGACAAGGAGAGGAACACCGCCGTCGCCGCACCGGTCAGCGCAATGCCAAGCGGCAAGGGCAGATCGAACAGGATGCGGAAGGCAATCGCGCCGCCGACCATCTCGGCAAAGGCTGTGGCGAGGATCGCCGCCTCACCGGCCAGCCAGGAAGCTTGCGCCAGGGCGCGCGGCAAGTGGCGGGCACTCAAGCTGGCAAGGTCTTCGCCGGTTGCCAGCACGACGCGCGCAACAAGCGTCTGGAAGACCATCGCCAGCACACTCGCCAGCACCACCACCGACAGGAGCTGGTAGCCGAAATGCGCACCACCGGCGATGTCGGTCGCCCAGTTACCCGGATCGACATAGCCAACCGCCACCAGCAAACCTGGACCAACCAGGTGGCGCAAGTTGAGCGCAGAAGCGCTGCGTTGCTGTTGGGCGCCGGACACGGCAAGAATCAGTGAGCTCATGGTGGGGCCTCTTACGGTGGAATTCACTGTAGTGTCGGCCTTTGGCGAAAATCAATCCAATTGATTGAATCTCTGTTTTCAATTGCCGCTGACTATCAAAGATAAAGACCTCCTCAAACCCCGGGCGACAGCGCACTCAGCTGCCGTTGCGGCCACACCCGCACCAGCAAAGCGGCCAGCGCGGCCGCTGCAGCGAACAGCGCCAGACCTCGCCAGCCGGCGTGGTTGAGCGCCAGGCTACCCAGCGCCGAGCCGCTGGCCATGCCGACGAACATGGCGCCGACAAGCAGGGCGGTGAGGCGGCTACGGGCGGCCGGTTCGAGGCTGTAGATGATGCTCTGGTGAGCGATCAGCGCGGCCTGCACGCCCAGATCGAAAGCTACGGTGCCGACGATCAGCAGCCACAGGTTCTCCGGCGCGATGACGAACAGCATGAAGCTGGCAAACACCAGCAGCGCGCCGCCACGGGTAACCAGTTCGGGGCCCTTGCGGTCGGCGATCATGCCGGCCAGCGGCGCCGCCAGCGCACCGGCTGCACCGGCCAGACCGAAAGCGCCAGCCACCGAGCTACCGTAGTTGAACGGTGCCTGATGCAGCATCACGGCAAGCGTCGACCAGAAAGCGCTGAACGCGGCGCTGAGCAGGCCCTGCGCCAATGCGGCACGGCGCATGCCGGCATGGCGACGCCACAGCGTGAACAAGGAACCGAGCAAGGCCGAGTAAGACATCTGTGTGGTGGGGACGAAGGCCGGCAGCCAGCGCGCGGCAGCCAGGCCCAGCAGCGCCACGGCGAAAGCGGCGAGCACGAACATGCTGCGCCAACCGAAAAGCTCGGCCACGCTGCCGCTGACCACGCGCGAGAGCAAGATGCCCAGCAGCAGGCCGGTCATCACGCTGCCGACGATCTTGCCGCGCCGCGCTTCGGGCGCCAGGCTGGCCGCAGCCGGCACACAGTCTTGCGCCAGCGAGGCGGCAATGCCGATAACCACGCTGCACAAACCCAGCTGCAGCAAGGACTGCGCAGCCGCCGTGGCCAGCAGGGCCAGGCTCAGCAGCACGCATTTGATGAGGATGATGCGGCGCCGGTCGTAGCGGTCACCGATTGGCGCCAGCAGCAGGATGCCGGCGGCGTAGCCCAGCTGGGTCAGGGTCGGCACGCGGCCGATGGCGGCCGGCGAAGCCTGGAACTGCTCGGCCAGCATCGCCAGCATGGGTTGGTTGTAATAGAGCGAAGCGGCACCAAGCCCGGCGCCCGCCGCGAGCAAAAAGACCAGGCCGCTGCTGATGCCGCCGGCGCGATCTGCTGATGAATGAGTTGTCATGGTAATGAGGTCCTGCAAAAGGGGTGAGTGCAGTGTGCGGCGCAGCACGACATTACGGAAGGCGTATGCCTCGCAAAACTGTTATACATTGTGCGCATGAAAGCGAACCAGGATCGTCTGACCCTCATGCAGACCTTCATCCGCATCGTCGAGGCCGGCAGCTTGTCGGCCGCTGCCGCGCAGATGAACACCAGCCAGCCGACCATCAGCCGTCGCCTGCAGACGCTCGAGCGCTCGCTGGGTCTGGCCCTGCTGCAGCGAAGCACCCACGCCATGCAGCTGACCGAAGCGGGGTCGCGCTATTACGAGCGCGCGCATAAACTGCTCGCCGGCTGGAGCGAGTTCGAGTCGGACTTGCGCGGCAGCGTCGATGAGCCGCAGGGCAATCTGCGCGTGGTCGTGCCGCACGCTTTCGGCCAGCATCAATTGGTTGGGCCGCTGACTGACTTCCTCCAGCGCTACCCGAAGATCAGCGTGGAATGGCTGCTGCACGACACGGCGCCGAATTTCATCGAAGAGGGCGTCGATTGCGCCATCCGCGTCGGCGGTCAGCCCGACCCCTTATCGGTCGCCATCAAGATCGCCGAAGTACCGCGCATCATCGTCTGCGCGCCCAGCCTGCTGGCAGACCGCCCGGTACCGACGTCTCCCGGCGAGCTGAGCCCCCTGCACTGGCTTGCGCTGCGACCCTACTATCGCAAGGAAGTGACGCTGCACAACTCGAAGGGAGAACAGGAGACGCTCAGCATTACGCCGAGAATCAGCACCGATAGTCTCTATGCGCTGCGTAGCGCGATGCTGCGAGGGATCGGCGTCGCCGTGTGCTCGGCCTGGGTTGTGGAGGATGATCTGGCCAGCGGCAATGCCATACAGCTACTGCCGGACTGGCGCGCCGCCTCCCTACCGGTCTATCTCACGTACCCCTACGCGGCCTTCTACCCGGCGCGCCTGCGCGCTTTCATCGAGCTGATGCGCAACTCACTCGGCGGTCTGCCCTGGCGCGGCGAAGTACTGCGCGCTGACGCCGGCGAATCGGCACGTTAAGATGACGGACTCCGCTGCACCGCAGCAGCCCGCTTGCCGAACGCCATGACCACCCGACTCTGCCTGATCCGCCACGGCGAAACCGACTGGAACGCCGAAGGGCGGCTGCAAGGCGCCATCGACATCCCCCTCAATGCCCTCGGCGTTCGCCAGGCGCAGGCGGCGGCGCGCAGCCTGCGCGAGCAAAGCTTTGATGCGCTGTATTGCTCCGATCTGCAACGTGCGCGCATGACGGCCGAAATCATCGGCGATGCCCTGCATTTGCCGGCACGCATCGATGCACGCTGGCGCGAACGGCACCTGGGCTTGCTACAGGGACTGACGCGTGAGGAGGCCAATGCGCGCTTCCCCGATGCCTATGGCACGCTCAAGGCACGTCGGCCCGACTATCTGCCGCCCGAGGGCGAAGCCATCGACGCGCTGCTTGCCCGTGTAGAGGCGGTGCTCGCACAGATTGCGCGCGAACACGCCGGACAGAACGTGATCGTGGTCAGCCACGGCGGCGTGCTCGACATCGCCTACCGCCTGGTGATGGGTATCCCCTACAACCTGGTGCGCAGCTGGCGGCTCAACAATGCCGCACTCAACTGGCTAGAGCATGATGGCCAGGCCTGGCGACTGATCGCCTGGGACGACAGCAGTCATCTGCAGACCACCCAGCAAGCGGCGCGCGACGAGCAGTCAGCCTGAGCCGACAAAAAAGCGCTCAGGCTTTTTTCAGGAAGCATGCCTTGAGCATGAAGCTGCCGCCTTCCATGCGGCAATCAACCTCATGGTCGCCGCCGACCAGGCGGATGCTCTTGACCTTGGTGCCCTGCTTCAAGGTAATCGACGAGCCTTTGACCTTGAGATCCTTGATCAGCACAACGGCATCGCCATCTTTCAGCACGGTGCCATTCGAGTCCTTGACGACCGCCTCATCGGACTCAGCCTCCAGCTCGGCCGAAATCGGCCATTCGTAGCCACAATCGGCGCAAATATAGTTGGCACCATCGGCATAAGTGTTTTCGAGAGTGCACTGGGGACAGGCAGGAATGGCAGACATGAGTGTTCCAGACGTACGTGGGGCCGGCAGTATACGCCCGGCAGGCCCGGCGAACCGATCTGTCAGATTACAGTTTTGCGATCAGGCTCCGTAAACGAGGCGATAAGACATCTAAAACTCGACCGGCAGCCTCCTCTCAACTGCGGGACACCCAGACATGAAAAGACTCCGCAGCATCGCGTGGCTGATTGTCTGTCTGCTCTGCATGACAGCCACCCCCGCACGCGCGCTGGAGCAGGTCCGGCTGCAACTCAAATGGACCCATGCCTTCCAGTTTGCCGGCTATTACGCCGCGCAAGCGCAGGGCTATTACCGCGAGGCCGGCCTCCAGGTCGACATCCTCCCTGCCCCGCCGGATCTGGACCCCGTCACGGCGGTCGTCACCGGCAAGGCAGAATATGGCGTCGGCACCAGTAGCCTGCTACTGGCCCGCCATGCCGGCAAGCCGGTAGTAGCGCTGGCAGTCATCTTCCAGCACTCGCCCCTGGTCTTGCTCAAGCGCTATGAGGCCGGTGATCAGAGCCCGCAAAGCCTGGCCGGCAAACGCATCATGATCGAACCCCAGGCCGAGGAACTGCTCGCCTATCTGCGCCGCGAACAAGTACCGCTGGAGAGCATCCACTTCATGCCACACAGCCATCGGCCACGCGATCTGATTGACGGACGTGCCGACGCCATGTCGGCATACGAAATCGCCGAGCCCTTCGAACTCGACCAGCTTGGCATACACTACCAACGTTTCACGCCACGCTCAGCGGGCATCGAGTTCTACGGCGACAATCTCTTCACCTCCGAGCAAGAACTCAAGCACCACGCTGCACGCGCTGAGGCATTCAGATCGGCCAGCCTGCGCGGCTGGCAGTACGCCATGGCGCATCCGCGCGAGATCGCCGAACTGATCGAACGCGAGTATTCTCCACCGCACCCAATTAACTATCTGCTCTACGAAGCACAGCAGATGGACGAGCTTCTACACCCCGATCTGGTCGAGATCGGCTACATGAATCCGAAACGTTGGCGTCATATTGCTGACACCTATGCGGAACTGGGCTTGCTGCCGAAAGACTTTCCGCTCGACCGCTTTCTCTATCAGGCCCCCGGCAAGCCGGACCTCCGCTGGCTATATGGCGGCCTGGCCATCCTTGTTGCCCTGGTCGCGCTGATGCTCTACGTGCTGCGCATGAATCATCTGCTCAAGCAGGCCCTCACCTCCAGCCAGGCCGCCAAGCAGACCCTGCGCGAGAGCGAGGAACGCCACCGGATGCTGGCTGACAACGCCTCCGACGTGATCTGGGTACGCAATCTGCAAGGCGAGCTGACCTACATCAGCCCTTCGGTCGAGAAAATACGCGGCTACACACCGGCTGAAGCGATGCGGCAAACCATCGATGAGCATTTCACCCCAGCGTCCGCACGCCAGCTCAAGGAAAGCATACAGCGTGGCATCGAGGCAGTACGCCAGGGGAAGCCCTTCCCGACATTTCGCGGCGAGGTCGAAGCGCGCTGCAAAGATGGATCAACCGTGTGGGCTGACATCAATACATCAGCGATCCGCAATCACGCCGGCGATGTCATCGGCATTCTTGGTGTTGCCCGCGACATCAGCATGCGACGCGAAGCCGAGGCGCGCATGCGCCACATGGCGCAACACGATCAGCTCACCGGCCTGCCTAATCGCAACCTGTTCTCCGACCGCCTTGGACAAGCGATTGCCGATGCGCAACGCCACACCGAGCAACTGGCCCTGATGTATCTGGATCTGGATAAATTCAAGCCGATCAACGACAACTTTGGCCATGCCACCGGCGATCTGGTCCTGCGTGAAGCAGCGGCGCGAATGTGTGCCTGCGTGCGTGACTCCGATACCGTCGCGCGGGTCGGCGGTGATGAGTTCATCGTCCTGCTGCGTCGCCTCGACAACGCCGAGGACGCATTGCGCGTCGCCGACAAAATCCGCCAGAGCCTGCGCGAGAGCATCGTGCTCGGCGCGCAGCGTTTCAATATTTCGTGCAGCATCGGCATCGCCATCTACCCGCAGCATGGCGACAACGAGATCACGCTCTGCGCCCATGCCGACCAGGCCATGTACAACGCCAAACACAGCGGACGCGACAAGGTGACGCTCTATGGGCCCGCCATACCGCCCGTCAGCTTCGACTGAGGCCGGCGCTACAGCATGGCCAGTGGTACGGCGCCACGCGGAGCGGGATACAAGTGCTCCAGCTCGGCCAGCTGTGCGGCATCAAGCTGGATCTCGGCGGCCGCCAGATTCTCGCGCAGACGCTGCCGCTGGCCGGTCTTTGGAATGACGATTACATCTTCCTGAGCAAGCAACCAGGCCAGTGCTGCTTGCGAGGGGCTGAAGCCATGGCGTGCAGCGAAGTCGATCAGCTTGCGCTCACGCAGCAGGCGCCCTTGTTCAATCGGCGAGTAAGCCATCAAAGGCATGCTGCGCGCGCGCTGCCAGGGCAGCAAATCCCATTCGACACCGCGCCGCCCGAGGTTATAGAGCACCTGGTTGGTGGCGGTGGCCGCAGCGCCATCGAGTGCTGCCCATTCGCGCATGTCATCCAGATCGAAGTTGCTGACGCCGAAATGGCGGATCTTGCCCGCCGCCTGCAAGGCCAGGAAAGCTTCCAGCGTCTCCTGCAGAGGCACGCTGCCGCGCCAATGCAAAAGATAAAGATCGATATGCTCGGTACGTAGTCGCCGGAGACTACGCTCGCAGGCCGCCACAGCATCGCGCCGCGAGGCATTGTGCGGATAGACCTTGCTGACGATGAAGGCCTCGTCACGACGCCCGAGCAGCGCCTCACCGATCAGCGACTCAGCGCGTCCCTCGCCGTACATCTCCGCAGTGTCGATCAGGCGTAGGCCCAGATCGAGCGCCAGCTGGAGCGTGGCGATTTCCTCGCCGCGCAGCTTGCGCTCATCGCCGATGCACCAGGTCCCCAGCCCCAGTGCAGGTACACTTTCACCGCCGGGCAGAACGATTTGCTTCATGCGCGCTCCTTCACAAACTAAAGCATGCAGGCCGTACTCGCCGGGCGACCCGGCAGATTCAGGGTAGCCGTCGCCATCGGGCTGTGGGCAATCACCTTGCCCGCACGCATCACCAGCAAGCGCGTGGCACGCAGGCGAATGGCCTCAATCGGATCACGCGCCTGCAAAAGCAGCAGATCGGCCCGGCACCCCGGCGCAATGCCATAGTCATCAAGCCCGAGAATGCGCGCCGGTGCCGTCGTCACCGCGGCAAAGCACTGCTGCATCGCTGCCTGACCGGTCATCTGGCCAACGTGCAGCCCCATCTGCGCCACTTCGAGCATGTCGCCGCTACCCAACGGATACCAGGGGTCCATCACGCAATCATGACCGAAGGCGACCTCGACGCCGGCGGCCAGCAGCTCGGGCACGCGGGTCATGCCACGGCGCTTCGGGTAGCTATCGTGGCGTCCCTGCAAGGTGATGTTGATCAGCGGATTGGCAATCGCCGCCACGCCCGCCTCGCGGATCAGCGGAATCAGCTTGGAGACGTAGTAATTGTCCATCGAATGCATCGAGGTCAAGTGCGAGCCGGCAACACGCCCCTGCAATCCAAGACGCTGAGCGTGAAATGCAAGTGTCTCGATGTGCCGTGAGAGCGGGTCATCCGTCTCATCGCAGTGCATGTCGACGCGCAAGCCGCGTTCGGCCGCAAGCTCGCAGAGGATGCGCACCGACTCGGCGCCCTCGCTCATGGTGCGCTCGAAGTGCGGAATGCCGCCCACCACGTCGACGCCCATGTCCAGCGCCCGCTTGAGGTTGTCCAGCGCGCCCGGCGCTCGCAGCACGCCGTCCTGCGGAAACGCGACCAGCTGCAGATCGAGATAAGGCTTCACCTTCTCGCGCACATGCAGCAAGGCTTCGACGGCCAGCAGGCGCGGATCACAGACATCGACATGCGAGCGGATCGCCAGCAGCCCCTTGGATACCGCCCAGTCGCAATACGCCAGCGCGCGTTCGACGATGGCCTCCTGCGTCAGCTGCGGCTTGAGTTCGCCCCACAGCGCGATGCCTTCGAGCAGAGTGCCCGACTGATTCACGCGCGGAAGGCCGTAGCTGAGCGTAGAGTCCATGTGGAAATGCGCATCGACAAAGGGCGGCGCGACCAGCATGCCATCCGCATCGATCAGCTCGCCAGCCTGGGCGGCCAGGGCGGCTTCGACAACCTCGATGCGGCCGTCGCGGATGCCGATATCGATGCCGCTGCGGCCATCGGGCAGATTTGCATTGCGGATGATCAGGTCAAACATGCTTGGCATTCCTCAAAAGATCAGCGCTCGCCCTTGCGGTAAGGCTTCATCAGCGCCTGCGGATAAGCCGCACGGCGTGCCATGAAAACCAGTGCCGCAATCGACAGCAGGTAAGGCAACATCAGATAAACCTGGTAGGGCAGGATGCCGCCGGCCTGCTGCAGGCGCAGCTGGGCCGCATCGAAAGCGGCGAACAACAGCGCGCCAAGCAGCGCCTTGCCCGGCCGCCAGGAGGCGAACACCACCAGGGCCACGCAGATCCAGCCGCGGCCATTGACCATGTTGAAGAAGAAGGCATTGAAGGCGGACAGGGTCAGGAAGGCGCCCGCCACACCCATCAGCATCGAACCGAGGATGATCGCCAGAGTACGCACGCGAACCACGTCGAGACCCTGGCCCTCGGCCGCCGCCGGACTCTCGCCGACCATGCGCAGGGCCAGTCCGGCCGGCGTGCGATAGATGATCCAGGCCAGCAGCGGCACCAGCAACAAGGCCAGCATGCTCAGCGCAGTTTGCGCAGCCAGCACCGGGCCGATCAGCGGAATGCCTTGCAAGGCCGTCAAGGGCGCAAAGGGCTCGATGGTAGGCGGCGTACTGACCTTGGGAAAACTGACGCGATACGCGAATGAAGCCAGGCTGCTGGCCAGCAGGGTGATGCCCAAGCCCGCCACATGCTGCGAGACGCCCAGCCAGACGGTCAGCATCGCATGCAGCAAGCCGCACAGCGCGCCGGTCAGCGCCGCAACGAGCACCCCGGTCCACAGATCGGCACCGTGGAACACCGCCAACCAGCCGGTGAACGCGCCCGCCACCATGATGCCCTCGATACCCAGATTGAGTACCCCGGAGCGCTCACAGACCAGCACGCCGAGCGTACCGAAAATCAGCGGCGTGGCGATGCGCAAGGTGGCGATCCAGAACGGCACCGAGGCGAGCATGTCAGCCAGCGTGGTCAGGAAGTCCATCATGCACGCCCCCAGCGCAGGCGATAGCGCGTCAGCAAGGCCGCCACCAGCATCGCCAGCAAGGCCGTGGCGACGATCACATCGGCAATGTAATTGGGCACGCCGACGACGCGACTCATGCTGTCGGCGCCAACCAGGACCGCGGCCACAAAGCAGGCCGCGAGCACCACGCCCAGCGGATGCAAACCGGCCAGCATGGCGATCACGATGCCGGCGTAGCCGTAGCCCGGCGACATGTCCAGGGTCACATAACCGGCGCGCCCGGCCACTTCGCCCACCCCCGCCAGGCCGGCCAGCGCGCCGGAAATCAGGGCGCAACACAGCACCGTGCGCTGCACCGGCAAGCCGGCGAAAGCAGCGCCGCGCGCATTAGCGCCGACCGCACGCAGCGCAAAGCCAAAGGTGGTAAAGCGCTCGACCAGCCACATCAGCACCGACAAGCCCAGGGCCAGCAACAAACCGCTGTGCACCCGCGTGCGTTCGAGCAGCTTGGCAAATTCCAGCTCCGGCATGATCGCCACCGACTGCGGCCAGCCCATCGCCAGCGGGTCCTTCATCGGCCCGTCGAGCATCATCGACACCGCCAGCAAGGCAACAAAGTTGAGCAGCAAGCTGGTCACCACTTCATCGACGCCCAGCTTGAGCTTGAGCCAGGCGGGCCCCAGCAACAGCAAGGCGCCGGCCAGCGCACCGGCCAGCAGCATCAGCGGAAAAAGCAGCTGCGGCGCCAGATCGAAACCCGTGCCGCCATGCAAACCGCCGACCGCCACCGCCGCCAGCGCCCCCACGTAAAGCTGGCCCTCGGCGCCGATGTTGTAGAGCCGCGCGCGAAAAGCCACCGCAGCCGCCAGGCCGGTGAGGATCAGCGGCGTGGCGCGGGTCAGGGTTTCGGCAATCGCGAAGCGCGAGCCGAAGGCGCCATCGAGCAGCAAGGCATAAGTACGCCCAACCGGCGCACCGGCCCAGGCGACCAGCAAGGCGCAGATCAGAAAGGTGAACAGGATCGCCGCCAGCGGCGCCAGCAACAGGGCGCCACGCGAGACCTCGCTACGTGCTTCAAGCCGCATCGGCCACCTCCGTCGCAGCCGCGCTGCCCGCCATCGCCAGGCCGATCTGCGCCCGCGTCCAGTGCTCGGTGGCGCGGGCTTCACCCAGCCGCCCCTTGAACATCACCGCCACACGATCAGCAATCGCAAACAATTCATCGAGATCTTCCGAGATCAGCAACACCGCAGCGCCCTGTCGTGCCGCGTCGAGCAGACAGCGATGCACATAGGCCACCGCGCCGATGTCCAGCCCCCAGGTTGGCTGATTGGCGATGATCAGACTGGGCGTGCCGCCCTCGCCCGCCACCGACAAGGCGCGGCCGAGAATCAGCTTCTGCATGTTGCCGCCGGAGAGCACCCGCGTAGCCGCTTCGATGCCCGACAGGCGCACATCGAAGCGCGTCACCAGATCACGCGTAAATTGCCGCGCCGCCTTACGCCGGACGATCCCGCAGCGCGAAAACGCCGGTGTGTGCAAGCGCTCGGAGACGGCGTTCTCCCACACCGGCAAATCACCGACAATGCCTACGGCATGGCGATCTTCGGGGATGCGCGCCACGCCCTGCGCCACCCAGTCGCGGGGCGTGGCGGCCATCGCCCGGCCCTTGAGCAGCACTTCGCCGGTACTGGCAGCGAGGGTGCCGCACAAGAGCTGCGCCAGCGCCAGCTGACCATTGCCCGAGACACCGGCAATGCCAACAATCTCACCGGCGCGAACATCAAGGCTCAAGCCATCGAGCAAGCGCTTGCCCGCTTCGTGCGCCGACACCGCGCGCAACTGCAGCACCCGCTCGCCCGGCATGCGCGACTCACGCTGCGGCAGATTGACACTGCGGCCGACCATCAACTCGGCCAGCTCGGCCTTGCTGGTCTCGTGGGTCGCGCGCACGCTGACCAGCTTGCCCGCACGCAGCACCAGCACACGCTGCGAGACGCGCAGCACTTCGTCGAGCTTGTGACTGATGAAGATGATCGACAGGCCCTGCGCCACCAGCTGGCCCAGCGTGGCAAACAGGGATTCGCTCTCCTGCGGCGTCAGCACCGCAGTCGGCTCGTCGAGGATGAGGATGCGCGCACCGCGATACAGCGCTTTGAGAATCTCGACACGCTGGCGCTCACCCACCGACAAGCTCGCCACCTGAGCATCCGGATCAAGCGCCAGACCAAAGCGCGCGGCCGTCTCCAGCAGACGCGCACGCGCCGCCTTGCGGCGTGAGAAGAGTTGCCACAGCGGCTCGGTGCCGAGCATGACGTTGTCGAGCACGCTGAGATTATCGGCCAGCGTGAAGTGCTGGTGCACCATGCCCACACCGGCAGCCAGCGCGGCTTTCGGATCGCCCGGCGGCAAGCGCTGACCGAACACTTCGATCTCGCCCGCATCCGCCACGTAATGGCCGAAGAGGATGCTTACCAGAGTGCTCTTGCCCGCACCGTTCTCGCCCAGCAAAGCCAGCACTTCGCCGCTAGCCAGTTCGAGCGAGATGTCGTCATTGGCAGTCAGCGCGCCGAAGCGCTTGGTGATGCGCGAAAGCCGCAAGGCCGGAGGTGTCTGGGTCATGGCAAAACTCGGTGGGGGCGCAGACCAGCAATCACGCGCCCGCCACAAGGCGGGCGCGTGAGGCAGGCGCCTGAGGTAAGCGCATAAAGCAGCAGGATAACTCAGTTGGACTTGGGCTCGGTCTCGACGACCTTGACGACAAACTTGCCGTCAAGAATTGCCTTTTCCTTGGCCTTCACCTTGGCCACCACCTCGGCAGGCACCTTCTTCTCGAAGCTTCCCAGCGGCGCCAGTTCCGAGCCCTTGAACTTCATGGTCGAGTACTGGCCGTAGTCCTCGGCGCTGAACTTGCCTTCCTTGACCTTTTTCAGCGCGGCATCAATGGTCGGTTCCATGTTCCACAGTGCCGAAGCCACCACGGTATCGGGGTACTGCGCCTGGGTGTTGATGACGTTGCCGATGGCCAGCTTGCCCTTCTCCTTGGCCGCGTCGGAGACACCGAAACGTTCGGCGTAGAGCACGTCAGCGCCCTTGTCGATCATCGCGAAGGCGGCTTCCTTGGCCTTGGGCGGGTCGAACCAGGAGCCGATGAAACTCACCGTGAACTTCACTTTAGGGTTGATCTCCTGCGCGCCAGCCATGAAGGCGTGCATCAGGCGATTCACTTCAGGAATCGGATAGCCGCCAACCATGCCGATATGGCCGCTCTTGCTGACACCGGCCGCGATCATGCCGGACAGATACGCCGGCTCCTGGATGAAGTTGTCGAACACCGAGAAATTGGGCGCCTGTGGCTTGCCCGATGAACCGAGCAGGAACGAGGTCTTGGGGTAATCCTTGGCCACCTTGCGCGCAGCGGCTTCCACCGCGAAGGCCTCGCCAACGATGAAGCTGTTGCCCTGCTCGGCGTACTGGCGCATCACGCGTTCGTAGTCGGCATTGCTGACGTTCTCGGAGAACACGTAGTCGATCTCGCCACGCGTCTTGGCCGCATTGAGCGCCTTGTGGATGCGCGACACCCACTGCTGCTCGACCGGCACGGTGTAGATCGCAGCCACCTTGATCTTCTGCTGGGCCAAGGCCGGCAAAGGCGCCAGCAGGGCAGCCGCGGTGGCCAGGGCGGCACACAGCAGGCCGCGACGGGAGAATGTATTCATGGGCACTCCTTTTCAAGAAACAGACAGCACTGAAACCCTTGCGCCAACTGGGCGCATCAACTCACGCAATTGCTGCTCATGATACGAGCCCGCAGGCGCGCAAGACGAAACTCTCGACATGTTCCTGCGCGCGACGCATGCCGCGCGCACCGAGCGGCGCACCAGCCACCGCAGTGATCTGACTCTCGAAGTCAGCGTAGGTCTGGGTCATCGCCCACAGACTGAAAAACAGATGCATGGGATCGACGCTGGCCATCTGGCCGGCGCTGATCCAGCCCTCGATGACGCGGCTCTTGCGCTTGACCAGGGCACGCAGATCGGTACGCAGAATATCGCCGATGTGCACGGCGCCATGCAGCATCTCGTTGGCAAACACGCGTGAGGCGTCAGGGCGCTCGGCCGTCAGCTGCATCTTGTGACGGATGTACTGACGCAGCGCATCGGCCGGTGCAGCCTCGGGCTGGATCGCCTCGGCGCCCTCCAGCCACAGCGCCAGGATATTGGCCAGCACGGCGCGGTAAAGCGCCTCCTTGGTGCCGAAGTAATAATGCAATGTGGATTTCGGCAAACCCGCTGCCTGCGCCAGCTCGCTCATGCTGGAGCCGGCAAAACCGGCACGTGCAAACACCTGCTCGGCCGCCTGGAGGATCGTATGTTCCTGCTCCTGGCGGATGCGTCCCGGCTTGACTGCGCGCGATGCCTCAGCAGAGGCATCGCGACTTGAAGCTCCCCTCTCCTTGAGGAGAGGGGCTGGGGGAGAGCTGGGATGGCTGGAGCCTAGCTCTAGATCTGTTGCCTTCCCCAAACGCTTCGACAGCACCGCCATCACTTCGTCCCGAAGATCCGGTCGCCCGCGTCGCCCAGACCGGGCACGATGTAGCCATGGTCATTGAGGTGCCAGTCAATCGAGGCCGTGGTGACCGGCACATCCGGGTGGGCCGCCAGCAGATTGCGCAGGCCCTCAGGCGCAGCCAGCAGACAGGCGAACTTGATGCTGGTGACGCCGACTTCCTTGAGGCGGTCCAGCGCGGCAATCGCCGAGTGACCGGTGGCCAGCATCGGGTCGAGCACGATCACCAGACGGTCCTGGATGTCCTCGGGCACCTTGAAGTAGTACTCCACGGCTTCGAGCGACTCCGGATCGCGGTAGAGACCGATATGGCCGACGCGTGCGCCGGGCAGCAGATCGATCATGCCGTCGAGCATGCCGGTGCCGGCACGCAGGATGGACACCAGACAGAGCTTCTTGCCACTGATCACCGGCGAATCGAAAGTGGTCAGCGGCGTGGTGATGGCGATCTTCTCGGTCGGCAGATCACGGGTGATCTCGTAGGCCATCATGTGCGAGATCTCGCGCACCAGGCGGCGGAAGTTGTCCGTCGTGGTGTCGGCGCTGCGCACGTAGGAGAGCTTGTGTTGCAACAGCGGATGATTGATCACGCTGACATTGTCGAATTCATTTGCGGACATCACTGACTCCTTTAAAAATCTAGAAAACGGTTCCATCACTGATCAGCGTCAGCGGCGGTCCGCCACCGGGACGCAGCTCGGCGGCGATACGGCGACCGGCCGCCCAGGTGCCGCCTTCGAGCACGCGGGCCAGCGGAAACTGCGCCGCGCTCAGACCCAACTCAGTGCGCACGGCAGCGGCGATGCGGTCCAGCGCAATCACGGTGAGCGCGCGCCATTCGACGATCGCCTCATCATCAACCTGCCAGCTGCGCGTTGCAAAATCGGCTGCGCGCGGCTCCAGCAAACCCAGGTCGAGCAGCAAACCGCCATTGCGGTACTCCGGCAAACCGGTCAGCGCATCGATGCCCTCGATCTGCAAACCACTCCATTCCAGCTGCTCCAGCAAGGAGTATGTCAGCCATTGCGTCAGCTTGTGGAACGGCAGCAGACCATCGGCCAGCGCGGGATGCCGCCAGCAGTCGCCAAGCGACACGCCATCCAGCGCGATCCGCCCCGGCCACACCGGGCCCAGCGCGTGGAGCAGCGTTTCGAGCACGACAGCGGCTTTGAGCACACCATCATGACTCTTGCTCAGCAAGTAGTCGTAGAGATTACCCAGGCGCGCCGGCGTGCCGAACACGGCGGGGGTTGCGGCAATCACCTCACCGAGACGGCGCAGCAAGGTCGCCCGCCCTTCCAGGCCCACCAGCGGATTGTCTGCCGTGACCTGGAAAGCCTCGGCCAGGCGCTGCGGAGTGATCGCCTGCAAAGCGCTGGCATCGCAGCGCAGCGGCTGCACGGCATCCGCCGACAAAGCGCCCGACTCAAACATGCGCAAGCTGGCCACGCCCAGACCTTCCGAACGTGCATGCGTTTGGCCCGTCGCCGCATCGGCAAACTTCCAGGCCGCGCCTGCCCCTGCATCGAGCAACACGCTGGGAATCACCAGATCGATGGCGATGCGTGCGCGCTCGGCCTTGTCGGCGTCCAGGCCGTGGGCGGTGGCCAGCGCCTGCCAGCGATCCACACCGCCCGCTTCAAAATGCCGCTGACGGCTGTGATAAGGCACCTGCAGATCGGGGTAGCGCAGTCGGATCGTCTCGGCCACATAACGCGCCACCACCGGCAGCTTGTCTGCATGCCAGACAAAATTCGGCGACGCGCCGCTCTCGACGTAGCGCATCACCACAGCGCAGCGCTCGCGCACGGCCGCAGCCGAGAGCAAAGCGGCTGCCGGATGATCGGCCGCCACCGGGGTATGCCATCCAGATTGATTGAGCGTCATTCGTCGAGCCCCCGGCCCTTGGCCAGTGTCAGTTCGGCGGCTTCGGGCACGCTTTCGGAGAAGTAACCAGCGGCCTTCTTGGCATCCATTTCGACCTTGGCATCGGCCGGGATCAGCTCGTCAGGAATTGGCACGCGCTCGACGACCTCGATGCCCTGTGCGACGAGGGCGCCATGCTTCATGTCGCTCATCGAAGCCCAGCGGTCGATGCGCGTGATGCCCAGCCAGTGGAAGACATCAGGCATCAGCTCCTGGAAGCGCATGTCCTGCACGCCGGCCACGCATTCGGTACGCGCGAAATAGGTCTCGGCGCGGTCACCACCGACCTGACGCTTGCGTGCGTTATAAACGAGGAACTTGGTGACTTCGCCGAGCGCGCGTCCTTCCTTGCGGTTGTACACCACGAGGCCGACGCCACCGCGCTGCGCCATCTCGATACACACTTCGATACCGTGTGCGAGGTAAGGGCGGCAGGTGCAGATATCGGAACCGAACACGTCCGAGCCATTGCATTCGTCATGCAGACGGCAGGCCACCTTGGTTTCCGGCTTGCCGAGTTTTTCGACATCACCGAAGAAGTAGAGCGTCATGCCGCCAATGGGGGGCAGGAAAACCTTGAGGTCGTTACGCGTCACCAGCTCGGGGAACATGCCACCGGTCTGCTCGAACAAGGCACGGCGCAGCGCACTCTCCTTGATGCCGAAACGTTCGGCCACTCCCGGCAGGTACCACACCGGATCAATCGCCGCCTTGGTCACGCGCACATCACCGTTCTCGGCAAGGATGTCGCCATCGGGCTTGAGGCGCCCGGCGGTGATCGCGTCCTTGAGTTCGGGCATATTGATGTGCGCCTTGGTAATCGCAATGCTGGGGCGCACGTCGAGGCCCGCCGCGATCTGCTCGGCAAATACCTCGGAGACGCAATGCCCCCAGGGGTCGAGCGAGATGATCTTGCCCGGCTCGGTCCATTGCGGATTCGGGCCGATGCGCGCCACCGGCGCGGTATTGGTGAGGTCCGGGCGGTGCTCGCGATCCAGATGGCCAGAGGCCACGGCCAGCGCGCGATACACCGAGTACGACCCGGAATGCGTACCGATGACATTGCGTGTCGCCGGCTGAGTGAGACTGGCGACCAGCGGGCCTCGGGCGAGCGCGCTGCTGGCCCCCCAATGCACCTGTCCCGCTTGTGTTGCGCTACCACTGTGTGGATGCGATGTGAGCTTGATATGGTCCGACATGGGCTTGCTCCAAAAAATCTGACCGAATGGTCAGCTTTTAAAGCCAGCTACAAGCCAGTTCTGTGCCATGCAGAAAAGCGCCGGATTCATGTTCAAAGACGGCAAACATGCACCGCGACAAAGCCAAATCGGGACGGCAGGAGCCGCAACAGTGCAATCACCAGAACTTCCACCACCAGGTGCGTCGCTCCATGGTCTCGCGCACATGGGCCGACCATTCCTGCGCCGTGCCCACCTTGACCAGGTATTCGCCGAAGCGCTTGTCGGCCTCACTGATGTGCTGTATCAGCCAGACCTTGAGGAAATCCAGCTGATCCGGCGAGATCTCGGTGTGCTCGGCATCCAGAGTCTGCTGCAGCTGCTTGATCTGCAGCATCAGCGCTTCATGGATGTGTTTGTGATGGCCAAAGCCCGGATAGCCGAAGACGCGCATCAGGCTCTCTTCGACGACGAAATGGGTGCGTGTGTAATCGGCCAGGTCATTGAGCGCGGCGCGTGTGCGGTCGAGCGGCTGATGCGCGCTGATCGATGCGTGCAAGGCATTGAGCAGATTGACCAGTTCCTGGTGCTGGGCGTCGATCTCCTCGACACCGACATTCAATTGCGCAGACCACGGGAATAACGCCTGCTGTGCAGTCTCTTCCATGCTTTGCCTTCCTTCGCCAGAGCCAGCACGAAGGGTACGACCAGATCGGCGTGCGGCGGCTGACCTCAGTCAATCAGCCCGTCCGCGCGCAAGCGCAAGACCACTTGACGCGCCGCCGGTGCGCATTGCCCGGCTTCGGCTGCCGCCAGCCAGTGCAGCGCCTCGATCTCGGCCTGCGGTGCAGGCGCTCCGCTGGCGTCCGCGAAGTAACAGGCCATGTGCACCTGCATCTGGACCGCCAGACCGTGCGACACATCCTCGACCACACAGCAGGGCGACAGACTCGCCTGATCGAGCTGTACACCCAGCTCTTCGCGGACTTCGCGGCTCAGCGCTGCGGCATCGCTCTCCCCGGCTTCGCGCTTGCCGCCGGGCAGATACCAGGCATCGCGGCCACGCGTGCGCACGACGAGCAGGCGCCGCTCGCGCACGCAAACCCAGGCCAGAACGTCGAGCGTCGTCACCCGCTTTACTTCATGGTCGGCATGGTGAATTCCGCACCGGAGCGAATCCCGGTCGGCCAGCGGCTGGTAACGGTTTTCAGGCGCGTGTAGAAGCGCACGCCTTCCATGCCGTGCATGGAGTGATCGCCGAACATCGATTGCTTCCAGCCACCAAAGCTGTGGAAGGCCATCGGCACCGGGATCGGTACATTGACGCCGACCATGCCGATCTCGACGCGGCGCACGAACTCGCGCGCGCAGTCGCCATCACGCGTGAACAGCGCGACGCCATTGCCATAGGCGTGTTCGCCGATGAGCGACAGCGCCGCTTCAAAGTCCGGCACGCGCACCACGGCCAGCACCGGGCCGAAGATTTCCTCGCGCCACAGACTCATCTCAGGCCTGACCTTGTCGAACAGGCAGGCACCAAGGAAGAAGCCCGCTTCATGGCCAGCGACGCTGAGCGCACGGCCATCCACCACCAGCTCCGCTCCTTCCGCCACACCGGCGTCGACATAGCCACGCACCTTGTCACAGTGCTGACGCGTAACCAGAGGGCCCATTTCGGAAGCCGCATCGTCACCGGGCCCAACACGCAGCGCGCGCGCCTTGTCGGCGAGCCTGGCGACCAGCGCGTCGGCCACATCGCCGACTGCCACTGCAACCGAGATCGCCATGCAGCGCTCGCCGGCCGAGCCGTAAGCCGCGCCCATCAAGGCGTCGACGGCCTGGTCGAGATCGGCATCCGGCATCACCACCAGATGGTTTTTGGCACCGCCGAGCGCCTGCACGCGCTTGCCGTGTGCGGTCGCGGTGGCGTAGATATGGCGCGCAATGGGCGTCGAGCCGACAAAGCTGATCGCGGCGATATCCGGGTGCACCAACAGCGCGTTGACCGCCTCAGCGTCGCCCTGCAAAACACTGAACACCCCGTCGGGCAAGCCAGCTTGCTTGAGCAGATCGGCAAGGAACAGGCTGGCTGAGGGATCACGCTCGGAAGGCTTGAGAATGAAGGCATTGCCGCAAGCCAGTGCCACCGGCAGCATCCACAGCGGCACCATGGCCGGGAAGTTGAAGGGCGTGATACCTGCCACCACACCCAGCGGCTGGCGCAGGCTGTAGCTGTCTACGCCAGTACCAACCTGGTCGGAAAACTCGCCCTTGATGAGGTGCGGCATGCCGCAAGCGAACTCCACCACTTCGAGCCCGCGCGTCACCTCGCCGAACGCATCGCTCTGCACCTTGCCGTGCTCGCGGCTGATGATCGCGGCCAGCTCGGCCTGATGCAGTTCGAGCAACTCCTTGAATTTGAACATCACGCGCGCACGGCGCAGCGGCGAAGTATCACCCCAGGCGCGCTGCGCCGCCTTGGCACTGGCGACAACACGTTCCACATCGGCCTGATCGGCCAACAGCACTTTCGCAATCTGCTCGCCACTGGCGGGGTTGAACACCGGGCTGCTGCGGGTGCTGCTGCCGGCGTCGCGCTGGCCGGCAATGAAGTGGGTGATCTGTTCCATCATGCGTTCCTTGAGAAGCGGAAGCACGTCATTGTGGCAGGGCGTGCCGGGCGCCGGGTTGCGCAAACAGAATAAGCATCATCTTCAGCCGACGAATGCATGCCCGGCATTACCAACTGTTACATCTGGCTGAGGCTGGGAATACCTGTGAGCGCCGCGATAGCACGATAATTAGCGCGCACGCCTCGCACACGGCCTGCAACGCCCACAGGAGACTGATCATGAACAACAAGGCTTTGCCCATCCGCCTGCTCGCCCTGGTGCTGGGCCTGCTGTCCCTGCTCTGCCTGGTCAATGCGGCCCCGGCAGCCGAGCGCGAAGACGACAGCCCGCCGCCAGCACGCGTTGCCAGGTTGGGCTATATCGCCGGCAACGTCAGCTTCGCGCCGGGCGATCAGGACAAATGGTCGGCTGCGCTGCTCAACCGTCCGCTGACCGCGGGCGACAGGCTGTGGGTTGCACCGGGCGGCCGCGCCGAACTGCATGTCGGCTCGACCGCGCTGCGCCTGGCTGGTGGCACTGCGCTGCAGATCCTCTACCTGGGTGACGAAGATCTCAAACTCAAGCTCAGCAGCGGCAGCCTGGCACTACGCGTGCGCGACTACCCGGACAATGAATACATCGAGGTCGACACGCCCAATTTCGGCTTCACCGTCAAAGCCAGTGGCGACTACCGCTTCGACGTCGACAACGAACGCAACAGCACCAGCCTGAGTCTGCGCCGTGGTCGCGGTGCGGCCTACACCGAGGATACGTCCCGCCCATCCGTGCAACTGGCGGCGGGTCAGCGCGTGCGCTTTGAAGGGCAGGACCTGCTGATGCGCGAGAGCGGCGGCCTTGGCCCGCGCGATGATTTCGACAACTGGGTGGCACAGCGCGATGCCCGCGACGATGCCTCGCCGAGTGCGCGCTACGTGTCGCGCGACATGCCCGGCTATCAGGAGCTCGACGAATACGGCGACTGGAGTCAGTTCGATGGCTATGGCGCAGTGTGGCTGCCGCGTGCCGTCCCCGTGGGCTGGGCGCCCTACCATGCCGGGCACTGGGCGTGGATCGAGCCCTGGGGCTGGACCTGGATCGATGATGCCGCCTGGGGCTTTGCGCCCTTCCACTACGGCCGCTGGGCGCGCTTTGGCGAGCGCTGGGGCTGGGTGCCCGGACCGGTGGTGCGACGCCCGGTTTACGCGCCGGCCCTGGTTGCCTTCGTCGGCGCACGCAATGGTAGCTGGAGTGTTTCGCTGAGCAGCGGACAGCCCGGCATTGCCTGGTTCGCACTGGGCCCCAACGAAGCGTATCGTCCGGCCTACACACGCGACACACGCTATGTCGAACGCATCAATCCTTTCATCCGACTTGACCGCAATCCGGGTAGCTACATCAACCAGCGCATTCCACACGCGATTGCGGTGATGCCCGAGCGCGACTTCCTGCGCGGCGTGCCGGCGCGGCCGGGCGTACAGCCGGCCTTGCGCGAGCGCGATTTCAACCAACTGCCGGTACAGGAGCGGCTGCCGCTGCGCCCGTCGCGTGACAGCCTGCGCGGCAATGCGCCGCAAGCACGCGAGCTGCCGCCGGCGCAGCTGTTCCGCCTGCCGGTGATGAACGAGCGCAGCCCTGCCGCAGATCAGCGCCAGCCTGCACGCGAGCAGGTCCAGCCGCGTCGCGCCGAACCGGGCTTTGTCGCGCCACGCAGCAATGAGCGGGCACCGCGCGATGAAGAATCACCACGCACGCCGGAGCGTCGTGCAGAGCCGCAGCGTGAGCGCGCCCCGGCTGCTGCGCCGATCAGCGCGCCGCCGCCACGCGTGGCACCGGCCCCCAGCGCAGCGCCGGCACCCGGCTTCACGCCGGCAATCCCGCAGAGCGAACGCCGCGTCGAGATCCGCCAGCCGGAAGAACGCCGCAGCGTGCCACGCATGGAATCGATCCGCGAAGATCGTTCCAATGAGCGCTTGATCGAACGCGCACCGGAGCAAGGCGTACGCCGCATGCAGACCCAGCCCGACACACCGCGTACACCAGCGCCAGCACCTGGCGCCACACCGGCCCCAGTGGCCGCACCGCCGGCAGCCCCCGGCGCTGAACAACGCGGCAATGCGCGCAAGCCGGACGAACGCGCGCCGCGCCCGTTTAACTGATTGCCCGCAATAGGGGCAAGCGCGCTCAGAGCACGCTTCGCATGCGGCGCAAGGCTTCCTCGATGCGCCCGACTTCGGTGGTGTAGGCCAGCCGGAGCCAGCGCTCAGGCTGACGGCGGACGAAATCGATGCCCGGCGTAGTAGCCACGCCGGCGTCTTCGAGAAAACGCCGCGCCAGCACAGCGGCGTCTGCCGCCACCGCACTGACATCGGCCCAGGCGTAGAACGCGCCCTCGGGCCGTGCTGGCACCTGCAAGCCCAGCGCTTCCAGACCATCGAGCAGCAGCCGGCGGCGCACGTCCAGCTCGGCACGGCGTGCCTCAAAGATCGCCGTGCTCTCGGCACTAAAGGCCGCCAGCGCGGTGTGCTGGGCCGGCGCCGAGGCGCAGATCGTGTAGTGCTGGGCGAGCCGTTCCAGATCCCGCACGCAGGCTTGTGGCGCAACCAGCCAGCCCAGGCGCCAGCCAGTCATGCCGAAGTATTTCGAAAAGCTGTTGATGACGAAGACATCCTCACCAAGACTCAGCGCAGTGCTCGGCGCCGTCCCGTAGCTGAGCCCCTGATAGATTTCATCGACCAGCAAGCTGCCGCCACGCGCCTTCACCAGAGCATGAATGCGGGCCAGCTCGGCCGGCGCGATCAAGGTGCCGGTGGGATTGGCCGGGCTGGCCAGCATGATGCCGCGTGTCTGCGCCGTCCATGCCGCCGCGACCTGATCGGCACGCGGCTGGAAGGCGCTGCTGGCATCGACAGCCAAGGCCTGTGGCAGCCCCGAGAAAGCACGCACGAACTGCTGATTGCAGGGATAACCGGGATCGGGCAGCAGCCAGTGATCGCCGGGCTCGGTGAGCAAGGCATGCGCCAGCATCAACGCGCCGGATGCGCCGGCGGTCACCAGGATGCGCTCGGGCGACACTGCCACGCCAAAGCGTTCGGCATAGTGCCGGGCAATCGCCTCGCGCAGCGCGGGCAGCCCTGCCGCCGGCGTGTAATCGACGCGGCCCTGGGCGAGATAACGCTGCGCCGCCTCAAGAATGGTCGGCGCCAGCGGAAAGTCCGGCTCGCCAACCTCCATGTGGATGATGTCGCGCCCCTGCGCCTGCAGCGCCTGGGCACGTGCCAGAAGCTCCATGACATGAAAGGGCGGGATGTTGCGTGCGCGCTGCGCAATGTGCTGGGACACGGTCTTTCCTTGCTGCAAGGACAGCGCGCATTTTACGGCAAGGCGCAGACGCACTTCTGGATACAGATCAGCCGGCCACGCTTCGCATGGAGTGCCACGCGGAGGCAGCACGCAAATTCCGCCAGTTTTCGATACCGCCTGTGCGCCGTCGCCCTCAACAATGCCTTCAACGATGCTCAGCCGCCTGTGCAGCCGTGCCGACCAGGCAGGGCCAGCGCGGACGACTGATGCCTAGCCCACGCCATGAATCGGTACGCGTGGAACTTCAGCAGCATTGAACGACGGAGATGCACACGGCGTGCACGGATAACCATGATCAATATCGAGACAGCGACCTATTACACCGCGACCAAGAAATACCACCTCGACTTCCCCAGCCTGGAGAAGGACATCGACGTTGACGTCGTCGTGATTGGCGGTGGATTCAGCGGCATCAATACCGCACTGGAACTGGCCGAGCGCGGCATCACCAATATCGCCGTGCTGGAAGCACGCTACCTGGGCTTTGGCGGCACGGGGCGCAATGGCGGCCAGATCATGGCCGGCATCGGCCACGATCTGAGCAAGATCCAGAAGGACGTCGGCGAAGAAGGTGTGCGCGCGATCTTCGAGATCAGCGACCAAGGCGCGGACATCATCAAGGCGCGCATCGCGAAATATGGCATCGACGCCGACTTCTGCCATGGTTACGCCTATCTGGGCTTCAACGGGCGCCAGGCGAAGACCCTGCGCACCTGGGAGAAGGAGTTCAAGTCGCTCGGTTCGCCACACGAGATCCGCTACATGGAAGGCGCCGAAGTGCGCAGCATCATCGGCTCCGAGGTCTATGGCAGCGCGCTGCTGCACATGGGCGGTGGCCACGTGCATTCGCTCAATCTCTTGCTGGGCGAAGCCAAGGCGCTGGCCTCGCACGGCGTGCAGATCTTTGAGCATTCGCCGGCCGTCGAAGTGAGCTACGGCGATCGCATCACGGTGCGTACGGCCAAAGGCAGTGTCAGGGCCAACAAGATGCTGTGGGCATGCGACAGCTTTCTCAACGGCATGGAGCCCTCGCTGCACAAGACAACGATCAACACCTATGCCTTCCAGTGCATGACCGAGCCGCTGTCCGATGCGCTGATCGAACAGATCAGCCCGATTCGTGGGGCCTACAGCGACATCCGTCCCGTCATCGACTATTACCGCGTGACACGCGAGAACCGCCTGCTGTTCGGTGCCGCAACGCCGCTGATCGAGCATATCCCGCGCGATCTGAAGGCCTGGAATCGCGCCCTGATGCTCAAGGTCTTTCCCTACCTCGATCAGGTCAAGATCGACCTGGCCTGGGGTGGCCCGATGGCCTGCAGCCCGAATCTGTTCCCGCAGATCGGTTCCCTGCCGCAGCACAACAATGTGTTCTACGTACAGGGCTATTCCGGCTTCGGCGTTACGCCAAGCCACATCATCTGCAAGATTCTCGCCGAAGGCATGGCCGAAGGTTCGTCACGCTACACGCTGATCAGTTCGGTGCCCCGCGCACCGATTCCCGCCAAAGATCAGCTGCGTCCAGCCATCGTCTCGGCCGGCAAGGTCTGGCATCAACTGGCGGGCTACTGGAGCGGTCGCCGCTGAACACAATGACATTCACCCACAAGAGGACAACATGAGCTTTACACCCATCTCTCTCACCCTTGCAGTACAAGACATGCACGCCATCGGCTCGGTCGAGAACCTCGGCTCAACGGTGCTCAGCGGCGACGTACAAGCCTGGGCGCTCGGCACCTTCGGCGCACCGACCGACCCCGTCTCCGCCGGCTATTTTGCCGCCAGCCAGGGCAGCTTCCGCATGACCTATCCGTTCAACGAACAAGCCACCGTCGTGCAAGGCAGCGTCAAACTCACCGATGTCACCAGTGGCGAATCGCGCAGCTACGGCGTCGGCGACAGCTGGTTCGTCACCAAAGGTACGGAAGTCATCTGGGAAATCGACAGCCCGCTGTTCATGAAGCATTACTTCGCGGCAGTCTGAGGCATTACTCACGCTTCACGCAGGGCCGGTACGGCAGCAAGCCGACCGGCCCTCATGCTTTGCCAAAGCCGCCGGGATGCTGCGTCAGCGTGACGGAGGGCAGCTCGCCAAACAACTCACGGTACTCCGCCGAAAAACGGCCGGCGTGCCAGAAGCCCCAGTTCGCCGCAATATCACCCACACGCGCGGCTGGCTGCTTGCGCAGATCCCGACGAACCGCATTCAAGCGGATGGTCTTCAAGTACTGCGCAGGGCTGAGGCCAAGGCTCTGCTGAAAGCAATTTTGCAGCTTGCGCCGGCTCACCCCGATGCGTCGACACAGCTCGTCAATGCCGGGCGGAAAGGCGGGAGTTTCGAGCGCAACACAGCGCGCACGGCTGACCAGCTTCTGGGAGCGATCCAGCGCCAGCATCTGCACGCGCTCAGCGTCATAGAGCGTAAACAGGAGAATATCGAGCACCTTTTGCTCGACCTGCTGACGCAAACTCTGCAGATGCAGATACGGCCTTGCCTGCTGTAATTGCTCCAGCAGATGGCGCAGCCTGTCGCTGAGCAAGCGCGCCTTGCTCAGCGGCAATTCCAGAAAGCTGGTCCCGGCTAGCAGTTTCGGCAATCCATCAAAACCACGACAGTGCGCGGCCTCGACGAGAAACCCCCGCTCAATGGCGATATACACGAGCTCCAGCGCATCGGGCGTGCGCACCTCGGGCAAGGCAGCACCATCAGCAAGCAGAACGCTGGGTATCCCCAGGCGACGCCCGGAACAGGCGCCTTCGCCATCGGCCGCCAGTGGCAAGCTGAACACCACACTCCCCTCGATCGCCTGGCCTGCCTTGCCCAGACTCAAATTTGTGTGCTCATGCACGAGCTGCATATGGTCGAGCATGAACTCCAGGCAATGCGCCCTGAAGCGGCCGGCCGCCAGCTGATCGAAGCTCAACTGCCAACCGCGCAAGCCGCGTGCATGCTCCTCGGCATCTGCCGAATGCGTTTCGCGCACGACTTCATGACCGAACCGTGCGGACCAGCTCTGCTTCGGCGATGTCAGCGTTTCATTCATGTTTGCTCCTCTCGGCCATTGCAGCGCATTGCCGGCCCTGATCGTTTCTCACCGGCCATATTCAAGCGAACTCCGTACCAAGCTTGCCGGGACTTGCGCTCAGACAAGCCGCGCATCGCAATTTGTGCCGAAAGTGGATAAAGCCCTGGCCAAAAGCGGATATTTGGCGCGCGGCGGCACTCCCATACTTTCCTCACCTTGCACATCAGTGCGATCAGACGAGGAAATGAGAATGACCCAACTGCTCAATCGTGGTGCCACACGCACCGCAATATCCCTGGCTGTGCTGTGTATGGCGGCCCAAGCGCATGCAACAGAAAATGGGCCCACAACGCCCTTCGGTGTATATGACTTTGGTGCGGGATTCATGCCTCAAGCAACTGATGGCCTGGGCACAGTTGGAATACGAACGTCATACTACAGCAGCAAACGCAACAACAATGCGCAAGGAAATTCCGCACTCGACGACTTCAAGCTGACAGTTAAAACCGCAGCAATTGCTTATGTGCGCATGAGCACGACGCAATGGCTGGGCGGCAATATCGGCTTTGGCACCGTAGTGCCTTTTCTGGATATGGATGCCCGTTTCAGCGTCGCAACACCGGTTGGTAAACTGGGGTTCTCCGGTCAGGCGGCAGAGCTGGGCGATATCCAGGTTCAACCCCTGATCATCCAGTGGCACACGCCCAGCGTGCACACCAACCTCAGTCTGCAGATTCAGGCGCCGACCGGCGACTACGACAAGAACCGTCTGGTCAATCCGGGCAGCAATCACTGGACTTACGGCCCCACCATGGGCGTCACCTATATCAGCCAGGGCGGCTTCGAGCTGTCCAGCAATCTTGAGCTGGACATCAATACGCGCAACAACGCCACCAATTATCGCAGTGGCATCGAGTACAAGCAGGAGTTTGCCGCAGGTCAGCACCTTGGCGCCTACACGCTCGGGCTGGGTGGTTACTGGTACCAACAGATCAGCGATGACTCCTCGCCTGGCCTGAGTTCGGGCAATCGAGCCAGGGCACTCGCCATCGGCCCGGCCATCAGCTTCTTCGAGCCTGGCAAACCGCTGCTCTGGCTGCATGCCTACAAAGAATTCAATGTCGCCAACCGCTCCGCCGGCTACACGGTCGCCGCTCGCGTGGCGTATTCATTCTGAGGGGAACCAGCATGCATGAAGCGAAAAACTCTCCGGGCGCCGAACGCGTCGCCGGCCCCAAACAAGCGCTGGCGATTTTGCTGGGCAGCAGCCTGAGCATCATGGGTGCGGTCATGGTCGCGCCCGTTTTACCCAAAATGGCGAGCGAACTGGTGAACTCCCCCGAGACAGCCATGCTGCTGCCACTCGTCGCAACCGGACCCGCACTCGCCATTGCGCTGTTTGCGCCGCTGGCGGGCTGGTTATCGGATCGCATCGGCCGCAAAACGCTGCTGATGCTGGCCACGCTGATCTATGTGATCGCCGGCGTAGCCCCTGCACTGCTGCACTCCCTGAACGAGATTCTGGGGTCCCGTCTGATCTTCGGGCTGGCCGAGGCAGCCATCATGACCTGCTGCACGACCTTGATCGGCGATTACTGGAAGGGCGCACAGCAGCAGCGCTACATCAATCTGCAAGTCGTCGCGATCAGCCTTGTTGGCAGCCTGTTTTTCGTACTCGGCGGAGCGGCGGGCGAGCTCTCCTGGCGCGCACCTTTCTACTTGTACCTGCTACCCCTGTTGCTACTGCCACTGATGGCCATGACATTGTGGGAGCCGACACGCCAGCCCGCGCAGCACCAAGCTGATACGCAAGTCGAGATGGCCAGCGCAACTGCGCCGGGCGTCGCCGCTCCGGTGCTGAGCGCCGGACTGCTGGCCCTCATCGGCATGATCGGCAGTTTCATCGTCCCGGTACAGACACCCGGCTTGTTGGTGCATATCGGCGTGACGTCCACTACCTTGATCGGCGCATCCGCCGGGACGGGTTTGCTGGCCACACTGGCCGGCTCGATGCTGTGGCCTCTGGCCTATCGCCAGCTCGGCCGTCGTCTGACGAACAGCTTGCTGCTGATCTTGCTGGCAGTCGGCTTGCTGAGTCTGGCGACTGCACACAGCTACGCCCAAGTGCTGGTTGCAGTCAGCATTCACGGCATCGGTGGCGGACTACTGGTCCCCAATGCACTGGCCGGCTTGCTGCCCAAGCTATCGGCCCGCGCCCGAGCACGTGGCGTCGGCGTGTTTACCGCGTGCCTCTATCTTGGCCAGTTCGCCAGCCCCTTGCTGATCGGCGCGCTGGCCGGGCCTGGGCAGCAGATTCCAGCCGCCATCAACATGTTTGCCTATGTACTCATCGGCACCGCCGTGGCCTGGGCCATGCTGGCCGCCAGCCGACGCGAGCAGGCCACGCCGGCACAGGCCTGAGGCAGCAGAACCTTCACTCCAATTTCAGGACGAATCGACATGCACCCCATTCTGCAAGACATCGCCGCACTTGACGGCATCGCACGTGGCGAATTGCTGCGCCGTGGCGAGCTGAGCCCACGCGAGCTGCTGGAGGCCACCATCAGTGCAGCCACCGCGCTCAACCCCCAGCTCAACGCCATTTCCGAAACGCTCTACGACAGCGCACGTGCTGAAGTCAGCCAGACCCCGCTGATGGCCAGCCCCCTAGCCGGCCAGCCCATGTTCATCAAGGATCTGTTCATGCCGGTCGCCGGCGCGCGGATGCAAAACGGCTCGCTATTGTTCAAGGACGTTCCGGCGCCGTTTGACGCCGAGTTCGTCAGCCGCCTGCGTCGCAAGGGTTTGATCATTGCAGGCACCAGCACCGCACCGGAATTTGGCGCCCTGTTCTCGACCGAGTCACGCCTGTCCGGCGCCACCCGCAATCCCTGGGATACAACGCGTACACCGGGAGGCTCCAGCGGCGGAGCTGCCGCGCTGGTTGCCGCGCGCATCGTCCCGTTCGCGCATGCCAACGATGGTGGTGGCTCGATCCGCGTGCCCGCCTCATGTTGCGGCCTATTTGGCCTCAAACCCACGCGTGGCCGCACGCCAATAGGTCCGCTGGTCGGCGAAGGCTGGGCGGGCATGGGCATCAACCATGCCGTCAGCATCTCGGTTCGCGACAGCGCCGCCTTGCTCGACTGCGTGGCGGGCGACGACCCCGGCGCTCCTTACGCGGCGCCCTCGCAACACGACAGCTTCCTCAAGGCGTGCCAGCGTCCGTCACGTCGCTTGCGCATCGGTTTGATCGAGCACAGCGACCGCTGGGACAGCGATGCCGACTGCGTCAGCGCTGTCCGCTCGGCAGCTACTCTGTGCGAGTCGCTGGGCCATCAGGTGCAAGTGATGCGCTTCCCGGTCAGCAGTACCGAGTTCTATCAGCAGGTATTCACCATCATCGGCGCACAGACGCAAAACCTCATGAACATGATTGCCCGACACAGCGGGCAAACAGCGCCGCTGGACTTGCTGGAAGCATCCACCCGGGTGATTTTGCGCGAAAGAGGCCAGGTCAGTGGCGCCGCGTACGCAGCCGCTGTCGACTGGATTCACGCGCTTGGCCGACGCTTTGCAGCGATCTTCCAGGACGTGGACATCCTCCTAAGCCCAACGCTCGCCAAGGCGCCGGTCAAACTCGGTGAGTTGTCGGTTGGCGACGACGCCAGCCTGGACGACTTCATCGAGAAAAGTCACAGCTTCTCGCCGATCACCGCGCTGTTCAATGCCACCGGCCAGCCCGCCATGTCGGTCCCGCTGCACTGGAATGCAGCCGGCTTGCCAATCGGTGTGCATTTCGCTGCGCCTTTCGGTGACGAGGCGAGCCTGTTCTCGCTGGCAAGCGAACTTGAACTGGCCAGCCCGTGGGCGCACAAACAGCCCACGCTATCGGCCTGCAAGGCGCAGCGCGAGACAGCCTGATGCGTGCTGGACATCCTTACCGCCCGTCGTGGCGCAATTCCTGCTTCTTCCCTGGCGTGAGCGCTGTGTTTGCAGCGCAACTCCGTACTGGAAAATGGAAGATGCGCCACGACCTGAACAAGACACCTGCGCCGGCACTGCACTACAGCGCAGCGTCCAGAATCAAGGATGTCGCTGACCAGTCGCGCCTGATTCGCGACTGGTCGCTGCGTTACGACCAGCTCTCGCGCGGCAGCTTCGAAGGGCATCTGCGTGAAGCCTGGGTCGAGGGTGTCCAGCTTTTCAAGGAAGAACTCTCGCAGGCGGTGTTCCAGAGTGGCCATGCACGGCCTGACAGCATTTGCTTTGGCGTATTCGAGCATTTGTCCGGTGAGGCGCGCTGGCAAGGGGAGCAGATCGGCCTCGATCACGTGATGTGCATGTACCGTGGCAGCGAGCTGCAAGTAAGCACACCGCAGTCGAGCACCTTGCTGTCGATCAGCATTCCCTTGCTGCTGCTCGATGAAGAACTCGTGGAGCCGCCGCTGAGCACGCGCCATGCGCCCGACCAGGCGCAGTTTCTGCGCCAGCGCATCGGCAGTGCCATCGCCGTACTGGCCGAGCATCCTTTGCAGCTGGCCAAACAGGAAGCGCGCAAGCAATTTCTCAGCGATCTTTCCGGTCTGGTGATCCACTGCATCGCAGGCGAGAAGGCAAGCCGCAAACTCAGCCGCGACAAGGCGCGCCAGGTGGTCGGCAAGGCGCAGAAATTCGTCTTCGAGAATGCCGGCGAGCCGATCACCGTAACGGATCTCTGCGCCCAAACACACACCTCGCGCAGAACCTTGCAGGAGTGCTTCGAACAAGTCGTCGGCGAAAGCCCCGGCGCCTTTCTCAAGATCGTACGGCTCAATGCGGTGCGACGCGATCTGCAGCGCTGCAACACGCAGCAAAGCATTGCCGACATCGCCAGCAACTGGGGCTTCTGGCATCTGTCGCAGTTTGCGGCCGACTATCGACGTCTGTTCAATGAACTGCCATCGATGACGGCGCAAATCGCGGGCAGGCAGGCGCATAGCAGGGCAATGTTCGCCAGTTCTTGATATCGATCAGGGCGGCACGCTCTGCATACTCAACTCACATCCCAACCGGAGTGAGTCATGAGTTCAAACAATCAGCTTAAGAAAAACAGCCTGGGGCTGTGGTCACTCGTTTTCTTTGTCGTCGCGGCCGCCTCGCCGCTGACCGGCATCGTCGGCGCGCTGCCCATCGCCTTCCTCGCTGGCAATGGCGTCGGCATGCCCGGCATCTACGTGATGGCCGGCTTGATCCTGGCGCTGTTTGCCGTCGGCTTCGTCACCATGAGTCGCCACGTCGTCAATGCGGGCGCCTTCTATTCCTATATATCATCGAGTCTAGGTCCCAAATTCGGCCTCGCCGGCCTGAAGATCGCGCTGCTCGCCTACACGGCGATCCAGATTTCAGTCGCGGCGATGTTCGGCTTCATGACCAGCATGTTCCTCAGCGATCACTTTGGCCTCGCGATGCCATGGTGGATCTGTTCCGTGCTGATGCTGGGCGTGGTCCTCGCGCTCGGCGTCGCCAAGGTCGAGCTCGGCGGAAAGCTGCTGGGCCTCCTGATGCTGGCCGAAGTTGGCATTGTCATCCTCACAGCACTCAGCATCGTCGTGCACGGCGGCGCGACGGGGACGCTGGAATTCAGCTCATTCACGCCGCAAGCCAGCTTCAGCGGCGCTATCGGCATCGGCCTGATCTTTGCGATCAGCTGCTTTGTCGGCTTCGAAGCAACTGCCATCTATTCGGAGGAATGCCGCGATCCGGAGAAGGCCGTGCCACGCGCCACCTTGCTGGCAGTGGCGCTGATCACCCTGTTCTTCACCTTCGTGTCCTGGGCCTTCGTGCAGGCAACAGGCCCTGCTGCGCTGCTGGAGATCGTAGGCAAAGACCCCGGCCGCTTCATCTTCGTGATGACCGAACAGTATGTCGGGCAATGGGCGGTCGAGATGATGTCGGTGTTGCTGATCACCAGCCTGTTTGCAGCTACGCAGGCTTTTCACAACACGATCTCGCGCTATCTCTTCTCGATCAGTCGTGACGGCTTTCTGTGGCAGGGTCTGGCGCGCACGCACAAGGAATTCGGCACGCCCTGGATGGCCAGTCTGGTGCAAAGCCTGGTGATGATTGCGCTGATGCTCGGCTGCGGTCTGGCTGCGCTCGATCCGATGCAGCACGTCTTCGCCTGGTGCTCGGCGATCTGCACGCTGTCCATCCTGTTGCTGCAGGCAGCGGTATCGGTCGCCGTGATCCTGTTCTTCCGCCAGCATCCGCAGATCAAGGCATCGTTCTGGAGCAGCCAGCTGGCGCCAGCGCTGGCGGCCATCGGCCTCAGCGTGGCTCTGATCAAGGTGATCGAGAACCTCAACGTACTCAGCGGCAGCGATTCGCACGCCATCTTCAGCCTGCCCTACCTGGTCTTTGGCACTGCCGCACTGGGCTACGGCTTGGCCTGGCTGATCAGTCAGGTCTTTCCAGCGCGCTACGCGCGCCTGCAAAAGCTGGTCGAGTCGGTCGCCTGACGCGGCCCTCCAGCCACACACCCACAGTCGCACTCTGTCTGCACCGGCCTCGCGGCCCGTGCAGCGGGGGACGGCTGCGCCTTGCAACGCCTTCATTTCTACAGCAATACCCACAAGGAGCCCCACCATGCAACACAACAAGATTCTGATCGCCGCGCTGCTTGCGCTCTGTCACAGCGCCCACGGCGAAGAAGCCGCTACGCCGCCCGCCCTGACGATGACCGCCACCTACGCCTCGGACTACATTTTCCGTGGCATGACGCAGACATGGGGATCACCGGCCGCGCAAGCGAGCATTGATTACGCTCACGCTTCCGGCGCCTTCGCCAGCCTGTGGGCGTCGAACATCAGCCCCAAGCAATACGCTGGCGGCCATACCGAAATCGATCTGTCGGGCGGCTATCGCGGCGCGATCACCGATGACATCGGCTATGTCCTGGGTGCGATCCATGTTTTCTATCCCGGCGCCAACTATAACAAGGTCACCTATGCGCAATTCGACAGCCAGAAATACGACTTCACCGAAGCCAATGCCGCGCTGAGCTACAAATGGCTCAGCGCCAAACTCAGCTACAGCCTGACTGACCTGCTTGGCTTCAATACCAAAACGGGCTACACCGGCAAGAGCAAGGGCTCGACCTACTTCGAAGTCAATGCCGACATTCCGCTGCCGCAAGACTTCACAGCCGGGCTGCACTTCGGCCACCAGCACGTCAAAGCCAAGCTCAGCACGCCAACGGCGGGTGGCACCACCGACCCGGACTTCTCCGATGTGCGCCTCAGCCTGGGCAAGCGCTTTGCCAATGACTGGGCAGCCAACATCGCCTGGACCCGCAATCTGGCAAGTTCTTTCTTCAACCAGACGCCTTCCAACTACAAGCTCAGCGACACCTATGACGTCGGCAAATCGCGCGTCTCCCTGACACTGAGCAAAACCTTCTGAACCCGCGCAAGGGGCGGGGGATCAGGCAACATCCCCCGCACTGCACGGCGCCATCAATACATTTCATGTCAAGCCAACGCCATTGCCCTGAACGGCAACGAAGCCTAAACTTCGTATCGCCCACGGATTCGTTGCGGACGTAAGGCGGAGGGTGAAAGCATTCCGTACCGTGGTGATTTCCCGATGTGCAGGCTCAAGTACGCTACTCCCACACGCCCCTTCTCGCCTGTGAGCGCAGCGCCGAAACTAATCCTTGCCTTCCAGCGAGATTCAGGCACACTGCGCGCCAGTGGCAATGATTACCAGTCCCCTCGCCACTGTCTGAAGTCTCTCGATTCCATCGCCGGTACGCCGCAAGATTGAATTGGCCCCCATCGCGGGACAAGCCGGTCCACCAGGACCGGGGCGGAGACCCAACATAAACTGCTTCGTCCTCCTCGACTGGTGTCACCTCGAAGTGACGGGTCGACGCAGTCATCTCCCCATTGGAGTGCCATGTCTTTTGCTTCCCTCGGGCTCAGTGAGCCCATCGTCCGCGCCGTTAGCGAGCGCGGTTACACCATTCCTACGCCGATCCAGGCACAGGCCATTCCCGCCGTGCTCTCGGGTGGCGACCTGCTGGCCGGCGCACAGACCGGCACCGGCAAGACCGCCGGCTTCACCCTGCCGATCCTGCAACGCCTGTCCACCACCAGCGCCAGCCGCCCCGGTGCGATCCGCGCCCTGGTGCTGACGCCGACGCGCGAACTCGCCGCACAAGTCGAAGAGAGCGTGCGCGAATACGGCAAGTACCTCGACCTGAAGTCCATCGTGATCTTCGGTGGCGTCAGCATCAATCCGCAGATCAGCGCGCTGCGCCGTGGCGTGGACATCCTCGTTGCCACGCCGGGCCGCCTGCTCGACCACGTACAGCAGAAGACCGTGGATCTGTCGCAAGTTGAAATCCTGATCCTCGATGAAGCCGACCGCATGCTCGACATGGGCTTCATCCGCGACATCAAGAAGGTGCTCGCCCTGCTGCCCAAGAAGCGCCAGAACCTGCTCTTCTCGGCCACCTTCTCGGACGAGATCAAGACGCTCGCCGACGGCCTCCTCAACAAGCCCTCGATGATCGAAGTGGCACGCCGCAACACCACCACCGAGCTGGTCGAACAGAAGGTCATGCTGGTCGAGCAGAAGGCCAAGCGCCACGTACTCGCCCACCTGATCAAGGAACAGCAGTGGTTCCAGGTGCTGGTGTTCACACGCACCAAGCACGGCGCCAACCGCCTCGCCGAACAATTGACCAAGGGCGGCATTCCGTCGCTGGCCATTCACGGCAACAAGAGCCAGAACGCCCGTACCCGCGCGCTGGCCGAGTTCAAATCGGGCGACCTGCAAGTGCTGGTGGCGACCGACATCGCCGCACGCGGTCTGGACATCTCGGAACTGCCGCACGTGGTGAACTTCGAGCTGCCGAACGTGCCGGAAGACTATGTGCACCGCATCGGCCGCACCGGCCGTGCCGGCTCCAGCGGCGAGGCTTTGTCGCTGGTGGATCGCGAAGAATCGAAATACCTCTCCGACATCGAAAAACTGATCAAGCGCCAGCTGCCGCGCATCGCCGTGCCGGTGTTCGACATGCCGGTGGTCGCCGATGACAGCGATGCCCGCCCGCCGCGCGCACCGCAAGGTCGTGGTCGCCAGGGCCAGGGTCGTGGCGAAGGCCGTAGCGCCCAGCCGCGCAGCGCACCGCGTGCCGCTGAAGGACAACGGGGGGCGTCGCGCTCCGCTGAGGCACGCGCCGCACAACCGCGTCGCGCCGATGGCAATGCACCGCAGGCAGCTCGTCGCGAAGGCGCCGCCGATGGCAATCGTGCTCCGCGCAGCGCCAATGCCGGTGCTGCACGCAAGCCGGGCGAAGGCCAGCGCAGCAAGCCGCGCAGCGATGCGCCGGCGCCGGCGCCGCGTCGCAATGCCGATGGCACACTTGTGCGCCAGAACGATTCGCGCCGCACTGATCGCAGCGCAGCCCCGGCCGCCGACGCACGCAAGCGTGAAGGCGACAAGGGCGGCTTGAGCGGCAACGGTGGCAACCCGCTGCGCGAAGTCTTCGCCCGCGGCCTCAACGCGCTGCGCAAGCTGGCCTGATCACAGCGCTGCACGTGCGCCCAAAGCCCCGCTCAGCCCCGTGCTGAGCGGCAATGCAGTTCAGTTAAGACCTATTCAGTTTTTGGGCGACGGATTTTCAACGCAAAGGACGCGAAGAAAGACAGAAGGTCCGCAAAGGAAACCAAAAAATCGTTTTCCTTTGTGGACCTTTGCTTTTCCTTTGCGCCCTTTGCGCCCTTTGCGTCCTTTGCGTCCTTTGCGTCCAAACCCAGCGCATCAAACATGCGCATAGCCTAACTGAACGGTATTGCGCGCTGAGCGGGGCTTTTTGATGCCTGCGCCCGGCGCAGATTTGACAGCACGCCACCGCTGCCACACCATGGCGGCCCTTCTACAAAGACCTGCACCAATGCCCCGCCAAAGCCCTGCCGCCCGCCTCGATCTGAACGTCCAGTACGCCCTCGCCGACAAAACCGGCCTGCCCTCGCGCAGCCAGCTGCGGCAATGGATCCGCGCCGTCGGCAATGGCCCGGGCAATATCACGGTGCGCTTTGTCGATGAAGAAGAAGGCCGCACGCTCAACAACAGCTGGCGCGCCAAAGATTACGCCACCAATGTGCTGTCCTTTCCGTACGAAACCCTGCCGGTGCTCAGCGGCGATCTGGTGCTGTGCTGGGCCGTGGTGGTGCGCGAAGCAGCCGAACAGGGCAAGAGCGTCGAGGCGCATTGCGCCCATCTGATCGTGCACGGCATCCTGCATCTGTGCGGTCACGACCATGAAGATGCGGAGCAAGCCGCCGAAATGGAAGGCATCGAACAAGATGTAATGGCAAAACTCGGTTATCCTGATCCTTACCAGTGAGGTGTCAGGAATGCGGAGTAAGGAGCGCGACGGCTGAGGGCCGCCCGCCGGGACTCCTCACTCCTCACCCTTCACTTCCACCCAACAGAAATGGACCCTTCCAGTAGTCGCCCGAGTTTTCTTGAACGTCTCTCAGCCCTGCTCACCCGCGAGCCTGAAGACCGCGAGGAGCTGATCGAGCTCCTCCACGCCGCGTACGAGCGCAATCTCTTCGATGCCGACGCGCTGTCGATCATCGAAGGCGCCATCAATGTTGCCGACATTCAGGTCCGCGACATCATGGTGCCGCGCGCGCAGATGGACATCCTCGATATCGATTCAAGTATCGACGACATCCTCGCCTTCGCGCTGGAAACCTCCCACTCACGCTTCCCGGTGGTCGGCGAGAACAAGGACGACGTGCTCGGCATCCTCCTCGCCAAGGATCTGCTGCGTGCCCGCGACACCGATTTCGATCTGCGCGAGATGCTGCGCCCGGCCGTCTTCATCCCTGAATCCAAGCGCCTCAACGTGTTGCTGCGCGAGTTCCGCGTCAGCCGCAACCACATGGCCATCGTCGTCGACGAATACGGCGGCGTGGCCGGCCTGGTGACAATCGAGGACGTGCTCGAACAGATCGTCGGCGACATCGAGGACGAGTACGACTTCGACGAAGACGCCGACAACATCATCCCCGACCAGGCTGGCCGTCACCGCGTCAAGGCCACCACCGCGATCGATGACTTCAACGCCGCCTTCGGCACCCAGTACAGCACCGACGACGCCGATACCGTCGGCGGTCTGGTGATCCAGCAGCTCGGGCGCCTGCCCAAGCGCGGTGAAGTGATCCTGCTCGACACCCTGCGCTTCCAGGTGCTGCGTGCTGACAGCCGTCGCGTGCACACCCTGCTGGTCGAGCGCCTGCCCGACGCCAGCGAATAAACCCCGGCCAAGCTTGCGCGCCCCAGCGCGCAGGCTTGGCCAATCGCATGTCACCGGTATCAGGCGCTGCCTGACAGCTCTGCTCGCCGCCATTCGTCGGCTCGCCCCGCACCCCCCGAAATCCCGTAATCGGCTGCAAAGCGCGCAGCGGCGCGCCTCTGCACGCCCTGCGCTTTATCGTTCCAGTGATTTTTATCGGATTTATAGCTTCCAATAGCCGACGGCATTAGGGTTTTCCCTAGGCTCGATGCGAAAATGCGCCCATGGATGAGTCAGACACATCCGCCGTTTTCAGAGGAATCACATCATGTGGCGCAAACTTTTCGTGCTGGCCCTTGCGGCAAGCCTGCAGCTGACGGCCCAGGCCGCCGAACTCAAAGCCTGGGTTTTGCAGGGCGATGCCTACCCCAATCACCAGGGGCTGAACTATTTTCTTGATCAGCTGCGCAGCCGCAGCAATGGCAAATTCGACGGCAAGCTGTTCTCGGCCGACAACCTCGGCGACCAGAAAAAGGCGCTCAGCATGTTCCGCAGCGGCGAACTGGACTTTGCCGTACTGAGCAATGGCGCGCTGTCGCAGGCGGTGCCGGAAATGAAGGTGATGTCCCTGCCCTTCATCTTCAAGAATGCCGATCACATGTTCCGCACCCTCGATGGCGAAATCGGCCAGAACCTCGAACGCAATCTGGCTCAGCGCGGCTTCGTGGTGCTTGCCTGGTACGACGGCGGCACGCGCAACTTCTTCTCGCGCAACAAGCCGGTGCGCTATGCCAGCGATCTGGCCGGCCTCAAGGTGCGCGTCGCCAATCGCAGCGAGTTGCAGCGCATGCTCGAAGCGCTGGGCGCCCAGTCCGTCAATCTGCCGTACGAACAAGTCCGCGCAGCGCTCGACAACGGCAGTCTGGACGCCGCCGAGAACGATATCGTCTCCTACCAGCTCTCGGAGCAGTACAAATCGGCGCGCTACTACACGATCAGCCACTACAGCGTCGTGCCCGAAGCGCTGGCCATCTCGACCCAGCTGTGGCAAAAGCTGACGCCGGCCGAACAAGCTCTGGTACGCCAGACCGCCCGCGATTCAGCCACCGAAATGCGCGCCATCTGGGCGCAGAAAACCGCCACCATCCGCAAGCAGCTGGAGAAGGAAGGCGTGAAGTTCTACGAGATGCGCGACAACTCCAGCTTCATCACCCGCATGAACAGCGTCTACTCGCCGATTCTCAGCAATCCCAGCTCGGGCGACCTGATGCTCAAGGTGATGACGCTCGGCCAGACGCAGAGCTGATCAAGCCGCGGGCGAGCACGACACGCTCAGTGAATGATGTCCAGCAGCTCGTGTAACTGCTGGATGCGCACGGTATAAACCGGCACATGCTGGGCGGGCCAGCTGCCGTGTCGCTCGACCCAGGCTGTACGCATGCCGAGGGCATTGGCGCCGATCACATCATTGACCGCGCAATCGCCGACAAACCAGCTGTCCGCCGCGCTCGCGCCAAGCATTTGCAATGCGTGGTGGTAGATCCGCGGGTCGGGCTTCTTGCAGCCGAAGCTTTCCGAGATCACGGACACATCGGCCCAGGCATGCAAAGCGGTGTTCTCGATCTTGGCACGCTGCGTCTGTGTAGAACCATTGCTGACGATGCCGATGCGCCAACCACGCGCCTCCAGTGTCTGCAAGGTGTGCAATGCGTCGTCAAAGAGCTTGGGCGCCAGCCAGGCCGTGGCCAGAAAGCTTTGCAATAACGAGGCGGGATCATGCTCGGGCAGATGCCTGGCGACCAGCTGACGAAAGAGCTCCGGCCGCGATGTGGCGCCCAGATCATCCAGCGCGATGAAATCGCGCACGAACACGTCTTCACTCACCGCAGGACACGCCTCGGCCCAAAGCCCTCGCGCGAACTTCAGCAAACCAGCACGCCGGTCAATGAGTGTTTCATCGAGATCGAAGAGTACCGCCGCTACGGACTTCATCATCCTGTTTGTTCCGTGTGCACAATCAGTTTCTATGAACCGTACCCAGCAGGGCGCGGTAGAGCGCCAGCTGCGCCGCCGCCATCGCTGGCAAGGACAGCGCGCTGACCGCCGCATGCGCATCAGCACGCAGCGCAGGCAAGGCTTGCGCATCCGTGGCCGCCGCCAAGAGGTGCGCCAGCCCGCTGGCGATGGCACCCGCATCCAGCGCATCGCAGACCACGCCGCAATCGCGTCCTGCAATCAACTCGGCGGCGCCGCAGCTGGACGAAGTCAGCAGGGGCAAGCCGCTCGCCAGCGCTTCGAGCGCCGCATTGGGCAGCGGGTCGTAGAGCGTCGGCAACGCGAACACGTCGGCGGCGCCCAGATAGGGCGTCACGTCCTGCTGCGCGCCAAGAAAGCGCACGCGGCCGGCCACGCCAAGGCGCTGCGCGAGGCGCTCGAAACGCGGCTGCGCCTTGTCCTTGCCGATCAGCCACAGTTCGGCGCCCGCCAGCTCGGCCCGCGCGAGTGCCTGCAGCAAGGGCGCCACACCTTTGCGCTCGAAACCGGAACCGACATACAGGATCACCGGCTGAGCTTCACTCACGCCCAGACGCTCACGCAGCGCCGCACGATGCTGATCGCGTAACTGCAGATTGAAGCGCGTCAGATCCACGCCGTTGTAGAGCAGATGCAGGCGCGACTGCAGGGCCGGATAACGCGCTGCCAGATCATCGCGCACCATGCGTGAATTGCAGATCACCGCGCGCAGGCGCGGGCTGCGGAACATCGCATCCTCGGCCGCCAGGGTGTAGCGATGCCAGGGCGAGACGCGCTGCGCCCAGCGCGAGAGCGGCGAGAGCGTGCGTGCGCGCAGCTGCAACCAGCTGGCATGCACGCCATCGCCGGCACGGAACAGATCACAGCCGGCAATGCGTTCGTGGCTCTGCACCAGATCGAATCGTCCCGCGCCGATCAGGCGCTGCACCGCGCGCGCAAAACCCCAGTCACGCCAGACGCGGCCGATGTGGAAGGGGTCGCAGCGCAGCAGATGCCAGGCGCTCTGCGCCGGCTGCCCGGCCCACTTGCGGGCGACCAGGGTCACGTCGATGTCATGTTCATCCAGCGCCGCGAGCGTGCGCTCGACAAAGCGCTCTGCCCCGCCAAAGGGGTTGTAGCGGCTGCGCACGATGGCCAAACGGATGCGCTGCTCCCCTCGTCCGCTTGCGGGAGAGGGGCTGGGGGAGAGGGGCGCCACAGAATCAGCCACGGGGTTTGTCATTCCCCAGCACCCGGTCCACTGCCGCCAGCACCTGAGCGACCGGAATCGTCGTCAGGCACTCCGACACCTTGCCCCCGCCGCAGCCATCCTGCCCGCAGGGCCGGCAAGGATGGGCGCTGGTCACGATCTCGTGACGCACCATCCACGGCCCCCACTCACGGTCGCCCGAGGGGCCGAACAGCGCCACGCAGGGCGTGCCGACCGCCGCTGCGATATGCATCGGCGCCGAATCGACACCGATGAACAGCTTGGCCCGCGCGGCCAGCGCGGCCAGCTCTTTGAGCGAGAGTTCGCCGGTGAGGTTGATCGCCGCCACGCCAGCCTGCGCGAGAATCGCTTCGACCATGCCGCGCTCGCGCGCATCCGGCGCACCGCTGATGACGACGGTCTCACCGCGTGCGCTCAATTGCGCCAGCAGCCCGGCACACTGCGCCACCGGCCAGCACTTGAAGAACCAGCGCGACGCCGGATGAAAATGAATGAAGCTACCCGCGGCCACGCCCAGACTGGACAGCCGCGCGTCTACGCTGGCTTCAGCGGTGGCACCCGGCACCAGGCTCAGCTTGCGGGCCTGATCCTGCGGCTGGATGCCGATGCGGCGCAGCGCATCGAGGTGGGTGTCGACGGTGTGGCGACGCCCGCCACCGACGGTCTTGTAGAGATGCGTGAAAGACTTCTTCCACCACTTGGCGCCCTTGCTGCGCACCGGCGCCACCGCCCAGCGTGCGCCGAGCAGGCGCGACAGCCAGGCACCGCGCGGGTGATCGGTGAGGTGGATGATCAAGTCATACTGGCGCGTGCGCAGCGCCGAGAGCACCGCCCATTCCTCGCGCAACTGATTCAGCGCGCCGCGCTTCTTGGCATTGCGATCCAGACTGTGCAGCTGCGCCAGCGCCGCGTGACCAGCGAGCATCGCTGCCGTATCGGCGAAGACCAGGGCATCGATCTCGCAATGCGGCGCGGCGGCCTTGAGCGCCGAGAGCACCGGTGAGGCGAGCAAGACATCACCATGGTGACGCAGCTTGATGACCAGGGCGCGGCGCACTTGGGCCAGCGGCACAGCATCGGGCAGGTAGGAACTAGGGGCAGTGGAAGCAGACATGGCCGGGATTGTCCATCAAAGTGCAACTTGCTGCACAAGCTGATGCGCCGACAGCTGCCTCCACTGCGCCTGGCCGGCCGCTGGCGCCTGCAGGCAATACAGCGCACCGAGCGGAAAGCCTTCGGCCATGAAATCCGCGCCCAGCAGCGCTGCGCGCACAAAACGCAGCGGCCCGCCGTGGGAGACGATCAGCACATCGCCCGCATTCGCTGCGAGGATCTCGTGCAGCGCCGCCAGCACGCGCGTACGGACCTGTTCGCCGGATTCCCCGCCGGCAACGCTGTAGCCCAGTGGATCACGCGCCCAGGCATCGAGTCCCTCGCGCGGCACTTCGTTCCAGCTGCGCAGCTCCCAGTCACCAAAATCCATCTCGGCCAGACGTGCATCGATCTGCGGCGCCGGATGCAGGGCCTCGGCGAGCAGCCGGCAGCGCTGCAGCGGGCTGCTGAACACGGCCAGCTCGCGCGGCAAGTGCGCCTGCGCAGCGCGCGCATGTTCGGCCACCGGCTGGCGCAAGGCGACATCGCTGCGGCCATAGCAAATGCCCTCGGCCAGGGCGACCGGCGCATGCCGCAAGAGGAACAGGCGACGCCCCATCTCAGCCTGCGACATGCGCGCAGAGCACGAGGTAGATGGCCAGCTCGCTGCACTGCTGCACCGCGCCCAGGCAATCGCCGGTGTAACCGCCGAGGCGCCGCTGCAGCAGGCGGAACCAGAACGCCAGCACCAGCAGCACGGCGCCGAGAATCAGCGCGATGCGCGCCGCACTGAGCGCGCCCGCGAGGCCCGCCAGCAGCAGCGGCAGCAGGCCGCCCAGCGCGCCGATCAGGCCCTCCGGCCAGCCCAGACCTTGCGCCACCGGCTTGGCGCGGCTGCTGTCCTCATCGCGCACATAGGGCAGGCTCAGCATCACCAGCAAGGCCGCCAGGCGCGACAGCGGATGCGCTACGAACAAGGCGAGCACAGTCTGCCCCGGCGTCAGCGCCGACAAGCAGCCCCATTTGAGCAGCAGCGCGGTAACCAGCGCCGCCGCGCCATAGGTGCCGATGCGCGAATCCTTCATGATGCGCAGCACGTCCTCGCGCTGCCAGCCGCCGCCCAGACCATCGGCCGCGTCGGCCAGCCCGTCTTCGTGAAAGGCTCCGGTGAGGCGCAGGCTGACGATCATCGACAGCAGCACCGCCACACCGAGCGGCAAATACAGCGCCACGCACCACAACACGCTGGCCACGATCAGCGCGACGAGCAGGCCGATCCACGGAAAATAGCGCGCCGCGCGATTGAGCTCGCCGGCCTCCCAACCCACCCAGGCCGGCACCGGCAGGCGCGTGAAGTAGCCCATGGCGATGAGGAAGCGGCGCAGCTCGCGCATCATTTGTTGCTGACGCCGGCGTCGGCAAAGCCAGCCATGTCATTCATCAGCGCCAGCGCCGAGCGGATGATCGGGAACACCAGGGCGGCGCCCGATCCTTCACCAAGGCGCAGATCCAGCGCCAGCACCGGCTCAACGCCCAGGAAGGCCAGCTGGCGCTGATGGCCCGGCTCGGCCGAGCAATGCGAGAACACGCAGTAATCAAGCACCGCCGGCTGCAGGGCATGCGCTACCAGCAGCGCAGCGGTGGCGATGAAGCCATCGACAACAATCAGCATGCGCGCTTCGGCTGCCGCCAGATAGGCGCCTGTCATCATCGCAATCTCGAAGCCACCGAATTCAGCCAGCACATCGAGCGGCGCCAGCGCACGCCCGGCGACACGTGCGGCAGCGCGCGACAGGAGTTCGCGCTTGCGCTGCAGGCCCGCATCATCCAGCCCGGTACCACGGCCGATGATCTCGGCCAGCGGCAGGTCGGCCAGCGCATGGGTGATCAGGCTCGCCGAGGCGGTGTTGCCGATGCCCATCTCGCCAAAGCCGATGGCATTGCAACCGGCAGCATGCCATTTGCGCAGCAGCTCGGCGCCGCAGTCCATCGCCGCTTCGCATTGCTCGGCACTCATCGCTGCACGCTCGATGAAATTGGCGGTGCCCGGCGCAAGCTTGGCATCGATGAATTCCACCTCGCTCTGCGCCGGCCCGAAGCAGGCGCTCGCCACGCCGGCATCGACCACGCTCATGGCCAGCCCGGCCTGACGCGACAGCACATTGATGGCCGCGCCACCGGCGCGGAAATTGGCCACCATCTGCACCGTCACTTCTTGCGGAAAGGCCGACACGCCAGCCTTGGCCGCACCGTGGTCGCCGGCGAACACCACCATGCGCGGCGCGAGGAGCTGCGGCCGCTCGCTGCGCTGGATCAGGCCAGCCTGCAAGGCCAGCGCTTCAAGCCGGCCCAGACTGCCCGGCGGCTTGGTACGCGAGTCGAGGCGGGCTTGCAAAACGCTCGCGAGCGAGCGGTCCAGTGCGGTGATATTGAAATTCATAGCGGTGTGTCCTTGTCGGTCGCCAGCGGTGTGGCGCTGGCAGAATCAGCAGCCGGCGCAGCGGCCTGCCAGTCGGGATTGCTCAAGGCGGTCAACACATGGTCGCGCCAGTAGCCGTTGAGCAAGAGATAGTTGGGCGCAAAGCCTTCCTGCACGAAACCCAGCTTATGCAGCAGACGCGAGCTGGCGAAATTCTCCGGCAGATGATTGGCCATCAGGCGATGCAGGCCCAGCTTGCCGAATGCATGCTCGATCACCAGCTCCAGCGCCTCACGCGCCAGACCCTGGCCACGCTCTGCGTGATCCACGCCAAAGCCCAGATAGGCGGCCTGGAAGACGCCGCGCACGATCTCGCTGAGCGTCACATGGCCGATCACGGCGCGCGCGGCATCATCGCGCCGGCGCAGCAACCAGGTGCAGGCACGGCCAGCCAGCAGATCCTGCTGTGCCTGCTGCGCGCGTGCCTGGGCCGCCGCGAGGCTAAACCAGGCTTCGTCGCGCCGCGGCGACAACGGCGCGAAATGGCGCCGGTTGCGCAGCTCGTAGTCCAGCCAGGCCGCTGCATCCGCCTCACTGGCGGTGCTCAGCTCCAGTCGAGCCGTGAGCAGCAGCCCGCGATTCATCGCGCTGCCCCTGTCTTGAGATGCAGTGGCAGGCCTGCAGCAACCAGGGTTACCTTGTCGCAGAGCCGCGCCAGCTGCTGGTTGAGCCGCCCCTGCTCGTCACGGAACAGGCGCGCCAGCTTGTTCTCCGGCACGATGCTCCAGCCCACTTCGTTGGACACCATCAGCAGCGTGCCCTGAGCGCTCGCCACCGCGGCGGACAAATCCTCAAGCTGGGCGGGCAACGTATCAGGCTGCGTGCAGAGAATATTCGATAGCCATAGCGTCAGGCAGTCGACCAGCACGCAGGCGCCGGCCTGCGCTTCGCTGCGGATCGCTGCGGGCAGGGCCAGCGGCGCCTCGACCACACGCCAGTTGGCCGGGCGCTCGGCACGGTGTTTGGCGACGCGCTCGGCCATTTCCGCATCCAGCACTTCGGCGGTGACGATCAGGCACACCTCGCCGCTGTGCGCCAGCGCCAGATCCTGGGCAAAGCGGCTCTTGCCCGAGCGCGCGCCGCCGATCACCAGATGCCTCATTTGCCCTGCCTCGCGGCATCCAGCGCCGTGCACATGGCTTGCGCCGCATCGAGAATGCGCGGGCCGTGGCGGCTGATCTGGTCGCCCGGCACCATCCACAGCTGACGATTGCGCACCGCGTTGAGACTGCCGAACTGCAGCCAGTTTTCCATCCGCGGCTCGTTCATGGCGCGTCGCGCGCCCTGCTCACCCGAGCTGCCCATACTTGCGCTGACGATGACATCCGGGTTAGCTGAGACGACGCTTTCGGTCGAGATCTGCGGCACCAGCATAGGCTCCTTGCCGAACACATTGATGCCACCGCAGAGGCCGATCACATCGGAGATAATCTGCTGGTCGTTGATCGTCATCAGCGGCTTTTCAGCGATCTGGTAGAACACGCGCAGCGGCTTGCGGCCCGCGTAGGTGGCGCGCAGCTTGTCGTGGCGCTGACGGAAGCGCTCGGCCGCCTGTTGCGCCTGCGCTTCGCTGCCGAGCAGCTGGCCGATGCGTAGCAGGGTGCCGGGGATATCGGCGATGTGATGCGGCTCCAGATAGAACATCGGAATGCCGAGGGTGCGCAGTTTCTCGACTTCGCGCAGCGCATTGCCGTGGAACCACACCAGCACCAGATCGGGCTTGAGCGCCGCAATGCGCTCCAGATCCAGGCGCTGGTTATTGCCGATGCGTTCGATCTTCAGCGCCGCCGGCGGGTAATCGCTGTATTCAACGGCACCAACCAGACGATCACCGCCACCGGCCTCGTAGAGCATTTCGGTGAGACTGGGCGCCAGCGAGATGACCCGCCGCGCCGGCTGGGCAAGTGTCAGCACCTGGCCGCTGTCGTCACGCAGGCTGATGCGGCTGTCGGCGGCCGACACGCACGCGGCGCCACACAGGGCCAGGCTCAGCAGCGTGCAGCGATAAAGATTGGCAAGACTCATCTCAAACTTTCATCCAGTTCAAGGCGGAACCAGCGCACCGCCCCCTCATCACGCGCGCTGACCGGCACGCCATACGCATTCTGCAAGGCAGCAGCGTTCAACACCTCTTCGCGTGTGCCGCTGCAATAACCACCACGCCCGTCGAGCAGCAAGGCGTGGCTCGCCAGGGTCCAGGCCAGGTTCAGATCATGCACGGCAGCGATCACCATGCCGCCCTGCGCTGACCAGGTTTTGAGCCAGCGTTGCAAGGATGCCTGATGTGCCCAGTCCAGATGCGCCGTCGGTTCGTCGAGCAGCAGGATGGGCGCAGCCTGCGCGCAAGCCGTGGCCAGCGCAACGCGCTGGCGTTCGCCACCGCTCAGGGTCCGCACATCGGCGTCGGCCAGATGTGCGGCATCGAGCAGCTCCAGGCTGCGCTGGGCCAGCGCGCGACAATCCGCCATGCGCGCATCGGGCTGACTGACCAGGGCAGCGCTGGCCACGGTCTCCCAGGCGCTGACCGCGAAGGGGTCGAGCCAGAACTGCGGGCACCAGGCGCGCTGCCGCGCCAGGGCTTGCGGCGTCCAGCTCGACAACATCTTGCCGCCGAGTACGATGCCGCCACGCGTGGGCGTACTCAGGCCAGCCAGCGCTGCCAGCAAGGTCGATTTGCCGGCGCCATTGGGGCCCAGCACCACCCAGCGCTCGCCGGCGCGGCAGTGCAGATCGAGCCTGTCGATCAGCACACGGCCATCCGCCCGGCCGCCCGCACGCAGCTGCAAGGCATCGATCAGCAGGGGCAAAGCGGGCGACATCACAGGCACGCTCATTTATGGGCTCCGCGACGCAACAGCAGCAGCAGGAACACCGGCACGCCGACGGCGGCCGAAACCACGCCCACCGGCAATTGCGAGGGCGCGATCACGGTGCGCGCCACAGCGTCGGCGAGTACCAGGAAGACGCCGCCAAACAGCGCCGAGAAAGGCAGCAGCCATTGCGCGGCACGCAAGCCAAGCAAGCGGATCACGTGCGGCGCCACCAGACCGACAAAGCCGATGCTGCCCGCCGTCGCCACGGCGGTGCCCACCGCGATGCAGGAGGCGAGGATCGCCAGCCGCCGCCGCCGCGCCACCGGCACGCCCAGGGTCCAGGCCCAGCCGTCGCCGCGCGACATCAAATCGAGCTCGCGGGCATGCGGCAAGGCCAGCAGCATGGCCAGCAACAAGCCGGCCCACACCGGCCACCAGTGCGTGACGCCGTTGAGATCGCCGAGCAGCCAGAAGACCAGATTGCGCAATTGCTGATCACGCGCAATCGCCAGCATGAAAGAGACGGCCGCGCTGCTGGCTGCGCCGATCATCGCGCCGACCAGCAGCATGACGATGCTGCCCGACTGCGCGCCGGGCAGCAGGCCGCGCCCCATGCCGCGCCAGGCCAGCAGAAAGACCAGCGAGGTACTCAGCAGGGCGCCCAGCATGGCACCCAGCTCCGGCGCAAAGGCGAAGCTTGCCGGCAGCAGCATCAGGGCGACCAAGGCGCCGACCGAGGCGCCGCTGGTGACGCCCAGCACATGCGGATCGCTGAGCGGATTGCGCGTCACCAGCTGGATCAGGGCACCGCCCAGCGCCAGCGCCGCACCGGTGCCGAAGGCGGCCATCACACGCGGCACGCGGATCATCCAGACGATCTCCGGCGAGGTCCAGCCCCAGCCGGACGAGCCCAGCATCAGGCCCAGCCACAGCACCAGCGGCACGGTAATGGCGGCCAGCAAGCTGGCCCGCAGCAGAGGCGGCGGCTTGAGTGTCACGCGGCCTGCTCCACGCTGTGCTTGAGAATCGCCATCAGTTTGTCCGTATCCATGTAATCCGCGATGGTATCAGCCAGACGCTCGATACTCGCCTCACGCTGCGCAGCCAGATCCGGCGAACGCGGCGCCACCAGGCCCGCCCAGGCAAGCAAGGCATCGCAAGCGGCGGGCTGATCGAAAATGCCATGCACGTAAGTACCGAGCACCAAGCCATCCTCGGACAGCGCACCATCATTCAGCTCACCGATCTGCGCGACAGGCCGCGCCAGCGCAGGCCCTTCGCTGACGCCGGCATGAATCTCGTAACCGCTGAAGGCTGCATCGCACCAGCTCAGCTTGCCCGCCACATTGCGCAGCTGCTTGTGCGGCAGCAGGGTCGTGCGCATCGCCAGCCAGCCCAGCCCGGCGCTGTCGCCCGCAGCGCCCTCGATGCCTTGCGGATCACTCAGCGTCTGCCCAAGCATCTGGAAGCCGCCACAAATGCCGATCAGCTTGCCGCCATAGCGCAGGTGGCGCGCAATCGCCGCCTCCCAACCCTGCGCGCGCAGGAAGGCCAGATCGGCCCGCACGGCTTTCGAACCGGGCAGTACGATCAGATCGCAGGCGGGAATTTCCTGGTCCGGGCCGATGAAGCGGAAATCGACTTGCGGGTGGCTGCGCAGCGCGTCGAAATCAGTGTGGTTGCTGATGCGCGGCATGACGGGCGCGATGACGCGCAATGGCTGAGCAGCGCTTGGGACGGGCACTACTTCGCGTGAAATCCCGTCCTCCGCTTCGAGCTGCAAGCCATGCAGATACGGCAGCACGCCGAGCACCGGTTTGCCGGTGCGTTCCTCCAGCCAGTCGAGCCCGCTTTGCAGCAGGGCGATGTCGCCACGGAAGCGGTTGATGACGAAGCCCTTGACCCGCGCCTGCTCGGATTCGGACAGCAGCGCCAGTGTGCCGACCAGGTGCGCGAAAACGCCGCCACGGTCGATGTCGGCCACGATGATCACCGGGCAATCGACGGCTTCGGCAAAGCCCATATTGGCGATGTCATTGGCGCGCAGATTGATCTCGGCGGGAGAGCCGGCGCCTTCGACGATCACCGCTTGATACTGGGCACGCAGGCGCGCAAAAGACTCCAGCACGGCTGCGCGCGCCGTCGATTTGTAGGCGTGGTAGTCGAGCGCATCCATGTTGCCGATGGCATGCCCTTGAATGATCACCTGCGCGCCGACATCGCTATTCGGTTTGAGCAGCACCGGGTTCATGTCGGTATGCGGCGCGATGCGGCAGGCCGCCGCTTGCGCCGCCTGGGCACGGCCGATTTCGCCGCCATCGCTGGTCACCGCAGAATTGAGCGCCATGTTCTGCGGCTTGAAGGGCGCCACCTGCAGGCCCTGACGCAGCAGCCAGCGGCACAGCGCGGCGACCACGGTGCTCTTGCCTGCATCCGAAGTGCAGCCTTGCACCATCAGCATCTGCGCGGGTGTCTGGGCACTCATGCCATCACCTCGCCGAGCACGCGATCCAGTTGCTGCCAGCCCGCCTCGCTGCCCGGCAGGCCAAAGCGCAGGCCGTCGCTGAATGGCCGCACCAGCACGGCGCGCTGCGCCAGTGCCGTGAACAGATCCGCCGCCCGCGCGCTGGGCACCCAGCGGAACAGGCCGCAGCCCTGTTCGGCATCGAGACCATGCGCAGCAAGCAGCGCACGCAGGCGTTCGCTGTCGGCGTGCAGACGCGCGCGTGTCGCCTCGCACCAGGGCTTATCCATGATGGCGCGTTGCGCCACCCAGCGCGCCGGGTGGCTCAAGGCCCAGGGGCCGAGCAGGCTGCGCAGTTCGCCAAGCAAGTCCGCTTCGGCGATGACAAAGCCGGCACGCAGCCCTGCCAGACCCCAGAACTTCCCCAGCGAGCGCAGCACGATCAGGCCCGGATGGGCGCCGTCGCCGGCCGCTGCAACCACGCTCAACGCCGGTTGCAGCTCGACAAAGGCTTCATCGACCAGCAACCAGCCGCCCCGCGCCTGCAAGCGCGCATGCCATGCCAATAAGACTTGCGGTTCGATGCAGGCGCCCGTCGGATTGTTCGGATTGACGACGAGCAGCACGTCGAGGCGATCAATCTGCTCGGCAACATCGCTGGCGGCAAGCGGCAACACCGTGTGACCCGCACTTGCCCAGGCCCTGGCGTGCTCGGCGTAACAGGGCGAGACGATGCCGACGCGACTCTGCCCACGCAGTCGCGGCAGCGCCTGCAAAGCGGCCTGAGAACCTGCCACGGGCAACACGGCCGTGCTGCCAAAATAAGCCACGGTGGCCATGTACAAACCGTCGTTCTCTTCCGGCAGGCGCTGCCAGACCGTGGCCGGCAACTCCGTCACCGGCCAGCCCTGCGGGTTGATGCCGGTCGACAAATCCAGCCAGTGATGCAGCGGGATGTGAAAGTCATGCGCAGCCGCGCGCAAGCGCCCGCCATGTTCAAGTAATTCAGACACGCAACAGACTCCCGCTCAGGCAGAGCACACAGATCAGGCCGCACCACAGCCACAGCGCCACACGCACCAGGCGCAGGGCACGGGCAATATCCGCCGCCTGGGGCGATGCGCCACAGCCCAGCGGCGGGCGCTCTTCCAGCGCACCGTGATAGATCGCCGGCCCACCCAGCGCCAGGCCCAGGGCGCCCGCGCCAGAGGCCATCACCGGGCCGGCATTGGGGCTGTCCCAGGCCGGCGCCTGCTCACGCCAGCAGCGCAGCGCCTGGCGGCACTCACCACCCAGGGCATAACTCAGCGCGGTCAGCCGCGCGGGCAGCAGATTGAGCAAATCGTCGACGCGCGCGGCGGCCCAGCCAAAATACAGCAGGCGCGGCGTGCGGTAGCCCCACATCGCATCCAGGGTATTGGCGAGGCGGAACAGCAGCGCACCGGGGCCACCGAGCAGCGCAAACCAGAACAAGGTAGCGAAGATCGCGTCATTGCCGTTCTCGAGGACCGACTCCACCGTCGCGCCGGCCACCTGTGCAGCGTCGAGCCGGCGCGTGTCGCGACTGACGATGCGCGACAGCGCTGCACGCGCGGCCGCCAGATCGCCCGCCAGCAGCGGCGCGGCGACCGCCCGCGCATGCTCGCCCAGACTGCGTGCGCCGAGCGCGAAGTAGAGCAGCAGTGCATCGAGCAGCCAGGCCGCCTGCGCGAGCCAGGCCTTGAGCAGCAGTGCCAGCACCAGCCATGGCAGCACGGCGAGCAGCCAGCTGGCTACACCCACCAGACGCGCCAGCGCTGCGGGCTGCGCACGATTGCTGCGCGACTCAAGCCACTTGGCATACATACCAAAACCCACCAGCGGATGCCAGCGACGCGGCTCGCCCAAGGCGGCGTCGAGCAGCACACCGAGCACCAAGGCCAGCGCCAGCATCATGCGCGGTTCTCCGCCCAACTGCGGATGATGCTCGCGATTTGCCGCAAGCCATCACTCAGTGCAGCCGGCCCCGGCTGCAGGATGTCGCAGGACTTGATCTCGAACAGCTGGCCATCGCGCACGGCCGGAATCGCCTCCCAGCCTGATCGCGCGGCGAGCTGTTCGGGGCGAAATTTCTTGCCGCACCATGAACCGATGATGATGTCCGGCGCGCGGCGCAGCACTTCGAGCGGATCGGCAATGATGCGCAGCTTGGCGCCCTTGTGCTGCTTGAGTTCCGGGAAGCATTCCTCGCCGCCCGCCAGCACGATCAGCTCGGCCACCCAGCGGATGCCGGAGATCAGGGGCTCGTCCCATTCCTCGAAATACACACGCGGTTTGCGCGGCAGGCTGGCTGCGGCTGTGCTCACTTCGTCGATGCCCTGCTGCAGCTGGGCGACCAGGGCCTGCGCTTTGTCAGGCACGCCAGCGAGGGCGCCAACGGTGTAAATGGTCTGCAGAATTTCCTCGACGCTGCGCTGATTGGTGATCAGCACATTCACGCCGCTGCGGATCAGCTGCGCGGCGATGTCGGCCTGCAAGTCGGAGAAGCCGATCACCAGATCGGGCTCCAGCGCGAGAATCGCATCGATCTTGGCGCTGGTGAAGGCCGAGATTTTCGGCTTCTCCTTGCGTGCCCGCTCGGGCCGCACGGTGTAACCGGAAATGCCGACAATGCGCGCTTCCTCGCCCAGTAGGTAGAGCGTCTCGGTCGTCTCTTCGGTCAGACAGACGATGCGTTGTGCGCCGTTCATGGTTGTTCCACCAGAATCAATTTGCCTGTTTTCGGATCACGGTAGACCTTGCCGACCGACAGGTAGCCCTCGGCGCCACCTTCGAGCGCACGCGTCGCCTCGGGCAGCGCCTTGACGCGGCTGACCTCACTGACGGCCGCCTGCTGCGCCGTCTGCGTGTGGCTGATCGCCGCCAGCAAGCCGCAGGCAAAGACCAGCATCACATCGACCAAATTGACCAGGCTGGCGCGCGGATCCTCATCGTCGCCGTCAAAGCGGGTGCGCAAACGACGGCGTTGATTCGCCAAAACGTGGCGCTGACTCATGCCTGCTCCATGCGTTCGAGCAATTCTTCGTACCAGCGGCGACGCAGGCGTCCGATCCACAAGCCGGCAATGCCGGCGACCAAACCGAGCACCGTCGCATCGAACGCCACCGTGACCGCCTTGGCCAGCGCGGCCGGATCGCCCTGCCCCAGCGCCGCCAGGCCGGGCCCGAGCGGAATGATGGTGGCCATCAAACCGAGCATCGGCGGAATCCGCGCCAGCAGATCGCTGCGCTCGATCCGCCGCCGTGCGAGGCGCTCGACGCGGGCCGCATCGGCGCTGGCTTCCAGCAGGCGCAGGCCGCGAAAGCGCTCACCCAGGGCGATCCCCGCCTCGATCAGGGCGGCAATGCAGGCCAGCAGCAACACCGCAATCGCCAAGGGCAGCAGGGCGCTGACCAGGCTGTGTACCCAGGCGAGATTGAGCAATGTGTTCATGACTATCCAGACCTCGACTTCAAACCGGGGCGCGCATGCCGCGCCGGATGCCGAGCACCAGCAACGCCACACTCAGCAGCCCCAAAAGCCCCCACCACAGGGGATGGATGACACGTGCCGACAGCGGACGGCGGGCGATTTCCGAAGCTCGCAAGGCGGGCTTGGGCGCGGTTGCTTCCGGCTGCACGCTGGGGCGTGGCGGCAAGGCTTGGTCTGCCGCCTGTACCGGCCCGCGCCGCGCTGGCTCGGTTGCGGGCAGCGTGTAACTCTGGCGCGCGTGTTGCAGCGTCTCCTGCAAGGCCGTGCGATGGCGGGCATCGAGCTGTGGCAGCAGCCAGTCCCACATCGGGTTGGCCGGGCTGGTATGTCCGCTGCCGGGCAAGCCATTGCGCGCCACCAGCTCGACCAGTTCATTGCCCAGGCGCTGGCGCGTCGCAGTGTCCGGATGCCAGAAGCCTTTCTGCGTCGCCACCATCATGATGCCGAGCATGTGCGCCTTGACCTGCTGCGCCTGGCCGCTGGCCAGAAACTGACTCACGCCAATGCCATGGACGTCGCGAAAATACGTGCGATCGACCTCATCCCAGGCCCAGTCGCGGACCACGTCTGGCCGCGTCACCTGCCAGCCCCAGAGATTCTCGAGAAACTCCTGACCAAACGTCCGCGCCCCCGCATAGCCGTGCTTCATCAGCGCCTTGATCCACACCGGATTGAGATTGCGGCCGCGGAACTCGCGCAGCAGGGCCGCCTCAAGCGGCTCGACATCGGCATGCGCAGCATCTGCGTGGTACAGCACCATGGCTTGCGGCACGCGCCCGGTCAGGGTCTCGGTCGCCAGCGACAGCCCGCCCAAGTAATCGAAGGCGTCGTTGTTGTCGAGCAAGCCATACAGATTGGACGCGCGCCCGTGGTAACTGCGCTCGACGCTGGCCAGACTGGTTTCAAACGCGCTGTGCGCTGCTTCGCCGCCGGCATCCAGCCCGAAAGCGTGGCCCATGCGCAGCAGGTAGGCGCGGCCCAGCTCGCGTCTATCCTGCCAGGCGCCGGAGCGCTCGGTCAGGCGATTGACGCCTGCACCATAGGCGCCGGGCGCGTCGCCGAAAATGCGCCAGGCGGCCTCACGTCCCGCCTCGGCCTGCGCCATGCCCTGCGCCTGCAAGCTGCGCACGCGCGCCAGCCATTGGCGCGCCACACCGTTTTGCGTCAGGCTCTCGGTGCCTTCCTCGGGCGCGCTGCCCAGCGGCGCCAGCGCGGCGTCCAGCGCGGCCTGGCTGTCGGCTGCCTCGCGGCGCAAGGTCTGCGCACTGGCCGCCAGTGCCAGGCGGCCGGCGCGATCGACCAGATTCACCAGATTGGGATAGAGATCGCGGAACAGCCCCGAGCTGGTCACCAGCACATCGCGCCGCGTCTGCGCAGGCGCCAATGGCAGCAGCTTGAGCCCCTGCACGATGCCGCGCGCATTCCAGCGCGGCTCCAGCCCCATCATCGCCAGGGTAAAACCGACCATCACGCCTTCGTCGCGTACCGCGTCCGAGGCCCACAGCACCACCGCCTCGCTGCCGCTGCCCGGCAGCTTGCGCGCGAGAACCCGTTCAGCTTGCTCCTGCCCCAGGCGAAAACCCAGCGGAGTCGGCAGCACATCGCCATCGACGCCATGGAAATTACGTCCGGTCGGCAAGGCCTCCGGCGCACGCAGCGGATCATTGCCCTTGCCCGGCGGCACGAAGCGGCCATCCAGCGCCGCCAGCAGATTGCGCATTTCCTGCGCGGGCGAATCAGCCAGCTTGCGCGCCAGCGCGGCCTGGTCCGCGCCCAGCTGCATCGACGCCAGCATGGTCTGCAAAGCCTCATCAGACCAGGCCTGACCGAAGACATGCAAACCATGCGGCATGAATTTCTCCTGCAGCTTGGTCAGGTAGTGGCCGATCTCGTGGGCCAGCAATTCGTCGTCGACCTGCTCGAAGCCGATGCCGCGCACCTGCAGCACATCAGCCATGCTCGCTTCGAGCTCCGCCCGCAACTGCAGCGCTTCCGTCTGCCGGCGCATGTCTGCAGCGGCCTGACTGCGCAAGGCCTCGGAGCTGCTGCTCTCGAAGCTTTCGACCAGCTGCCGCAAGTTCAGCAAACGATCGTACAAGGGCGTCGCCGACAAGGGTGGCGTCAGGTGATCGACCATCACCGCCAAGCCACGCCGCTTGGCCTGCAAGCCCTCGCCGACGCCATCGACGATGTAGGGATAAACGCCTGGCACATCGCCCGCCACGATGCGCGGAAAATCCTCGACCGACAAAGCACTGGCCTTGCCCGGCAGGAATTCATAGGTCGAATGCCGCCCCAGATGAACGATCACGTCGGCCTTGAAGACATCGCGCAGCCAGTGGTAGTAGGCCAGGTACTGATGCGGCGGCGGGATGCGCGTATTGGCGTGCAGCAGCTCTTCGTCGAGCTCCCAGCCGCGCGGCGGCTGCGGCCCGATGAACACATTGCCCAGCTCGATGCCGGGCAGCACGATGCGCCCGGCACTGACCATCACCTTGCCCGGCGCGGGCCCCCAGCCACGCACACCCGGCAAGCGCAAGGCCAGCAAGGCATCGATATCCTGATCAAAGCGCTGACAGGCGCGCGCGGCAGCGGCAAGCACACTCAGGCAAGAGGGCACCGCCTTTTCCGCATCACTCAGCAGGGCCAGCGCCGTGCCGCGCTGGGCGTGCTCCAGACCCGCGACAAGATGGCCCAGCTCGCGCAAACCATTGTTTGCCGTGGCAATGCCGATATCGTATTGCTTGCTGCGCCGCGCCTGCTGCAATTCGGCACGCAGCCGGCCCAAGGGGCCGTTAACCAGCTCCTGCTGGGCAATCGCCGGCAAGCCGGCAAAATAGCGCTGGTAGTCTGCCGCCGACATGCTGTGCGTAGTCTGCGCCAGCTCGGCCAGGGCGCCACCATCCTCGGGCAGATTCACCCCGCGCTGCATGATCTGCTCAAGCAGCTGCTCGGCACTTGGCGGCAGCGGGCCGGTGCGGTAACCGGCCTGGGCCATGGCCTGCAAAATCACCTGGAGTGAGGCCGGCACGTCGAGGTTGTCCGCGCCGATGTTCTGCCGCCCCGGAGGGTGGTTGTAATAGATGATCGCCACCTTGCGCTGCGCCACCGGCTTGTCGCGCAACAGCGCCCAGTTGGCGGCGCGACGCGCCAGACTGCGCAGCTCGGCGGCAATCGGCTCGGGGCGCTGCACGCGCACACCGGTCAGCGCATCGAGCTGCGCCTCGCCCGCGGCGGCGATGACGACCGGCTGAGCGATGCCCTGCAATTCCGGCATCGCCAAACGGTATTGCACGCTGGCGGCCGGCAAACCGTCGCTGGACAATTGCCATTGCGCCACACTGCGGTCGGCCAGACGGATGGCCTTGAACACTGGCACGTCCAGCGCAGCGATAGCGGCGCTCGCCTCGTCACGCCCCTCGGCCGCGCCGACGACAAAATCCTGCACCACCACCAGACCGCGCAACTGCCCTGGTCCGAGCAAAGCCGGCAGCGCCTGCACCGCATCGCGCGAGGCGGCCCCCCAGCGCGCCTTGATCGTCACGCAGGCCAGGCCCGTGGCCTCGACGCTGGCGCACAAGGCATCGCTGCTGCGGTTCTCGCTGTTATCCATATCGAGTACCGCCAACACACGCTGCGCGGGCGCCAGCCTGAATGCGCTGACCGGCTGCGCGTGCTGACGATACTGGACGGCTGCTTGGGGCTCGGCCGCAGCGGGCTCGCGCCCATCGAGCAAGGCGGCCAGAAACTCGCCCTGATTGCGTGCGCCACCTTCGCGCCACAACATGCGCAAAGCACGCCAGCGCGTGGCGGTCGGCTCACGCAGCGAGCGCGCAGACAACGCAGCCGGCAAAGCCTCGCCCGCCAGGGCCGTGATATCGGCGGCCGACCAGCTCTGCAAGCTGCCGCGTGCATCGAAACTCAGGCGCGACAGATCGCTGTCACCGTTGAAAGCCCAGAAAGCTCTCAGCCGCTGGGCGGCACTGCCGGGCAAGGCGCCACGCAGCAGCGCAGCATGCTCGGCAAACATCGCCACAGCAAAGACCACATCAACCGAGTCGAGCAAGCGGCGCAGCTCTGCCGGCGACAATGCCGCCAGCTGCTGCGGCGTGCGCAGCAAGATGCGGTCGCGCGCCTTGCGCTGCAGGAGAACATCGTGCGCGCGCTCGGCGATCTCCGGCGCGCTGCGCTCGCTGATGATGCCCAGCACACTGCTCGCCTGCGCAGACAGCAGCCAGACCGACAAGCACAACGCAAGCAAAACCCTTTGCCACATCTACTGCACGCTCCGGCTAGGCCAGCATGGCGGCCAGCGCGCCAGGATTGGAGGGGAAATAAAAATGGATGTAGCTGGCGGTCAGGCGCCCCTGGCGATACACCGCTTCCTGCGTGCTGCCGCCATTGGGATTGCTGCCGCGTGCAATCGGCGCCAGCGCGGTCTCGCAGCTGGAGTAATGAAAGCTGTGGCCGCGCAGATCGCCCTCCGGCAGGCTCACCGCCTGCAGCCCCAGTGCCGAGAGCCGCTTGTGCATGCGCGTGCGTCCTGCCAGAAGACCGAATCCCGCATGCACGCTGTCATCTGAACACTCGATGGCGTCAAACAAACTCATCATGCCACCACATTCGGCGAGCATCGCTTTGCCCGCTGCGTGATGCGCGCGCAAGGCTTCGCGCATCGCCACATTGGCCGCCAGACGCGCCGCATGCAGCTCGGGATAACCACCGGGCAACCAGACGGCATCGCAGTCCGGCAAGCGCGCATCGGCCAGCGGCGAGAAGAACAAGCACTCGGCGCCCAAAGCGCGCAGGCAATCGAGATTGGCCGGATAGATGAAGGCGAAGGCTGCATCGCGCGCAATCGCAATGCGACGGCCGTGCAGTGGCAAAGCTCGTTCGCTGGCAAGCGAGGCTTCCGCAGGCGTGCACACAGCAAGAGAATGCTCTGCCGACCACGCAACATCCAGCATCGTCAAAGCAGCTGCCGCCCGGTCAATGCGCTGATCCAGATCATGCAACTCGCTCGCCGGCAACAAGCCAAGATGCCGTTCGGGCAAGGCGATTTCTGCATCGCGCGGCAACCAGCCCAAGCCCGCGACATTCGCAGGCAGCGATTCAAACAGCATCTGCGCATGGCGTTCGCTGGCAACACGGTTGGCGATCACCCCCGCAAACTTCAGCCCCTCGCGAAACGTCGCCAGCCCGTGCGCCAGTGCGCCGAAAGTCTGCGCCATCGCGCTGCCGTCGATCACGGCCAGCACCGGCAAGCCGAAAGCCTGCGCCAGATCGGCACTCGATGGCTTGCCGTCGAACACACCCATCACGCCTTCAACGAGGATCAGATCGGCCTCGCGCGCTGCTGCTTCGAGCAAAGCGCGGCAATGCGCCTCGCCGCCCATGAACAGATCAAGCTGATACACCGGCGCGCCGCTGGCTTGTTCAAGGATGGTCGGATCGAGGAAGTCCGGCCCGGTCTTGAACACGCGCACACGCTCGCCGCGTTGCCGCGCCTGCCGTGCCAGCGCCGCCGTCACCGTGGTCTTGCCCTGGCCCGAGGCCGGCGCTGCAATCAAGGCTGCGCGACATGCAGATCGCATTACCACTCCACGCCGGGCATGGCCTTGATGCCGGCCTGGTAGGCGTGCTTCTTCAGCGTCATGTCGGTGACGGTATCGGCCTCTTCGATCAGGCCATCGGGCGCGGCGCGCCCGGTGATGATCAGGTGCTGCATCAGCGGCCGCTCGTTGATGACCTGCATCACTTCATCGAGCGCCAGCCAGCCGTACTTGAGGGTGTAGGTGAATTCGTCGAGGATCAAGAGATCGATCTTGTCGTCACGCAGATAGACGACCGCCTGCTCCCAGGCGGCACGCGCGGTGGCGCGGTCCTTGGTGTCGTCCTGCGTCTCCCAGGTGAAACCATCCCCCATGACATGCCAGCAGACATTCGGGCTGCTGCGGAAGAAAGCTTCCTCGCCGGTATCCGAGCGATTCTTGATGAACTGGATCACGGCGCAGCGCATGCCATGGCCGAGCGCACGCGCCAGCACGCCAAACGCTGCACTGCTCTTGCCCTTGCCATTACCCGTGTTCACCAGCAACAGGCCGCGCTCTTCATCGGCGGCAGCAATCGATGCGTCGATGACCGCCTTTTTGCGCAGCATGCGCGCCTTGTGGCGCTCCAGGCGGGATTGTTCATCACTCATTTCGATCCTTTCATCGGGGCGCCTGCTGGCGCCCCGTCATGCTTTTACAGAGCCTGATAACGCAGCGTCACGAAAACGCCTGCGCCCGTCTGGTTGTAGAGATAGGCTGTTTCATAGCGTTTGTTGAACACATTTTCACCGCGCAGCTGTACGCGCCACGATTTATCAATACGGTACTCGGTGCGCAGGTCCCAGGTACTGTAGCCACCCAGGTGCACAATGGTATTCGCGCTGGTATCGTTATCGTAACGCTTGCCAACACCGTTCCACGAGGAACCGACACTCCAGGCCCCCAGATCGTGATCGACATCGACGCGGGCCATCTGCCGCGCGCGGCGTACCAAGAGATTGCCCTCGGTGTTTGAGCCCGAGTGATCCTTGGGATTCTGCAGCGTCGTGCTGGCCGCAACGCGGGTTTGGCCGAACTGCTGCTCGGCACTCAACTCGATGCCGTGGATGCGCGCGCTCGACAAATTGACGGCGGTAAAACTCACTGGATCGGTGACGATCAGCTGATTGATGTGATTGTCGAACACACTCAGCTGCCACTTGCCATTACCCACTGCACCGCCCGCACCAATCTCGCGATTGCGCGACTTCTCCGGCTGCAGAGTCGCCGTGCCATAGGACGGGAAATACAGCTGGTTGAAGGTGGGTGCTTTGAAAGCGGTGGCATAGGACGCCGTCAGACGCAGCCACTTCGAAAACGTGTAGCCGGTCGCCAGCCCGCCGGTGTTGTGCGAGCCGAACTGCTCGTTATTATCACGACGGCCCGAGAGCTGAGCACTGAACGCACCGATATCGGCGAGGTACTGCAGAAACACCGCATTATTGGTGCGGCTGCGTACTGCGTAATTGGTCGTCGACAAGATCTTCTCGCGCGTCAGATCAACACCCGCGACGAGCTGATGGCCGGCAGCGAGTTCGATGTCGTTCTGCCAGTTAAGGCTGTCACGCCGCGTCGTAAAGCGCGACTTATACCGTTCGCCCAGATAATTGCGCGAGTCGTCCGTCGTCTGACCGATCCGCAAACTGGACAGCCAGCGATCCAGCGCCTGATAGTTGAACGTGCCGCCAAAGACTTGCTGACGACCATCGGCATTGTCCTGCGAGGAACCATCGAACTCGTTGTGGTTGTCGATCTGCAATGCGATCAGCTCGGCGTCCAGCTTATCGGTCAGATGTGCGCCTGCATGCAGATTGAATGCTGTATTGGCGTAGCCGTCACGATCAGGACTGCAACTGGCCGAAGTCGTGCCCTGGCAGACGTTGATCCCGCGCGTGGTATCCGTCTTCACGCCCGCCGAAGCCCACAGATCCTTGCTGCCAAAGCCGCCCTGAGCCGAGGCTCCGAAGGTGTGGCGGCTGCCACTGGTCAAGGCAAAGCCGGGCGCTTGCTGACCTTTGCGGGTGAAGATCTGGATCACGCCACCGATGGCATCCGAGCCATAGAGACTGGCGCGCGGGCCACGCACAATCTCGATGCGTTCGATCTGATCGACAGGAATATCCTGCAAGGAAGCTCCGCCGCTGGTGGCCGAACCGATCTTGAAACCATCGACCAGCACCAGTACGTGATCCGAATTTGTCCCGCGCAGGAACAGCGAGGTCGCCTTGCCCGGCCCGCCATTATTGGCAAAGCTCACGCCAGGCAAGCCGCGCAACAAGTCGGGGAGAGATTGCGCCTGCAGACGTTCGATGTCCTGGCGCGTCAGCACGCTGACCGGCGCAAGGGTCTCATCAACCGTACGTGCCACGCGATTGGCCGTCACCACCACCGTTTCGTGCTGCGTCTCTTTGTTTTGGGTTTGTTGCGCGTACAGCGCAGGAGAGGTGCCAAGCAGGCAAGCTGCCGGCAAAACAAGCATTTTTTTCAAGGAAGAACTCCATCCGTGCCGCCCGCACGGTTCATGACAATTGGGCAGGGCGCCGATGGAGCATGCAGACTTGTGCGGCCAGGACGGCAGCACGGCAGCCTACATCACCCACCGTGATGCGCCAGAACTGGCTTCAGGCCGGTCTCCGGGCTCGCAAGTAGCGGCCATTGCTGGCCGACCGATGTAACGCCTTCCCGTGCTGAGCACAGTGGCTGTCTGTTACACCTTGACTCGCTTACCGTTGCGGGGGCAGCGCCGGAATGGAAGGTCTGTTGAAGACTCATCGCACCGGCTTCCCGTTTCACCCCGTCCGTTACACGCGGACGGGACACCTGAAGCGTGCGCGCATCTTACAGGACTCGGCAGTCGCCCTCCAACCTGAGCGCTTGCGGTCGGTCAAGGCCGACACTGCGCAACAGATGCGCTTGACCATGTTTCCGGCGGCGGCCTACCATCTGCAGCATGGAATCCGAAATCTCCCAGCTTGAAGCCCGCGCCGCCCTGCTGCTGAGCGACTATCGCCAGCTGCGCAGCGAGCACAGCAGCCTGCGCGCCCGCGTCGATGCGCTCGAAACGGAAAACAGCGTGCTACGCGACAAACTGAGCCAGGCCATCAGCCGGCTTGAAGCACTGTTGGCGCGCCTGCCCGAACAGGAAGACGCATGAGCGAGAAAATCGACATCAGCCTGATGGGCCGCGAGTACAGCGTGTCGGTCAAGCCCGAAGAACGCGAGGCGCTGCTCGCCGCGGTACGCATGGTCGATGAGCGCATGCGCAAGATCGCGGACAAGGGCGCCAGCAATGGCGAAGCGCTGGCATTGATGACGGCGCTGGACATCGCCAATGAATTTGTGAGCCATCAGCGCTCGGCAGGCATTGATCTGCCCGATTACAGGCGTAGAATTTCAGCTGTCAGCGAGCAGTTCGAACAGGCGCTGGCCAAACAGGAGAATCTGTTCTGAGCAAGTAGCCGTTCAGATTCATCTGGCAAGAGTCGTTAAAGGAGTCATGAATACAGGGGGCCACGGCCTCCGGTCGTGACGAAGCGTCCCTCTCATCGGGCGCTGCGGCGCGACGAAAGTTTTCCCCTGCGGTGTTCGTCAAGGCCATACACTCCTTGAACCAATGTCTAACGACATGGTTGCTGACCGAACTCACCGCTGTTGTGAGCGCCCTTCTAACGGGCGCACCTGATGCGGCTTGGCGGCGACCACCTGAACCCCGGTTCAGGATGACGGTCTGACGGCACAGGCGGGGGATCCCATCGCAGGTTCACGAACGCGGCTCCGGCCGCGTTCGTGCTATCCGGCCCCGCATGCAGCGCCCCGTCATGCCCATTCGAGCGCTTGACACTGCGGCGCAGCAATCCCAAGCTGAACACTCACTCCACCGCCCATTCCATCATGCGTTACTGGCTCATGAAGTCCGAACCGGCCGACTGTTCCATCGACGACCTGGCCGCCATGCCGGGACAGACCGTCGCCTGGTACGGCGTACGCAACTATCAGGCGCGCAACTTCATGCGTGACCAGATGAGCCTGGGCGACCTGGCGTTTTTCTACCACTCCTCCTGTCCGCGCCCGGGCATTGCCGGCATCGTCTGTATCGCCAGCACGCCCTACCCGGACGCCACCCAGTTCGATCCGGCCAGCCCCTACTTCGATCCCAAGTCGAGCCAGGACGCGCCGCGCTGGATCAATGTCGACGTGCGCCTGGTGGAAAAGACGCCTTTCGTCGACCTCGCCACCCTGCGCGAGCACGACTCGCTGGCCAATATGCGCGTGCTGCAAAAGGCCAGCCGCCTGTCGATCACCCCGGTCGATCCGGACGAATGGCGCACCATCACCACCCGTCTGATGAATCCCAAATCCTGATCAGCGCAGCCCATGCGGGCTAAACTGGCGGGCTGTGAGTCAGACGGGCTTTGTCATGCAGTATTTCGATCTATGGTGTCTGGGCTATGCCCTGCTGGGGCTGGTGTCCGGTTTTCTGGCCGGCTTGCTGGGGATTGGCGGCGGCGTGATCATCGTCGCCGTGCTCACCAGCGCCTTCGACGCGCAAGGCTTCGTGCACGCCCAGGTATTACCGCTGGCGCTGGGCACATCGATGGCCACCATCATCTTTACCTCCATCTCCAGCTTGCGTACCCACCATGCGCACGGCGCAGTGCGCTGGGACCTGGTACGCGACATCAGCCCCGGCGTAGTACTCGGCGCCCTGTTCGGCACAATGATCGCCGCCCACGCGCCGACCCGCGCACTGACCCTGTTTTTCGGCTGCTTCCTGCTGCTCATCGCCTTGCAGATGAGCCTGAACCTCAAACCGCAAGCCAGCCGCGAGCTGCCCGGCACAGTTGGTCGCGCCAGTGTTGGCGTCGGCATTGGTGTGGTCTCGGCCCTGGTTGCCATCGGCGGCGGTTCGCTGACCGTGCCCTGGCTGTCCTGGTGCAATGTGCGCGTCCAGCACGCCATCGGTACTTCGGCGGCCATGGGTTTGCCGATTGCGCTGGCCGGCACTGCTGGCTATCTGTGGAATGGCTGGCAGCACGCCGATTTGCCCGCCGGCAGCGTCGGCTATGTCTATCTGCCCGCCTTGTTGTGGCTGTTCATCGCCAGCATGCTGACCGCGCCCTTCGGCGCACGTGCAGCGCACCGCTTGCCGGTGGCCACCTTGAAGCGCGTGTTCGCTGTTTTGCTGATTCTGCTGGCATGCAAGATGTTCCTGCGGACCTGAAACCGGGCCCGCCATGCTGCAGCGCAATCGGCCGCAAACCCAGTATTGGCGGGCATAAGGGATTACCCTAACGTGCAGTGCACCATCAAAAACTTTTAAGTAAAAAGCTACATTAATGCGTACATAAATTCTGATGATGTGTAACAATTCGCGTCCGGACTGAGCTCCGCGCAGAGATGCGCCAAGCACACCGAGAGGAAGCAGGCAGGAGACAAAACGGCCGCTGCAAAGACAGCAGGCCATGCGAGCGACGAACGAACTGGATTCGTATCGATTGCCGAAGCAGCAAGCCGGGCCTACGGGCCCGGCCAGTAGCACAACGGGGCCATGCGGAAAGCAGAGTTTGCTTTCCGGATGGCCTTGTCACTTAGGCATAAGACTGGATGCAAGAACGATTTAGGGGGAGGGAAGTCCTGTTTCTGGATTTCCTCAATTGCAAACGGGAAGTCCCAGACTTCCCGTTTTTTTTCGTCCTGAGCTTTCTCCCCGGTACGCCCGGAAAGCCGCAACGAATTTATTTGCTGGCGGCGGCCGATGAAGATTGCGCAGCTTTGGCACGCGCACGTGCCGCATAGCGTTCCGCATCCTTGCGCGCCTGGGCGGCACGCGCAGCCGCCTCACGTTCGCGCTCGGCACGATCCTCGTGCTTGGGCGCTGCACTGCTGACCGCCTGACGCGGCACCAAGGGCTTGGCCGCCGGCTTTTCGGCGTGCGCCGCCGAAGGTGGCGCATTGAGGATGGCTTGCAGTACCTGCCCTTCACGCTTGGCTGCACGCCGCGAAATTTCCTGCTCACGCACGCTCAGCTCGTAAGCGCGCAGCGCCTGCTCCAGGCCTGCCGCTTCCATTTGCATGGCACGTGCCTGATTGACCTTTTCAATCCAGCGGTCACGCGCTGCGTCCTTGCAGGCGTTTTCGAAGAAGTGCGGCCTGCAGGCGCGCGTTTCCTCCGCCCGTGCCGCGTCCGCCGCGCGGGTGATCTTCGATGCATCCTTGCGCAGACTCTCTGCGCGCTGGCGCCGCGCCGCCCATACTGCCGGGTCGTTTTCTCCGGCAGGTGCCGATTGCGCCTGGACGGGAAGCGCCAGAGCGCACAACAGGCAGGCCAAAATTCTGTACATAAAGTGATTCTCCGGAATGCGCAGGGCAAGGGCCACGTAAAATGCGCTGCATCTTGCCATTGTCTGCTCTCTGCTCAAAGTGATCCAGTTCCGTCAGCTTGTCCTCGCCCGCGGCGCACGCCGTCTTATCGAATCCCTCACCCTGCAAATCCACCCCGGCTGGCGCGTCGGCGTGGTGGGTGCCAATGGCAGCGGCAAGTCTACGCTGTTCGCGCTGCTGCGCGGCCTGCTGCATCAGGATCAGGGCGATCTGGAGATGCCCGCGCACTGGACCATCGCCCAGGTCGCGCAGGAAACGCCGGCGCTCGCCACCGCCGCCATCGACTACGTGCTCGAAGGCGATACCGAGCTGATGCAGATCGAGCGCCAGCTGGCCGCAGACCCGCACGCCCAGCACATCGGCGAGCTGCATGCGCGCCTCGCCGAGATCGACGGCTACGGCGCCCGCGCACGGGCCAGCGCCCTGCTCGCCGGCCTGGGCTTTGCTGACAGTGATTTCACGCGGCCGGTGTCGGACTTCTCCGGCGGCTGGCGCATGCGCCTCAATCTCGCGCAGGCGCTGATGTGTCGCTCCGACCTGCTGCTGCTCGACGAGCCGACCAACCACCTCGACCTCGATGCGGTGATCTGGCTGGAGCGCTGGCTCAGTGCCTACCGCGGCACGCTGCTGCTGATCTCGCATGATCGCGACTTCCTCAATGCCTGCGTGACCCACATCGCCCACCTCGATCAGCAGAAGCTCACGCTCTACACCGGCAATTACGACAGCTTCGAAGACCAGCACGCGGCACAGCTGGCGCAGCAGCAGGCAATGTTCGCCAAGCAGCAGCGCGAGGTGGCGCATCTGCAGAAGTACATCGACCGCTTCCGCGCGCAAGCGACCAAGGCGCGCCAGGCGCAGAGCCGCATCAAGGCGCTCTCGCGCATGGAGCGCGTCACCGCCGCCCACGTCGACACGCCCTTCTCGTTCAGCTTCCCGGAACCGGACCGCGCGCCCGATCCGATGGTCACGCTCAAGGATGTGCGCCTCGGCTACGGCGACAAAGTGATCATCGACAACATCAAGCTCGAACTGCGCCCCGGCGCGCGGCTTGGCTTGCTTGGCCCCAATGGCGCCGGCAAATCGACGCTGATCAAGCTGCTCGCCGGCGATCTGGCTGCGCAGCAGGGCTCGGCCCTGTTCGGCAAGGGCGTGCAGCTCGGTTACTTTGCCCAGCATCAGCTTGAACAATTGCGCAGCGAGGAAAGCCCGCTGCAGCACCTGATCCGCCAGGAACCGATGACGCGCGAACAGGATCTGCGCGACTACCTCGGCGGCTTCGATTTCCGCGGCGCCCAGGTCGACGCGAAAGTCGGCCCCTTCTCCGGCGGCGAAAAGTCGCGCCTGGCCCTGGCCCTGCTGATCCGCCACAAGCCCAACCTGCTGCTGCTCGACGAACCGACCAACCACCTCGACCTCGAAATGCGCCACGCACTGACCCTGGCGCTATCCGAGTACGAGGGCAGCATGGTGCTGGTCAGCCATGACCGCGCCTTGTTGCGCACGGTCTGCGACGACTTCCTGCTGGTCGCCGACGGCGTCGCCAAGCCTTTCGATGGCGATCTGGACGACTACTTGCTGTGGCTCGACGCACGTCGCGCCAACACCGCCACCAGCAACACCAACAGCGAAGCGGCCAGCGACAAGGCCAGCCGCCTGCAGGCGCGTGCCGATGCGGCCGCCGAACGCCAGGCCAAGCTGCAGCGCCGCCGCCCCTTGCTGAAAGAACTTGAACAGCTCGAACGCAAGCTGCAAGGCTGGCAGGGCGAGAAAAAGCTGCTCGATGAGCGACTCGCCGACCCGGCCCTGTACGCCAGTGGCGATAGCGCGCAGCTGCAAGGCTTCCTCAAGCGCCAGGGCGAACTGGGGCAAAGCATTGATGCGGGCGAAGAGCGCTGGCTGGAGATCCAGACCGAACTCGAAGAGATCGGCGAACTCTGAACCCGGTGAAATCGCCTTCCCCACGCGCCAGCCGCGTCGCTACCTCCCTGCTGTTCTTCTGTAACGGATTCGTGTTCGCCTCCTGGGGGGCGCACATCCCGACGATCAAGGACAAATTCCAGCTCAGCGAAGGCGCGCTGTCGCTCACCATGCTGGCGATGGCCTTCGGTGCGGTGCTGGCCATGGGCCGCATCGGGCGCTTGTCGGCAGCGCTGGGCAGTGCGCGCACCAGTGTGTGGAGCGGGCTCTTGCTGGCACTGGGCGTGCTGCTGATCCTGCTGATGCCGAACCTGCCGGCGCTGATCGTCGTCCTGCTGCTTTTCGGCGCGGTGATGGCAGCGCTGGACGTGGCGATGAACGCGCAGGCGGCCATCGTCGAAAGCGCTTACGGGCGCGCGGTGATGTCCTCGATGCACGGCCTGTTCAGCCTCGGCGGCTTTGCCGGCGCCGCGCTCGGCGCGCTGTGGCGTGCGACAGAGGCGTCCGCACAAAGCCATATGCTCTGTGTCGGCCTGATCACCGCCGCCTGCTGTCTTGCCGCGCGCCCGGCCTTGCGTGCCGACCCAACACACGAAGAACATGCCAGCGCGCAAGCCAAGGGCCAAGCCAAGCGACAATTGCTGCAGCTGGGCATCCTCGCCTTTCTCGGCCTGATTGCAGAAGGCGCGATGTATGACTGGAGCACGGTCTACATGCGCGATTACACCCAGGCCTCGCTCGCCTGGATCAATGCCGGCTACGCGGCTTTCTCGCTCGGTATGGCAGGCGGACGCTTCACCGGCGATGCGATCCGCGCACGCCTGGGCAATGTGCGCACCCTGCGCTGGAGCGCGGCGTTGTGCGCGGCAGGCATCGCGCTGTCCCTGCTGTGGCCGGCGCCGATTCCGGCCGCGCTCGGCTTCGGCCTGATCGGCCTGGGCACCTCGAACATGATGCCGGTGCTGTTTGCCGCCGCAGCCAATGTGCCGGGCATGGCGGCCAGCGAGGCAATTGCCGACATGGCGCGCATCGCCTACCTCGGCCTGCTGTTTGGCCCGGTGCTGATCGGCGCCCTCGCCCAGCTGCTCGGCCTGCCGCTGGCGCTGATCCTCATCGGCCTCAGCGCGGCAATGGTGGGCTTGCGCGCACGCGCGGCGCTCTCGGGCAGCGCAGAGCACTAAGCAACTGACAGTCTGCTGACACCACGCTGTCAGTAGCCCACCCGCATGATGCGGGCTCCAACACACAGGAGCCCAACATGAACGCCATCCACTGGTTCGAAATCCCCAGCCACGACTTCACCCGCGCCACGCGCTTCTACGAAACGATCTTTGCCACCTCGCTGCATGTCGATGACAGCTTCGAGGGCATCCGCATGGCGGTGTTTGCGCACGGGGATCAGGGCGTCGGCGGCGCCGTGGTCGACATGCCGCAGGCCAAGCCCCATGCCGATGGCGTGCGCATCTACCTCAATGGCGGTGCAGATCTGGCCAGCGTGCTGAATCGCGTTGCCACCGCTGGCGGCGCGGTACTGATGCCCAAGACCAAGCTGAGCGACGAGATCGGCCACATCGCCTTGTTCAGCGACACGGAAGGCAATGTGATCGGTCTGCATTCGCTGCACTGAGGCCGCCCGGAGCCGGGCCTGGCCCGGCACACGCTTCACCGCAATGAACAAGAGGCATCATGCTGATCTGGTACGCACTTGGCCGGCGCAACGCACCCCCAAGCACGCCTGCCGCGCCAAACCCTGCGGCAGCGACGGCGGCGACAAAGCCCAATAGAATGCCTGCATCTTCAGCTTCGCCACCCCATGCGCCGCGCCGACCGCCTCTACCGCCTCGTTGAACTCCTGCGCAGCCGCAGCAGCTGTACCGGCGCCTGGCTGGCCGAGCAGCTGCAGGTCTCGCTGCGCACGCTGTACCGCGACATCCAGGATCTGAGCCTGTCCGGCGTGCCGATCGAGGGCGAAGCCGGCGTCGGCTACCGTCTCAAACACAGCATCGACCTGCCGCCGCTGAGCTTCGATATCGACGAACTCGAAGCCCTGCTGGTCGGCACGCGCATGGTGCAGACCTGGGCCGACCCGGAACTGGCCCGCGCAGCGCAAGCGGCGATGGCCAAGATCCAGAATGTGCTGCCCGCTGCGCGGCGGCGCGAAGCCAGCCTGGCGCGCCTGTTCGCCCCCGACTTGCCGCGCAACCGGCCGCCCTGGCTGGCCGAACTGCGCCGTGCGATGCGCCAGCGTGACATCATCGACATCGATTACCAGCGCGAAGACGGCACGCCCTCGCAGCGCAGCTTGTGGCCGCTCGGCCTGTTTTTCTGGGGTCAGCACTGGACCTTGATCGCCTGGTGCGAGCTGCGCGAAGACTTCCGCCATTTCCGCGTCGACCGCATCCTGGCCCTGCGGCTTCAGGGTGCGCAGTTCGCCGATCAGCGCGGTCGCCGGCTCGACGATTTCTTCGATCAGCTCGAAGCCGACAAGGGCATTCGCGTTCCGCGCGAGCGCTGAGGCCGATACAATGGCGCCCTTTGCTGCGCCTCCGGGAATCCCGTGTCTGATCGACTTGCCATAATTCCGCACTACCTGATGCCCAAACGCGCGATGACTGCCTTTGGCGGTCTGGTTGCCTCCTCGCGCATGGGCGCCGTCACGACCGCCATCATCCGCTGGTTCGTCGGCCACTATGGCGTCGACATGAGTGAAGCGGCTGATCCGCAGATCGCGCACTACGACAGCTTCAACAGCTTCTTCACGCGCGCGCTACGCGAGGGTGCCCGCCCGCTCGCCAGCGCCGACTGGTTATGCCCGGTCGATGGCGCGATCAGCCAGTTTGGCCGCATTGCCGGCGAGCAGATTTTCCAGGCCAAAGGCCACCAGTATTCGGCAAGCACCCTGCTCGGTGACGATCCGGCCCTGGCGCGGCAGTTTCGCGACGGCAATTTCGCCACGCTGTATCTGAGCCCCAAGGACTACCACCGCATCCACATGCCCTGCGCCGGCCGCCTGCTGCGCATGCGCCATGTGCCGGGCACGCTGTTCCCGGTCAAGCCGCTCACCGCGCGCATGGTGCCGGGCCTGTTTGCCCGCAACGAGCGCGTGGTCTGTGTGTTCGAGACGGCCCACGGCCCGCTGGTGATGGTGCTGGTCGGCGCCACCATCGTCGGCAGCATGGCCACCGTCTGGCATGGCGTGGTCAATCCGCCGCGTGTTGGCGAGATCCGCGAATGGCGCTATGAAGATCAGGACATCCGCCTGCAACAGGGCGACGAGATGGGCCGCTTCCTGCTCGGCTCCACCGTCGTCATGCTGCTGCCCTCCGCCCTGCAGTTCAATGCCGGCTGGCAAGCCGGCGGCAGCGTGCGCATGGGCGAAGCGATGGCCGACAAGGCGCCCACCGCCTGAGCGCTGACACTCAAGCTTCGAGGGCGAAAGCCCCCGCATCGTAGGCCAGACAGTAGGCGCGCCAATCCGCTTCAAGCTGCGTAGTGCAGTGGCGCGCCAGATCGAGCAGCCGCGCGGGCCACTTGTGACCCTCGGCAAAGTCGACCAGCGCGTCGACGCTGGCGGCTCCCTCGCGCCCTGCTGAGCGCAGCTGCGCCCAGGCCAGCAACTCCGCCAGATTGTCGATCAGCCCCGCCAGCTGACGCGGCTTGCGATGCGCCTCGCCAAACTCCACGCGGTCATCCGAGGGCTGCAGATCACGCAGCACGCAGGAACGCTTGCCCAGTTTGACGGCATGCAGGAATGCCATCGGTATCGCCTGCATGCGCTGCTGCACGGTGACCACGCGCAGCGCCTCCGAAGCCCAGTGCGGCTGCGGATTGGGCAGATGCGGCAGCAAGGACGAAGGCAGCGCCTGCTTGATGTCGAGCAGGTAATTGTCCGCCGGCGAACCGCGCCCTTCGACCAGCAGCACATAGCGCTCGACGCCCAGACTGCCGTTGCCTGTGGCGCGGCGCGCGGCATCGAGCAGACGGAAAAAGCGCGGTTTCTCCTGGGTGGCGGCAAACTCGGCCATGAAGCGCTTCAGCTTGTCACGCTGCTTGTCGGTCACCGGCAAGGTTTTGCGGCCATCGATGCGCAGGCATCGCCGCTTGCCCTGCAGCTCGGTACGCGAATCGAGGAAATCGGCGCGCTTGCGTACGCGCAGGCTATCGAGCAGATCGCCGACCAGCCCTTGCGCCAGATCGCGCTCGAGCCAGCGCGCCTTGCCGCTGGCCAGCGTGGCCGCATAGCGCTGCAGGAAGCGCTGGCACAGCGCCACGCTCTCGCCGGGATTGAGGTGCAAGACCCGCTCGGCGACCAGGATGCTGCTGAGCAGGCGCAGCACATCCCAGCTCGCCGGCGCCAGCGCGGCCTCGTCAAAATCATTGATGTCGAAATAGACCAGGCGATTGTCGCCCTTGTAGCTGCCGAAGTTTTCCAGATGCAGATCGCCACAGGCCCAGGCCAGGGGCGCTGCGCGCAGCAGCTTGTCACGCGGCAGTGTCTCGTAGAAGCGGTGACAGCTGCCACGCAGGAAAACGAAGGGATCGCGGCGCAGATTCGCGTACTTCATGGCCAGCCGCTGCGGGTCGCGCCCGGCGTTGTAGCGCTTGATCGATGTCACGATGTCCTGCACCGGCAACTCCCTGTGATGGCAACGCATGCCCGGATGATGCCAGATCGCCCGTAGCCTTCGTCTATTGAGCTGCCATGCCAAGCAAAGAGGCCAGCGCTGCGCTGCTGCAGAATTGGCCGGCAATGGCGCAGCTTTTAAACGTATAGTTACCGCTGCGATGCGCTTAATGTGCAAGCTAACCCTTTGCCGCCGCTCGCCGCCGCGCTACCGACATGAACATGCCATGTGATCCGCCAGTCCCCGCCAGCGACTGGCCCTGTCCGCTTTCCCTCGCCCAGATGCAGACCATCGGCAGCGGGCTAAGCAATGCGCCGGGGATGCGCACGGAAATCGTCGCCGGATTGCAGGTCCTGATCGAAGTCGCACTGAGCGGCGATGAAGCCGCCGCCAAAACCAGCGCCAGCCCCTTCCTGGCACGCGCCCTGCGCGAGTACTTCAGCCATAAATCAGTGCAGGCAGAAGCCTTCCTGCAGCAATTCTCCCTGCGTGACGATGAACCGCCGGTACTCCTGGCGCTCATCCGCACCTTGCTCGGCGGCGGCATGGACGCCGCGCAACTGCTGCAACACACCATGCAGCTCTGCGATACCGAGGCCTACGTCGATGTCGCCATCGAACTGCTGCTGCTGCTGTTTTCCAAAGGCGCGCTCAATAACAGCGAGGGCGGCATCAACTACATCGTCCAGCTGATGAGCGAGACCCTGCAGCGTCCGGCGGCAGCGGAGCGTCTGCTGGCCCTGCACCGCAAGCAAACGCCCGACTCAGCCTTGGCGCAAGCCCACCATGCCCAGCGTCTGGCCCGCGCACTGGCCGCCTCAGCGCATTTCAAACTCGGCAAAAAGCATCTGCATTTCCGCGATGCCGGACTCGACAGTCCCGAGGTTCAGGACTGGCTGCGGCGCGGCCAGATCCTGTCACGCGCCGGACTCAGTGGCGCCCATCGGGTCAGCTATATCCACAGCTACGCCCCGATCACCCGTGATCTGATCAGCTTCCGGGATGCCTCGTTCGTGCTCGCGGAGGGGGAGCAAGCGCTGCTCTATTGCGAGCTGAGCACGCAATACACGGCCTCTGACGCCAACTGGAGTCTTTGCCTGCACCCGCTAAGCGCCGATGGGCCAAAACTCGAACAGCTGATGCCCGCGCTCCTCGAACAAGCCGAATTGCGCGTGAGCGCACACGGCGGCCGCTCGCTGAGCATCAGCCTCGACGAGGCTCAATGCGCGCCGGAGCCCTTCCTGCAGGCCAATTACGCGGCCATGCTGGCCTATGAATCGCATACCGATTTGCAACGCAGCGAGGCCGAGCTGTGGACCAGCGTACGCAAGTCCTTCAAGTCCATCATCTCGAAAACCGCCGCGCAAACCACGCTGCACCACCTCAATCGCGAACAGCACGCGCTGCAGCTCGGCACGCGCCAGTTGGACTGGGCGCAGACCAAGGACATCCTGCTCTACCTGGGCAATGCAGACCCCAACGGGCTGTTTTTCGCGCGCGGGCAATTTGACAGCTATCGCGACTGGATCATGGAATTCGGCGGCGAGATCTGCATCGTCTGGCACCAGCGCCTGGGGCCTATCGCAGCCTCGATCATCACCGACTACTTCGGCTTCTCGACTTACTGCTGGGGACGCTCGGCCGGCCCGGTGCTCGACCCGCTCACCAAAACCTCGCACCTCGCGCTGTGGGACGCCATCCGCCGCGCCAAGGCGCGTGGCAACACGCGCTTCAACCTCGGCAATTTCGACGCCGACGGCACGCCCTCACGCAAACTCAACGAAATCGCCAAGTTCAAGCACGGCTTCGCCACCGATCTGGTGCGCCTGGTGCAATGGTCGAAAATCCTGGACTGAGGCGCAGAAGCAGCCAAAAGCGTCGACACAAGACAAAAAGGGCCTAGGGCGTGTTCACAGTAGCCAGATGTAAGCACAAGCGATTTGCAAGAAGGCATTGAAGCGTGTAGCCAATTAGTCGTCGCGGGTTGCCAAACGTCTGAATTGCTTGATGCGGCAGAAGAATCGTTCAACGAGATTTCCACCGCAGCCTCGCCAAAACGCACAGGACGATATTCAGACGCAGTCATGCGCGTTGCTCCTAGCGCAGGTTGTGCGACACCGCGCGGTAACGCGCGCGCGCCAGATACAAGAGTGCGATGCCCAGTAACATGGCAGGGATGCCGACACTCAGAATGGACAGCGGCAGTGCCTTCTCGTCGGCATAGACATGGTCATTGACGAGTGCCACCACGGTCGGGCCGATGCCCAGACCGATCATGTTGATCACGAAGAAGAAGATCGCCGTTGCTTGACCGCGCAAAGCCCCAGGCACCAGGTCCTGGATGGCCGTCGGGCCCAGGCCATTGGCCCAGCTGCTGAAGGCTACCGCCCCGCCCATCAGATAAAGCGTGCTGTAGGCATCGCTGGCCCGCATGCCGGCATAGGCGAGCGGCAGCCAGGCCAGGACAGCCACGATGGTCAGCCACAAACGTGAGTCTGCACGCCCCATGCGCAACCAGCGATCACCAAGATAACCACCCGCCACGCCGCCGATGGTGCCCATGATGGTCACGGCCAGACCGTAATTGATACCGGCTTGCGGGGGCGTCCAGCCATACAAGCGCATGAGGACAGTCGGCATCCAGCTGCCCGTGCCGTAGGCGGCCAGCGCAATCAGTGCATAGCCGAGCAAAACCATGGCGAACAGGGCGCGATGCTGCCTGAAGTAACCCAGCGTCTGGTCCAGCTCGGGCCCGCCGGCCGGCACCGCGTTATCACGCACGGGCTCTTTCACCGTCAGCAACAGCAGGGCCATCAGGAAGCCCGGCATACCGACATAGATGAAAGCGGCTTGCCAGGTATGCACCGATCCGATGATGGGTAGCACGACTTCCTTGGCGCCACGCAGCGAAGCGAGGACAGTACCGCCAATGGCGATGGAGGAACCGATCCCCAGAAAAATCCCGCTGCTGTAGACCCCCAGCGCTGTTCCGCGCCGCGACTTGTCAAATGCATCGCAAATCATCGAGTAGGCGGCTGGCGCCAGTGTCGCCTCGCCGATGCCGACACCGACGCGAGCAGCGAACAGTTCGAAATAGCTATTGGCCAGACCACAGGCGACGGTCATCGCGCTCCAGATGACGATACCCCAGAAGATCAGACGCTTGCGGTTGTGGCGGTCGGCATAGCGCCCGAGCGGGATGCCCAGTACCGAGTAAAGCACGGTGAATGCAAGACCGTGCAACAGACTCAGCTGCGTATCCGAAATACCCAGGTCGGCACGAATCGGTGCCACCAACAGCGTCAGGATCTGGCGATCCACATACGACAGCACATTGGCAATCAGCACCACGCCCAGCAGGTACCAGGCCAAGTGTCCCGGCAAGCCCTGCCTGCGTATTTCGGTATGCATGTCCGACATGAGTAGTCTCCGTTGAAGAATCTGAATCGTTCTCGTTATGAATTTTTAAACACGCGGCCCGGCAGCAGGAAATGCGCCAGCGCCGGCACCAGAATCAAGGCCCCCAGCATGTTCAGGAGGAACATGAAGGCGAGCAGGATGCCCATGTCGGCCTGGTACTTGATCGGCGAGAAAGCCCAGGTTGCTACGCCAATCGCCAGTGTGATACCGGTCAGCATGACCACCTTGCCGGTAAAACGCAGCGCGCAGAAGTAAGCATCGGACAGCGACTGACCCACGCGCAGCTGCGAAAGCGTGATGCTCATCACATAGAGGGCGTAATCGACACCGATGCCTACGCCCAGCGCAATCACCGGCAAGGTTGCCACCTTGACTCCGATATTCAGACTGACCATCAGCGCCTCGCACAGCACCGAGGTCAGCATCAGCGGCAGGATCGCGCAGACGACGGCGCGCCATGAGCGGAAGGTCAGCAGACACAGCAGGATCACCGCGGCGTACACCCATATCAGCATTTCCCGATTAGCCTTTTTCACGACGATATTGGTCGCCGCCTCGATACCTGCGCTGCCCGCCGCCATCAGGAAGCTGGTCTGCGGCGTGCTGTTATCGGCCGCAAAACGCTCGACCGTCTCCACCACGCTCTGCAAGGTGTCCGCCTTGTGGTCTTTGAGATAGACATACAGGGTCAGCAGGCTGCAGGATTCGTTATAAAGACCGCGGGGAGCACGCCCGATGATCTCGTTGAGCATGCTCTGACTGTTCATCAGTTCGTACCATTTCGGATTTCCTTCACTGAAGCCAACCATCAGCCGTCGATTCAGCAAAGCCACCGAATTGGTCGCATCGACGCCCGGCAAACTGGCCAATTGCCATTCCAGCGCATCGACGCGCATCACAGTGTCGTAGGCCGAACAGGCGCCCTCCGGCGTTTTGATCATGACCGCAAAAACGTCGCTGCTGGCACCGTAATGCTGGTTCATGAAGGCGTTATCACGGTTGTAACGCGAATCCGCACGCAGTTCCGGCGCCCCTGGATCGAGATCACCAATCTTCAGCTGAGTACTCTGCAAATAAGCCGCTGCAGCAAGTACGGCCGCGCCCGCTACGGCAATACCCGCCCAGCGCCGGGTGGTAAATAAATCCAGCCAGCGCCACAAGCGCTGCCGCTGCGCCACCTCGTCGGTCGCCTGCAGTTCCTCGCGCAGACTGCGTTGCGCGGCTTCCTGCGTGACGCCGACGTAGGACAGCAGGATGGGCAGCAGGATCAGATTGGTGAAAATCAGGATCGCCACTCCCATGCTGGCAATCACAGCCAGATCCTTGATCACCTGGACGTCGATGATCATCAGCACCGCAAAGCCCACGGCATCGCACAACAAAGCCGTCAAACCCGCCAGGAACAAGCGCCGGAAGGTAAAGCGCGCCGCCACCAGCCGATGCATGCCACGCCCTATGTCCTGCATGATGCCGTTCATTTTCTGTGCGCCATGACTCATGCCGATGGCGAAGACCAGAAACGGCACCAGCACCGAATACGGGTCAAGCTCATAGCCCAGCAGGGGTAACAGACCGAGCTGCCAGACCACCGCGACCAGCGAACAGCTCACCACGAGCAGGGTGCTCCGCACGCAGCGGGTGTAAAAATAAAGCACGGCCGCGGTGATCAGGATGGCGGCGGCAAAGAAGGACAGAATGGCACGCAGTCCCGCCATCAAATCGCCAATCACCTTGGCAAAACCCGTGATGTGGATACCGATCTGCGGACTCTCGTACTTGCTGCGCAAGCCCTCCAGGGCGGCAGACAACTGGGCGTAATCGATCGGCTTGCCGTCCGCATACTTCGACAGCAGCGGTACGTAGATCACGCTGGATTTCTGGTCGAGCGCCACCAGCTGACCGATTTCGTTGGAGCGTTCGACATTCCTGCGCAGCTGTTCGAGCTGAGGCGCCTGGCCCTTATAGCCATCGGGAATGACCGGACCGCCTTCGAGTCCCTCTTCCGTCACACCCACCCAGCGGGTAGCTGGCGTCCACAAGGATTTCATATAGGCGCGATCCACGCCGGGCAGCAAGAAAATTTCATCGTTCAGACGACGCAGTACCTCCATGTACTGCACATCGTAGATTCCGCCCTGCCCACGATTATCGACGGCGATGCGCAAGGCATTACCGAGGCCGGTCAGTTCATCGCGGCTATTGAGATAGTTGAGAATGAAGGGGTGATGTGTCGGAATGGTTTTCTCGAAACTGGCGTTGAGGCTCAAACGTCCCAGCTGCAAGGCCAGCACGAGGGTGATCAAGGCGCAGGCCAGCAACACTGCCAGGCGATTATTGAAAAGCAAGCGCTCGAAGAACGAGCCGGACTGGCGATCAAATTCATCCAGACCCATTGCTTGCACGACTGAAGGGGTATGCATGCTGCGCTCTCAGGGCTTGTTGGTCGGAAGGTCAAGACGCTGCAGGCCACGGAAACCCGCAACAATCAGGCGCTCGTCTGCAGAGAGCTCCAGAGCATTGATGCGCCCCGGACGCAGTGCATCAAGGGTCTGCCAGTGCGCCCCCTGGTCGATGCTGAACTGCAGCCAGCCCGCCTGGTTGATGAGCCACAGCGTGCCGTCACCCTGCTTGGCGAATGCATTGATCGAGACAGGCATGACACCGCTGGCCTGGCTGAAACTGCGACCAGCATCGCTGGAGCGGAAGACCTGGCCTTTCAAGCCCCCCACCAGCAAGGCCTCGTCGGATAAGACTTGCAGCGCAAACAGGCTGCCGGAATACGGGCTGCTCAAGCGCTCGAAATGCTCACCAAGATCAGTGCTGCGCCATAACATGCCCTGCTCCCCAGCCAGATAGATGGCTCGCGGCATGCCTTTCACTGCGTAGAAATGCAAGGCCTTGGGATTGCTCAGGCGCCCCATCAACGGCTGCCATTGGCGGCCACCGTCGCGGGTGCGAAAAACCAGACCGTATGCTCCGACGGCAAAGCCCACGTAATCGGAAACGAAGTGCACGTCCAGGAAAGGCTTGTCCGGGCCATCCGCCAGCATGCGCTCGGCATCCTGGCGCAGGCGCGTCAGCGCAGCCTGATCGCTCAGGCTACTGTTGCGCGCAGATTCAGCATACAGCTCGGCGGCACGGCGACCATCGAGCTGCAGCTGCCAGGTTTCACCGCCGTCTTCGGTATGCAGCAGGACGCCGGCGTGGCCAGCAGCCCAACCCTTGCGCGGACTCGGAAAGCTCAGCGCAGTCAGGCTGACACTCACCGGCACCGCAGCCTGGCGCCAATGCAAACCATTGTCGTCCGACAGCAGGATGATGCCCCGCTCGCCAGCACTGACCAGGCGCGATCCGGCTCTCACCACCGCCTGCATGACGGCTCCCTGCGCGCGCAAGCTGCGCATGGCTGGGCGCAGCAATGGATCTTCAAGTGGCGCAGCAACACCGCTCTGCACGGCCAGCCAGGCCCCCAGAATCATTGCTGCGCGCAAAAGAGATTGAAGGATTTTCATCATCGTTTCCTGCTCGGAGTCCGGGCTGCCAGACAAGGCTGTTCGGCAACCCTGCGAGGCATCAGCGCACACCTTCAGCCGCCAGCGCATCCGGCGTGAAGTGCGTTGCGGGGAATGTCGGCACGAGGCGGTACTGCTCCTTCTTTTCGTTGAAGAGGCCATTGACGTACCAGGTACCTGCCAGCAAGTCGTAATAGCCAAAGGTCTTGGCTGTGATACCCGGCAGATCGGGCATCACAATGGGGAGCGCCCACATGTTTCGCCACAGCTGGCCCTTGGAATCCCAACGATCACCGAGCAAGGCATACCAGGAGTCTTCATCAACGTAGTAGACCGAGCGCGACGCCGTATGACGCTCACCTGCCTTCAAGGTGGCCTCGACCACCCACACGCGGTGTAACTCCCAGCGCACTTCATCCGGGTTGAGGTGCCCCTTGCCCAGCACATCGGCATCTTTGCCAGGCTGCAGCGTGCGATTCGAGTTGTAGGGCACGAACAGCTCTTTCTTGCCCAGCAGCTTCCAGTCGAAGCGCCCCAGCTTGCCGGTGAACACCTCCAGCTCATCAACACTCATCAATCCAGCCGTGGTAGGTGACGGCGTGTCGCAGCAGGAGTTGGGCAATTTGCGGACGCGGCGTTGCCCGGTCAGATAGACCCAGGTACTGCTCTTATCCTCATTCAGGTTCAAGCGCGCGACAATGGCTTCGCCGGCGCGGATCGGCGGCCCGGCGTTGACCAGACGCAGGTTGTAATAGTCACCACTGAAATTCTCCGGCGAGCCATCCTTGAACCAGTACGGTGACTGCTGATCGGCAGCGCCATTATTGGTCAGCACCGCCTTGCCATCGGCGGTCACCACGTACTGGGTGGCATCCCAATGCCAGGCCTCACCCTTCCAGCGCAACAGATGGTTCCACATGACTTCGGCTCCCGACTTGGGGATCGGGAAAGGCACGCCACCTTGCACATTGTCCGGCTGCGGACCGCCGGGCCCTTCGATGAGCTTGCCGCGCGTAGCGTTCTTGAAGGTATTGTCATACGCCCACTGTGGCAACGCCGCCGTGCGATGGGTGGGGTAGACATCCAGACGGAAGCTGTCCGGATAGCGCTTGAGCATGGCCTTGACGCCGTCGCTCAGCTTGTCGGCGTATTGCTCCATGTTCTTGGCCGTAATCACCAGACGCGGCTTTTCGTTGGCGTAGGGATCACTGCGCCGACCAGTGATCGGCTTGTTGCTGAATGCGACGCCGCCATCCCAGGCCGGGATGGTTCCGTCTTTGTTCGCAGCTTTCTCTGCCCCCATGGGGGTCAGACTGGTTTTCAAGCTGGCAGCTTCCTCGGCACTGACAGCGGCCTGCGCTGCGCCAAAGTGCGTAGCGGCCGCGGTCAAGCTGATCAGCAGGCAGGCGCGTAGATGAGCATGCATGTGAGTCTCCTGGAATTCTTAGAATGTGCGATACACAGAGAAGGCGACAAAATCGCGATCTCCCAGCGATTGATCGTAGGTACGCGGTGGCGGCACCTGGCCAACGACAAACATGCCGCGCTTGCTACCGTAGTAATGCGTGTAGTTGAGGCTGAAGCGCCAGGCATCCAGGTAGCTGCCCGTCATGCCGATGCTCAGATCACCACCGCCATCGATGAAGTTGTTATTGAAGGAAGACACTGCCGACGAGCGACCTTGCGGGTTGTAGCCGGTTCCGATCGGGAAGCTCAGGTCGAGACCATCGAAGACCTGTCGGTAAGTTGGTGTGAACACCATCCGGAAGCCCCAGGCATTGCGCGTGGTATTCGGGTCCAGCGCAGCAGCGTTCTGCTTGATGCTGAGACGACGATTACCCGCCACCTCGGCCACCAGGCTCGATTCATTGAACAGGGCGTTCGGCGCGATGCTCCAGATCATCGACAGATTGGCGTGCGCAGTCTTGCCGACGGCATAGCGCGGGTTATTGTTGTTATCTGACTGAGCGCCGCCCGTGACGGCAGGAATCGCACTGACCAGCGGAGCGTTGTAGCGGATCGAAGTTTCACCCGCGAGATTCACCGGACCATAGGTGTTCGAGGCACTGGCGCCGAAAGCACTGACCTTTTCCGGATAAACCAGGGCGTAGGTGCCGAGCACACCGTTGGCCGGACCCGTCAGGAAATTCGACTGCACAACCTGCGGCGACTTGTCGTGATAGCGCACGAAATACAGGCCATAGTCCGCATCGCTGAATGGCAGGTGGAACTTGGTCTGCAGACCATACTGCCCCTGATCGCGCGCCGATACATCGGCAGTCCGGTCATAGCGGAAAGGGCCGGCTTTCAGACTCTCGGCGCCCGCACCCGTGGTATCGCTGGTCGAGAAGTAGCTGCCAGACGGCGCCAGACGATTCGGCTCCCACTCAAGCTGGTAGAAGGCTCCCAGTGTCACATCACTGTTCAGCTGCAGATTGCCGGAGAGCTGATTGACCGGCATCATCGCCTCCTTGAACTGGGTATTCGGCACTGCCTGCAGCTTCTGCACATCGGTTGGCGCCATCGTGCCCGCCATGCCGTTCGATCCGAAGAACAGCGACTCGCCCCACACCTGAGTGTGACGACCCGCGCGCACGGTGGCAGTACTCTCCTTGCCAATGCCGAAACTGCTGTAGGCAAAGGCATCCAGCAATTCAACGTGATGCCCCATCAGATCACGTGTCGCCGTCGGGAATTCACCCGCCGCCGTGGAGGTCTGATTCAGCGTGCTGGCCTGGTTATTACCGGTTTTACCGTTGTAGACGCTGTCATACCAGGCGGCGCTGCTGACCCGCAGGCCGGTCTTGCGATAGGCCAGATCCAGCTCGGAGAGCAGATTGATGCGATTGGAGATGAGGCCCTTCGTGAAATTACGGTCGCCATCATCCTGATTATTGTTGCCACCTGTCGGCGTGGCGCTGACCAAGTTATTGGAACGCCCTGCAACACGCCAAGCGGCATTGTATTTGAGGGTATTGTCCCAAGCGCCCTTGAAGTCCGGGTCATCAAAATCAAACTGGAACGCCAAGGCCGGCCGGCCTATGGCCAAGCCCAGGCTGAGGGCAAGAACCATCGGTAAAATCCGCGGGGCGCCTCCTGCGGCGGGCAAGCCGCCGCCCTGCGAGTGTTGCTTTCGCATTGCTGTCTCCTCTGCTGGTGGGTGATGCTGCCGGATCCTTCTGGCATCCGCGTCGGATGCCAGCACGGGGGGCGCCTTGATGACGCTTGTGGTTCTCCCGGAATGAACGGCTGCGATTCAGGTCAAGGGCTCATCACGGACTCCGGACGACCCTGTTACGCAGCTTGCCGATGCCCTCGACTTCAAGCTCGATGACATCGCCAGGCTGAATCCATCGATCCAGTTCGAGGCCGCAACCACCACCCGCTGTGCCCGAACCGAAAAACTCGCCGGCATGCAAGGTCTCGTCACGCGAGACATGCGCAATCATGTCTTCGAACTGATGCACCATGCCCGCACTGGAACAATCCGACCACAGCTCGCCATTGACCCGTGCACTCATTCTGAGGGCATAGGGATCTGGCAGCTCATCTGGCGTAACGATCCACGGACCCAGCACATTGCCGGTATCGAAGTCCTTGCCCTTGGTCGGACCAAATGGCGCAGTCATTTCGAATTCCTGCGCATCACGCGCAGAAAAATCATTGAAAATCGTGTAGCCGAAGATGTAGTCGCGTGCCTGCGAGCGGCTGATATCCCGTCCTCTGCGGGCCAGGAAGATGCCGAATTCCAGCTCGTAATCAAGACGCTGGCTGTAACGCGGCCATTGCACCTCATGCTCATGACCGACTACGCTGAAGCGGTTGGTCTTGTAATACACCGGCTGCTGCACAAAAGCCTCCGGTATCTGAATCTGCTCGGGAACCGGCAAAGGCCAATCCGCCTGCTGTCTGTGGCGGCGCAAGCGCGCCATACCCACAGCGGCATTGCGCATATGCGTTTCAAACACAGAGAAATCGCGCATCTGTGGTGGCTGTGGCACCGGAGCTGCCAGTCGCACTGACGACAGGGGCAGACAGGCAAGCCCCTCCGCCATGGCACGCCGCCCGAGCTCGCGCAGGCGATCAAGTGCCGCCGGGCCACCATCAATGAGGCTCAACATGCTCTGAAAGCGCGGCTCCGGGCGTCCATCCAGTCTTTGCGCTGCGACCTGCGCATCAATGATGAGCCCGGCTTCGCGCTGCACCAGTCCCAGTGCAAGTGCACCATCCTGGCGATGGAATGTAGCCAGAATCATTGGGTTACCTCTTCCAGGAATAGAGCGACGCAGCGGGTGAAGCCCGCCGAGGCGCCGCGAATCTTGTAAGGAAAGCAGCTGACCATGAAGCCATGCGCGGGCAACTGATCAAGCTGCGCCAGTTTTTCCATCTGGCAGTAAGCCATCTCACGGCCCGCCTTGTGACCTTCCCAGATGATGCGAGGATCAGCAGTAGCTGCATAACGCTGCCGTGTGTAAGCAAAGGGCGCGTCCCAGCTCCAGGCATCCGTACCGACCACGCGCACACCACGTTCCAGCAACCACAGCGTGGCCTCGCGCCCGAGACCGCAGCCGCGATTGATGTAGTCCGGCTGGCCGTAGGCAGCCCCTGCCGAGGTATTGATGAGAACGATATCGAAAGGGGCCAGGCGATACTCGATGGCCTCGAAAGCTGCCGCAATCTCCGCTGCGCTCACCACATGCCCGTCGGGCACGGCTCGGAAGTCCAGTTTGACGCCAGGGCGAAAGCACCAATCGAGCGGCACCTCGTCGATCGGCATGGCTGGCTTGCCGCCATCCATCGTCGAGGCGTAATGCCAAGGCGCATCCATATGGGTGCCGCAATGCGTATGGATCCGCAGATCCTCCACCGCCCAGCCTTCGCCATCCGGCAGATCTTCGGCACGCAGGCCCGGGAACATGGCGCATAAATGACGTGCGCCGGTCTGGTGGTCGATGTAGTCAATCTGCGGTTGCAAGCCCGGCGGATCAGACGCAACCGCGGGGTCGAGCGCGACAGACAGGTCCACAAATCTTTGGACTTTCACGTGTTGTCTCCTGTTGGGCCGGCATGGCGGTCCCGTATGTTCGGCGAAATCGATGTCTCGCTCTGTTTGTCGGTACTATAAAATTTTATCGATAAAAGTCAACAAATCGATAAATAGGTGTTTCCCCGATAAACTATGGCAAAATTTCCGGCTTCAATAGAAAGAAAAGGGAGACACCCGGATGAGCGATACTGCCCGCACCTTGACCGAGATTGCCGTTGAACGCCTATCCGCCGACATCGTCAATGGCGTGCTGGTGCCCGAGCAGAAGCTGCTGATCGCCGAACTCAAGGAACGCTATGACATGGGCGCCTCGCCCCTGCGCGAAGCGCTGTCACAGCTGAGTTCCCAGGGTTTTGTCGTGGCTGACAGCCGGCGCGGCTTCCGCGTGGCGGCCATTTCGCGTGAGGATCTGGAAGACATCACCCGTCTGCGCCAGCTCGTCGAGTTGGCTGCTTTGCGTGATGCCCTTGCGGCCGGCGATCACGAGTGGGAACTGGGCATCCGTGCCGCCTTTGCCCGACTTGAGGGTCTTGCTGCTGTCATCAAGGCAGGGCGCAGCAGCGCCGGTGCGCACGATCTGGAACAAGCCCACCGCAATCTGCATGAAGCCTTCCTGGCCGCCTGCAGCTCCCAACGCATGCGCATGGTGCGCAGCATTCTGTATGACCAGGCACAGCGTTATCGCCAGCTGATGCTGCAGAAAACCAGCCAGGATCTCGACGAGTTCGTCGACATCCATCGCCAGCTGGTCGAGGCCATCCTGTCGCGCAATCAGGCACAGGCCTGCGACAGCCTGGCAGAACATCTAGACCTGACTCTGCTCAGTGTCTATCCGGACGCCCCTGCACAAGCAGAAACAAGCAAAACAAGCCGTTCCACCCGAGTCCGCAGGCAGGCCTAGGGCGTGCATGCCTGCGTCCAACAGAGATAGCGAGACATGAACAAACTCTACCCATCTGCGACGCAGGCCCTGGCCGATCTCGTTGCCGACGGCCAGACACTGGCTGTCGGCGGTTTCGGTTTATGCGGCATCCCCGAAGCCCTCATCGACGCCCTGCGTGACAGCGGCGTGCGTGATCTGACGGTCATTTCCAACAATGCCGGCGTCGATGGCTTCGGGCTCGGCAAACTCCTGGAGAGCCGCCAGATCCGCAAGATGATTTCCAGCTATGTCGGCGAAAACAAGGAATTTGAACGCCAGTACCTGGCCGGTGAGCTGGAGCTGGAATTCACTCCGCAAGGCACCCTGGCCGAAAAGCTGCGAGCAGGCGGCGCGGGCATCCCGGCCTTTTTCACACGCACCGGCGTCGGCACCGTCGTCGCCGAAGGCAAGGAACTGCGCGAATTCGACGGCGAAATCTATGTCATGGAGCGCGCCCTGCGCGCCGATGTCGCGCTGGTCAAGGCCTGGCGCGCTGATCGCGCCGGTAATCTGCAATTCCGCCTGACCGCGCGCAACTTCAATCCAGCCGCTGCCATGGCAGGCCAGGTTTGCGTCGCTGAAGTGGAAGAAATCGTCGAACTGGGCACCCTGGCACCCGATGAGATTCATCTGCCCGGTATCTATGTGCAGCGCCTAGTGCACAACGCCCACCCGGAAAAACGCATCGAAAAACGCACGACCCGTCAATTGCAGGAGCACGCATAATGGCTTGGACACACGAGGAAATGGCTGCGCGTGCTGCAGCCGAATTGCAAGACGGCTTTTACGTCAATCTGGGGATTGGTCTGCCCACCCTGGTCGCGAATCACGTTCCGGGCGACATCGAGGTGTGGCTGCAGAGCGAAAACGGCATGCTTGGCCTGGGGCCTTTCCCGACCGAAGAAGAAGTCGACCCTGACCTCATCAATGCCGGCAAACAGACCGTCACCACAATTCCCGGCTCCGCCATTTTCGGTAGCCACGACAGCTTCGCCATGATTCGCGGCGGCAAAATCAATTTGTCCATTCTCGGGGCCATGCAGGTCAGCGCCCAGGGCGATCTGGCCAACTGGATGATCCCCGGCAAGATGGTCAAGGGGATGGGTGGCGCGATGGATCTGGTGGCGGGCGTCAAGCGGGTCGTAGTCCTGATGGAGCATGTGGCCCGCAAGAAAGATGGCAGCACCGAGCTCAAGATCCTGCCTCACTGCACCCTGCCGCTCACCGGTCAGGGCGTCGTGCAGCGCATCATCACCGACCTGGGCGTCATGGACATCAACGCGACCGGGCTTCAACTCGTCGAGCGCGCACCCGGCGTCAGCTTTGAACACATCCAGAGCCTGACCGGCGTGCCACTGCTCGCCAACTGAACGGCACAGCACAAAAACAAAGGGCCTAGTCAGATGACTAAGCCCTTGTTTATTTGGTTGCGGGGACAGGATTTGAACCTGTGACCTTCGGGTTATGAGCCCGACGAGCTGCCAGACTGCTCCACCCCGCGTCAGAGAAGAAAGATTATGTAGTACAGACTCACTGTTGTCAAGAATATTCGCCGAAAACCTCACAAATAAACCTTGCCGCTGAGGCGGTCTGACAACACTGCCCTGAAATTCCTGGTGCCGCTTGTCGGATTCGAACTGACGACCTACCGCTTACCTTACGCACTTCGGCTTTCGCCGCCACCCTGATGGATGTTCGTGGTCTGGACTATCCCTTCACCCTGGCCGTAGCTTTAGGTGCTGCCCGTCTAGTCTCTACACCTTCCCCGTTGCCGGAGCTTGGCTCGGGATTGGCTGGTTCTTGCGAACTGGAGCGTTCCCCGAATTTGAGCAGTTCTACTCCCGGAGTTTCCTCCGAGGCACTCATACATGTTTAAGGCGGTTGCTCTACCCCTGAGCTAAAGCGGCGACACATTCCCTGCCAGAAGCAGGGGCACGCAGTTTAGTGGGCCGGCCGATAGACTGTCAAATGACAGTTCGGCGGACAGCTCAACACCTGCCCGAACGGGGTAAAACTTTGCAGGCTGCGCCTTCATGCTATCTTCAGGCGCCGCCCCCATGACCACGCCATCATGGGCCGCTCACCATCATTGCCCAGGAGTCATCAATGCAGGCCGACACCGGTTCAAACGCCTTGCGCGTCTTGTTTGTCGAGGACGATGAAGCGCAGATGCAAAAGCTATGTGCGCAGCTTGGCGAGCTCGGTTACAGCGTCAAGGCGAGCCGCGTGGCCAGCACAGCCGGCTTGCGTGATGCCTTGCTCGGCGATGCCTGGGATCTGGTGATTGCCGATTTCGACGCGCAGGACTGTCCGGTGCTCAGCGCGCTGAGCCTGCTGCAGCAAAACAATCGTGACATTCCGCTGATCGCCATCTCCAGCACCGTTGATGAAGCGGCGGCGTGCGAGGTGATGCAGGCCGGCGCACAGGACTGCCTGGACAAGGAGCATGTCGGCCGGCTGGCGGCGGTGATCGAGCGCGAACGCCGCGAAGCGCGGATGCGCCAGGAGCGCCGCGCTGCGCTTGACGCCATGCGGGTCAACGACGCCCGCTTCCAGGCCCTGGCCGCCAATGTGCCGGGCATGCTGTTCCAGATGCAGGTCTCGGTCGAAGGCCTGCCGCAGTTCCTGTATGTCAGCGAGGCCTGCCAGATGTTGCTGGGGCTCGATGCCGACGAGTTCCTGACCCTCGACAATCCGCTGGTGGGCTTGATCGTGCAGGAAGACCGCGAGGACTTCCTTAGCGCCTTGCAGCTGGCCTCGCAGCGGCATACCACGCTCAACTGGGAAGGCCGCGTGCTGACTTCGGGCAGCGACGTCAAATGGATCAATCTGCGCTGCTCGCCGCGTGACCTCGACAATGGCCAGCACATCTGGGAAGGCGTGATGTGGAACATCACCCAGAGCAAGCTGGCCGAAGCCGAGCTGCGCAGCTCGCGTCTACAGCTGGCCGAGCTGTCCAACCACTTGCAAAATATCAAGGAAGAAGAACGTGACCGCATTGCGCGCGACATCCACGACGTGCTTGGCGGTACCCTGGTGGGCATGAAGATCTCGGTCTCCTTGCTCGGTGGCAAGCTCGATCCGCAGTCACCCCTGATCGAGCGTGTACGCCAGATCGAAGCGATGATCGATGACGCCATCACCACCGCCGGCCGCGTCGCACGCGAACTGCGGCCGGGCATCCTCAAGGAATTCGGCCTGGCTGCGGCAGTAGAGAGCCACGCCGAGGACTTCCAGCACCGTACCGGCATTCCCTGCGAAGTGCTGTGCGCCGACCACGACATCGAGACCTCGGAGGAAGCGGCGATTGCCCTGTTCCGCACCTATCAGGAAGCGCTCACCAATATCAGCAAACACGCCGGTGCCAAGCAGGTTGAAGTGCGCCTGATGCAGGAGGGTGATGAGATCGTCCTCGAAGTCAGCGACGATGGCCGTGGCATGGACAGTGCCGATCTGCATAAACCCAAGTCATTCGGCCTGCGCAGCATCCGCGAACGGCTCAAGGGTTTCGGCGGCACCATGGAACTGCTGCCGCGCGCACCACATGGCACCACGGTCGTGCTGCGCGCGCCCCTGCATCCGCTGCGACAGGAAATGGGCAGGGAGAGCATCGCTTTTCCCGGTGGACAGGGATGAAAGCGACAGATAGATTCGGCACCATGGCTTCCAAGATTCGCGTACTGATTGCAGATGACCATGCCATCATCCGGCATGGACTCAAACAGATCCTCTCCGACACCGATGATATGGAGGTCGTGGTCGAGGCCGACGGTGGCGTCAAGGCGCTGCAATTGCTGCGCACAACGCCCTGCGATGTCGTGCTGATGGATGTCTCGATGCCCGACCGCAATGGCATCGACACCCTGAAACTGGTCAAGAAAGAATTCCCCAAACTGCCGGTGCTGATCCTCTCGATGCACCCGGAAGAGCAGTACGCAGTGCGCGCGCTGCGCGCTGGCGCGGCCGGCTATCTGTCCAAGCAAGGCGCGCCCGAACAGCTGGTGACGGCGATTCGCCAGGTCGCCTCGGGCAAGAAATACGTCAGCGCTGCGGTAGCCGAAGAGCTGGCCAATGCCATCGGCGAAGACGTGGAGCGCCCGCCACACGAGAAGCTCTCCGACCGCGAATACCAGACCCTGTGCATGATTTCCTCGGGCAAAACCCTGACGCAGATCGCCGAGCAGCTGAATCTGAGCGTCAAGACGGTCAGCGTCTATCGCGCCCGGCTGCTCGAAAAAATGAAGCTGCGCAACAATGCAGAGCTCACCCACTACGGCCTCAAGCATGGCCTCGTCGAATAGTGTGATGACATGGCAGAACTGACTCCCTCGGAAATCGCCCGCGAAGTGCTGGTTCGCCTGGCCACGCAGCGCAAGCCGCCGACGCCGGATAATTACCGCGACCTCTACCACCAGATCGCCGGCACCAGCGCGGAAGAAATCTTTCCCGAACGTCAGCTCAAGCAGATTGCCGTGGCACTGCCACGCGTCAACAGCGAACAGGTCAAGCTGGCACGGCGCTTTGAAAACGCCATCGCAGAGCAGAACTGGCAAGGCTTCAAGACGCAATTCGTGAGCTTTTTCAGCGACACCACCGCCACACCACCGGCCTGGGGCTCGCTGATCCGCGAACTGGTGATGCAGTATGAGCGGCCGATCACCGGCCTGACTTCGCTGAACAAGCTTGACGCCCTCTCCCATGTGCTCGACGCCAGCAGCAGCGACAGCGGCCTGCTTTACACCCGTCTGCAAGGCCTGTTGCGCGGCTGGACCCAGGGCGGCACCGCCGAGCCGGTGAGTGGCGCCCTGACGCCGGGCGCGCTGCCTGCGGAGTCCGGCGCTGCCGCTTCCGGGCCGACGACGACATCGGCCCCCAGCAACAGCCTGCTCAGCGCACCGGACACCTGGCGCGAGCTGATCGGCCAGACCCTGGAAACCGCCATCGGCACCCTGCTGATCGACACGCCCGAGCTGGTGCAGCAAGCAGCCAGCCTGTCACGCGCGCTGCAAAACCCGAATGATCTGGACGAGCAGGTATTCAGCGCGCATCTCAAGGAATTCTCGCGCAAGGTGCAGCTGGTCGTGCAGGACCAGAGCTATATCCGCCAGGCGCTGATGAATCTGCTGCAGCTGGTCATCGAGAACATCGCCGAACTCTCGGTCGAAGACAAATGGCTGCAAGGCCAGATGAGCATGGTGCTCGAACTGTTCTCGCGCCCGCTCGACAAGAACGTGCTCGACGAGCTGCGCGAACGCCTGCGCGACGTGATCTACAAACAAGGCACGCTCAAGCGCAGCCTGTCTGAAGCGCACGACAAGCTGCGCAACATGCTGGCGCACTTCATCGACCACCTCAGCGAGCTGGCCACCTCGACCGGCCAGTACCAGAGCAAGATCGAAATTTTTGCCGACCGCGTCAGCAAGGCCGACAGCATCATCGAACTCTCCGGCCTGGTCGATGATGTGCTCAGCGAAACACGCATCATCGAGAACCGCACCCGCCACTCGCAGGAAGAACTCACCAGCCTGCGCGCCACGGTTGATCAGGCGTATCGCGAAATCGGCCGCCTCGAAGACGAATTGCAGCAGGCCAGCGAGCTGGTGCGCCACGATCCGCTGACCGGCGCCCTCAACCGCAAGGGGCTCGACGAAATGCTGGCCCGCGAGATGGCTCGCCAGCAACGCCGCCAGTCGCGCCTGTGCATTGCGCTGCTCGATGTCGATAACTTCAAGCAGCTCAACGACACCTACGGCCACGCTACCGGCGACGATGCGCTCAAGCATCTGGCCCAGGTGATTCGCGAAACACTGCGCCCGCAGGATTCCTGTGGCCGCTATGGCGGTGAGGAATTCGTGATCCTGCTGCCGGATACACCCATCGATGACGCGATCATCGCCATCACGCGCCTGCAGCGCGAGCTGACCAAGCGCTTCTTCCTCTACGAAAACCAGAAGCTGCTGATCACCTTCAGCGCCGGCGTCACCGAACGGCAGATCGGCGAAGAGGCCCAGCCGGTCATCGAACGCGCCGACAAAGCCATGTACCGCGCCAAGCGCGCCGGCAAGAACCGCGTCGAAGCGGTCTGATCAGGCGCCCAAGCGGGTATCGTCGTCGCGCGCGGCCTGCTCCAGGCGCGCCAGTGCTTCGTCGCTGGCCTGCTCCACGCAGACGATCTTGTGGCGCGAAGACTCGCCGCCGAGGATGCTCACCGCCATCTTGGGCACGCCCAGAAACTCCGCCAGAAACTTGATCAGGACCGCATTGGCCTTGCCATCGACAGGTGGCGCGGCGAGGCGGATCTTCAGCGCCTCACCGTGCATGCCCGCCCACTGCGTGCGCTTGGCGCCGGGCTGCGCATGCAGGGTCAAGGTGACCGAGCCGTCCGAGGCCCGCCGCAACCAGCTCACAGCTGACCCAGCACAATCAGCAGGATCTGCACGACCACCAGCAGGACCAGCGGCGAGAGATCGACATTGGCCACCGGCGGCACGATCTTGCGGATCGGATCGAGGAAGGGACGGGTCAGCTGATTGACCGTCGGCGCGATCGGCGAATAGGGATTCACCCAGGAAATCACCGCGCTGATGATCACCACAAACATCAGCAAATAGAGCGCCGAACGCAGCAGTTCGATGGCGCCGCCAAGCAAGGCTTTGACCGCCAGCGCGACCGGATCGGCCAGGCCGTAGCCCTGCAAGAGGGCAATGATCGCCACCAGCACGGCTTGCAGCAACCAGGCCGGCACCAGCGCCGAGGTATCCAGGCGGCCAACCATCGGCAGGAAGCGCTGCGCCGGCAGCACCGCCCAATTGGTGGTGGCAAGGATGAACTGGCCGACCTGGTTGATGAAGGAGATCCGCATCCAGCGCATCACGGTCCGCACCAGCAGGACCATGGTGAAAAAGCCGATGACGGTTTGCAACAGATAGACAAGGATTTGGATGAGCATGTCAGGTTCGCGTCGGTTCAGGCATCTTTGCCAAGTTGTTCGCCCAGTTCGGCGCTGCGCTGTGCAGCCGCCAGCACCGCGTGGCCAATGCTTGCCGGCAAGCCGGCCGCCGTCATGCTGCGCAGCGCGGCCTCGGTCGTGCCACCTTTGGAGGTGACACGTTCGCGCAGCACGGCCAGGCTCTCTTCGCTGCGCGCGGCCAGGGCCGAGGCGCCAACGAAGGTTTCCTGCGCCAGCATGCGCGCCGCAGCGCTGTCGAGGCCCAGCGACTCGCCCGCCGCCTGCAGGGCTTCGAGGAAATAGAACACGTAGGCCGGACCACTGCCGGAGATGGCGGTGACCGCATCGATCTGCGCCTCGCTGTCGAGCCAGACACTGCGCCCGACCGCCTGCATGATGCGGCTGGCGGCCTCGCGCCCCTGCTCCGGCACGCTGGCATCGGCGTAAAGACCGGTCATGCCCATGCCGATCAGCGAGGGCGTATTGGGCATGGCACGCACCAGACGCGTGTAGCCACCCAGCCAGCGCGACAGATCGGCGAGGCGCAAGCCCGCCGCAATGCTCACCACGATCTGCTGCGCCAGCTGGCCCGCCAGCGGCTGCAGGGCCTCGCGCATTTGCTGCGGCTTGACCGCCAGCACCAGCACATCGCAGGCAAGGAAGGCGGCGTCAGGAGCGGCCTGGACGCGCACAGCGAACTGCTCGACCAGGCGCTGGCGGCCGGCTTCGAGCAATTCGACGACCTGGATGTCCTGCGCGGCAAAGCCTTGCTCACGCAGGCCACCGATCAGTGCGGAGGCCATATTGCCGCCGCCGAGAAAACTGATTTTCATGTTTCCCTAGGGGTGTGAGGAGTGAGGCCTGGGGAGTTGCACAACTCCGCACGCCTGACGCCTCTCGACGCTCAGGGCAGAACGGCTGCCTCCTTGCCACTCTCGGCTTTCGGCGGGCGGCCGCCGAAAATGGCGGTGCCGACACGCACCATGCTCGCGCCCTCGGCAATCGCCGTCTCGAAATCATGCGACATGCCCATCGACAGGGTATCGAGCGCCAGCCCTTCGGCATTGAGCGCATCGCGCAACTGACGCAACTGGGCGAAACGACTGCGCAACAGTGCCGCATTTTCAGTCGCTTCGGGAATACACATCAGGCCACGCAGACGCAGGCGCGGCAAGGCGGCGACGGCATGTGCCAGCTCATGGACGGCTTCCGGCGACACGCCGCTCTTGCTCGCCTCGCCACTGACATTGACCTGGATACACAGCTGCAGGGGCGCCAGCGCCGCCGGACGCTGCTCGGACAGGCGCTGGGCGATGCGCAGGCGGTCGATGGTATGCACCCAGTCGAAATGCTCGGCGACGGCGCGCGTCTTGTTGCTTTGCAAAGGCCCGATGAAGTGCCACTGCAGGGCCAGATCGCGCAGCGCCTGCACTTTTTCGACGCCTTCCTGCACATAGTTCTCGCCAAACGCCTGCTGCCCGGCCGCAGCCGCCTCGCGCACCGCGCTGGCGGGCCAGGTTTTGGCCACCGCGAGCAGATCGACCGCCGAGCCCAGGCCAGCTTCCCGCCGAGCGGCATCGATCCGAGCGCGAATTGCTTGCAGGTTCCCGGCAATCGCCGTCATATAATCGTCCGTGTGCATAACGAGGCCCGCGGCCTCGACTTCAACAGAATGCCGCCGAAAGTATAGCAGCGCGGAAGGCCCGGCCTTCCCGTATCGCAACGTTCAACTTCGAGACTGCCGACCGCCATGGACATCACCGAACTGCTTGCCTTCTCCGTCAAGAACAAGGCTTCCGACCTCCACCTGTCGGCCGGCCTGCCACCGATGATCCGCGTCAATGGCGACGTGCGCCGCATCAACCTGCCGCCGCTGGAGCACAAGGACGTGCACGCCATGGTGTATGACATCATGAACGACGGGCAGCGCAAGCAGTACGAAGAATTCCTCGAATGCGACTTCTCCTTCGCGGTGCCGAATCTGGCGCGCTTCCGCGTCAATGCCTTCAACCAGAACCGTGGCGCCGGCGCGGTATTCCGGACCATTCCCTCGAAGGTGCTGTCGCTCGAAGACCTCAATGCGCCGCGCACCTTCAAAGACATTGCGACGCAACCGCGCGGCATCGTGCTGGTCACCGGCCCGACCGGTTCGGGCAAATCGACTACGCTGGCGGCGATGATCGATTACATCAACGAAAACGAGTACGGTCACATTCTGACCATCGAAGACCCGATCGAGTTCGTGCATGAATCCAAGCGCTGTCTGATCAACCAGCGCGAAGTCTCGCGCGACACGCTGTCCTTCTCCAACGCACTGCGCAGCGCGCTGCGTGAAGACCCGGACATCATCCTGGTCGGCGAATTGCGCGATCTGGAAACCATTCGCCTGGCGATGACAGCGGCTGAAACCGGCCACCTGGTGTTCGGCACCCTGCACACCTCGTCTGCCGCCAAAACCGTCGACCGCATCGTCGACGTCTTCCCCGCTGAAGAAAAGGAAATGATGCGCGCGATGCTCTCCGAATCGCTGCGCGCGGTGATCTCGCAAACCCTGCTCAAGACCAAGGACGGCACCGGCCGCGTCGCCGCACACGAGATCATGATCGGCACCCCGGCCATCCGTAACCTGATCCGCGAGAACAAGGTCGCGCAGATGTACTCCTCGATCCAGACCGGTCAGCAATATGGCATGCAGACCCTGGACCAGAACTTGCAAGACCTGGTCCGGCGCAACATCATCTCGGCGGCCGAAGCCAGACCGCGCGCGATGAACAAGGACAACTTCCCCGGCGGCAACTGAGCCACCCGCGACACTCACACAGACTGACCCGCAGACAGCGGGCAAGCGACCCCGACAAGGATGAGCACCATGGAACGCGATCAATCCAGCAAGTTCATGAACGACCTGCTCAAGCTGATGGTCAGCAAGCGCGGCTCCGACCTGTTTATCACCGCCGGCTTTCCGCCGGCGATCAAGGTCGATGGCAAGATCATTCCGCAGTCGAACCAGGTGCTCACCCCGCAGCACACCTCGGAGCTGGCCCGCGCGATCATGAACGACCGCCAGGCGGCCGACTTCGAAGCCACCAAAGAATGCAATTTCGCCATCTCGCCGGCCGGCATCGGTCGCTTCCGCGTCAATGCCTTCCTGCAGCAAGGCCGTGTCGGCCTCGTCGCGCGGACCATCTCGCAAAAGATTCCCAGCCTGCAAGAGCTTGGCGTGCCGCTCAGCATTCAAGACATCGGCATGTCCAAGCGCGGCCTGGTGATCTTCGTCGGCGGCACCGGCACCGGTAAAACCACCACCCTCGCGGCGATGGTCGACTACCGCAACGAACACAGCTACGGCCACATCATCACGCTGGAAGACCCGATCGAGTTCGTGCATACGCACAAGAACTGCATCATCACCCAGCGCGAAGTCGGCATCGATACCGACAGCTGGGAAGCCGGCCTCAAGAACACCCTGCGGCAAGCGCCCGACGTGATCCTGATGGGCGAAATCCGCGACCGTGAAACCATGGACTACGCCGTCGCCTTCGCCGAAACCGGCCACCTGTGCCTGGCCACCCTGCACGCCAACAGCACCAATCAGGCGATTGACCGCATCATCAACTTCTTCCCCGAAGAGCGTCGCGCACAGCTGCTGATGGACTTGTCGCTGAACCTGCGTGCGATGGTTTCGCAGCGCCTGCTGCCGATGAAGGATCGCAAGGGCCGCGTCCCCGCCGTCGAGATCATGCTCAACTCACCGCTGATCAGCGACCTGATCTTCAAGGGCGAAGTGCACGAGATCAAGGAAGTCATGAAGCGCTCGCGCGAGCTGGGCATGCAGACCTTCGACCAGTCGCTGTTCGAGCTGCACGAGCAAGGGCTGATCACACTGGAAGACGCGCTGCGCAACGCCGACTCGGTCAACGACCTGCGCCTGCAGATCAAGCTCAACAGCAAGCACTCCGACAAGGACTTCCTCGCCGGCGCGCAAAATCTGGACATTGTCTGAGCTTGCGCTTCCCGCTCTAGCGGAATGTCTCCCGCGCGCTGCCGGCGAGCATCTTGTATTCATACAAGCGGCAATCCAGATCACCATTCATCAGCGGCGTTTTCTTGCTGGCGCGCAAGCCGATCAGCTTGGGCAGCTCGGTATCCGCTGACAGCAGGTAGCAGTTCCAGCCGGCCCACTTTTTCTTCAGCGTGTCGCCCAGCTTGGGATACCACTCCGCCAGCTCGTCGCCGGTCGACAGGCGCACGCCATACGGCGGATTGCTGGCCCACACACCTTCGTCGGCAGGCGGTTCGAGATCGATGACGTCGTTGACGACGATCTCCACCTGGGTGTGGTCAAAGCCTGCGGCAGCGAGGTTTTCCTCGGTCGCGGCGACCTGATAGGGATCGATGTCGGCGCCGAAGATCGGTAGCGCCTGGGCGCCCTTGCGCTGTTGCTGCACCATGGCGCGCACGCGCTTCCAGGCTGCCTGCTCGCAGTGACGGAATTTTTCGAAAGCGAAACTGCGGCCCAGGCCCGGCGCAATGCCCAGCGACATCTGCGCGGCTTCGACGAGGAAGGTGCCGCTGCCACACATCGGGTCAAGGAAGTTCTGCCCCGGCTGCCAGCCGGAAAGCAGCAGGATGCCGGCGGCCAGATTCTCCTTGAGCGGCGCTTCGACCTTGGCCGGCTTGAAGCCGCGCTTGTAGAGCGGCTCACCCGAGGTGTCGAGATAGAGCGTGCAGCTGTCTTCGGTAATGAAGGCGTGGATGCGCATGTCCGGCGCTTCGGTATTCACGCTGGGGCGTTTGCCGGTGACGGTGCGGAAGTGATCGCAGAGGCCGTCCTTGATCTTCAGCGTGGTGAAGTTGAGGCTTTTGAGCGGCGACTTGATGGCGGTGACATACACGCGAATGGTCTGCTCGGGCGTGAACCACTTGGCCCAGGTGGTGGCATACGCGAGCTTGTAGATCTCGTCCTCGCTGCGGTAGCGCGTGCGGCCGACCTTCCACAGCACGCGCGTGGCGATGCGGCTTTCGAGATTGGTGCGCCAGGCCAGCTGCCAGTCGCCGCCGTACTGCACGCCGCCGTGCACGGTCTCGATGTCATGCGCGCCAAAGCGCCGCAGCTCGTCGACCAGAAACTGCTCCAGACCACGCGGGCAGGGCGAAAAAAAGGTTTCACTCATATCGGTTCATTTCATCCGCGCACAGGGCGCAGTACTCAAAAAGGTTTGATGATCACCAGGATCAGGATGATCAGCAGCAATGCTGCCGGAATTTCATTGAACCAGCGGAACCAGACGTGGCTCTTGCTGTTGCGGCCGTTCTGGAAGTCGCGCAGCAGGTGCTTGCAGTAGCCATCATAGCCAGTGAGCACCAGCACCAACAGCAGCTTGGCATGCAGCCAGCCTTGGTGGAACCACACGCTGGCGCTTTCCATGCCATTGCTGAAGATCACCGCCAGGCCGAACAGCCAGGTGCCGATCATCAGCGGCAGCATGAAGCGCTTGAGGCGCAGCGCCATGCCCAGCAGGCGCGCACGCTCGGCGCCGGCTTCCGGCACCTGGGCCAGGTTGACGAAGATGCGCGGCAGGTAAAACAGGCCTGCAAACCAGCTGATGACAAAGAACACGTGTATCGCTTTGAGCCACAGGTAAAGCATCAGGTTTGATCCTCAAAAGACTGCATGGAAACAAGGCCGGAGAAGCTGACAGCGTACATCAAGCGCTGCGTCCCTGCGTCCGGGCGATGCGCTGCAGCCCCGACAGCACATCGGGCCACTGCAGGCGCAGACGTAATTCGGCTTTCATGCGCTGATTGTCGAGACGGCGCGATTCGCCCATGAACGACATCATCATCGGCGAGAGGCGCTGCGCGCACTCTGCACGCGTCGCACGGGGCGGCCGCGGCAGCGCGAAGATGTCAGCCATCGCATCATAGTAGTCGCCCATCTTGAGCTGGGCATCGTCGCTGATGTTGTAGCTGCGCCCACCCCGCGCGCGGAACATCGCGGCGATCAGCGCACGCGCCAGATCATCGGCGTGGATATGGTTGGTGAACACATCCTCGTCAGCCTGCAAGACCGGATCGCCACGTTGCAGACGCGCTAGCGACAGGCGCTCGGCGGCGTAAATGCCGGGCGCGCGCAGAATGCTCAGACGCACGCCATGGGTGATCGCAAAACGCCGCAAGCGCTGCTCGGCCGCCACGCGGCGACGCGCACGGGGGGTGCTGGCGCGCTGCGGCGCGGCCTCGCTGACTGCTGCGCCGGCGTGATCGCCATAGACGCCGCTGGTGCTGATGTAGACCAGGCTGCGTGCTAGACTTTGGCCCCGCGCCAAGGCGGCCAGCAGATGTCGCGTCCGCAGGTCGTCCGCCCCTTGCTCCTGGGGTGGCGCGCAGTGCAGGATGATGTCGGCCAGCCCGGCGAGGCGGCGCAAGCTGCGTAACGTATCGAGGTTGCCCATCACCGGCACGACGCCGAGCGCGCGCAAGGCTGCGGCCGACTCGGCGCTGCGCGCCAGCGCCCGCACCTCGAAACGCTGGCACAGCCAGGGCAAGGCGCGACGGGCAACGTCACCGCAGCCAAGGATCAGGATTCTTTTCATTCAGCCGATTATCACACGCCCCATTTCATCATGTCCTCACCCGCCTCATTCAGCGTCAAACTCGAACCCGCCGGCCACCAGTTCAGCGCCCAGGCCGATACCTCGGTGCTGCAATCGGCACTCGATGCCGAACTGATCATGCCCTACGGCTGCAAGGACGGCGCCTGCGGCGCCTGCAAGGCACGCGTGCTCAGCGGTGAAGTCGATCATGGCCGCTCGCCCGCCAATACCCTGCCGCAGGCCGAGCGCGATCAGGGCATGGCACTGATGTGTTGCGCCCGCCCGCTGTCAGACCTGACGGTGGAATGCCGCGAAGTACGCCGCAGCACCGACATCCCGGTGCGCAAGCTGCCCTGCCGCGTGCAAAGCCTCAGCAAGGCAGCGCCCGATGTAATGGTGGTAAGCCTCAAGCTGCCGGCCAATGACCCGTTCCGCTTCCTCGCCGGCCAGTACGTGGACTTCCTGCTGCCGGGCGGTCGTCGTCGCAGTTTCTCGCTGGCTAATCCGCCACAGCAGAGCGAAGCCATCGAACTGCATATCCGCCATGTACCGGGCGGCTTCTTCACCGAGCAGGTGTTCGGCACGATGAAGGAGCGCGACATCCTGCGCATCGAAGGCCCGCTGGGCGGCTTCTACCTGCGCGAGAGTGACAAGCCCATCGTCTTCCTTGCCGGCGGCACCGGCTTTGCACCGATCAAGAGCATCATTGAAGACATGATCGCGCGCGGCATTCGCCGGCCGATGCACCTCTACTGGGGCGCACGCACGCTCGACGGCCTCTACCAGCACGAGCTGGCCACGCGCTGGGCGAGCGACGCGGGCATCGACCTGCACTACGTGCCGGTGCTCTCCGATGCGCCCGCCGACAGCTGGTCGGGCCGCAGCGGCCTGGTGCACCAGGCGGTGATCGCCGACCTGCCGGACCTCTCCGCCTTCGAGGTCTATGCCTGTGGCGCGCCGGCGATGATCGACGCCGCGCGCCAGGACTTTGTAACGCAGTGCCGATTGTCGGCTGACGCATTTTTTGCTGATGCTTTCACGTTCTCTGCCGATAACACGCAAAGCACCTGAATGCCTTGCACACCGGCGCCACACGGCGCCCGGTACGCAAGCCTCGGGCCCTGACGACCCACACGGATCGCAAGATCCGCTTGCAGCAGGCAGGCCAGACCTGCCATCGAGGAAACGCAAACATGTCAGCCGGAGTGCTTATCACCCGTGAGCCGGTCATCAACAAGCAAGGCGCCATCACCGCCAACCGCCTGATCTTTCACGCGCCGGATGTGGCGACCGCCGCCGCCGCCCTGAATGAGCTGAGTGCCGACTGGCCGCAGGGGCGTCTGGTGTTCGTGAGTCTGGGCAAGCTGGTGCCCACCGCCGAGCTGCTCAACTGGCAAGCGCCCGAGAACACCCTGGTCGAAATCCCCGGCCCGGCCCTGCAATATCCGCAAACCCAGGCGCTGATCGCCCAGCTCAACGCCTCCGGCATGCCGCTGGCGCTCAGCTGGTACCAGCCGGGCGCGCAATGGCCCGCTGATGTCGACTGCCGTTTCGTGATGGCCGATGCCAACAAGCTACCCTCGCCCGGCCCGGTTCCCGGCCTGTCCCTGGCCTGGGGGCTGCCCGATCTGCCGGCCTTCAGCCAGGCCGTGCAACGCGGCTACGATGGGGCGGCGGGCTGGTTCTTCCTGCATGGCGTGCCGGTCGCCAAGGAACTGGCGCCGTCCTACGCCGGCATCATCCGCGTCCTCAATCTGGTTCGCGAGGAGGCCGAAGTGGCCAAGGTCGAAGCGGCGCTCAAGCAGGATGTGACGCTCTCCTACCAGCTGCTCAAGTACATCAACTCCGCTGCCTTCGGCCTGATGGTCGAGGTGCAGTCGTTCCGCCACGCCGTCACCATCCTCGGCATGGACAAGCTCAACAAATGGCTGTCGGTCTTGCTGGTCTCCGCCAGTCGCAGCGCCACCGCGCCTGCGGTGATGCAGGCCGCGATCACGCGCGGGCATTTCATGGAAAAGCTCGGTGCGCAATTCTTTGCCAAGGGCGAACTGGACAATCTGTTCATCACCGGCGCCTTCTCGCTGCTGCACATCCTGCTCGGCACACGGCTCGACGCGGTGCTGGCGCAAATGAACCTGCCGCCAGCCATCGGCGACGCGCTGCTGCGCAACGAGGGCTCGTATGCGCCGCTGCTGAAACTGGCGGTTGCCAGCGAAAGCTTCCGCCCGGATGCCTTGCGCACGCAAACCGAAGCGCTCGGACTGTCGAGCAGTGAAGTGAACAGGGTCTTGCTGGAATCGGTGGCCTTCGCTGATCGCCTGAGCTTCAGCTGAGGCGTCTGCGCTCAGGCCAGCGCGTGGGCGCGCAGCAGTTCGAGCGGAATCAGCTGCAGCACCGCCTCATTGGTGGCTTCAAGCACCACCGGCGGCGCCACGCCGGCTTCATGCGCCTCCAGCCAGCGTGAGGCGCACAAGCACCAGCGGTCGCCCGGCTGCACACCGCGGAAGCGGTATTCGGGGCGCGGCGTGGACAGATCATTGCCGACGCGGCGGCTGTAGTCGAGAAAGCCTGCCGTCGCCTTGATGCAGACAACATGCAGACCGCGGTCCGAAGCATCGGTCTCGCAGCAGCCAGTGCGGAAAAAACCGGTCAGCGGGGCGTAGCTGCAGGCCATCAGCGGACCACCCAGAACATTGCGCTGCTCGCTCATGCCACGCTCCACTTCTTGCACAAATCGGGCCGCGCGACGCGCGGCCCTTACGCTCAGGCTGTACGGCCGTAGGTATCTTCAAAACGCACGATGTCGTCTTCGCCCAGGTAGGAGCCCGACTGCACCTCGATGATTTCCAGCGGCAGCTTGCCCGGATTGGCCAGACGGTGCACCGTGCCCAGCGGGATATAGGTCGACTGGTTCTCGGAGAGCAGCAGCACCTTGTCACCATTGGTGACTTCGGCCGTACCGCTGACGACGATCCAGTGCTCGGCGCGGTGATGGTGCATCTGCAAGCTCAGCTTGGCGCCCGGATTGACGACGATGCGCTTGACCTGGAAGCGCGGGCCCATGTCGATCGAGTCGTACCAGCCCCAGGGACGGTAGACCTTGCGATGGTTGAGCGCCAGGGTCTTGCCCTCTGCCTTGAGGCGCGTGACGATGGCTTTGACATCCTGCGCATGCGCCTTGTCGGCAACCATCACGGCATCCGGGGTTTCGACCACGACCAGACCCTTGACGCCGACTGCGGCAACCAGGCGGCTGCCGGCAAACACCAGGCTGTCTTCACTGCCGTGCAGCATCACATCGCCACGCGTGACATTGCCTTGCGCGTCCTTCTTGCTGACATCCCACAGCGCGTCCCAGGCGCCGACATCGTTCCAGCCGGCATCCAGCGGCACCACGATGGCTGCGCCCAGTTCGGGGTGCTCGCCGAGCTTTTCCATCACGGCGTAATCGATCGAGTCAGACGGACAGGCAGCGAAAATCGCCTTGTCGACACGGATGAAATCGGCATCGCGCTTGGCGCCTGCGACGGCATCCAGGCCGGCCTTGGCGATCAGCGGCTTGAGTGCCAGCAAGGCCGCTTGCCAGACCGAGGCCTTCATCATGAAGATGCCGCTATTCCACAGAAACTCGCCGCTGGCCACATATTCAGCCGCCTTCGCAGCATTCGGTTTCTCGACGAAAGCGGCCAGCTGCTTGGCACTTGCTGCGCCGCTCACGGCCTGACCAACGCGGATATAGCCGTAGCCCGTTTCGGGACGATCCGGCACCACGCCGAAGGTGACCAGCGCGCCCGCTTGCGCCAGCGCGAAACCTTCCTGGATCGCGGCGCAGAAGGCCGCTTCATCGCTGACCACGTGATCGGCCGGCATCACCAGCAGCACCGGATCACCGCCCTCCTGTTGCGCCACCACCGCCGCCAGCTGCAGCGCCGGCGCCGTATTGCGGCCCACCGGTTCGAGCACGATGCGCTCACTGGCCTTGCCAATCTGGCGCAGCTGCTCGGCAATGATGAAGCGGTGCTCTTCGTTGGTGACGACAATCGGCTCAGCCACGGCCACATCCTTGAGGCCGTTAAGGCGCGTCGCGGTGATCTGCAGCGGTGTTTCATCGGCCGTCAGCGGCAGCAGCTGCTTGGGGTATTGCTCGCGCGACAGGGGCCACAAACGACTGCCAGAACCACCGGAAAGAATGACGGGTTGCAACATGGAGAAATCCCTCTATAGAGTTCTAAGATCAATAACCGTCCGGGTTGGCACTCTGCCAACGCCAGGAATCTGCACACATGTCGTCGAGGCCGCGCGTGGCGCGCCAGCCCAGCTCCCGCTCGGCCAGCGCCGGATCGGCCCAGCACTGCGCGACATCGCCAGGGCGGCGGGCAACGATCTGGTAAGGCACGCTGCGCCCGCTGGCCGCTTCGAACGCCTTGACCACTTCGAGCACCGAATAGCCGCGCCCGGTCCCCAGGTTCACGGTCAGCACGCCAGGCGATTGCGCCAGACGCTGCAGCGCCTTGACGTGACCATCGGCGAGGTCCACGACGTGAATGTAGTCACGCACGCCGGTACCGTCCGGCGTGGCGTAATCATCGCCGAAAACGCTGAGCTTTTCGCGCTTGCCGACCGCCACCTGGGTGACAAAA